>NZ_JBWKCE010000001.1:410697-738656 GCF_056436685.1 Streptomyces sp. NPDC043680 | reverse complement strand
CCGGACGGGCCGGGGACGCTATGCCGTGACGGGCTGTGTAGCGATCTGACGCGATGGTGGCCCTTGTGGGCCCCGGATGCCCATCTGATTGGCGTTGTCTGCGGCTTGACCCGGGCTGGGCTCGGAAAGGGGGATCTATCGGCCCCGGATGGGGACATGGCAGCCGGGATCGGCCCGTGGATCGCTGACGGGCCCGCTCCTGGACTTTGACCCCCCGGCCATCCTTCGGGGGCTTCCCGGCAGTCTGTTGTCTTTCCGGGGCGGGCCGGGCAGTCAAGGGTGGCCGAAGGCCATCGCGAAGCGACGCGACGAAGGAGCGCCCTTGACGGCCCGGACCGACACGGAAGGACAGTGGACTGACGGGTCGCCCCCGGACTTTCTCTGATGCCGGGTGCGGGCATCCCGACCCCCGACGCCCCCGCCTCGCCTTCCACCCCCGCCCGCGGGTTCCCGCCCACCTCGGTCCCGCCCCGCCTCACACCCCCGCCCGCCGGCATCCCGCCCCCTGAAGCCCCCCTGAAGCCCCCCCGAAGCCCCCGCCCCCTCACCGACCCGCCATATGCGCCAGCGGGGTGATCGTGGTTTCTGCCGGGCCTCGGGCGTCTGCCTCGCGTTGGCGTTCCGCGCTGTCGCTGATGCGGAGCAGCAGGGCGACCATCACCCAGTTGGCCAGGAGGGAGGAGCCGCCCTTCGCCAGGAAGGGCAGCGCCTTGCCCGTCAGGGGGATCAGTCCGGTCACGCCGCCCGCCACCACGAAGACCTGGAGGGCCAGCGCCGCCGACAGGCCCACCGCCAGCAGCTTGCCGAAGGGGTCGCGGGCGCCGAGGGCCATGCGCAGCCCCCGCTGCACGAGGAGCGCGTACAGGAGCAGGACCGCCATGACCCCCGCCAGGCCGAGCTCCTCGCCGACCGTCGTCAGGATGAAGTCGCTGCGGCCCGCGAACTTGATCAGCTCCGGGTGGCCCAACCCCAGCCCCGTCCCCGACATCCCTCCGGTGCCGAAGCTGAACAGCGCCTGCGCGGACTGGTCCGAGGTCACCCCCGGCGGCCGGTCCTTCCAGTAGTACGACAGCGGGTTCAGCCAGGCGGCCACGCGCGCCTTCACGTGCGGCTCCGTCGAGCCCACCACGAACGCGCCGCCCGCCGCCATCAGCAGGCCGCACACGATCCAGCTGGTGCGCTCGGTGGCGACGTACAGCATCACCACGAACACGCCGAAGAAGATCAGCGACGTACCGAGGTCGCGCTCGAAGACCAGTACCAGCAGCGACACGATCCACACCGTGACGAGGGGTCCGAGCTGGCGCATCGGGGGCAGCCGCATGCCGAGGAACCTGCGGCCCGTCAGGGCCAGCGAGTCGCGGTGGATCACGAGGTAGCCCGCGAAGAAGACCGCGATCATGATCTTCACGAACTCGCCGGGCTGGAGCGAGAAACCCCCGACGACGATCCAGCGCTTCGCGCCGTACGTGTCCGCGGGCGAGAAGGCCGGCGCGATCAGCAGCACCAGCGCGGCGGCCATCGTGATGTAGATGAAGCGCTGCAGCAGCCGGTGGTCGCGCAGCAGGGCGACCACCGCGATGCAGGCGGCGACGCCGATGACCGTCCACACCAGCTGTCCCGGCGCGTTGGGATCCGCGCCGTACTTCTCGATGTACGACTGGTCCAGCCGGTGCAGCAGCACCAGCCCCAGCCCCGTGAGCAGCATCGCGAGCGGGAGGACCAGCGGGTCCGCGTAGGCCGCGAACCGGCGCACGCCCAGGTGTCCGACCAGGGCGAGGAGGCTCATGCTGAGGGTGAAGCCGGTGAGGTTGGCGGGGAGCGCCCCGTTCATCGCCAGGCCCGCGCTCGCATGCCCGGCGACGGCGATGGCGACGACGAGGACCAGCAGCAGCGCCTCGGTGCGGCGGCGCGCGCCGGCGGTCGTCAGCGGCCTCAGTCCGCGCACGGGACGCCGCCGTCGTCGACGGACGCCGCGGTTGCGGAGGCCATCGGTCCGATCTGCTCGGCAATGCGGCGCTTTATCTTCATATCGACTATGACGTCGAAGACCCCGCCCTGGTTGCTTCCGCGCCCCGCCCTGGTTGCTTCCGCGCCTCGCCCGCGGCCCGCGCCCGGCCCGCGAGGACCCCGCCGGCGCCCCCTGAAAGCCGCCACGCGGTGGACCGTATTGGCACTCCGCTTGACCGAGTGCTAATCGCCGGAATAGTCTCGCACCTGGCACTCGCCCCCGGTGAGTGCCAACACAGCGACGGGCAGGTCCGGCACCCGCGACGACGGATCCACCTGGTCGCCACCTCAGACAGTTAACCCCGTGAGATCTCCGAAGGGGGAGGTCGGATCGTGACGACCGCCAGCTCCAAGGTTGCCATCAAGCCGCTTGAGGACCGCATCGTGGTCCAGCCGCTCGACGCCGAGCAGACCACGGCCTCCGGCCTGGTCATCCCGGACACCGCGAAGGAGAAGCCCCAGGAGGGCGTCGTCCTTGCCGTGGGCCCGGGCCGCTTCGAGGACGGCCAGCGTCTCCCGCTGGACGTCAACGTCGGCGACATCGTGCTGTACAGCAAGTACGGCGGCACCGAAGTGAAGTACAGCGGCGAGGAGTACCTCGTCCTCTCGGCTCGCGACGTTCTCGCGATCGTCGAGAAGTAATCACTGAAGTCACCACTTCTGCACTTCAGCAGAATGCTTTGAGCTGCGCCCCTGGCCACCCCGCTGATCGCCGGGCGGCGAGGGGCGCAGTTCGTTAAACCCGAGTTTTCGAGAGGGCTGAACCGCTCCCATGGCGAAGATCCTGAAGTTCGACGAGGACGCCCGTCGCGCCCTCGAGCGCGGCGTCAACAAGCTTGCCGACACGGTCAAGGTGACGATCGGCCCCAAGGGCCGCAACGTCGTCATCGACAAGAAGTTCGGCGCCCCCACCATCACCAACGACGGTGTCACCATCGCCCGCGAGGTCGAGCTGGACGACCCGTACGAGAACCTGGGCGCCCAGCTGGTGAAGGAGGTGGCGACCAAGACCAACGACATCGCGGGTGACGGCACCACCACCGCCACCGTGCTGGCCCAGGCGCTGGTCCGCGAGGGTCTGCGCAACGTCGCCGCCGGTGCTTCCCCGGCCGCCCTGAAGAAGGGCATCGACGCCGCGGTCAAGGCCGTCTCCGAGGAGCTCCTCGCGACCGCCCGCCCGATCGAGGACAAGTCCGACATCGCCGCCGTGGCCGCGCTCTCCGCGCAGGACCAGCAGGTCGGCGAGCTCATCGCCGAGGCGATGGACAAGGTCGGCAAGGACGGTGTCATCACCGTCGAGGAGTCCAACACCTTCGGCCTGGAGCTGGAGTTCACCGAGGGCATGGCCTTCGACAAGGGCTACCTCTCGCCGTACATGGTCACCGACCAGGAGCGTATGGAGGCCGTCCTCGACGACCCGTACATCCTGATCAACCAGGGCAAGATCTCGTCCATCCAGGACCTGCTGCCGCTGCTGGAGAAGGTCATCCAGGCGGGTGGCTCCAAGCCGCTGCTGATCATCGCCGAGGACGTCGAGGGCGAGGCCCTCTCCACCCTCGTCGTCAACAAGATCCGCGGCACCTTCAACGCGGTCGCCGTCAAGGCGCCCGGCTTCGGTGACCGCCGCAAGGCGATGCTCCAGGACATGGCCACCCTCACCGGTGCCACCGTCATCGCCGAGGAGGTCGGCCTCAAGCTCGACCAGGCCGGTCTCGACGTGCTGGGCTCCGCGCGCCGCGTGACCATCTCCAAGGACGACACCACGATCGTCGACGGTGCCGGCAGCTCCGACGAGGTCCTCGGCCGCGTCAACCAGATCAAGGCCGAGATCGAGTCCACGGACTCGGACTGGGACCGCGAGAAGCTGCAGGAGCGCCTGGCGAAGCTCGCCGGCGGCGTCTGCGTCATCAAGGTCGGCGCCGCCACCGAGGTGGAGCTCAAGGAGAAGAAGCACCGCCTTGAGGACGCCATCTCGGCGACCCGCGCCGCGGTCGAGGAGGGCATCGTCTCCGGCGGTGGCTCCGCGCTCGTCCACGCCGTGAAGGTGCTGGAGGGCAACCTGGGCCTGTCCGGCGACGAGGGCACGGGTGTCGCGGTCGTCCGCCGCGCCGCGGTCGAGCCGCTGCGCTGGATCGCCGAGAACGCCGGTCTTGAGGGCTACGTCATCACCTCGAAGGTCGCCGAGCTCGAAAAGGGCCAGGGCTTCAACGCCGCCACCGGCGAGTACGGCGACCTGGTCAAGGCCGGCGTCATCGACCCGGTCAAGGTCACCCGCTCCGCGCTGGAGAACGCCGCTTCCATCGCCTCCCTGCTGCTCACGACCGAGACCCTGGTCGTCGAGAAGCCGGCCGAGGAAGAGGCCGACGCCGGTCACGGCCACGGTCACGGCCACAGCCACTGACGCAGGCCGAGCCGAGCTGAACCGGTAAGGGCCCCGGTCACCGCTTCCGAGCGGTGACCGGGGCCCTTCGCCGTGTGCGCCGTGTGCGCCGTGTGCGCCGTGTGCGGCGTACGCCGCGCAAGCCGTGCCGGTGCCGGGTCAGGTGTCCATCATGCCGAGCTGCCGCATCAGGCCCATGGCGTCGTAGTGCCACCACCCTTCCTTGAGCATTCCGTCCGCGCAGCGGAAGACCGTCGTGCCGGTCATCGTGCAGGTCTTGCCGGTCGGGGCGACCCCCATGAACTCGCCCTTGTGCTTGCCTGTCCAGGTCCACAACGTGGTGATGTAGTCGTCCTGGGCCATCTGGGCATCGATCGTGAACGTGAAGTCGAAGGCGCCGCGCCACTGCTGGACGTCCTCGCGCATTCCCTCCGGGCCGATCTTGTCCTGGGGGTTGCCGATGTCGTGGTCGCGGTAGTCCGAGGCGAAGATCTCGTCCGCCGCGGACATGTCGCCCTTCATCGCGAGGTCGTTGAACATTCGGTTCGCGAGCATCGTGTTGAGGTGCTCGTCGCGTACGACGTCCAGGTTGGTGAACCTGGGCATCCCGTCGCAGAGGGCCACCATCTCCTGGAACATCTGGTCCGTCTCCGGGAGATGAGAGTTCTTCATGGCCTCTTCATACGACGGGAATTCGACGACGTCGACGTAGTGGGTGTCCGACTCGCGGTCCTTCGCGATGACGCTGTGGGTCACCGTGCGCTTGCCGTTCGTCTTCTCCAGGTACCGGTCCAGGACCTCGTTCAGGTCCTCGGGCCTGCTCGTCTCATAATCGACAATTTGTACGAATGTCATGGCGTCTCCCGGGCTGGATGGGGTATATCCAGTTTAGGAAGAATTAGCCCATAAGGGGCTACTGAGGGCCGTACTTGCGGCCCGTGCGCGAGCTCACCCCGCCCAGCAGCCCGCGCGGCGCCAGCTTCACCACGCCCATCAGCGCCTTGTACCGCGGATCCGGGATCGAGACCGTCTTGCCGCGCGCCAGGTCGGCCAGCGCCGAGGCCACCAACTTGTCGGCGTCCAGCCACATCCAGCCCGGGATGTTGTCCGTGCCCATGCCGGCGCGCTGGTGGAACTCGGTCCGTACGAAGCCGGGGCACAGCGCCATCAGCCGCACCCCGGATCCCGCCAGGTCCTTCGCCGCGCCCTGGGTGAACTGGACGACCCAGGCCTTGCTCGCCCCGTAGGTGCCGCGCGGTACGAAGGCCGCCACCGAGGCCACGTTGACCACTCCGCCCCGGCCGCGTGAGCGCATCGACGCGGTGGCCGCAGAGGTGAGCCGCAGGACGGCCTCGACGTGCACCTTCAGCATGGCCAGCTCGTCGGCCATGGAGACTTCGAGGTAGCGGCCCTTGTTGCCGAAGCCGGCGTTGTTGACCAGCAGGTCCACCGGGTGCGTGCGGTCGCCGAGGCGCTCTTCCACCGCCGCGATGCCCG
Source organism: Streptomyces sp. NPDC043680 (assembly GCF_056436685.1). Classification (NCBI taxonomy): domain Bacteria; kingdom Bacillati; phylum Actinomycetota; class Actinomycetes; order Kitasatosporales; family Streptomycetaceae; genus Streptomyces; species Streptomyces sp. NPDC043680. The sequence goes on along the minus strand of NZ_JBWKCE010000001.1, from coordinate 732,769 downwards.
CGTCGGTGGCGAGGTCGGCGGTCAGCACCTCGGCCTCGATGCCGTGCCGGTCGTGCAGCTCGGTGGCCTGTTCGGCGAGCCGCTCGGTGTCGCGGGCCACCAGTACGAGGTTGTGTCCCTGGGCGGCGAGCCGCCGGGCGAAGGCGGCGCCGATGCCCGCCGTGGATCCCGTAATCAACGCAGTCGTCATAGGCGCAACCTAGCCGCCCCTGGTGACGGGTTCATCAGCCTGCGCGCGTGATGACTGCGCCTGCATGTACGTACGCACCGTCTCGTGGGCCTGCGGCTCCATCGCCGCGCCCGCCGCCAGCGTGCGCGGGAGCAGCGCGCGCTCCGTGGTGAAGGCGCGGAACCAGAGCCCCACCGTCACGTCGTGGTCCGGGCGGTGCACGATCTCGACCGTGTCGCCGGCGCCGACCCGGCCCTCTTGGATCACCCGCAGGTACGCGCCCGGCCGTGCGGCCTGCGTGAACCGCTTGACCCAGGCCTTCTCGCCGAGGACGCCCTGGAAGGTGCGGCACGGGATGCGGGCCGAGGCCACCTCCAGGACCAGGTCCGCGCCGATCCGCCAGCGCTCGCCGAGCAGCGCGCCGGTCAGGTCCATGCCGGAGGTGGTGAGGTTCTCGCCGAAGGTCCCGCCGGGCAGTTCGCGGCCCAGCTCGCGCTCCCACCAGTCCAGGTCCTCGCGTGCGTACGCGTAGACGGCCTGGTGTTCGCCGCCGTGGTGGCGCAGGTCGCAGACGTCGTCACCTTCGACACCGCTGGCGCCGACCCCTCGGGGGCCCGGCGCGAAGACGCGGACGCTGCCGGGGACCGGGCGCTTGCCGATCCCGGTCAGGCCGCCCTTGGCGTCGGTGTGCTCGACGGCGCTGGCGCGGCCGGTGTTCACGGAGAGAACGTGCCTGCGGGGCGGGGTCGCGGTGGTGTCCGGTGCGGCGGTGTCGGGTCCGGCGGCGGGTCCGGGGATCGGAGGCATGGCCGATACCGTAGCCGAGGTCCCCCAAAGGCGGAACCGGGACATTGGCAGTGTGGTCAAAGCAGGGCTTATGCTCGAAGCATGATCGAGGCACGCCATCTCCGGGTCCTGCGCGCCGTGGCAGGTACGGGCTCCTTCTCCGCCGCCGCCCGCGAGCTCGGCTGCACCCAGCCCGCCGTCTCCCAGCAGATGAAGGCGCTGGAGCAGTCCGCCGGCACCCCCCTGCTGGTCCGCACCGGGCGCGAGATGCGGCTGACCCAGGCCGGTGACGCCCTGGTCCGGCACGCCGCCGGGATCCTCGCCGGGCTGACCGCCGCCGAGGAGGAGGTCGCGGCCATCGCGGGGCTGCGCGCCGGGCGGGTCCGCCTCGTTTCCTTCCCGAGCGGCAGCTCGACGCTGGTGCCGACCGCCCTCGCGGCGATGCGGGCCGAGCACCCGGGCACCCGCATCTCGCTGGTCGAGGCGGAGCCGCCGCGTTCGGTGGAGATGCTGCGCGACGGCGACTGCGATGTGGCGCTGGCCTTCCGGTACGCGGGCGCCTCGGCGCCGGTCGCCGAGTGGGAGGACCTGGTGGTGCGGCCGCTGCTGACGGACCGGCTCGTCGGGCTGGTGCCCGAGGGGCACCGGCTGGCCGGTGCGGAGCGGCTCGGCATGGCGGAGCTGGCCGACGAGCCGTGGATCGCGGGCTGCCCGCGCTGCCGCCGGCATCTGGTGGAGGTCTGCGAGGGCGCGGGCTTCACCCCTCGGATCGACTTCGCCACCGACGACTATCCGGCGGTGGTCGGCCTGGTGGGGGCGGGGCTGGGGGTCGCCGTGCTGCCGGAGCTCGCGGTGGAGTCCGTACGGGCCAAGGGGGTGGCCACGGTGGCCGTGGAGCCGGCCGTCGAGCGCGAGGTCGTGGCGCTGACGCTGCCCGATCTGGCCCGGGTCCCGGCCGTGGCCGCGACCCTGACCCAGCTGGAGCGCGCCGCCACGCGCTGACCGAACCGCCCGTACGGCGGTACTGCGGTTCGGCCGAACGGGTGGCGTGCAGAACCGCTCCCGAGGAGGGAAACGTTACTTCGTACTCTCCAGTCAGTTACCGGTCAATGAGGGGTGGAGGGTCCGATCGTGGTCGATGCGGGGATCAGTCGATGGCGGGCGCGGCCCATCAGTTCCTCGCGCTCGTCCTCGGTGAGGCCGCCCCACACCCCGTAGGGCTCGCGGACGGCGAGTGCGTGCGCGGCGCATTCCGAACGCACCGGGCATCGCATGCAGACCTCTTTGGCCGAGGCTTCGCGCGCACTCCTGGCCGCGCCCCGCTCGCCTTCCGGGTGGAAGAAGAGGGAGCTGTCGACCCCGCGGCAGGCAGCGAGCAGCTGCCAGTCCCAGAGATCGGCGTTCGGTCCGGGGAGGCGGGAGAAATCTGCCATGGGTAGTCCTCTTGGTCGCCGGTACTGAGACGGTTACGGTCCAAGTCTCCACACCTACTGTCGTAGTAGATGTAAATATGACTCATTGGGAATCTAGCCTCAGTCACGTGCCAAACGGAAGGAAAGCCGCCAAATAGGGCATAGCTCCAGATGGTGGACGCGTGTCGAGTGGTTCCGGCATCGTGATCGCTTCCTCACGTAGAGTGCCGAAGGTGTTCGTCCAACCCGTAACTCTTTCGAGTGACCATCGTTGAGAGTGCGAAGGCGGTTGAACCAAGAAGTTCCCGGACAGGTGTCCGAGAGCATCGACCGCACAGGTGACGATACGTACCAGCCTGGAGGCTCAAGGTGACGCGCATCAGCAGCTGCGGAGGGCGGTCATGACATCCGTCCTCGTCTGCGACGACTCCCCGCTTGCCCGAGAGGCGCTCCGTCGCGCGGTTGCCACCGTGCCCGGCGTCGAGCGTGTGACGACGGCTGCCAACGGCGAGGAAGTCCTCCGCCGCTGGGGTGCCGACCGCTCCGACCTGATTCTGATGGATGTACGGATGCCCGGGCTGGGCGGTGTGGAGACGGTGCGCCGACTTCTCTCGGCCGACCCCGGCGCCCGCATCATCATGCTGACGGTCGCCGAGGACCTGGACGGCGTGGCCCTCGCGGTCGCCGCCGGCGCCCGGGGCTATCTGCACAAGGACGCCTCGCGCGCCGAACTGCGGGCCACGGTCACCCAGGCGCTCGCCGACCCCACCTGGCGCCTGGCCCCGCGCCGGCTCCGCTCGGCCGAGATGGGCGCCGCGCCCACGCTCACCGCGCGGGAGATCCAGGTGCTGGAGGGCATGAGCCACGGCCGGTCCAACGCGGAGATCGGGCGCGAGCTCTTCCTCTCCGAGGACACGGTCAAGACGCACGCCCGCCGGCTCTTCAAGAAGCTCGGCGCCTCGGACCGGGCGCACGCCGTGGCCCTCGGGTTCCGCTGGGGCCTGGTCCGTTGAGCGTGCGCTCGCCCGCCGGCCGCTGACCAGCTGACGGAGAGCGGTCCCGTCCGCCACCGGCGGGCGGGGCGGCACGTCCCGACGCGCCGGGCGCCGCCCCGGGAGGACGTCGACCCGCCGGGGGATTGGCGGCGCTCGATCCGGGGGACGTGTCGCTTCGAGCGCGATGCCGCATCCTTGAGGTGTGGCGCATTTTCTGGGATGGGGCCTCAGGGAGTATTCGGGCGAGCGGGAGGGGAGGGCGCAGTGATGAGTTCAGGCGCACCCGCTCATAACGCTTCGATGCACAACACGGACCGTGGTGCCGCGAATGCTCCGGCGCCAAGGCACCATGGATTGATGCGCGACGACGAGGCCCTGGGGTCACCCGCGGCCACAGGACCCACCGGCGCCGCCAAGGGCGGCAGCGCCGGGGCCGTCAGCGCGCTCGTACGCAGGGCGGTCGAGGGCGACGAGCAGGCGACGCACGATCTGCTCGCCTTCGTGCACCCCCTCGCCATCCGCTACTGCCGCACCAGGCTCTCGCGCCTGCCGGGCGATGCCCGCCACTTCGTGGAGGACCTGGCACAGGAGGTCTGCGTCGCCGTCCTTATGGCGCTGCCGCGCTACCGCGACACCGGGCGCCCCTTCGAGGCCTTCGTCTTCGCCATCGCCGCGCACAAGGTGGCGGACCTCCAGCGGGCCGCCATGCGCCATCCCGGCAGTACGGCCGTGCCCTCGGACGAGATGCCGGAGCGGCCGGACGACTCGCTGGGCCCGGAGGAGCGGGCGCTGCTCAGCAGTGACGCCGCCTGGGCCAAGAAGCTGCTCGCCAACCTTCCGGAGAACCAGCGCGAGCTCCTCGTCCTGCGGGTCGCCGTCGGCCTGACGGCGGAGGAGACGGGCCAGATGCTCGGCATGTCCCCGGGAGCGGTCCGGGTGGCACAGCACCGGGCGCTCAGCCGACTGCGCGCGCTCGCCGAGCAATAGCAGAGTCGTAGGAACAGACGAAACTTCTGCTTGACCTTGGTCGTGGAATGAGACGCCTCGGTATCCCGTTAGCATGGACATCCGCGCTGAGCAAGACCATTTGGGAAGGTGTCATGACTGTGAACGCCGACGGAGTGCCCGACAAATTCGCCACCCTCGGGCTCACTTATGACGATGTCCTGCTGCTGCCGGGCGCGTCCGACATGGCACCGGACGAGATCGACACCTCCTCCCTCATCTCGCGCAACGTCCGGGTGAACGTTCCGCTGCTGTCCGCAGCCATGGACAAGGTCACCGAGGCCCGGATGGCCATCGCGATGGCCCGCCAGGGCGGCGTCGGCGTCCTGCACCGCAACCTTTCGATCGCCGACCAGGCCAACCAGGTCGACCTGGTCAAGCGCTCCGAGTCCGGCATGGTCACCGACCCGATCACGGTGCACCCGGACGCGACGCTGCGCGAGGCCAACGAGCTCTGCGGGAAGTTCCGCATCTCCGGCGTCCCGGTCACCGACCCGGCGGGCAAGCTCCTCGGCATCGTCACCAACCGCGACATGGCCTTCGAGCCGGACCGCAGCCGCCAGGTGCGCGAGGTGATGACCCCGATGCCGCTGGTCACCGGCAAGGTCGGCATCTCCGGCGTCGACGCCATGGAACTGCTGCGCCGGCACAAGATCGAGAAGCTGCCGCTGGTCGACGACGCGGGCGTCCTCAAGGGCCTCATCACGGTCAAGGACTTCGTCAAGGCCGAGCAGTACCCGAACGCCGCCAAGGACAAGGAAGGCCGACTGCTCGTCGGGGCCGCCGTCGGTGTCGCCGGCGACGCGTACGAGCGCGCCCAGGCCCTGATCGAGGCGGGCGCCGACTTCATCGTCGTCGACACCGCCCACGGCCACTCCCGCCTGGTCGGCGACATGGTCGCCAAGATCAAGTCGAACTCCTCCGTCGACGTCATCGGCGGCAACGTCGCCACCCGCGACGGCGCCCAGGCGCTCGTCGACGCGGGCTGCGACGGCATCAAGGTCGGCGTCGGCCCGGGCTCCATCTGCACCACCCGCGTCGTCGCCGGCATCGGCGTCCCGCAGGTCACCGCCATCTACGAGGCCGCACTCGCCGCCAAGGCCGCGGGCGTCCCGGTCATCGGCGACGGCGGCCTGCAGTACTCCGGCGACATCGCCAAGGCCCTCGTCGCGGGCGCCGACACGGTGATGCTCGGCTCGCTGCTCGCCGGCTGCGAGGAGTCCCCCGGAGAGCTGCTCTTCATCAACGGCAAGCAGTTCAAGTCGTACCGCGGCATGGGCTCGCTCGGCGCGATGCAGACCCGCGGCGACCGCAAGTCCTTCTCCAAGGACCGCTACTTCCAGGAGGGCGTGGGCGGGGACGACAAGCTCATCCCCGAGGGCATCGAGGGCCAGGTCCCCTACCGCGGCCCGCTCTCCGCGGTCGTGCACCAGCTCGTCGGCGGCCTGCGCCAGTCGATGTTCTACGTCGGCGGCCGCACGGTGCCCGAGCTCCAGGAGCGCGGCCGCTTCGTCCGCATCACCTCGGCGGGCCTCAAGGAGAGCCACCCGCACGACATCCAGATGACGGTCGAGGCGCCGAACTACAGCCGCAAGGGCTGACCGGGCCGGAACAGTGATCGCACCGAGGGGCGGGTCCGCACGGACCCGCCCCTCCGCGTGCGTCCGAAGAGCGGTCAGCGGAACGCAGGTCCCCGGCGTTCGGGGATACTGGACGGGCAGACCCAGAGGAAAGGCCACCACACGTGACTGAGATCGAGATCGGGCGCGGCAAGCGCGGCCGCAGGGCGTACGCGTTCGACGACATCGCCATCGTCCCGAGTCGGCGTACGCGGGACCCGAAGGAGGTCTCCATCGCCTGGCAGATCGACGCGTACCGCTTCGAGCTCCCGTTCCTGGCCGCCCCCATGGACTCGGTCGTCTCCCCGCAGACCGCCATCCGCATCGGCGAGCTCGGCGGCCTCGGCGTGCTGAACCTCGAAGGCCTGTGGACCCGGTACGAGGACCCGCAGCCCCTGCTCGACGAGATCACGGAGCTGGACGAGGACGCCGCGACGCGCCGCCTCCAGGAGATCTACTCCGCCCCGATCCAGGCCGACCTGATCCGGCAGCGGATCAAGGAGGTGCGCGACTCGGGCGTCGTCACCGCCGCCGCGCTGTCCCCGCAGCGCACCGCCGAGTTCTCCAAGGCGGTCGTGGACGCGGGCGTGGACATCTTCGTGATCCGCGGCACCACGGTCTCCGCGGAGCACGTCTCCGGCGCCGCCGAGCCGCTGAACCTGAAGCAGTTCATCTACGAGCTCGACGTCCCGGTCATCGTCGGCGGCTGCGCCACCTACACCGCGGCCCTGCACCTGATGCGCACCGGCGCCGCGGGCGTCCTGGTCGGCTTCGGCGGCGGCGCCGCGCACACCACGCGCAACGTGCTCGGCATCCAGGTCCCGATGGCCACCGCCGTCGCGGACGTCGCCGCGGCCCGCCGCGACTACATGGACGAGTCCGGCGGCCGGTACGTGCACGTCATCGCGGACGGCGGCGTGGGCTGGTCGGGCGACCTCCCCAAGGCCATCGCCTGCGGTGCGGACGCCGTCATGATGGGCTCCCCCCTGGCCCGTGCCACGGACGCCCCCGGCAAGGGCAACCACTGGGGCATGGAGGCCGTCCACGAGGACGTGCCGCGCGGCAAGAAGGTGGACCTGGGCACCGTCGGCACCACCGAGGAGATCCTCACCGGCCCGTCGCACACCCCGGACGGCTCGATGAACCTCTTCGGCGCCCTGCGCCGCTCCATGGCCACCACCGGCTACAGCGAGCTCAAGGAGTTCCAGCGGGTCGAGGTCACGGTCGCGGACTCCCAGCACAGCCGCTGATCGACGCGTGGACGAAGGGCCGGCACCCCGCAGGGGGCGCCGGCCCTTCGGCGTCCGTCCGCCGTACGCGGCGGCGGGTCCGTTCCTCCCCTTCTTCCGGCTTCCGGCGTTCCAGGCAGATGCCCCACGGGACCAGGAAGACGGCCGCGGCGAACAGCCACTTGAGCACGTACTGCGCGTCGTACCGGGACATGTGTGAGTGCGCGGCGCCCCTTTTCGTGCGCCGCGAAGGCGGCGGACACGGCGTCCCAGTCGCGGCGCCGGACGGCCTCGCGCAGGGCGCCGAGGGCGGGGATGCGGTCGGCGGGTTCGAAGACGGGCCGGCTGGGCGGAAGATGAGCAGACACGCGCGGATCATGGATCATAGGGCCGCAGGTGCGGCCGTCAACAGCAGTTTCTTCCGATCGTGCCTGCTCAGGGCCCCTGGGTCAGGCGGCGATCTTCTTGGCCGTGCCGAAGGCGGCATAGGCGCCGATGGCCAGGAAGGCGTAGGTCAGCGGGTCGGCGTCTTCCTTCCAGGCGTCGACGAGGAGGTTCACGCCGAGGCCCAGGACGTCGAGGACGCCGGTGCCGAGCTCGTCCGCGCCGATGAGGGCGATGCCGAAGATCTGGCCCGCGAAGACCGACACCAGCGCGAGCAGGGCGCTGACCACCGGAAGGACGGGGTTGCGGCCGCCGAGCTTGCCGGCGGCGAAGCCGACGAGGGCGCCGACGCCGACCGCGGCGTAGCCGATCTGGTACTTGCTGGCGCCGATGATCCCGCCGTAGACACCGGCCGCGACCAGGGCCGCGGCCACGGCGGCGGCGATGCCGAGCGGGACGTTGCCGGGGCGGCCGGGCGCCTGGGCGGGGGCCGGGGTGAAGCTGTCGGGCGCGGGCGGCGTGAACTGCTGGCTCATGCGGAGATCCCCCCTGGGATGCGGATGCACGTCTGTCCAGGGGACATAAGTGCGAGATAAGTCGCCGCAGGCTAGCAGTCGGCACCGACATCCGCAGGGGGGATTTACCGGTTCAGAGGCGGTGGGCCGCTCCCGCCGGGCTGGCGCCGCGGGTGTCCAGGAGCAGCTGGGCCTTCACCGCCAGGCCCTGGAGGTCGTAGGTGCGGTGGTGCTGGAGCAGGATCGTCAGGTCGGCGTTGGCCGCGGCCTCGTACAGCGATTCGGCACGGGGCACGGGCTGGTCCCGGACGCGCCAGCCCGGGATGTACGGGTCGTGGTAGCTGATCAGGGCTCCCAGGTCGAGGAGGCGGCTGGCGATCTCGCCGGCGGGGGAGCCCTCCTGGTCCGCGAGATCGGGCTTGTACGTCACCCCGAGCAGCAGGACGCGCGCCCCGCGCGCCGATTTTCCGTGCTCGTTCAGCAGGGTGGCCGAGCGCTGGATGACGTACTGGGGCATCCGGCTGTTGATCTCCTGCGCCAGGCCCACCATGCGCAGGGGGTGTCCCGGGGTGCGGGTGGTGTGGGGGAGGTAGTTGGGGTCCAGGGGGACGCTGTGGCCGCCGACGCCGGGGCCGGGGCGGAAGGCCTGGAACCCGTACGGCTTGGTCTCGGCGCACCGGATGACGTCCCACAGGTCGACGCCGAGGTCATGGCACAGGACCGCCATCTCGTTCATGAGGGCGATGTTGACGTGCCGGTAATTGGTCTCCAGCAGCTGTACGGTCTCGGCCTCGCGCAGCCCGCGGGCGCGGACCACCTTCTCGGTGAGGCGGGCGTAGAAGGCGTGTGCCGACTCGGTGCAGGCGGGGGTGAGGCCGCCGATCACCTTGGGGGTGTTGGCGATGCCGTACGTACGGTTGCCGGGGTCGTGGCGGCTCGGGGAGTACGCGAGGTGGAAGTCGCGGCCGGCGCGCAGGCGGGAGCCGGCTTCGAGGATCGGGCGCAGGTAGTCCTCGGTGACCCCCGGATGCGCGGCGGATTCGAGGATGACGGTGGTGTGCGGGCGCAGCCGGGCGGCGAGCGTGCGGCCCGCCTCACCGACGGCCCCGAGGTCGAGCGCACGGTCGGCGCCGAGCTGGGTGGGGGCGCAGATGACGGCCGTGCGGACCCGGCCGAGCTCGGCGGGGTTGGTGGTGATCCGGAAGCCGGCGGCCGACATGCGGCGGACCTCGGCGGCGGTGAGGTTGGAGTCCGTGGCCGGACCGCTGTCGTAGCCGACCGTCTCGATTCCGGCGGCGACGGCCGCCTGGGCCAGAGGGAGGCCGAGGTGGCCGAGTCCGATGACGGCGAGGTCTGCGGGCATGGGTTGCCGTCCCTTCCCTGACATGCATGAGGGGGCTGGGTGCGCAAGTCCTGTGGACCGGAGGAGTGGCCTGACGAAGCTGGCGCGATGTCAGACTAGGCGTATATATGACCGAAGTGTCGTATTACGGGGTGGTAGTCACCCTTGTGTTGTCCACAGGCGGTGGCTGATGTCGCACGGGCGGGTCAGAATCGAGGACGGGGGATGTGAGCCCGCACCGAGCGGGAGACGTCCGTACCGAGCGGGAGACACCCGCACCGACGGGAGGCAGCCGTGAGGACAGCGACACTGGGGCCGGAGCAGCGTGCGAAGGCACTCGCCGGCATGGCCGAGCGGGAACTGGACGTCCTGGTCGTGGGCGCGGGCGTGGTCGGCGCCGGCACCGCCCTCGATGCTGCCACCAGGGGACTCGCGACCGGACTCGTGGAGGCGCGGGACTGGGCCTCGGGCACCTCCAGCCGGTCGAGCAAGCTGATCCACGGCGGCCTGCGCTATCTGGAGATGCTCGACTTCGCCCTCGTACGGGAGGCCCTCAAGGAGCGCGGGCTGCTGCTGGAGCGGCTGGCTCCGCACCTGGTCAAGCCCGTGCCGTTCCTCTACCCGCTCCAGCACAAGGGCTGGGAGCGGCTGTATGCCGGCTCGGGCGTGGCGCTGTACGACGCGATGTCGGTCTCCAGCGGACACGGCCGGGGCCTGCCGGTGCACCGGCACCTGACCCGCAAGCGGGCGCTGCGGGTGGCACCGGCGCTGCGCAAGGACGCGCTGGTGGGCGCCCTGCAGTACTACGACGCCCAGATGGACGACGCCCGCTACGTCACCACGCTGGTGCGGACGGCGGCCGCGTACGGGGCGCAGTGCGCCAACCGGGCGAGGGTGGTCGGCTTCCTGCGCGAGGGCGAGCGGGTCGTCGGCGCGCGGGTGCAGGACGTGGAAGGGGGGCGGGGGCGTACCGGGGAGTACGAGATCCGTGCGAAGCAGGTCGTGAACGCGACGGGCGTGTGGACGGACGACACGCAGGCGATGATCGGGGAGCGCGGCCGGTTCCACGTCCGGGCGTCCAAGGGCATCCATCTGGTGGTGCCGAAGGACCGGATCAATTCGAGCACCGGGCTGATCCTGCGGACCGAGAAGTCGGTGTTGTTCGTCATCCCGTGGGGCCGGCACTGGATCGTGGGCACCACGGACACCGACTGGGACCTGGACAAGGCCCATCCGGCGGCCTCCAGCGCGGACATCGACTACCTGCTGGAGCATGTGAACGCGGTGCTGGCGGTGCCGCTGACGCGCGATGACGTGGAGGGCGTGTACGCGGGCCTGCGGCCCCTGCTGGCCGGCGAGTCGGACGCGACGAGCAAACTTTCGCGCGAGCACACCGTGGCGCACCCGGTACCGGGGCTGGTGATGGTGGCGGGCGGCAAGTACACGACGTACCGGGTCATGGCCAAGGACGCGGTGGACGAGGCGGTGCACGGGCTGGACCAGCGGGTCGCGGACTGCGTGACGGAGGACGTGCCGCTCGTGGGGGCGGAGGGCTACCGGGCGCTGTGGAACGGCCGGGCCGGGATCGCCGCCCGGACAGGTCTTCATGTGGTGCGGGTGGAGCACCTGTTGAACCGGTACGGCTCGCTGACGGACGAACTGCTCGACCTGGTCGAGGCCGACGCGTCCTTGGGTGAACCGCTGACCGGCGCGGACGACTACCTGCGGGCCGAGGTGGTGTACGCGGCCTCGCACGAGGGGGCGCGCCATCTGGACGACGTGCTGACGCGGCGGACGCGGATCTCGATCGAGACCTTCGACCGCGGGACGCGGACGGCGAGGGAATGCGCGGAGCTGATGGCTCCGGTTCTGGGGTGGGACAAGCAGCAGATCGAGAAGGAAGTGGAGCACTACGAGAAGAGGGTGCAGGCGGAGCGGGAATCGCAGCGTCAGCCGGACGACCAGACGGCGGATGCGGCGCGGTTGGGGGCGCCCGACATCGTTCCGTTGTAACTCCGGGATGTGCGGTAGGGAACCGTGGACCCGGGGCTCCCGTCCGTTGCGGAGTGAGGAACAATGAGGGTTCCGCCGGGGCGGGTTACCGCGCGGGTTCTCCCGGGGCGGGCCACCGGACACCCCGGCGGCTCCCGGGGCAGCCGGAGCAGGCGGCACGATCGCAGAGGGGACGCATGTCGAAGCCGGAGCACACCGAGTCGTCTGCGCAGAAGCAGGACCGGGCGGAGCCGGCGGTCCCGCCTGCCACCTCGCCCGGGGCGGAGCCTGAGGACGCGAAGCCGGCGGCGGCCGAGCCGGACCTGGCGAAGACCCCGGTGGTCCCGCCCGAGGCGGAGCCGCAGGCCGCCAAGCCCGCAGTGGCGAAGCCGGACCTGACGCAGCCTGAGGACGCGAAGCCCGTACCGGCGAAGCCGAGCCTGGCGAAGCCGGACCTGGCGAAGCCTGCGGCGGAGCCCGCGGAGGCGAAGCCCGACTCGGCGAAGGCGGATCCGGTGAAGCCCGCTGACGCGAAGCCGGCTGCGCAGCCGAGCCTGGCGAAGCCTGCGGCGGAGCCCGACTCGGCGAAGGCGGATCCGGTGAAGCCCGCTGACGCGAAGCCGGCTGCGCAGCCGAGCCTGGCGAAGCCTGCGGCGCAGCCCGCGGACGCGAAGCCCGGCGCGGCGAAGGCGGATCTGGCCGAGTCCGCTTCGGCGAAGCCCGCGGGCGCGAAGCCGGTCGACCCGAAGCCGGTGGTGGCCAAGGCCGGTTCGGGGGAGCCCGTCAAGAACCCCGTGGTCGAGAAGGCCGATGCCGTGGCCGCAGCCGTCAAGGCGGCCGCCGCCAAGGCCGCCGCGGACGGGCAGGACGAAGGCCGGCTGCTCGCGCGGCGGTACCGACTCCGCTCGGTGCTCGGCAAGGGCGGCATGGGCACCGTCTGGCGCGCCGAGGACGAGACCCTCGGCCGCACCGTCGCCGTCAAGGAACTCCGCTTCAGCACCGGCGTCGACGAGGACGAGAAGCGCAGGCTCATCACCCGTACCCTCCGCGAGGCCAAGGCCATCGCCCGGATCCGCAACGACGGCGCCGTCACCGTCTTCGACGTGGTCGACGAGGACGGCCGTCCGTGGATCGTCATGGAGCTCATCGAGGGCCCCTCGCTGGCCGAGTTCATCCGGGAAGAGGGCCCGCTGAGCCCCCGCCGCGCCGCCGAGGTCGGCCTCGCCGTGCTCGACGTGCTGCGCGCCGCGCACGGCCAGGGCATCCTGCACCGGGACGTGAAGCCGTCCAACGTCCTCATCGCCCGCACCGGCCGCGTCGTCCTCACCGACTTCGGCATCGCGCAGGTCGAGGGCGACCCCTCCATCACCTCCACCGGCATGCTCGTCGGCGCCCCCTCCTACATCTCGCCGGAGCGCGCCCGCGGCCAGAAGCCCGGGCCGCCCGCCGACATGTGGTCGCTCGGCGGCCTGCTCTACGCCGCTGTCGAGGGCGTGCCCCCGTACGACAAGGGCTCCGCGCTCGCCACCCTCACCGCGGTCATGACCGAGCCGGTCGACCCGCCGAAGAACGCCGGGCCGCTGACCGAGGTCATCTACGGCCTGCTGGTCAAGGACCCGGCCCGACGGCTCGACGACCAGCGCGCACGCGCCATGCTCACGGCCGTCATCAACGCGCCGGAGGAGGTCCCCGCCCCGGTCCTCGCCCCCGCCGTCGAGGAGACCCGGCAGATCTCGCTGGCCGATGCCAAGGAGGCCGCGGCCAAGGCCGCCGCCGAGAAGGCCGCCGAGAAGGCCGAGAAGAAGGAGCGCGAGCGGCGCGAGCGCGAGCAGCGCGAGCGCGCCCGCGCGGCACTGAAGGCGGCCCGCAAGGCCGCCGCGACGGCTGCCGCGACGGCCGCCGCGACGACGACCGCCTCCGCCGCCGAGCCCCCGGTGCCCCGCAAGTCCTCGGTCCCGGCTCCGCTCACCGACGTCATGTCCCGCCGTACGATCGCGCTCGCGATAGCCGGCGTCTTCGTCGCGCTGGTGGCCATCGGCTCGCTGATCGCGTACGTCTTCAGCGGTGACGACCCGGCCGACAAGAAGGACCAGGGCAAGGGCGGCTCCGGCCCGGCCGCTTCCGGCAGCCCCAGCCCCGGCGGCTCCGCCAAGAACGGCGAGCCCGGCGCCACTGCCGGCAAGGGCAGCGGCGCAGGCAGCGGCGGCACCGCACAGGGGCAGACGCCCGACACCGGTCAGCAGGGGCAGAGCCAGGGACAGGGCCAGAGCCAGGGTCAGGGCGCCACGCCGGGCGGTCCCGCAGCCGGCGGACTGCCCGCCGGGTACACGATGGTGACGGACCCCGGGTTCCACTTCTCGATGGCGATGCCGCAGGGCTTCCACCAGACCGGCATAGCGGGCGAGAACTCCGGCGGGATATACAGCCGTGACGGCGGCTTCCCGCGCATCCAGGTCGACCACACCTCCAAGCCCGGCACCGACGCCCGCGCCGCTTGGCTCGAATCGGTCGCCAACGTGGCCGATAGCAGTACGAACTACCGGACCATCCGCATCGACACGGTGGACTACCGCGGCTACCCGACCGTCGCGGACTGGGAGTTCGAGCGGGAGCAGAAGGGCATCAAGGTCCGGGTGCTCAACCGCGGCTTCAGGGTCGACGCGAAGAACGGCTACGCCATCATGATCAGCTGCGCCGCCGACCAGTGGGACGGCGCGGAGTGCACGCAGATGCGCAACACGGCGTTCCAGACCTTCCAGCCGCTCGCCTGACGAGCCTTCCCAGCCCCGGGACGCGGGCGCCCTGCGCGACGTATCGTGTCAGCGGGGCCACGGAGAGGCGTGACCCGGGCACTCGGGGGAGGCGAAGTGGAGGACTACGCGGGCCGGATCCTGGCCGGCCGCTACCGCCTGCCGCTGCCGCCCTCGGACGCGTACGAACTGGTCGAGACCCGCGCCTTCGACACCCGCAGCGGGCAGGAAGTCCTGGTGCGCCAGGTGCCGTTGCCCGAAGTCGTGGACGCCGAACTGCTCGACGGGGACGGGCCGAGCGCGCCCGCAGGGGCCGCGGGGCGGCGCCCGGCGGGTGAACTGCCGGCCGTGCGGCGGGCCATCGCGGCCGCGCAGGCGGCGGCGTCCGTGCCGGACCATCCACGGCTGGACCAGGTCTTCGACGTGTTCGCCGAGGACGGGTCGCTGTGGATCGTGAGCGAGTTGGTGCCGGCCCGTCCGCTGGCGGCGCTGATCGCCGACGAACCGCTGACCCCGTACCGGGCGGCCGAGGTGGCCTCGGACGTGCTGACCGCGCTGCGGGTGCTGCACGCGCACGGCTGGACCCACCGCAACATCACGGTCCGGACCGTCTTGATATGCGATGACGGGCGGGTCGTCCTCACCGGGCTGGCGGCGGGGGCCGCGGAGGACGCCCTGTGCGGGTACGAGCCGGTACCGGCCGAGACCGCCGCCCAGGGCTGGGGCGCACCGGCCCCCGCCGTACGCCCGACGCTGCCCGATTCCGGTACGGCCGCTGTCGGTTGGGCGAGCCCGGAAGCCCTGGAGGGCCGGCGTCACCCCGGAGCCGACCCGGCCCCCGCACCGGACGGCCCTGGCCACCCCGGCCCCGCCCCGCGGCCGGGCGTCGGCTTCGACACCGGTACGCCGGCCCCCGGCCCGGAGGGGCGTGCCGAGCACGAGGCGCGGGACATGCGGGACGTGCGGGACGTGCGGTACGCGCCGCTGGTGGCGCCGGGTTACGACACCGGGCCGCGGTACTCCGACCACATCACCCCCGACCGGCCCGAAGACCGGCCCGAAGAGCGGCCCGAAGACCGGCCCGAAGAGCGGCCCGAGGACCGGCCCGAGCTGCGTGCCGCCGCGCGGGCCGGGGCCATCGCCGCGTACCGGGCGGGGGCGCAGGCCGCGGCCGCCCGGGTCATCGAACAGCGCAAGGCCGGGGCCGAACCGGCGCCGGAGCGCCGCCCCGAGGGATCGGCCCTGCCGCAGGGGTACTCCTACCCGTACGGCGACCCGAAGTCGGATTCCGGCAACGGCGGCTCCTGGCACGGCGCCACCCCGCGCCGCCAGGCCCTGGCCCGGGCCGCGGAGGCGGAGACCGAGCCCGCGTCGCCCGAAGCTCCGCCCGCCGGCGCGGAGCCCGCGCGGCCCGTGCTGCCCGCCCCGCTGGCCCTGCCCCAGGGCTACCGCCAGGCCGAAGCCGAGACCCGGGCCGCCGCCCCGACCCCGACCCCCGCCCCCGCCCCCGCCCGCCCGGGCCTGCCCGAACGCCACCCGCAGCCGGACACACC
Source organism: Streptomyces sp. NPDC043680 (assembly GCF_056436685.1). NCBI lineage: Bacteria > Bacillati > Actinomycetota > Actinomycetes > Kitasatosporales > Streptomycetaceae > Streptomyces > Streptomyces sp. NPDC043680. The sequence goes on along the minus strand of NZ_JBWKCE010000001.1, from coordinate 717,018 downwards.
CCTGCTCCGGCCCGCCCCGCCCCGGCAGCGGCTGCCAGAGGCCGCGCCGGCACCTCAGGCCGGACCGGTTTCGCAGACCCCGCAGACCCCGCTGACCAGGCAGGACCGGGGCGGGAGTTGGAGCGGAGGGCCCCGGAGCGGGCTGGGGGCCGAGCGGGCGCGGCAGACGCGGATGGCCGTCGTCGGGGCCGTCACCGAGCGCTGGGCGCCCGAGCAGGCCCGCCCCGCCACCGGACCCTGGCAGCTCGCCGCCCCCGTCGGGCCCGCCACCGACCTGTGGGCGCTGGGCGCGCTGCTCTACCGGGCCGTGCAGGGCCACGCCCCGTACCCCGAGGACAGCGTCGCCGAGCTCGTCGAGATGGTCTGCGCCGAGCCCCCCGCCTTCGCGGAGGAGTGCGGTCCGCTGCGCCCCGTCGTGGAGTCGCTGCTGCGCCAGGACCCCACGGAGCGCCCCGACTTCGAGGAACTCCGCGGGTGGCTGCGCTCCCTCGTGCGCTCCGCGCCCGAGCCGGACGCCCGCTACGGGGTCCTTCCCGTGCCGGAGCCGGATCCCGCGCGGCTGCCCGTCGTACGCAGGCGCGGCGACCTGCACGGCCGCCACCGCAGCCCGGAACGCAGCCGCGCGCCGCGCTCCCTCGGCCGGATCCTGCTGCTGGGCGTCCTCGCCCTGCTCGCGGGGGCCGTGGCGTACGCAGTGCTCTTCATGCCGAAGTCCGCACCGGACGGCGTCGCCGGCCCGGCCGGGTCCGCCACGCCGGCGCCCGCGCAGCCCTCCGCGGGCCCCTCCCGTACCCCCACCGGCACGCCGCAGTCCAAGCCCGCCCCGCAGACGGCCGCACCCGCGCCCGCTCCGCCCGGCTACACCACCCAGCAGGATCCCGAGCACTTCGAGATCGCCGTACCCGCCGGCTGGGAGCGCCGCGGCATGAACGAGGCGGGCCAGGTCCGCTACACGGACGGGGAGTACGTCCTGACGGTGGTCCCCGGCCGGGACAAGGTCGAGGGCTCCCCGGACCCGGCGACGTACCAGAAGGACAAGGAGCCGGAGCTCGCCCCGTACCGCTCCTCCACCTGGGCGAGCGGCGGTGACGTGAAGACCACCAAGGTCGGGCAGCAACTGCGGGCCACCGGCCGGTACACGTGGATCGACGGCAACGGCCGCAGCGTCGTCGCCCGCAACTTCGTCGTCGCGCTCGGCGGCAGCTACCACGTCGTCATGGTGACGGGCCCGCAGGACGGCGAGGGCAAGGTCACCGAGGTCTTCGAGAAGGCCACGGGGAGTTACCGCGCGGGCGGGTGACGGGGAATCAGTACGGCAATTGCGTCACAGTGCTGCCGGAACCGCGCGTTCGCGGTTCCGGCAGCCCCCCGGGCTCCGTAATCTGGCCCGGAGTGCACAGAGTGGCGGGGTTTCGTGGAACAGCAGACAGGTGCGGGCGCGGTGCTCGCTGGCCGGTACCGGCTCGTGGAGCCCATCGGCAGCGGCGGCATGGGCAAGGTGTGGCGCGCGCATGATGAGCTGCTGCACCGGACCGTGGCCGTCAAGGAACTGACGGCGGGTCTGTACGTGGCCCAGGCCGACCGGGAGGTGCTGCACGCCCGGACGCAGAAGGAGGCCCGGGCCGCGGCCCGGATCCAGCACCCTGCGGTGGTGACCGTCCACGACGTGCTGGAACACGACGACCGGCCGTGGATCGTCATGGAGTACATCGACGGCCCGTCCCTCGCCGAGGCGGCCAAGGCGGCCGGCCGGATCGAGCCGCGCGAGGCGGCCCGGATCGGGCTGCACGTCCTCGGGGCGCTGCGCGCCGCGCACGCGGTGGGCGTACTGCACCGGGACGTGAAGCCGGGCAACGTGCTGCTCGCCAAGGACGGGCGCGTCCTGCTCACCGACTTCGGGATCGCGGCGATCGAGGGCGACTCCTCCATCACCCGCACCGGCGAACTCGTCGGCTCCATCGACTACCTGGCCCCGGAGCGGGTCACCGGCGGCGCCCCCGACCCGGCCTCCGACCTGTGGTCGCTCGGTGCGACGCTCTACACGGCCGTCGAGGCCCGCTCGCCCTTCCGCCGGACCTCGCCCATCTCCAGCCTGCAGGCCGTGGTCAACGACGAGCCGCCGGCCCTGAAGCAGTCCGGGGCGCTCGGCCCGGTCATCACCGCCCTGCTGCACAAGGATCCGGCCGGGCGGCCCTCGGCCCAGGAGGCCGAGCGGATGTTGATCGAGGCGATGGAGGGCCGCGAGCCGAAGGCGGCGCAGGCGTACGTGCCCACGCGCGCGGTGAGCCCGCAGGAACTCGCCAACGCGCGGGAGCCCGACACCGACCGGACGGCCGACCAGGCGCGTACGGCCCCGCTTCCGGAGCAGCCCGCATCGCCGCCGGCCCCCGCGCGCCGGGCCGGCGGCCGGGTCAAGCGGGCCGCGGCCGTCGCGCTGGTGGCGGCGCTGGTCGGCGGCGGAGCCGTCTTCGGCGTGCTGAAGTTCACCGGGGACGCGGACGCGGAGAAGGGCGGCTCCGGCAAGAACGCGAGCGCCCCCGACCGGCAGGACGGCGACGGTGACGACGGGCAGGCGGCGGTCGCCCCGCCCGCGGGGTGGAAGGAGGTCACCGACCCGACGGGCTTCGCACTGTTCGTGCCGGACGGCTGGAAGCGCCAGATGGACGGCAACCAGATCGACTACACCGCGGACAACGGCAAGCACTTCATCCGGATCGCCTCCGACCCGACCCCGGACTACGAGAACCCGTACATGCACGTGCTGGACCTGGAAAAGCAGGTGAAGCAGCGGACGGACTACAAGCGGCAGAAGCTGAACCAGAACACCTTCCGGGACAGCACCCGCGCCGCCATCTGGGAGTTCTCCTGGACCGAGAAGGGGACCCAGGCCGGTCCGCGCCGGGCGATCGAGCAGATGTACATCGCCCCGGACGGCACCGAGTACGCGGTGTACATGTCCGGGCCGGCCGCCGACTGGGCGGTCACGCGCGCGCAGTTCGACACCGTGCTCAGCGGCTGGCAGCCCCCCGTGAAGAAGGGCTGAGGCGCCACCTCGGGACGGACCCGGCCATCCTGCCAGCGATCGCTGGCAGAAATGGCAAAATCCGGTTACCGACGGGTACCCAAAGCGTCGCGGGCGCAATACGCTCACCGCCATGACGGACTCGCAGGCCCCGGCCCCCCTCCGCAGCGCACCGCAGCCCACCAACCCGGTCGCCCCCGCCCCGGCCGGTGCCCGCACCGCCGCCGACGTGGTGACCCCCGACCTGGTCACCCGGCTCACCCGCGGAGTGCTCGGCTCGGGCCGCACTGCCAACCACACCCCCTTCACCGGGGCCAAGCTGGCGGACTTGCCCGAGGCGACCCCCGAGGACGTGGCCGAGGCCTTCGACCGGGCCCGCGCCGCGCAGCCGGCCTGGGCCGCCGTCCCCGTACGCGAGCGGGCCGCCGTCCTGCTCCGCTTCCACGACCTGGTGCTGGCCCGCCAGGCCGAGGTGCTCGACCTGATCCAGCTGGAGACGGGCAAGGCCCGCCTGCACGCCCACGAGGAGGTCCAGGCCGTCGCGGTCGCCGCCCGCCACTACGGCCGCAAGGCCCCCGCGTACCTGCGCCCCAAGGGCCACACCGGCGCCATGCCCACCCTCACCAAGGTCACCGAGCTGCGCCAGCCGCGCGGGGTCGTCGGCCAGATCGCCCCCTGGAACTACCCCCTCGAACTGTCCGTCGGCGATGCGCTGCCCGCCTTCGTCTCCGGCAACGCCGTCGTCATGAAGCCCGACACCGAGACCGCGCTGACCGCGCTGTGGGCCCGTGACCTGCTGATCGAGGCCGGGCTGCCCGCCGAGGTCTTCCAGATCGTGCTCGGCGAGGGCCCGGTCGTCGGCCCCGAGGTCGTCCGGCACGCCGACTACGTCTCCTTCACCGGCTCCACCCGCACGGGGCGCGAGGTGGCCCGCGGCGCGGCCGCCCGCCTGGTCGGGGTCTCGCTCGAACTCGGCGGCAAGAACGCCATGCTCGTCCTGCACGACGCCGACGTGGAGAAGGCCGCCGCCGGCGCCGTCCGTGCCTGCTTCTCCTCCGCGGGCCAGCTCTGCATCTCCATCGAGAGGCTGTACGTCCACGCCTCGATAGCCGACGCCTTCGTCGAGCGCTTCGCCGCCCGGACGAAGGCCATGCGGCTCGGCGCCTCCCTCGCCTACGGCGCGGACATGGGCTCGCTGGTCGGCGAGCGCCAGCTGGAGACCGTGCAGCGGCACGTCGACGAGGCCGTCGCCAAGGGCGCCACCCTGGTCGCGGGCGGCACCGCCCGACCCGACATCGGCCCGCTGTTCTACGAGCCCACCATCCTCGACGGCGTCGAGGCGCCGATGGCGGTGTGCGGCGAGGAGACCTTCGGCCCGGTCGTCTCGATCTACCGGTTCACCGACGAGGACGAGGCCGTCGCCCAGGCCAACTCCACCGCCTACGGCCTCAACTCCAGCGTGTGGACCAAGGACGCCCGCCGCGGCCACGCCGTCGCCGCCCGCCTGCGCACCGGCACCGTCAACATCAACGAGGGCTACGCCCCCGCCTACGGCAGCGCGCAGGCGCCCATGGGCGGCATGAAGGACTCCGGCCTCGGCCGCCGCCACGGCTCCGAGGGCATCCTCAAGTACACCGAGGCGCAGACCGTCGCCCACCAGCGGCTGCTGCCGATGGCGCCCTCGCTCGGCATGGACGACGAGAAGTACGCGGCGTTCATGACCCGCAGCCTCAGGGTCATGAAGGCTCTGCGCCTGCGCTAGACCCCCACCGCGGCCGCCAAGGAGGCGCGTCAGTGTCAGAGTCGTACGACTACGACGTCATCGTCATCGGTTCGGGCTTCGGAGGGTCGGTCGCCGCGCTGCGGCTGACCGAGAAGGGCTACCGGGTGGGCGTCCTGGAGGCAGGGCGCCGCTTCACCCGCGAGAGCCTGCCGAAGAACAGCTGGGACCTGCGCAACTACCTGTGGGCCCCGGCCCTCGGGCTGTACGGGATCCAGCGGATCCACCTGCTCGGCAAGGTGATGGTGCTCGCGGGCGCCGGGGTGGGCGGCGGCTCGCTCAACTACGCCAACACCCTGTACGTGCCGCCGACCGCCTTCTTCGAGGACCGGCAGTGGGCGTCCATCACCGACTGGCGCGAGGAACTCACCCCGTACTACGACCAGGCCAAGCGGATGCTCGGCGTACGCCTCAATCCGACCATGACCCCCTCCGACGTCCACCTCAAGGCGGCCGCCGACAAGATGGGGGTCGGGGACTCCTTCCACATGGCCCCGGTCGGCGTCTTCTTCGGCGACGGCGCCGATGCCGAGGGCGGCCCCCAGGTCCGGCCCGGCCAGGAGGTGCCCGACCCGTACTTCGGCGGCGCCGGACCCGCCCGCAGGGCCTGCACCGAGTGCGGGGAGTGCATGACGGGCTGCCGGCACGGTGCGAAGAACACCCTGAACGAGAACTACCTCCACCTCGCCGAGCGCGCGGGCGCCGTCATCCACCCCCTGACCACGGTCACCGCCCTCGCCGAGCACCCGGACGGCGGCCACCGGGTCCGCACCGTCCCCACCGACGCCCGCCGCAAGGGCCCGGCCAAGGAGCTGCGCGCCCGGTACGTGGTGGTCGCGGCGGGCACGTACGGCACCCAGACCCTGCTGCACACCATGAAGGACAACGGGCTGCTCCCGCGGATCTCGGGCCGGCTCGGCGAGCTGACCCGGACCAACTCCGAGGGGCTGGTCGGCGCGCAGACCGACGACCGCCGCTACCGCAGGCGGCACGGCGGCGACCGGCGGACGCGGGCCGATTTCACCCGGGGCGTCGCGATCACCTCGTCCGTGCACCCGGACGCCGACACCCACATCGAGCCCGTCCGCTACGGCAGGGGCTCCAATGCGATGGGGTTCCTGACCGTCCTGCAGGTGCCGTACCACCCGCGCCGGGTCCGGGCCTGGTTCGTGCGGACCGCGAAGCACCCGGTGCAGCTGATGCGCTCGCTGTCCAACCGGCGCTGGTCGGAGCGGACGATCATCGGCCTGGTCATGCAGTCGCTGGACAACTCCCTCACCACCCACCGCAAGGCGGGGGGCCTGGGGAAGGGTCTGCTCACGGCCCGGCAGGGGCACGGCGCGCCGAACCCGGTGCAGATCGAGGAGGCCACCCGGGCGGCGACCCTGCTCGCCGAGGAGATCAACGGCTTCCCCGGAAGCAACATCGGCGAGCTGATGGGCACCCCGCTGACCGCGCACTTCCTGGGCGGCTGCCCGATCGGCGCCTCGCCCGAGCAGGGCGTCGTGGACCCGTACCACCGGCTCTACGGGCATCCCGGGATCTCGGTGGTGGACGGCTCGGCCGTCTCCGCGAACCTCGGGGTCAACCCGTCGCTGACGATCACGGCGCAGGCGGAGCGGGCGATGGCGTACTGGCCGAACAAGGGTGAAGCGGATCCGCGGCCGCAGCAGGGGGAGCCCTACACGCGCCTCGCGGCGGTGGAACCGGTGCGCCCGGCCGTTCCGAAGGAGGCGTTCGGCGCACTGCGGCTGCCGTTCCTGGCCGTGCCGGAGATTCCGCCGCGGGTACCGCGCTCCCCCTCCGAGCGCGGTACCCGCCGCGACACATAAGTGACAGGTGCTCAACTCTGAAGGTTGTACCGGATTCCGGTTGGCATGACTGTGGTGTCCGTCACACAGTGAACCGCGGGGGTGCGGGAGGGCGCGGGGGAGCACACGGAACGGCCGGCCCGGGGCGTCCCCTGGGCCGGCCGTCCTTGTGGGGTGACCGGGCTGCTGTCCCCTGCCGTCCGGTCACGCGATGGAGCGAGGTCCCACGACGCACGTCCCACGGGTCGTACGTCTCATCGCTCCGGCGGAGCCACGCGTGGTGTTGCGCCCCGCGCCTGGCTGACGCGGACATCCACACCAACGAAGGCGCCGGGGGCCGGTCACGGTCCGGACGAGTGACGAACAGGCGTCAGACCCGGCCCCGGCACAGTTCCAGCAAGGTCATCGCGACCGCGGTGCCGGACTTCCCGAGAGCATCGCTCCAATGCGAGAGCACCTCCATCTCGCGCGAGAGGTGCACCCGGCGTCCGCCGGAGGCGATCCGGGCCTCCTGGATGACCGTCGAGACGGCCATCCGCTCCTGGATCAGGCCGATGATCCGGTCGTCGATCGCGTCGATCCGCTCGCGGGAGTCGGCGATCAGCTGCTCGGGGGTGGTGGTGAGGGTGGTCATGGTCTCTCCTGAAGGGTTGTGCCGACAGGAGCGGGAACGCAGAGCGCCCCGGTCCTGTCGGACCGGGGCGCTCTGGGAAGTCAGTGGCTCAGGCGAGCATCACGAGGACCCATGGCGACCGGACCGGCCGGTGCCATAGGTAAAGAGGAAGCTCAGCTGCTTGCGCACGAACCGGATTATTGCCCCCCGCCCCCCTCCGGGCCAACCCGGCCCGGATGCTGAGACGCCCCGGCGGGGCGCGCGACGCGGGCGTGGTCCGTGCACACCCGTCGGAACAGGTCGTGCCCGGTCCGCTCCGGTACCGGTGAGCACGGACTATCAGCAGGCGCGGGAAGCGCTCGGCACACGGTTGCGCGAACTCCGTCTCGCGGCTGCCGGCGGTCGGCTCACCGGTGCGGCGCTGGCCCGGCGGCTGGGCTGGCCCCAGCCCAAGGTCGGCAAGCTGGAGAACGGCAGACAGACCGCGACCCCGGACGATCTGCGCGCCTGGGCGGACGGGACCGGTCAGCCGGAGGTGTACGACGAACTGCTCGCCCGGCTCCGGGGCTTCGAGAGCCACATCCGCTCATGGCGACGCCGGCTCAGCTCCGGGCACAAGCGCGTGCAGGACACGCACCTCACGGCGCACGCCGACGCCACCGTGCTCCGCGGGTGGGAGACGTCCATGATCATGGGGATCCTGCAGACGCCCGACGACGCGCGGTCCCTCTTCACCCGGTATGCCGAGCTCCAGCAGTCGCCCCGGGACGCCGAGGAGGCCGTCCGCTCGCGGATGCGCCGGCAAGAGGCGCTCTACGACCCCGCCAAGCGCTTCCACCTGCTGATGCGGGAGGCGGCGCTCCACGCGCGCGTGTGCCCGCCCGCCGTGCTCGCGGCGCAGCTCGACCGGCTGCTGGGGGTGGTCGGCCTCGACACCGTGGAGCTGGCGATCGTGCCCTTCGGCGCGCCGCTGGAGATCCCGCCCGCCACGGCGTTCTGGATCTACGACGACCGTCAGGTGATCGTGGAGACCTGCACGCAGAGCTCTGGCTGGACGACGCCGACAGCGTCGCCACCCACCTCCGCGTCTGGCAGACGCTCCGCGAGTCCGCCGTGCACGGGGCCGACGCCCAGCGGGTGATCGGCGAGGTGCGCCGCGCGCTGTGACAGCGGCGTTGCCCTCTGTCGCCGGCCGCGCCGCCGCGCTCCCGCGTTCGGATGGTGAGACGAATCGACCCCCGCGTCCCCCGTTAGAATCGACAAAACAGCCCCTCTTCCGCCGGAAGGCCGCCCCCGTGCCAGAAGCACCCTCCGCCGCCCACGACAGCGCCGCCCCGGACACGGTTCTCGTCGTCGACTTCGGCGCCCAGTACGCCCAGCTCATCGCCCGCCGCGTCCGCGAGGCACGGGTCTACAGCGAGATCGTGCCCAGCACGATGCCCGTGGCCGAGATGCTGGCCAAGGACCCCAAGGCGATCATCCTCTCCGGCGGCCCGTCCTCCGTCTACGAAGAGGGCGCCCCGCAGCTCGACCGCGCGATCTTCGAGGCCGGCGTCCCCGTCTTCGGCATGTGCTACGGCTTCCAGCTGATGGCGACGGCCCTCGGCGGCACCGTGGACAACACCGGTGCCCGCGAGTACGGCCGTACGCCGCTCGCCGTCTCCAAGTCGGGCTCCACCCTCTTCGAGGGCACCCCCGAGAACCAGTCGGTGTGGATGTCGCACGGCGACGCCTGCTCCGCCGCCCCGGAGGGCTTCACCGTCACCGCGTCGACGAACGTCGTCCCGGTCGCGGCCTTCGAGAACGACGAGAAGAAGCTGTACGGCGTGCAGTACCACCCCGAGGTGATGCACTCCACGCACGGCCAGCAGGTGCTGGAGCACTTCCTCTACCGCGGCGCCGGCCTGGCCCCGACCTGGACCACCGGCAACATCGTCGAGGAGCAGATCGAGGCCATCCGCCAGCAGGTCGGCGACAAGCGCGCCATCTGCGGCCTCTCCGGCGGTGTGGACTCCGCGGTCGCCGCGGCCCTCGTGCAGAAGGCCATCGGCCCGCAGCTGACCTGTGTGTACGTGGACCACGGCCTGATGCGCAAGGGCGAGACCGAGCAGGTCGAGAAGGACTTCGTCGCCGCGACCGGCGTGCAGCTGAAGGTCGTCGACGCGCAGGAGCGCTTCCTGAACGCGCTCGCCGGCGTCTCCGACCCCGAGACCAAGCGGAAGATCATCGGCCGCGAGTTCATCCGCGTCTTCGAGCAGGCCCAGGCCGAGATCATCGCCGAGGCCGAGGGCGGCCCGGACGTGGCCTTCCTGGTGCAGGGCACCCTCTACCCGGACGTCGTCGAGTCCGGCGGCGGCACCGGCACCGCGAACATCAAGTCCCACCACAACGTGGGCGGCCTCCCCGAGGACATCGAGTTCGAGCTCATCGAGCCGCTGCGCCAGCTGTTCAAGGACGAGGTCCGGATGGTCGGCCAGGAGCTCGGCCTCCCGGACGAGATCGTCCACCGCCAGCCCTTCCCGGGCCCCGGCCTCGGCATCCGCATCGTCGGCGAGGTCACCAAGGAGCGCCTGGACCTGCTGCGCGAGGCCGACGCCATCGCCCGCCACGAGCTCACCGCGGCCGGCCTGGACCGCGAGATCTGGCAGTGCCCGGTCGTGCTGCTCGCGGACGTCCGCAGCGTGGGCGTCCAGGGCGACGGCCGCACCTACGGCCACCCGATCGTGCTGCGTCCGGTGTCCTCCGAGGACGCGATGACCGCGGACTGGACGCGCATGCCGTACGAGGTGCTCGCGCGGATCTCCACCCGCATCACCAACGAGGTCAAGGACGTCAACCGCGTGGTCCTGGACTGCACGAGCAAGCCCCCGGGCACCATCGAGTGGGAGTAGGACTCCCCGCTCACCGCAGCTGACGAAGCCGCCGCTCCCGGGCAGGGGAGCGGCGGCTTCGCCGCGTGTATGGCCACTTCGGGCGCGCGCCGGTACCTTGCGCCGCGACCGAAGGAGGGATCATGGCCGAGCGACCCGCACCCGTGCCCGTGGAGCGGCTGGCTTTCGAGCTGCCGCCGGTGCACGAGGACCCCGCCGAGGAGCGCGCGTACCGCAAGGAGCGCCTCGCGCTGGCGCTGCGGCTGCTGGGTCGGCTGGGGTACGAGGACGGGGTGGACGGGCACGTCAGCGCCCGCGACCCGGAGTTCGAGGACTGCTATTGGGTGAACCCCTTCGGGCAGCCCTTCGGCGTCCTGGCCGCCGAGGACCTGCTCCTGGTCGACGGGGACGGGCGGGTCCTGCACGGAGAGCGGCGGGTCAACGGGCTCGCCTTCGCCGTGCATGCGGCCGTGCACCGGGCCCGCCCCCGGGCGGTGGCCGTGGTGCGCACGTACGGCCCCTATGGCCGGGCACTGGCCGTACTCGGCGAGCTGCTCGCCCCCATCAGCCCGCAGGCCTGCGCGTTCTACGAGGACCACGCCCTCCTCGGCGGGTATGCCGCAGCCGAGGACGCCGACCGGATCGCCCGGGCGCTCGGCCCGTACAAGGCGCTGGTCCTGCGCCACCACGGGCTGCTGACCGTCGGGGACTCGGTGGACGCGGCCGCCTGGTGGTTCGTCGCGGCGGAGCGCGCCGCGCAGGTGCAGCTGATCGCTCGGGCCGCAGGGAAGCCGGCGGTGATCGACCACCGCGGGGCGGCCGCCGCGCGGGAGCGGTTCGGGACCGATCTCGCCGCGTGGGTCAACTACCAGCCGCTGTCCCGGCAGGTGGCGTCAACATCATGAACGGTTAATCACCTGCTCTGACATCGTGCGCAATCCGGAGCACTGCCCCAGTGGTGCACAATTCGCTGGCATTGCACCGAAGTTCAGAGAGGCGGCAGGCACGTGGCTGTCCAAGAGATGTCCCGAAGCACCCACGGCGGATCCTGCACCTGCGACGACTGCCCGCACGGCGCACAGGAGGGGCACCGGCGCGCGGTCGCCGCGTTCCTGGAGAAGCGGGACGAGTTCGCCGCCGGGCAGGGGCTGCCGGCCGCGGTGGCCCGCTCCGCGGGCGCGTCCCGGCAGTGGGTCTCCGACGAGCTGACCCTGTCGGCCCGTACGGTCGCCGACCGGGGCAGGGAGGCCGGCAACTCCTGGCTGTACCTGTTCTCGCGACGGGCCGTCCTCGCCGTGTGGATCGCCGCCGGGGTGCTGCTGCTGGTGCAGGTCGGCACCGCGCTCGGCACCGGCTGGTCCACCACCCGCACCGCCGGGCTGCTGGCCGCGGTGGTGCTGGCCGTGCTGCTGACCGTCGCCGCCCGGGCCCAGTCGCTGCGCGGCGGGCTGCTGGCGCCCCTGGTGGGGGAGGACAACCGGCTGTCCACCTCGAAGGCGGTGCCGAGCGCCTGGGTGGTGCTGACCGCGTTCGCCGCGCTGCTGCCCGCGCTGCGGCTGGCCGCCTCCTCGCCGGGCCCGGAGCGGCAGGCACTGTACGCGGGGCTCTCGCTCGGGCGGGCGCTGCCGCTGCTGGCGGTGGTCGCGCTGACCTCGGCGGTGGCGGTCCTGGTGCGCCGGGTGGTGGCCGTACGGATCATGGCCCAGCGGTTGCAGAAGCTGCCCGCGGACCGGCCGCGCGGGGTGGACCTGCTGACGGACGACGCGGGCCGGGGGAGCTTCCCCGACGCGCAGTACGTGCTGGTCTCCACCGTGGTGCTGGCCTTCGCGGCGGTGTCCCTGGCCCGCTTCCCCGACCGGCTGCCGCGGCTGCCGTGGGCGCTGGCCCTGCTGGTGGCCCTGTCGGCGGCCGTGTACCTGGCGGCGAAGTTCGCGGAGGTGACCCGTCCGCTGGTGCTGTCGGTGGTCCGCAAACGCGAGCCCGGCGATCTGGACGCGGCGATCCGGCCGGGGGACGACATCGAGATCCGGGGCGTGGGGTTCGTACCGCCGGGCGCGCAGACGCCGGAGATGCTGGCCCGGCTCGTGGTCCGCATCGGCGCGGTGCACGTGCACGTGCCGCTGGTGCCGGTGGCGGGCGGATTCACCAACCCCTCCGACGCGGTGCTGACGGTGCCGGTGCCGGCGGAGGTGGAACCGGGGCGCATCGAGATCCAGGTGGTCACCGCTGCCGGGGTGGAATCCAACCGCTGCACCATCGACGTGGCCGAGTGAACGGGGTACACATGGGGCGTGAACCGAACTGATGTGTCCGCCGGTGACGTCGGCGACGTCTCCCGCGGCCCTGCCCATGCCGCCCGCGGAGCCGCTCCCGGGCTGCGGGAACGGGCCGCCCGGTACGCGCTGCTGCCGCTGCGGGTCTTCCTCGGCGTGACGTTCGTCTACGCGGGTCTGGACAAGCTGACCGACTCCGCGTTCCTGTCCGCTTCCGGCAACGGCTCGATCGGCGAGCTGATGCGCGGCGTGCGCGACACCTCCGCCGTCCCCGTCCTCGTGGACTGGGCCCTGCTCTCTCCCGTCGGTTTCGCCGTGCTGCTGGCCATCGGGGAGATCGCGGTGGGCCTGGGGGTGCTGGTGGGCCTGCTGACCCGGATCGCGGCCACCGGTGGGGCGCTGATCTCGCTCAGCCTGTGGCTCACGGTGTCCTGGCAGGTGTCCCCGTACTACTACGGCAACGACCTGGCCTACCTGATGGCGTGGATCCCGCTGATCCTGGCCGGGGCGCCCTATCTGTCGCTGGACTCGCTGATCCGGTCGCGCCGGTCGCGGCGCACGGCGTAGGTCACCATCCCCACCAGGGCCGCGAGGACCAGCCCGCCCGCCGCCATCGGGATGACCAGGAACCAGGGCAGGTCCGCCTCGCCGGTCGCGTCGAGCAGGTACAGCACGCCCGCGGCCAGCAGGACCAGGCCCGCCAGGAGCCGTCCCGGCTGGAACTCATGACGCCGCACGGGCCACCTCCACCTGTCCCACACCCGCGCTCAGGTGCAGCTCGATCGTGCCGCCGGCCTCGGTGCCGGGCAGCGGCTTGAGGGTCTGCTGCTGGGTTTCGCCGTCGCTCTTGATGCGTACGTCCTGGCTGCTGTCCCCGGGCATCCGGATGTCGCCCAGCTCGACCGAGACGTCGGCCTGCGCGGTGACCTCCCGCGGCACCACCACCTTGAGCCGGCCCGCCTCGATCGTCGCGCGGACCGTCAGCGTGGTGCCCTTGGGCACGTCCAGCCGGCTCAGGTCCAGCGTGGCGAGCCCGGTGCCCGAGGAGTACACCGGCCGTACGTCGGCCACCGCGGCCGGCCGCCACCGCACGTCGTGCCAGTCGGTGCCGATCTCGCGGGGCAGCGCGGACGCCCCCGCCAGCAGCCCGGCGGTGAGCAGGGCCAGCAGGACGGTGCCGAAGCCGGTGCGGCCCTTGACCGAGCTGACCGCAAGACCGAGACCGAAGACGGCCAGCGCCGAGGCCAGACCGATCTGCAGGGCGTACGAGAGGGTGCTGCCCTGCCACACCGAGGCGCAGGCGACGCCCCCGCCCAGCACGGCCAGGACGAACACCCGGCCGCCGATGCCGCCGCGCGGCGCGCGGGCAGCGGCGGCGGCCGGCGCCGCCCGGCCCCGGCCGCCGCCCGCGGTGTCCGCCGCGACCGCGTCGGCCGAGTCGTCCGGCCCCCACAGGTAGCCGCTGGACCCGACCGGCCCGGTGGTGCCGTCCTTGACCAGCGGATCACGCCACCAGGACGGGCCGGCGACGGTGGGCGGAGCCTGGGTCTCCGGCGGGGCCGGGCGGTGCGCGGCCTGGGGTTCCGCCTCGGGGGGCCCGGCGTGGCGGCGGCGCTGCGACCAGTACGCGGCGCCGCCGAGCGCCAGGACCACCAGGACGGAGAACGCCGCGAGCCCGCCGTTGTCCAGCATCGACAGGAACAGCGCGCAGCCCACCAGGGCCGCGAAGACCGCGGCCAGGGTGGCACCCTCGACCCGGCCGGTCAGCAGCTTCTTCGCCTCGCTGTCCTCCTCGCCGTCCACCGGCAGCAGCAGCCACGCGAACCCGTAGAAGATCAGCCCCACCCCGCCGGTGACCGCGAGGACACCGAGCACGATCCGGAAGATCACCGGGTCCAGGTCGAAGTACCGGCCGAGGCCGCCGCACACCCCTGCGAGGACCTTGTCGCGCTTGCTGCGGCGCAGGGGCGGGCGCTCGGCGGTCCGCTCGCCGACGGGCGCGGCGGGCGCGGCGGCAGCCCCGGCAGCCGGGTCGCCCGGCGGGGAGTCGTGCGTGGTCATGGGTCCATGGTGACGGGCCGCCACGCCCCGCGGCACCCGGCCCGACCCTGGTGCAACCCTGATATCCCCCCGGTCGAACTGGGGGGATGCCCTGATGCCCGGGGCCCCGCCACGTGTGACCATCGGTGCCATGCCCGCAGCCGCCGCCCTCCGTACCCCGCACCCCCCCGAGTCCGACGACGTCCCCGTGCGCAGGCTCTACCGCAGCGCCGACGGCCGGATGCTCGGCGGAGTCGCGCGCGGACTCGCCGGGCACCTGGGACTGCCGGTCGTCTGGGTCCGGCTCGCCTTCCTCGGCCTGTTCCTGTGGGGCGACGGGCTCGGCGTGCTGCTGTACGCCGCGTTCTGGGTCTTCGTACCGCTCGGGGTCGGCGGCCGCACCGCGCACCGCCCCTTCTTCGAGACCCTCCCCGACGGCAGCCGGCGCCTGCGCAAACCCGAGAAGGGGCAGATCACCGCGCTCGTCGCCCTGTGCATCGGCGCGGGGATCTTCGTCTCCAAGGTCCAGGTCGGCGGCACCTCCGGCCGCTACGTGTGGCCGACGCTGCTGGTCGGCGCCGGTGTGGTCCTCGTATGGCGGCAGGCCGACAACGCCCGCCGCGCCCACTGGGGCGAGGTCGCCGGGCGCAACCGGCGCTGGCTGCAACTGGCCCGGGGGCTCGCCGGCGTCGCGCTGGTCGGGGTGGGGCTGACCGTCTTCCTCGTCGTACGGGGCTCGGCCGCGCAGCTCGGGAACGTGCTGACCGCCACCCTCGCCGTGCTCGTCGGCGTCGCCCTGCTCGCCGGACCCTGGCTGATCCGGATGACCCAGGACCTCTCCGAGGAACGCCTGATGCGCATCCGCGCCCAGGAGCGCGCCGAGGTCGCCGCCCACGTCCACGACTCGGTGCTGCACACCCTCACCCTGATCCAGCGCAATGCGGAGGACGTGGGCGAGGTACGCCGTCTGGCGCGGGCCCAGGAGCGCGAGCTGCGCAACTGGCTCTACAAGCCCGAGGGCACCGGCAAGGACGAGGCCGAGGAACCGGCCACCCTCGCCGAGGCGGTGAAGAAGACCGCGGCCGAGGTGGAGGACCACCACGGGGTCCCGATCGAGGTCGTCGTCGTCGGCGACTGCCCGCTCGACGAGAAGCTGGGCGCACAGATCCAGGCCGCGCGCGAGGCGATGGTCAACGCCGCCAAGTACGGTGGCGAGGCAGGGGCGGTGCAGGTGTACGCCGAGGTGGAGGGACAGACGGTGTTCGTGTCCGTACGGGACCACGGGCCGGGCTTCGACATCGACGCGGTACCGGACGACCGCATGGGCGTACGAGAATCGATCATCGGCCGGATGCAGCGCAACGGCGGAACCGCAGTGCTGCGGCCCGCGCCCGACGGCGGCACGGTGGTCGAGCTGGAGATGGAGAGGGCGGCGAAGGCAGCATGACCGAAGAGACCGGTACCGGGGCAGGGGCGGCGACCAGGCACGCGCGGGTGGTGCTCGTCGACGACCACCGGATGTTCCGCACGGGCGTCCAGGCCGAGATCGGCGACACGGCCCGGACCGGCGTCGAGGTCGTCGGGGAAGCCGCCGACGTGGACCAGGCCGTCACCGTCATCACCGCCACGCGGCCCGAAGTGGTCCTCCTCGACGTGCACCTGCCAGGCGGCGGAGGGGTCGAGGTGCTGCGGCGCTGCGCCCCGCTGATGACGGGGGAGCAGCCGGTGCGCTTCCTGGCCCTGTCGGTGTCGGACGCCGCCGAGGACGTCATCGGCGTCATCCGCGGCGGCGCCCGGGGCTACGTCACCAAGACCATCACCGGGACCGACCTGGTGGACTCGGTCTTCCGCGTGCAGGACGGGGACGCGGTGTTCTCGCCGCGGCTGGCGGGCTTCGTGCTCGACGCGTTCGCCTCGACCGACGCGCCGCCGGTCGACGAGGACCTGGACCGCCTCACGCAGCGCGAGCGCGAGGTGCTGCGGCTGATCGCGCGCGGGTACGCGTACAAGGAGATCGCCAAGCAGCTGTTCATCTCCGTGAAGACCGTCGAGTCCCACGTCTCGGCCGTGCTGCGCAAGCTTCAGCTGTCGAACCGGCACGAGCTGACCCGCTGGGCGACGGCGCGCCGCCTGGTCTGAGACCGTGGGGTCCGAGCCCGTGTGATCCACGCCGCAGCGGGCGGGGGCAACCGGAGGGGGCCGCGCCGCCCTCTTGGGTGGCGTGATGAGCTTGACGGGGACCCCCCTCTTCGCGACGGCGATCGCCCTCACGGCGATCGCCGTCGTCCTGCCGCTCGCCGTGTGGAGCAAGGTGCGCGGCCCCGCGGTCGTACGCGTCGCGACGCGCGCGTCGATGCTGGTCTTCGCCCAGGCCACCGCCATCGCCCTGGTCTTCCTCGGGCTCAACCGGGACATGAACTTCTACGCCGGCTGGGGCGACCTGTTCGGGACCGGCTCGTACGTCACGGCCGCCCCCGACCTCGGCCCGGACGGGCTCGGCGGCAAGAAGGCCGAGCAGGTCAAAGAGGCCCCGAAGGTGGTCCAGCACTTCGAGCCCGTGGAGGGCCTCGGCGGCCGGGTCAAGAAGACCGAGCTCGACGGCAAGATCTCGGGGGTCAAGGGCGACGTCATGGTGTGGCTGCCGCCGCAGTACGACGACCCGGCCTACAAGGACAAGAAGTTCCCCGTCGTCGAGCTGATCCCGGGCATACCCGGAACGGGCAAGTCCTGGTTCCAGGGGCTCAAGGCGCACGAGGTGCTGGAGCCGCTGATGAAGAGCGGCAAGGTGCAGCCGTTCATCCTGGTCTCGCCGCGCGCCATGCTGCTCGGCAACGCCGACACCGGCTGCGCCAACCTCACCGGCAAGGTCAACGCCGACAGCTGGTTCAGCGTCGACGTCCGCAAGATGGTCACCGACAACTTCCGCACCTCCGGCGAGGCCCGCACCTGGGGCGTGGCCGGCTACTCGGCCGGCGCGTACTGCGCCGCCAAGCTGGCGATCCTGCACCCCGACCGCTACAGCGCGGCCGTCTCGCTGTCCGGCTACAACGACCCCGGCCAGGAGCCCAGCTCGCTGGTGGCCCAGGACCCGGAGCTGCGCCGCACCCACAACCTGAAGGCCCTGCTGAAGGCGGCGCCCACGCCGCCGCCGGTCGCGCTGTGGATGTCGGGAGCCGAACAGGACGGCTACCTGTCCGGCACCGACCTCAAGGCACTCGCGCAGAGCCCGACCGTGGTGCACGCGGAGAAGGTCATCGGCGGGCACAACCTCGACTCGTGGTCGAAGCAGCTGCCGCAGACCTTCGGGTGGTTGAGCGCGCAAGTGAAAATGCCGTAGCGGAGGGAACCCGCCGACTGGCAGGGGCGGCGGTGATCGGTGACGATGGAGTTGTCCCGTGAAGTCATGCCGTTTGTGTGGTGAGCCGTCACCGGCCGCCGGGACGGAGAGACATGTCGGGTGCCGTCATTCTCGTCATCGTCATCGCCCTCGTGTGGATCATCTGGTTGTGGTCGGCGTCCCGTCGCCATAAGTCGGAGAGCCGCCCCCTGGTCGTCGAGGAGAACCTTCCGGCGTTCCAGGTCGTGGCACTGGGGCTGCAGGGCTCCGGCAAGACCCTGCTGCTGGCCAGCATGTACCACCGGCTCCAGACCCCGGCAGGCCAGAGCTACTTCCTCACCGCGTCGCACGAAGACGTCCTGCAACTCAACCAGTGGTTCAGCCAGATGGCGGACACCGCGTCGGCGGACAGCTGGCCGCCCGGAACGACGAAAGGTGAATCACGGCATTTTTCGTTCACCGCCAAAACGCGCACGGCCGAAGGTTTTCGCCCCATCCTTGAGCTGAAGTACCTGGAGTACGCGGGAGAACTCCTCACCGAGCCGCAGGCTCCCGGATCGACCGTGCAGCAGGACCTGTTCGAGCACATCCGCCGGGCCGACGCGCTGCTCGGGATCATCGACGGCAACCACATCCGGCAGCATCTGGACGGCGTTCCCATGGGTTTGATGCGTCTGGAGCAGACCCTGGACGCCCTGGTGCCGGCCATGATCGAGGCGACCTGTCCGGTCAGCTTCGTCATCACCAAGTGGGACCTGCTGACGGGTCTGCACCCCGACGAGAGCACCCGGTTGGAGCTCGTGCACGACCTGTTGACGTCCAACGACCACTTCCGGTCGCTGGTGAAGATCCACGGCTCCACCCGGGTGGTCCGTCTCATCCCCGTCAGCGCGCTGGGTCCGGGATTCGCGACGGTGGACTCCACCGGAAGGATCGTCAAAGTCCCTCACGGGACGCTGCACCCCACCCGCGTGGACGTTCCGCTGTCGGCCGTGGTGCCCGACTTGTTCGACCAGGTCGAAGCCCGACTCGACCGGGAGGCCCGCTCGGCCTTCTACGACGAGGTGCGCCAACGCAGCCGGCTGACCCCGATGGAGGCGATCGCCTCCATGGGCACCTTCGCCGGCAAGGCGGCGGGCCAGGCCGTGGTCGCCGCGTTCGGCTCCTCCGCGGCCACGCTGACGGGGAACGCCCTGATGAGCCTCTTCCTCGACTCCCACCGAAGGGCGCGCCAGCAGTCGCACGACCGGCTCGACCAGGAGCTGAGCCAGGCCGAGCAGAGCATCGAAGCCCTTCGGGAAGCGCGGCGGCGGGTCATCGAGGACATGCGCCGCAAAGTAGCGGTCCTGGAAGACCAGTTGCCCCACTCCAGGCTGTCCTGAGATGGCCGGCCCCTCATCCCCCCGGCGGGGGTGGCCGTTCCTCGTGGCCCGTGGCCGGTACCACGGCTACCGGACCCTGCTCGCACCCGACGTCCTGCTCGCCGCGCGCGACTACGGAGTGCTGGACGACTCCCTGGTACCGAGCACGGTGGAGGACCAGGCACAGGTCATGCAGGTGGTCACCGCAGGCGGACGCCCGCTCACCGTCGTGCACGCTACGCACCGGGTCACCGCGGCCGACGTCGCGGAGCCGGGAACCGAAGCCCTCGACCGGCCACCACGCGACGAGTACGGCCGCCCCCTCGCCTTGATGTACGGATACGTCTGCGAGGGCGGCGGGGACGTCGCACCGCAACAGGCTGACCTGGCCTTCTGCCGGGAGACCGCGCTCGGCGTCTACCGGCGGTTCCTCGGGGACGAGGAGGGCTTCGCGGTCGAGCCCGGGCCGGCGTTTCCCCTGCGATCGGCCGTAGCCGTGAGCCCGGGCGCCGGGGAGGAAGGCCCCCGGCACGCGCCGACCCGGTCCACCCGCTTCGGGCCCCCTCCGGGCAGGCGGTTGATCGCCGCTGCGATCCTGGCGGCCGTCGTGATCCTGGTCTACGTGGTGTGGGCCGTCATCACCCCGTCGACGCCACCGGGGCCCACCCCCACGCCGACTCCGACTTCCACGTCCACGACGCCGGAGCCACAGCACTCCTGTCCCTCGCCCGACGTCTTGCTGCCCACCTGTCCCTCCGGCCCGTACGACCCGAACGGCGGCTACGGCTACGGCTACGACGAGCGCGGCGACCAAGGCGACCACGGCGAGCGCGGCGACTGAGCCGGGACTACGCAGGGCGGGCCGCGCCCGCCCAGGGCATGGAGTCGATCGGGGCCATCCGGACCGTCGAGCCGGGGCGGGGGGCGTGGATCATCTGGCCGTTGCCGATGTACAGGCCGACGTGGGTGACACCGGAATAGAAGAACACCAGGTCACCGGGGGCGAGCTGATCACGGGAGACCCGGCGGCCCGCGTTGATCTGGGTGTAGGTGGTGCGGGGCAGCGAGACCCCGGCCGAGCGCCAGGCCGCCTGGGTCAGGCCCGAGCAGTCGAAGGAGCCCGGCCCCGTCGCGCCCCACACGTACGGCTTGCCGATCGCCCCGTACGCGAAGGCCACCGCACGGGCGGCGCGCGAGCCGTCGGCAGGCGGGGCCGGGGTCGCGGCGTGCGGGCCCGCGGGGGTGGCGGTCGGGGCCGGCCCCGCGGTCCGGGCCTCGTACGCGGCACGCTCCTCGGCCGTGAGCCGGGCCAGCAGCCGCTTGGCGGTGCTCAGCTTGCCCTCGATGACGGCCTTGGCCTCGGCGATCTCGCGCTCGCGGGTGCGGAGGTCGGCGAGCCGCCCGGCGGCCTGGTCGCGCAGCTGCCCGACCTCGTCGAGCCGGCGGCGTACGGCGGAGACCTCGGCGGCGTTGCGGTCCCCGGCCCGGGTGAGGAACGAGGCCCGGTCGAGGTAGTCCTGCGGATCGTCGGACATCGCCAGCTGTACGGCCGGGCCCAGGGCCCCGCTGCGGTACTGGGTCGCGGCCAGCGAGCCGAGGGCGCTGCGGGCGCTGTTGAGCCGGTCGGTCCTGCGGGCCGTCTCGTCGCGCAGGGCGTCCAGTGCGCGCTGCGCCTCGTCGGCCTTCTCCTTCGCCCCGTTGTACCGCTCGGTCGCGGCCTCCGCCTCCTCGTAGAGCCGGTCGACCTCCGCCTTGACCTGGGAGGGGGTCTGCTGCGGGTCGGCCTGCGAGGTGCCTTCGAACGCGGTGGCGGTGGCAGCGCCCGCGAGGGCGAGGGTGGCGGCGGTCCGTACGGGGCCGCCGGAGAGCGGGCGCTGCCTGGGCTTTCGGTGACTGGCCACGAGGGCCTCACGTCCTTCCTCGCTCGGGGGCTCGGTGCTAGGAGGAGGACGCTAGACCCGTAGGTAACGGGCAGATGACGGGATGATCGTAAGTGGTCTGATGCGACCGGATACGGCCGTGTGTGGCGGTTGCGGATCAGCGCCAGAGGACGGCGACAAAGATATTGATCACGGTCAGTCCGCCGACCGCGCCGAACAGCGCCTTCTCCACCCGCTCCTCGTCGCGCTTGACGTACACCAGGGCGAGGATCACGAAGAGGACGGCGAGCTTCACGCCGATCTTGATGTTGTTGACGTGCCCGCCGTCCATCTCCCGGAAGCCGACCAGCAGCACGCCGGTGACCAGCATGGTCAGCGCGCCGTGCAGCATCGCGGGCACGAAGCGGGCGGTACCTGCCCCCATCGCCTTCATCTGGGTCAGGAAGCCACCGAGGAGCGAGGCGATCCCGATGATGTGCAGGCCGACGAAGACGTTGATCAGTACGCTCATGGCTTCGAGCGTACGGGGCCGATTTTCCGGGGGCGGGGCCGGGTGTCGGTCCGGCCCCCTAAACTCGGAAGGCGATGAGCAGCCTCTTTGACGACAGTTTCCTGGCAGACCTCACCCCCTCCGACGAGGTCCCGCCGCCGCCCGAGGAGTACGCCGCCCCGGAGCCGGGCGCCGACGACCTCTTCGGGGGCCGCTTCGACGTGCCCATGAGCGGCGCCGCGTACTACCGGGACGGCTCCCCGAAGCCCGTCATCGACCCGGCGACCCTCCTGGACGGGCTGAACGAGCAGCAGCGCGCCGCCGTGGTCCACGCGGGCTCGCCCCTGCTCATCGTGGCCGGCGCGGGCTCCGGCAAGACCCGGGTGCTGACCCACCGGATCGGCCACCTGCTGGCCGCGCGGAACGTCCACCCCGGCCAGATCCTGGCGATCACCTTCACCAACAAGGCCGCCGGAGAGATGAAGGAGCGGGTCGAGGGCCTGGTCGGCCCGCGGGCGAACGCCATGTGGGTGTCCACCTTCCACAGCGCGTGCGTGCGCATCCTGCGCCGCGAGTCGAAGCGGCTCGGCTTCACCTCCTCCTTCTCGATCTACGACGCGGCCGACTCCAAGCGCCTCATGGCGCTGGTCTGCCGCGACCTGGACCTGGACCCGAAGAAGTTCCCGCCCAAGTCCTTCAACGCCAAGATCTCCAACCTGAAGAACGAGCTGATCGACGAGGACGCCTTCGCGGCGCAGGCCGTCGACGGCTTCGAGAAGACCCTCGCCCAGGCGTACGCGATGTACCAGGGGAGGCTGCGCGAGGCGAACGCGCTCGACTTCGACGACATCATCATGACCACGGTCCACCTGCTCCAGGCGTTCCCGGACGTCGCCGAGCACTACCGGCGCCGCTTCCGGCACGTGCTGGTGGACGAGTACCAGGACACCAACCACGCCCAGTACACGCTCGTGCGCGAACTCGTGGGGACGGGCTACCCCGACCTGCCGCCCGCCGAGCTGTGCGTGGTCGGTGACGCCGACCAGTCGATCTACGCCTTCCGCGGCGCCACCATCCGCAACATCCTCCAGTTCGAGGAGGACTACAAGGACGCGACGACGATCCTGCTGGAGCAGAACTACCGCTCCACGCAGACCATCCTGTCCGCGGCCAACGCGGTCATCGAGCGCAACGAGAACCGCCGCGCCAAGAACCTGTGGACCCAGGCCGGCGCGGGCACCGTCATCACCGGCTACGTCGCCGACACCGAGCACGACGAGGCCCAGTTCGTCGCCGACGAGATCGACCGGCTGACGGACGCGGGCGAGGCGAAGGCGGGCGACGTCGCGATCTTCTACCGGACCAACGCGCAGTCGCGTGTGTTCGAGGAGATCTTCATCCGCGTCGGACTCCCGTACAAGGTCGTCGGCGGCGTCCGCTTCTACGAGCGCAAGGAGGTCCGCGACGTCCTCGCCTACCTGCGCGTCCTCGCCAACCCCGAGGACAACGTCCCGCTGCGCCGCATCCTGAACGTGCCCAAGCGCGGCATCGGCGAGCGGGCGGAAGCGATGATCGACGCCCTCGCGTTGCGCGAGAAGATCACCTTCCCGCAGGCGCTGCGCCGGGTGGACGAGGCCTTCGGCATGGCCGCCCGCTCGACCAATGCGGTCAAGCGGTTCAACGTGCTGATGGAGGAGCTCCGTACGATCGTGGACTCCGGCGCCGGCCCGGCGGTGGTACTGGAAGCGGTCCTGGAGCGGACCGGCTACCTCGCGGAACTCCAGGCCTCGACCGACCCGCAGGACGAGACGCGGATCGAGAACCTCCAGGAACTCGCCGCGGTGGCGCTCGAATTCGAGCAGGCCCGCGGAGAGGAGGCCGGGACGGCAGAGGCTGCCGCCTCGGGCGGCACGCTCGCGGAGTTCCTGGAGCAGGTCGCGCTCGTCGCCGACTCCGACCAGATCCCCGAGGAAGACACCGAGGGCACGGGCGTCATCACGCTGATGACCCTGCACACCGCCAAGGGCCTCGAATTCCCGGTGGTCTTCCTGACCGGCATGGAGGACGGCGTCTTCCCGCACATGCGCGCGCTGGGGCAGACCAAGGAGTTGGAGGAGGAGCGCCGCCTCGCCTACGTCGGCATCACGCGCGCCCGGGAGCGGCTGTACCTGACGCGCTCCGCGATGCGCAGTGCGTGGGGCACCCCCTCGTACAACCCGCCGTCGCGGTTCCTGGAGGAGATCCCGGCCGAGTACCTGCAGTGGAAGCGCACGGGCGCGAAGCAGAAGCCGGCCGGACCGATGCGCGGTTCCGGATCCGGCTACGGTTCGGGCTCCGGCGGGGGCAGGGCCACGTTCGGCACCTCGCCCGAGGCGTTCCTGTCGTCCTCGCGTACCAAGTCGGGGCCGTCCGGGTTCGCGACGCGCCGGGCCGCCGACAAGCCGGTCGTCGCCCTGTCCGTCGGAGACCGGGTCACGCACGACCAGTTCGGGCTGGGCACGGTCATGGAGGTCAGGGGTGCCGGCGCGGACGCGCAGGCCACCATCGACTTCGGGGACGACAAGCCGAAGCGCCTGCTGCTGCGCTACGCGCCGGTGCAGAAGCTGTAACGGTCCTTCGGGACAACGGCCGTTGGGGGACAGCGGTCGTTGGGGCGCAACGGCCGTTGTGAGGCGGACGTTGCGGCCCGGCGCCCTTCGGGGCCGGTGCGGGCCGGTTCCGTCAGGTCGGGTCCAGGCCGTGGCTGCGCAGCCACGCCAGGGGGTCGATCGCCGACCCGCCGCCGGGCCGGACCTCGAAGTGGAGGTGCGGTCCGGTGGAGTTGCCCGAGTTGCCGGAGTACGCGATGACGTCGCCGGCCTTGACCTTGCCGGACCGGATCTTGGTGCTGCTGAGGTGGCAGTACCAGGTCTCGGTGCCGTCGGGCGAGGTGACTATGGCCATGTTGCCGTAGGCGCTGTTCCACTGGGTGCGCACGGTGCCGTCGGTGGCGGCCATGACCGGGGTTCCGTAGCCGACCGGGAAGTCGATGCCGGTGTGCACGGACATCCACATGCCGCCCGCCTGGCCGAAGCTGGCGCTGAGGCCGTGCTGGGCGACGGGGATCGCGAACTTGGGGCGGGCCGCTTCCTTCGCCGCCTCCTCCTCCGCCTTCTTCTTGCGCTCCTCGTCCTGCCGCTGGCGCAGGTCGATGCGCTCCTGCGTGCGGCTCGCGCGGTCCGCGAAGTCACCGGCGTCGGCGCTGAGCGCGGCCAGCTGGGTGTCGAGCTTGCTGTTCGCCGCGACCGGCTTCACCGAGGCCGGGTCGGGCGCGGCCATCGTGGTGGTGTCCTCGGCGGCCTTCTCCGTGCCGGTGAGTCCGCCGACGGAGGCGGCCGCGACTCCGGCCACACCCATCACACAGGCGGACGGAACGGCGACGGTGAGGAGGGCGGAACGCTTCGCCGGGGTGCGGCGGCGGCTGCTGCCGGCAGACCTGGCGCCGGATGCGGCTGCGGCCTTGGCGCCGCCCTTGGCTCCGGCGCGGCGCGAGGGGCGCGGGGCGGCGGGTGCGTCCGGCGCGGCCGGGGTGACGGGCATCGCCTGAGTCGGCAGGTCGTGTACAGGGGCGAACTCCAGGTCCGGCTCCGGCTCGGCGTCGGGCTCGGGCGCCCCGTCGGCGAGGACCTCGAAGACGGCGGTCTCGCTGTACGCCTCGGCGGCCGCGTACCCGTACTCCGCCGTGGGCTCCTGCGGCTGTTCGTGCGGGTACTGCTGGTACTGCGGCTGCTGCTGTTCGCCCTGGAACTCGCCCTGGAACTCAGCCTGGTACTCGTAGGCGAAGGTCTGCGTCTGCTGTTCGTGCGCGACGGTGTTCCAGGCGGTGGCGTCGTACGCGCCTGTCTCGGTGCCCGTGGTGCCGTAGCCGGGCATCGCCCACTGCCCGGTCTGCTGCTCGTAACCGAAGGCGGTGGACTGGTAGTCCGTGCTCGGCGTGTGCCAGCCGTGCCCGTCGTTCTGGGCGGGGATGCTCGACAGGTAGGCGTTGTCCTGCGGGTAACTCTCCTGCGGGGCCCAGGCCGTGGTGTCGTAGGCGCCGGTGTCGTAGGAGCCGTAAGAGGCTTGGTCGTAGCCCTGAGCGTCCGCTCCGCCCTGCGTTTCATAGGAAACGTAGGGCGAGTCACCAGCGAAAGTGGTGGTGGAAAGGCCGTCGTACCCGGAATCGGGGTACAGGCCCGACGAGGGGC
The DNA here is from genome assembly GCF_056436685.1 of Streptomyces sp. NPDC043680. NCBI lineage: Bacteria > Bacillati > Actinomycetota > Actinomycetes > Kitasatosporales > Streptomycetaceae > Streptomyces > Streptomyces sp. NPDC043680. The sequence goes on along the minus strand of NZ_JBWKCE010000001.1, from coordinate 691,315 downwards.
GGTCGTTCACCAACTTCTCTTTCGCCTCGGCAGTGGGGGCCTGGGTGGCCAGGGAACGAGAGGTTCCCTGGGGAGAGCAGTGGCGTGACTGTACCCGGCGGTTACTCGCAACGACAATCTTCGGAGGGTTTCCGACTGCGTGGAACCGGGCATTCGGCCGTCTTTCGGTCGGCGAAAGGCAGAGCCTTGGCCTTGAGTTCGAAATTCGTTCGAGTGGGGGGGCGGTCGTCGTTCACGCGACGGAAGCGGCCCCGCCCGGTCGCGTGACCTCGGTGGGAACCGGTCCGTCGAGGACCCGCCGGACCGCGGACGTCACTGCGGGATGCGCGGCCAGGGCCAGGTGTCCGATACCGATGACCTGCACGTTCTCCGCCTGTAGATCCGGGTGCTCGATCCGCGCCGTTCGGGGCGGATCCATCAGTTCGTCGAACTCGCTCCAGAACGCCACGCATCGGGTCCGACAGCCGGGCGCCGGTGCACGCAACTCGTCCATCACTGCCGATTCCGGGCGCATCTGCCGGACCAGGGGGTGGGCGTTCATGAAGGGGGCGACCCGCGTGCCCGAATGCGGGGTGCCGAGGGTCACGAGGGTGCGGACGCGCCGGTCGCCGCCGAGCCGCTGCACGTAGTACCGCCCGACCAGCCCGCCCAGGCTGTGCCCGACGAGGTCCACCTCCTGGTGGCCGGTCCGCGCGCACAGCTCCTCGACGTACCGGGCGAGATCGCGGGCGGTGACGCGCAGGTCGCGGGTGAACGGCGAGTAGTTGTACGTCTCCACGCGCCTGAGACGGCCCGCCGCGAGGGCGCGGCGCAGCAGGACGAAGACGGACCGGTTGTCGGTGAACCCGTGCAGCAGGAGCACCGGCGGTCGGCCACCGGCGCCGGAGGTTTGGGTCGTTTCACGGCATGTGGAGCGCTTCTCCTGGTACACCCCGGTCGGGTACAGCAGCAGGTGTCCGCCGAGCACGACCATTTCCAGTAATCCGGCGCGCAGTGCGGCACCGGACACGGGTATGCACAGCCCCATCGACGGCCTCCCCTGAGCCCCTTGGGACTGCAGCCTTCTGGCACTCGGGCCGCGCCACCGTGCCGTGCGGCTGTCGGTACGGTGGCGCGGCGACCCCGGTGCGGCTCTCCTGGCGGTGAATCAACGCCGTCCCACGTGTGATTTCCCCCTCGTGCTTGACCGTGAAACGGCGGTGTGCGCGATGCTGTACTTAACGTTCGTTCACTCGGGAGGCAGTGCGATGGGTGTGACCGGTCCGATCCGTGTGGTGGTGGCCAAGCCGGGTCTCGACGGCCACGACCGCGGCGCCAAGGTGATCGCGCGGGCGCTGCGGGACGCGGGCATGGAGGTCATCTACACCGGCCTCCACCAGACTCCCGAGCAGATCGTGGACACCGCCATCCAGGAGGACGCCGACGCGATCGGCCTGTCGATCCTCTCGGGGGCCCACAACACCCTGTTCGTCCGGGTGCTGGAGCTCCTCAAGGAGCGGGACGCGGAGGACATCAAGGTCTTCGGGGGCGGCATCATCCCGGAGGACGACATCGCCCCGCTGAAGGCGAAGGGCGTGGCCGAGATCTTCACCCCGGGCGCCACGACGACCTCGATCGTCGACTGGGTCCACACCCACATCCGCCACCCCTGACCCCACCGGCCCGACCCGGCCCCCCTGCCCCCGCCGGGCCAGCCCTCTGGCGGGGTCCGGCCCGGGGGCAGGCCGGGCCTCCGCCGGCGGTTCGGTCCGGCGCCGGGTGGGCCCGGGTCAGAACGCCCCCGTGGCCGGCGGCCAGGTCGGCGCTGCGCCGAGCGGGTAGGCCGCGTGGGGGCGGTCAGGCCGGGGGGCTGAGCTCCGTGAGCATCGACGCACGGACTCTGAGGGTGGCCACCAGCCGCTCGAAGGCCTCGGCCCAGTACGCCGCCGCGCCCGGCGAGGTGTCCGCTGCGCCCCGTGACGAGGCGGTCAGCGACTCCAGCCGGTCCGCCTCCGCGGGATCCAGGCAGCGCTCGGCCAGCCCCATCACCCCGCTGAAGCTCCACGGGTAGCTGCCCGCCTCCCGCGCCGCGTCCAGAGCGTCGACCACGGCCCGCCCCAGGGCCCCCGCCCACGGCACCACGCACACGCCGAGCAGCTGGAACGCCTCCGACAGGCCGTGGGCCCGTATGAACTCCGCGACCCACTCGGCCCGTTCCCCCTCGGGCAGGACCGAGAGCAGCTTGGCCCGCTCCGCGAGCGACGCCGTGCCCGGGGCCGTCGCGGTCGGAGCGGCCGCCGAGCCGAGCAGGGCCTTGGACCACTCGGGGTCGCGCTGGCGCACCGCCGCCCGGCACCACGCCGCGTGCAGTTCCTCCTTCCAGCCCTCGCCCTCGGCCACCGGCAGCGCGACGATCTGCGCCGGCCCGAGGCCCCCGAACCGCTCCCGCCAGCAGGACAGCGGCGCTGCCTCCACCAGCTGGCCCAGCCACCAGGCCCGCTCCCCGCGCCCGGCGGGGGGCCGCTCGACCACCCCGTCGCGCTGCATCCCGGCATCGCACTCGGCCGGCGCGGTCACCCCCTCCGGCCCTACGCAGGCCAGCGCCCGCCGCGCCATCCGCCCGGCCAGCGCCGACCCCGGCAGCGCCGACAGGAGCTCGGCGGCGGTCGCCCGGACATTGCGGCTCCGGTCGCCCAGGGCCGCCTCCAGGAAGGGCTCGTCCTCCTCGGCCAGCCCCACCCGCAGGGAGTCGAGGAACATCAGCCGGTCCTCGGCCCGCTCGGTGGCCCAGCTGGTCGACAGCAGCCGTATCGCGGCCGCCGGCTCATGCGCCCGTACGGCGCCGAGCAGGGCCACGCGCTCCGCGAACAAGCCCTCCTGCCACAGCCGTTCCACCGCGGCCCCGTCCGTGGGCGCGGGCAGCTCCCCGCTGCCGCCCGCCCCGCCGCGCAGCGCGAACCGCCAGTCCGGATTGAACCGGGCCAGCCACAGCCCGCGCGCCCCGGCCAGGGCCAGGGCCTGCGGACGCAGGTCCGTACGGGCCCGGGCCGCGTCCAGCAGGGCGGGCACCAGCGAGGCCGGTGCGCGGTAGCCGTGCCGTACGGCGGCGGCCAGCCACTGGGGCAGCAGCTCCGTCAGATCCGGAGCCGAACCACGCCGCCCGCCGCCGCTGCCCGCACCGCCCCGGCCGGCCAGCAGCTGGGCGAGCCGGCGCCGGGCGGCCTCCGGGGGAACCGGGCGGGGGTCGTGCGGCGCGGGCTCCGGCCGCGGACCGGCCTGGGCCGGCCGCAACCCGGCCCGGCGCCGCAGGGTGTGCACGGCGGCCGCGTCGAGCAGGGCCCCCGGGCTGCCCTGCCGCCGCTCGGTGCCCAGCAGCGCGGCGCCGACCAGCTCGTCCCAGTCCCCGTATGCCGAGTCCGCGGCAGTGGCGCTGGCTGTGGCGGTCATCGGTCCCTCCCTCTTCCCTGATGGTGTTCCGTGCTCCGGTCCCGCCCCCTCCGCGGGACCGGAGCGGTCCCTGGGCCGTTGCGCCCCGTTCGTCCTGCCCTTCAGCTGGCGTGGTTGTCGTCCACAGAAGCCCCCCGGCTCAGTCGTTTCGTGCACGACGACGCCCCCGCGCCGCCGTTCCCCGCATATCCCCCTGCCGGCGGCGCCCCCGTGGCCCCGGTCAGACCAGGGCCACCGGCTCCGCCGTGTCCGGCGGCCAGGCCGTCAGCGGCGTGAAACCGCGATGGCCGCATTCGCCGAAGACCGTGACGGGCCCGCCGCCCGAGAGGGCGGCCAGTTGCCACAGCCCTGCGCGCGAGGCGCCCCCAGGCAGGGGGACCGGCAGCGCGGAGGTGCCCTCCGCATCCGCCAACTGCCAGCCCAGCTCTCCTGGTATCGGAATCACCGGACCCAGCACCACCGGCCAGGAGTCCAGCCACGGGTCCTCCCGCAGCGCCGCTCCGTACGCCTCCAGTGCCTCGGCCGTGCTCACCCCCGCCGGAGCCTGCGCGCCCGGGGCAGCCGCCACATGCCTGTCCCCGAGGTCGGCCCGCAGCCCTGCCGACCCGGGCCGGAAGCGGGCCTCCGCCTCCAGCACCAGACCCACGGGCAGCGCCAGACCCGGTGGCCGCCCGGGCGGTCCGAAGTCCAGCACCAGGGCCGGGCGCCCGCTCTCCAGCCCGCGCAGCCATATCCGGCGGGTGGTGAGCCGGCCGTCCGGCGACACCGTGTCGTACTGGGACAGCACGAGCCAGCGGTCCCGTACGGCCTCCCCCTCCGCGGCGGCACCCGGCAGCCCCACCCTGCTGCGCACCGTCGCGGCGAGCGGTTGCGGCAACCCGGCCAACCCCAGCCAGCCCCGGTTCAGCAGGTGCAGCAGCGCGCTCTCCTCCAGCATCCGGGCGGGCCAACCGGGACCGCAACTGGGTATCGTCCCCAACTCCCGCACCCGCGCGGCCAGTCCCGGCGCCTGTGCATCGACCATCCGGGCGGCGGTCTCCTCCCAGGCCGCGTACCCGCTCTGCTCCTGGCCGGCCAGGCCCCCGCGCAGCAGGTCCACGAGCCGCTGCTCCAGCTCGGTGACGCCCCCGCCGATCCGGGCCGCCCGCCGCTCGGCCCGCCTCCGGGCAGCCTGCGCGTCCACCGGACGGGCCTCCGCGGCGGCCGGACGGGCCGCCTTGGCTGCCCGCTCCGCCAGCCACTCACCGGCCCAGTCCGGCGCCTCTCCGGGCTCGCCGAGTCCCTCGGCGGCCCAGAGCAGCAGCAGCCCCAGCGCGTGCTTGCACGGGAACTTCCGGCTCGGGCAGGAGCACTTGTACGCCGGACCCGCCAGGTCCACGACCGTTCGGTACGGCGCTTTGCCGCTGCCCTTGCACAAGCCCCACACCGCACCGGAAGCGGAACCTCCGGTCTGCGACCAAGGACCCGCCCCGCCCAGCTTGCCCCCTGCCTTGCGTGACGCCTCGTCAGGAGCCAGAGCCAGTACCTGTTCCGCCGTCCAGCGGACCCCCTGCTCAGTCATGGAACAACCGTAGAGACCCCCACTGACAATCGCCCTGACCTGCAACGACGAGGTGTGCAGGGCCCGTTGTCAGTGCCGTGGTGCACCGTGGGAACAGCAGTCGGGAGCGGCTGCGGAGCATTGGAGGGGGACCATGAGCACGAACGGGATCGACACCGGAGCCGAGGCGCTGCGCCCGCACGCCGAAGACGCCTTCGCGGACGAACTGAAAGCCCTGGCGGCCGCCGACGACCGGCCCCGCCCGGCCCGCTGGAAGCTCTCCCCGTGGGCGGTCGCCACCTACCTCCTGGGCGGCACCCTGCAGGACGGAACCGTCATCACACCCAAGTACGTCGGCCCGCGCCGCATCGTCGAGGTCGCCGTCACCACGCTCGCCACCGACCGCGCGCTGCTCCTGCTCGGCGTCCCCGGCACCGCCAAGACCTGGGTGTCCGAACACCTCGCCGCAGCCGTCAGCGGGGACTCCACGCTCCTGGTCCAGGGCACCGCCGGCACCCCCGAGGAAGCGATCCGGTACGGGTGGAACTACGCCCGCCTCCTCGCCCACGGGCCGAGCCGCGAAGCCCTCGTACCCAGTCCGGTCATGCGGGCCATGGCCGACGGCATGACCGCCCGCGTCGAGGAGCTCACCCGCATCCCCGCCGACGTCCAGGACACCCTCATCACCCTCCTGTCCGAGAAGACACTGCCGATACCGGAGCTCGGCGAGGAGGTGCAGGCCGTACGCGGCTTCAACCTCATCGCCACCGCCAACGACCGCGACCGCGGGGTCAACGAGCTCTCCAGCGCGCTGCGCCGCCGCTTCAACACGGTCGTGCTGCCGCTGCCCGCCACCGCCGACGCCGAGGTCGACATCGTCGCCCGCCGCGTCGACCAGATGGGCCGCTCCCTCGAACTGCCCTCCGCACCCGAGGGCCTGGAGGAGATCCGCCGCGTCGTCACCGTCTTCCGCGAACTGCGCGACGGGGTCACCGACGACGGACGGACGAAGGTGAAGACGCCGAGCGGCACCCTTTCCACCGCCGAGGCCATCTCCGTCGTCACGGGCGGCCTCGCGCTGGCGGCCCACTTCGGGGACGGGGTCCTGCGCCCGTCCGACGTGGCGGCGGGGATCCTCGGCGCCGTGGTCCGCGACCCCGCCGCCGACAAGGTCGTCTGGCAGGAGTACCTGGAGACCGTGGTGCGCGAGCGGGACGGCTGGAAGGACTTCTACCGCGCCTGCCGGGAGGTGACGGTATGAGCCCGACGGGGCGTTCGGGGCCGCTGCTGCTCGGCGTACGGCACCACGGGCCCGGCTCCGCCCGCGCGGTGCGGGCCGCCCTCGATGCGGCCCGGCCCGCCGCCGTGCTCATCGAGGGGCCGCCCGAGGGCGACGCGCTGCTGGCGCTGGCCGCCGACCCCGGGATGCGGCCGCCCGTCGCCCTGCTCGCCCACGCCGCCGACGACCCGGCAAGGGCCGCCTTCTGGCCGCTGGCCGAGTTCTCGCCGGAGTGGGTCGCCATCCGCTGGGCGCAGGAGCAGGACGCGGCGGTGCCGGTGCGGTTCATCGACCTCCCGGCCGCGCACACCCTGGCGGCGCAGGAGGAGGCCGACGCGCCCGATTCCGTACGGCTGGACCCCCTGGCGGTGCTCGCCGAAACCGCCGGGTACGACGACCCCGAGCGCTGGTGGGAGGACGTGGTTGAGCACCGGGGCGACGGCGCGGCCGATCCGCCGGCGGCGTTCGAGGCGCTCGGTGAGGCCATGGGCGCCCTGCGCGAGGCGTACGGCGACGGCGGTCACACCCGCGACCTGGTGCGGGAGGCGTTCATGCGGCAGCGGATGCGGGCCGCCCGCCGGGAGTTCGGCGAGGACTACGCCGTGGTGTGCGGGGCCTGGCACGTCCCGGCGCTCCGCGCGAGGACCACGGCGGCCGCGGACAAGGCCCTGCTGACCGGGCTGCCGAAAGTCAGGGTGGAGACCACCTGGGTCCCCTGGACCCACCGGCGTCTCGCCCGGGCCGGGGGGTACGGGGCGGGCATCACCTCGCCCGGTTGGTATGCCCACCTCTTCGCGGCCCGGGACCGGCCGGTGGAGCGCTGGCTCACGAAGGTCGCCGGCCTGCTCCGGGAGGAGGACCGGCAGGTCTCCTCGGCGCACGTCATCGAGGCGGTCCGGCTGGCCGAGACGCTGGCGGCGGTGCGCGGCCGGCCCCTGCCCGGGCTGGCGGAGACCCTGGAGGCCGTCCGGGCGGTGATGTGCGACGGCTCGGACGTACCGCTCGCGCTCGTCGAGGACCGGCTGGTCGTCGGTGACGTCCTGGGCGAGGTGCCCGACGCGGCCCCCGTCGTCCCGCTCCAGCGGGACCTGACCCGCCAGCAGCGCTCGCTGCGGCTGAAGGCGGAGGCGCAGGACCGCGAGCTGGAGCTCGACCTGCGCAAGGACACCGACGCGGCGAAGTCCCGGCTGCTGCACCGGCTGCGGCTGCTCGGCGTCGACTGGGGCACCCCGGCAGCCTCCCGCGGGAGCACCGGCACCTTCCGCGAGACCTGGCGGCTGCGCTGGGATCCGGAGCTGTCGGTGCGGGTCGCCGAGGCGGGCATATGGGGGACCACCGTCCTCGCCGCCGCCACGGCCAAGGCCGAGGCGGATGCGGCCGGGGCAGCGGAGCTGGGAGAGGTCACCACGCTGGCCGAGCAGTGCCTGTTGGCCGGTCTGGCCGGCGCCCTGCCCGGCGTGTTGCGCGCCCTCGCCGACCTGGCCGCGCTGGACACCGACGTGGCCCGGCTCGCCAAGGCGCTGCCCGCACTGGCCCGCTCCCTGCGCTACGGGGACGTCCGCGGGACCGACGCCTCCGCCCTGGGCACGGTGGCGAGCGGCCTGGCCGAGCGGATCTGCGTCGCGCTGCCGCCCGCCTGCGCCGCCGGCCTCGATGCCGACGGGGCGGCGGAGCTGTGCGGCCACGTCGACGGGGTGCACGGGGCGATCGGGCTCCTCGCGGACACCGGCGCGGCCGGCGGCCTGCGGGAGCGCTGGTCGGCGGTGCTCGGCGCGCTGGCCGGCCGGGACACGGTCCCCGGGCTGATCCGCGGCCGGGCGGCGCGGCTGCTGCTGGACGACGGACGGCTGCCGGCCGAGGAGACGGCCCGCCTGATGGGCCTGGCCCTGTCCCCGGCCGCCGCACCCGCGGACGCGGCGGGCTGGATCGAGGGCTTCACCGGCGGCGGAGCGGGCGGCGGCACCCTCCTGGTCCACGACGACCGGCTGCGGGGACTGATCGACGCCTGGCTGGTCTCGGTGCCGGAGCGTGCGTTCATCGACGTACTGCCGCTGCTGCGGCGGACCTTCGGGGCGTTCGAGCCGGGCGTGCGCCGCAGCCTCGGCGACCTGGTCCGCCGCGGGCCAGGCGCCGCCCCGGCCGCCCGATCGGGCTCCGGCTCGGCCCCGGCGGGCTTCGCCCCGGACCTGGACCCGGCCCGCGCCGACGCGGTGCTCGACGTGGTCCGGCTCCTGCTCGACGGGCCGGAGCGCATACCGGCGACACCCGGCTGAGCGGAACCGCACCCGGGCCGACACGGCCCGGGCCCCAAGCCCACCGGCGCCGGGGCCGACCGGCCGCTCAGGCCCGCACGCCCGGCCCACGGGCCCGGCACTCGGAGCCAGCACACAGGAACGACACGGACAGGGGGACGGACAGATGGTCGGTACGGGAATCCCGGCGGCGCCGAGCGGGGCCGAGGAGGCCGCCCAGGCAGGCGAAGGCGACCGGCTGCGGCGGTGGCGGATGGTGCTCGGCGGCGGCGAGGCCGACGGGACCGGCTGCGCGCTCAGCGGGCGGGACGCCGCCATGGACGCCGCACTCGGCGCGCTGTACGGGGGCGCAGCCGGCGGCAGCCGCTCCCGCAGGGCGGCGGGGGAGCGCTCGGCGGGGCTCGGCGGGTCCGCGCCCAACGTGGCGCGCTGGCTCGGTGACATCCGTACGTACTTCCCCAGCTCCGTCGTCCAGGTGATGCAGCGCGACGCCATCGAGCGCCTCGACCTGTCCGCGCTGCTGCTGGAGCCCGAGATGCTGGAGGCCGTCGAGCCCGACGTGCACCTCGTCGGCACCCTCCTCTCCCTCAACAAGGCCATGCCGGAGACGACCAGGGAGACGGCCCGCGCCGTGGTCCGCAAGGTGGTCGAACAGCTGGAGAAGAAGCTGGCCTCCCGGACCCGGGCCACCCTGACCGGCGCGCTCGACCGCTGCGCCCGGATCAGCCGGCCCCGCCACCACGACATCGACTGGGACCGGACCATCCGGGCGAATCTGAAGAACTACCTGCCCGAGTACCGCACCGTGGTCCCCGAGCGGCTCATCGGGTACGGCCGTTCGGCCCAGTCGGTGAAGAAGGAGGTGATCCTCTGCATCGACCAGTCCGGTTCGATGGCGGCCTCGGTCGTCTACGCCTCCGTGTTCGGGGCGGTGCTCGCCTCCATGCGTTCGGTCGCGACCCGCCTGGTCGTCTTCGACACGGCCGTCGTGGACCTGACAGATCAGCTCGACGATCCGGTGGACGTTCTCTTCGGAACCCAGCTCGGCGGCGGCACCGACATCAACCGCGCCCTCGCCTACTGCCAGTCGAAGATCACCCGGCCTGCCGACACCGTCGTGGTCCTGATCAGCGATCTGTACGAGGGCGGGATACGCAACGAGATGCTGAAGCGGGTCGCCGCGATGAAGGGGGCGGGCACCGAGTTCGTGACCCTGCTCGCGCTGTCCGACGAGGGCGCGCCCGCCTACGACCGCGAACACGCCGCGGCCCTTTCCGCACTGGGCGCCCCGGCCTTCGCCTGCACCCCCGACCTGTTCCCGGAGGTGATGGCCGCCGCTCTGGAGAAGCGTCCGCTCCCGGTCCCCTGAACGGCCGCCCCCAGCACCTCGCGCGGTCCTCCGCCCATCGGCAGATCACACGAAGTTCCAGTTCAACCGTGAGGTGTTCTGTGACAGGTATCACCGCTCAGGTGTGAGCTGCGATTTAGGGACCCACGGCCCGCGGGGATAACCTGCGGGACGGACATGCCGCGTCCACGGTGACCGTGTGCGCATCCCCTGTGACAGCGCCGTCACGTTGCCCTCCGCGGCACGCCCACGCAGATAGCAGACAACCGCGATCACTGCGAATCTTAAAAAAGACAAGGGACGGACGCGCGTGGACCTGTTCGAGTACCAGGCGAGGGACCTCTTCGCCAAGCACGGTGTACCGGTGCTGGCCGGTGAAGTCATCGACACGCCTGAGGCGGCTCGCGAGGCCACCGAGCGGCTGGGCGGCAAGTCGGTCGTCAAGGCGCAGGTGAAGGTCGGCGGCCGCGGCAAGGCCGGTGGCGTCAAGCTCGCCGCGACCCCGGACGAGGCCGTCGCCCGCGCGACGGACATCCTGGGCATGGACATCAAGGGCCACACGGTCCACAAGGTGATGATCGCGGAGACCGCTCCCGAGATCGTCGAGGAGTACTACGTCTCCTACCTGCTCGACCGCACCAACCGCACCTTCCTGGCCATGGCCTCGGTCGCGGGCGGCATGGACATCGAGCAGGTCGCCGAGGAGACCCCCGAGAAGCTCGCCAAGGTCCCGGTGAACGCCAACGAGGGCGTGACCATCGAGAAGGCCCGCGAGATCGTCGCCCTGGCGCAGTTCCCGGCCGAGGTCGCCGAGAAGGTCGCCGAGGTCCTCGTGACCCTGTGGAAGACCTTCATCGCCGAGGACGCGCTCCTCGTCGAGGTCAACCCGCTCGCGAAGGTCGCCTCCGGCGAGGTCATCGCGCTCGACGGCAAGGTCTCCCTCGACGAGAACGCCGAGTTCCGCCAGCCGGGCCACGAGGAGTTCGTGGACCACGCGGCCGCGAACCCGCTTGAGGCCGCCGCCAAGGCGAAGAACCTCAACTACGTCAAGCTCGACGGTGAGGTCGGCATCATCGGCAACGGCGCGGGTCTCGTCATGAGCACCCTCGACGTCGTCGCGTACGCCGGCGAGAACCACGGCGGCGTCAAGCCCGCCAACTTCCTGGACATCGGCGGTGGCGCCTCCGCCGCCGTCATGGCCAACGGTCTTGAGATCATCCTCGGCGACCCGGACGTCAAGTCCGTCTTCGTCAACGTCTTCGGTGGCATCACCGCCTGCGACGAGGTCGCCAACGGCATCGTCCAGGCGCTGGCCCTGCTGGAGGAGAAGGGTGAGGCGGTCACCAAGCCGCTCGTCGTCCGTCTCGACGGCAACAACGCCGAGCTGGGTCGCAAGATCCTCTCGGACGCCAACCACCCGCTGGTCCAGCGCGTGGACACCATGGACGGTGCGGCCGACAAGGCCGCCGAGCTCGCGGCTGCGAAGTAAGGGCAGAGGTCACAGACTCACATGGCTATCTTCCTCAACAAGGACAGCAAGGTCATCGTCCAGGGCATGACCGGTGCCACGGGCATGAAGCACACCAAGCTGATGCTGGCTGACGGCACGAACATCGTCGGCGGCGTGAACCCGCGCAAGGCCGGCACGACCGTCGACTTCGACGGCACCGAGGTCCCGGTCTTCGGCTCGGTCGCCGAGGCGATGGAGAAGACGGGCGCCAACGTCTCCGTCCTCTTCGTCCCGCCGGCCTTCGCCAAGGCCGCCGTCGTCGAGGCCATCGACGCCGAGATCCCGCTGGCCGTCGTCATCACCGAGGGCATCGCGGTGCACGACTCCGCCGCCTTCTGGGCGTACGCGACCGCCAAGGGCAACAAGACCCGGATCATCGGCCCCAACTGCCCGGGTCTGATCACCCCCGGCCAGTCCAACGCCGGCATCATCCCGGGCGACATCACCAAGCCCGGCAAGATCGGTCTCGTGTCCAAGTCCGGCACGCTGACCTACCAGATGATGTACGAGCTCCGCGACATCGGCTTCACCTCCGCCGTCGGCATCGGTGGCGACCCGGTCATCGGCACCACGCACATCGACGCCCTGGAGGCCTTCGAGGCCGACCCGGAGACCGAGCTGATCGTCATGATCGGCGAGATCGGCGGCGACGCCGAGGAGCGCGCGGCGGACTTCATCGCGAAGAACGTCACCAAGCCGGTCGTCGGCTACGTCGCGGGCTTCACCGCCCCCGAGGGCAAGACCATGGGCCACGCCGGCGCCATCGTCTCCGGTTCTTCCGGCACCGCACAGGCCAAGAAGGAAGCCCTTGAGGCCGCAGGCGTGAAGGTCGGCAAGACGCCGACCGAGACCGCCAAGCTGGCGCGCGAGATCCTGAACGCCGCGCAGTAGTCTCCTGCCGCTGCGGTACGTAGGTACGTACGTGCATATGGGCGTGGCCCGCATCCCTTCGGGGGTGCGGGCCACGCCCCGTTTCCGCGCCTGCCTGCCTGCGTGCCTTCCCTTGTCGTCTCGCCGCCTACTCCATCTCGGGGGCGAGGCGGGCGGGCCCGGCGTCCGGATCGGCGCGCAGTTTGTCGTGGAGCTCCTTGCTCTGCTGGGTGAGCTGCTGGGGGCCGCTGAGCGGAGGCACGCCGGAGACGCTCACGCCCGGGGCGATCGGGGGCTCGTACTGCCGGGGCGCGGTCACGGTGGTGTACGCCGTCGCGACGGCGATCACCGCGGTCAGGCCGAAGACCGCCCGGCTCCAGCCGCGGGCCCGGTACTCGGCGGCCCTGCGGACGACGGCCGCGGGGCGCGGCACCAGCGGTCCCGGGGGCCGCACCGCACCGAGCCGCTCGCGCAGCACCGCGGACTGCCGCTCGGGCGGGGTGGCGGCCAGGTCGGGGATCCGGTCGGCGAGCTCGGTGTGCGCGGTGAGGAGGCGGTAGCCCGCGATGGGGGTGCTGCACTCGGTCTCGGCGGCGGTGTCCGGGAGGTCGAGGCCGACGCCGTCGTAGAGCAGGACGGTACGCCGGTGGGTCGGCGGCAGCGCGAGCATCGCGTCCATCACGATCCGGTCGGCGGGGTCCGCCGGGGGCTGGTCGGGGTGCTTGTGGGCACGGCGGAAGCGGTGCCAGGGGGAGAGGGCGTACTCGTACGCGACCGCGCGCACCCAGCCGACGGGATCGGGATCGGTGGCCACCTCGGGCCAGCGCGCCCAAGCCTGTTGGAACGCCCGCTCCACGGTCTCCTGGGCGAGCTCGCGGCGTCCGGTGAGCAGGTAGATCTGCCGTACGAGGGAGTACGCGGACGCCCCGTGCAGCCGGTCGAACGCCCCGGCAGGCCCCCGCTCCACGGGCCCCACGGCAGCCACCTCGGCCTCCGCGGGAGCCGCCGCCTCCGAGTCCCCGGGGACGGTGTCGCCACCGGCCCCCTCAGCCCCGGCCCCGAGGTGCACGACTCCGCACCCGACGCCGCCCCACGCCCCCACCCCGAACACGACCTCGGCCGCAACGCCGGGATCGAGCACGCCCTCGGACTCGGCGTCACCAGCCTCAACCCCGGGCCGGCCGTCGGCCCCGTGACTGGCGTCGGCCCCGGCCCCAGCCGCGTGCCCGGCCTCGGCGCGGGTCCCGTCCTCGGCACCTTGCCCGCCCTCAGCATCGGTCCCGTGTCCGGCCTGGGCCCCGTCCTCGGCGCCGTCCCCGTCCTCGGGCCCGGCACCGCTCACGTGCCCGGCCTCGGGACCGGTCCCGGTCTCGGCGTCGGCACCGGCCTCGGGCTCGGCGTCGGGACCGGTCCCAGCGCCGGGCCGGGCGTCTGCCCCGTGACTGGCGTCTGCGCCGGTCTCAGCCCCGTGCCCGGCCTCGGCGCGCGTTTCGGCCTCGGCGCTTTGCCCGGCCCCCGCATCGGCCCCGTGCCCGGCCCCGGCACCCTGCCCGGCCTTGGCATCGGTCTCGACCCCGTGACCGGCCTCAGCCTCAGCCTCAGCCTCGGGCCGGGCCTCGGCCTCGGCACCGGTCTTGTCCACGGGCCGGGCATCGGCGCTGGCCTCGGGCCCGGCGTCGGGGCCGGTCCCACCGGGCTCGCCCTCCGGCCGGGTGCGGGGCACGGCCCCAGCCACGGGCTCGGGCGCGCCGTCGGCGCCGTGAGCGGCGTCAGCACAGGTCTCGGGCCCGGGAGCGGCTTCGGCATCGGTCGTGGTGCCGGCGGTGGCGGGGGCGCCCGGGGCGGAATTGGCGGCGCCGGCCTCTGCGGCCGTATGGGGGAGAGGCTCGGCTCCCGGGTGGGGCTCGCCCTCGGCGTCGGGAGGGGCCGGGGCGGGGGCCTCGGGGCCGGCCGTGGTCCCGAGGCGGGGTGAGCGCTCGCCGCTCGCTTCGGCGCCACGGGTTCGGGTGGTGGCTGACGTGTCGCCGGAGGGGGCGGCAACGGGGTCGTGGTAGCCGGGAGCGGACGCGGCGTCAGCCGGGGTGGGGCGGCGCAGGGGGGACAGGAAGGCGGCGTACACACGGCGCTTGCGGCCGCGGGGGGTCGTGCGGCCCGCTTCCCAGGAGCGGACCGTCGTGGCGGTCACCCCGACCGCCGCCGCCACCTCCGCACGCGTCAGGCCCGCCGCCTCGCGCAGTCTGCGGCGTTCCTTCGGCGAGGGGAGCCTCGGCTCCTCGACGCTCTGTGTCATGCCACGCTCCCCGCGACCTTCCGGCAGTCCTGGGCGAAAAAATACATAAAACGTATATTGGGCGACACCACGGACATTCGCCTATTACCCGCCCATAGCGCGTGTCGTTGGCACCATGTCGGGGTGACCCAAGTGACCGAACGCGGGACCCCGTTGCCCCCGGGCCCGCAGCCTCCGGCTCCGCTGCCCACGGCCCCGCGCCCCGCCGCCCGGCGGCGCCGTTCGCCCGCGGCCGCCGCCTGTGTCCTCGGCGGTGCCGTCGCCGCCGGGCTGGGGCTCGGCTTCCTCGCCGTGCTCGTGATCGTGCTGTGGATCAGCTCCCCGTACCCCGACAGCGGCCCTGGCGGCGCCCTGCACCTCGCCGCCGGGCTGTGGCTGCTCGCCCACGGGACCGAGCTGGTCCGCTACGAGACCCTGTCCGGGACGCCGTCCCCGGTCGGGCTGACCCCGCTGCTGCTCGTCGCGCTGCCCGCGCTGCTCATGCGGCGTGCCGCGCGGCTCGGCAGCGCCGCCGACGACGGGGACGAGGTCCTGCCCGCCAGTGCCATCTTCTCGGCCGTGACCTGCGGTTATCTCGGTGTCGGCTCACTGGCCACGGTGTACGCGGCCGGCGGCCCGATGCCCGCCGACCCGCTCAGCGCCGCCTGGCACGTCCCGCTCGTGGCCGTCCTCGCGGCGGGCGCCGGCGTGTGGTCGGCCAAGGGGCGCCCGCTCGGGCCGTTGCCCTGCTGGGTGCCCGGGGCGCTCCGGCAGGCCGTCGCCCGGCCCCGGTACGCGCTGGCGCTCCGGGCGGGGACCGCCGGGGCCCTCGTGCTGCTGGGCGGCGGCGTGCTGCTCGTCGGGGCTTCGCTCGTCTGGCACGGCGCGGAGGCGCGGACCTCCCTCATGGCGCTGACCGGGGTGTGGTCGGGCCGGTTCGCCGTCCTGCTCCTCGCCCTCGCGCTGCTGCCGAACGCCGCGGTCTGGGGCGCCGCCTACGCCCTCGGGCCCGGCTTCGCCCTCGGGACGGGCGTGACCGCCACCCCGCTCGGCCTGGCCCATCCGCCGCAGCTGCCTAGCTTCCCGCTGCTGGCGGCGCTGCCGCCCGAAGGGCCCGGCACCCTGCTGACCTGCGCGACTGCGGGGCTGCCGGTGCTGGCCGGGCTGGTGGTGGGGTGGTTCGCGGTCCGCCGGGCGCGTGAAGTTCCCTGCGGTGAAACCGCGCTGACGGCGACTCTGGGGGCCGTGGTGTGCGGGTTGCTGATGGCCGGCCTCGCCGCCGCCTCGGCCGGGCCGCTCGGCTCCCGGCAGCTGGCGAGCTTCGGGCCGGTGTGGTGGGCGACCGGGGTGGCGGCCTTCGCGTGGACACTGCTGCCCGCCGTACCGGTCGCGGTGGCGGTCCACTCCTGGCGCAATCGCCCCGCCCGCAGGGGCGCCGCCGTGGAGGACGACTGGCACGACAGCGGCGTACGGGAGGTCCGCTGGGAGGCCCTGCGCCGCACGGCGGTGGCCCTGGTGCCCGAACTGCCCGGGGAGACCGCCCCGGCACCGGTACCGGCCCCGGCCGCCGACCCGGATCCGCCCGCACCGGCGAAAACACCGCGGAAGGTCAAGGTGGTGACGGGGATTCAGCTGGACCTGGCCTCGCTCAAGGCTTCCGCGAACCCGCCCGGCCCGAATCCGCCCGCCCCGAGTCCGACCGGCCCGAGTCCGGCCGCCCCGCTTGCGGCCGCCCCGCAGCCGGCCGACCCGGTGCATCCGGCCGATCCGCCGGCGCAGCCGCAGGCCGTCGGGGCGCCGCTCGTACCACCCGTCGCGGGCGCGCGCGTCCTGGCCCGCCGCAGGCCCCCGGCCTGAGCCGAAGGGCGTCCTGGCCCGGCATGATCCGGGCCAGGCCCCCCAGGCCAGGTCCCAGGCCGGGCCCGGCCCAGGCCCTAGGTCCGGACCTTCAGGTACCTGCCGAGCAGGTTGTCCGGCAGCAGCGTGTTGCACTGCAGTTCCGCCGTCTGCGTGAGGGCGTCCTCGCGGCAGACGTAGAAGTCCTTGTACGCGAGCTGCACGGCGTACGAGCTCAGCGCCAGCAGGATCGCCAGCGAGGCCGTGACCAGGCCGCTGATCGCAGCGGTCCGCTGGGGCCGGGCGGCGGGCCCCAGGGCGGCGAGCCCGCCCCGGGCCGCCGTGCCGTCGGAGCCCGGCTCCACCGGCGCCGCGGGCCTGCCGCGCAGACCGCTGATCCCCCAGTACAGCGCGAGCGCACCGAGCAGCAGCCCGACCGAGGGGATGTCGAAGAGCCCGAAGAAGAAGCCCCACATGCCGGCCAGCAGTGCGTAGCGGGCGTGGCGCTGGATCGGGTCCGTCGGATCCCAGCGCACCGGCCCTTCGGGGCCCGGGCCGGGTTCCCCGGTCGGGCGGCCGCCGTCACCGCCGCCGCGCGGCTGCCACGGCTGGTCGGGCCGGCCTTCCGGGGGAGCCGCGAAGGGGTTGTCGTCGGTGGAGGAGTCGGGCTGACGGCGGTCCGGCATCGAGTGCGTTACTTCCCCTGTGTCGTGGACACCCGTGGTGGGCGTCGAGTGCGGCGCGGGCGTTTACGGCATGTATGCCGCACGCTACCCCTCGGCCGTCCCCCCGTCCCTCGGGGGCTGTCCGGTGTGCCGGTATCGTTGCAGGCGGTCGGTGGCTTCGTATGGTCCCCCGTATACCGGGGTCCCGAAGTTTCGTATGACCACACAAGACGAACGACGTGATTCCGCGAGAAAGGGCCTCCCATGGCCGCCTCCCGCCTGGTCGTGCTGGTCTCCGGCTCCGGCACCAACCTCCAGGCCCTGCTCGACGCCATCGACGCCCACCCCGGGGGGCCCGAGGGCTTCGGGGCCGAAGTCGTCGCCGTGGGGGCCGACCGCGAGAACATCGTCGGCCTGGAGCGGGCCGAGAAGGCCGGGATCCCCACTTTCGTGTGCCCGGTCAAGGCGTACGCGAGCCGCGAGGAGTGGGACGTCGCCCTCACCGAGGCGACCGCCGCCCATGCACCGGACCTCGTGGTGTCCGCCGGGTTCATGAAGATCGTGGGCAAGGAGTTCCTCGACCGCTTCGGCGGCCGGTTCGTCAACACCCACCCCGCCCTCCTCCCGGCTTTCCCGGGCGCCCACGGCGTACGGGACGCCCTCGCCTACGGCGCGAAGGTCACCGGCTGCACCGTCCACTTCGTGGACTCCGGCGTGGACACCGGTCCGATCATCGCCCAGGGTGTGGTCGAGGTCCGGGACGAGGACGACGAAGCCGCTCTCCATGAGCGCATCAAGGAAGTCGAGCGCCAGCTGCTCGTCGATGTCGTGGGGCGCCTGGCCCGGCACGGCTACCGCATTGAGGGACGAAAGGTAACGATCCAGTGACCGCCGTAGAGAGCAGCACCACCTCGTCGAAGCGACCGATCCGGCGCGCGCTCGTCAGTGTCTACGACAAGACGGGACTGGAGGAGCTGGCCCGCGGCCTGCACGAGGCGGGCGTCACGCTCGTCTCCACCGGCTCCACCGCCTCCCGGATCGCCGGGGCCGGCGTGCCGGTCACCAAGGTCGAGGAGCTCACCGGCTTCCCCGAGTGCCTGGACGGCCGGGTCAAGACCCTGCACCCGCGCGTGCACGCCGGCATCCTCGCGGACCTGCGCCTGGAGGACCACCAGCGCCAGCTCGCCGAGCTGGGCGTCGAGCCCTTCGACCTGGTGGTCGTCAACCTGTACCCCTTCCGGGAGACCGTCGCCTCCGGCGCCACCCCCGACGAGTGCGTGGAGCAGATCGACATCGGCGGCCCGTCCATGGTCCGCGCCGCCGCCAAGAACCACCCGTCCGTAGCCGTCGTGACCAGCCCCGACCGCTACGCCGACGTCCTCGCCGCGGCCCAGGGCGGCGGCTTCGACCTCACGGCGCGCAAGCGGCTGGCGGCCGAGGCCTTCCAGCACACCGCCGCGTACGACGTCGCCGTGGCCTCCTGGTTCACGAATGCGTACGCCCCGGAGCCGGAGGCCGTGCTGCCCGAGTTCCTGGCCGGCGCGTGGGAGCGCAAGTCCACCCTCCGCTACGGCGAGAACCCGCACCAGGCCGCCGCCCTCTACACCGACGGCCGGCCGGGCGGGCTCGCGAACGCCGAGCAGCTGCACGGCAAGGAGATGTCCTTCAACAACTACGTGGACACCGAGGCCGCGCGCCGCGCCGCCTACGACCACGACGGGCCCTGCGTCGCGATCATCAAGCACGCCAACCCGTGCGGCATCGCCGTCGGCGCGGACGTCGCCGAGGCCCACCGCAAGGCCCACGCCTGCGACCCGCTCTCCGCGTTCGGCGGCGTGATCGCCGTCAACCGCCCCGTGACGGTCGAGCTCGCCGAGCAGGTCGCGGAGATCTTCACCGAGGTCATCGCCGCCCCGGCGTACGAGGACGGCGCGGTCGAGATCCTCGCCAGGAAGAAGAACATCCGGGTCCTGAAGGTGGACGGCCACCCGCACCAGCCGGGCGACCTCAAGCCGATCTCGGGCGGCGTGCTGCTCCAGCAGTCCGACGTCTTCCAGGGCGAGGGCGACGACCCGAAGAACTGGACCCTCGCCACCGGCGAAGCCCTCTCCGCGGAGGAGCTGGCCGAGCTCGTCTTCGCGTGGAAGGCCTGCCGCGCCGTCAAGTCCAACGCGATCCTGCTCGCCAAGGACGGCGCCTCGGTCGGCGTCGGCATGGGCCAGGTCAACCGTGTGGACTCGGCGAAGCTCGCCGTCGAGCGGGCGGGCGCCGAGCGCGCGCAGGGCTCGTACGCCGCCTCCGACGCGTTCTTCCCCTTCCCGGACGGGCTGGAGATCCTGACCGCGGCGGGCATCAAGGCCGTGGTCCAGCCGGGCGGTTCGGTCCGTGACGAGCAGGTCGTCGAGGCCGCGAAGGCGGCGGGCGTGACCATGTACTTCACCGGGACCCGGCACTTCTTCCACTGATCTCCGGACCCCGAATACGGCGAAGGCCGCCATCCGCAGCAGCGCGGGTGGCGGCCTTCGCCGTACGCCGTGAGGACGGCGGTGCTTCGAGCGTTGCTTCTAGTACTGCGGGCGGCGGAAGTACGCGCCGGCGGCCGAGTTGGCCAGGCCGACGAGCACCCACAGGGCCAGGCCGAGCTGGATCAGGGCCAGGACCAGCGAGAACACGACTGCGCCCGCGGCCTGGTCGCTGCCGAGCGCGGCGAGGTTCATGATCACGCTGAGGCCGGAGAAGAGGGTCATCAGCGAGCCGTAGATGATGCCCGAGACGCGGACGCCGCCGCGGCCCTTGCCCAGCTTGGCGGCGGTCAGGATCGGCCACAGCGCGAAGCCGAGGCAGACGATGCCGACGACGATGACCACGCCGCCCGCCAGGGCGCCCACGTCGCTCGCCGAGGAGCTGGAGGAGTCCGAGAAGAGGGAGGCGAAGAACGCCCCGCCGAGGAGCAGGAACACACCGCCCAGGGCCTGCAGGCCTCCGACGATGAACAGGATGACCCGGGCCGCCTTCACACCGCCGGGCATGGGCATCTGCGCGCCCGGGGCAGGGTATCCGCCGGGGCCCGCCGGGTACGCCGGGTAGCCCTGCGGGGCCTGCTGCGGGTAGGCGTAGCCACCCTGCGGCGGGACGCCCTGCGGGGCCTGCTGCGGGTAGCCGTAGCCGGGCTGGCCCTGGGGCTGCTGCCCGTAGGGGTTGTTCGGGTCGCCGAAGCTCATCTGGGGTGTTTCCTCCGTGGAAGTGCGGGGACGCGCGGCACGCGCGGAGGAAAAACACCCTGTTCTACGGTCCGCCCCCCGGCACTGCCCGCGGCACTCTTTCGGCCATCGTCTTCCGAGCGGGCGGGACTTGTCCAGCGAGCGCGTCATCGGTCCGTCACTTGTTGTGCAAGTGCAATGAATGGTTCAAGCCTGTGACGAACCGGCGGGCAGCGCCGCCACGACTGGAACCGGGGCCACTCCATCCGGGAGGATGGGTGCATGACCGCCCAGATTCTCGACGGCAAGGCCACGGCAGCCGCGATCAAGTCCGAACTGGCCGCCCGCGTGTCGGCCCTCAAGGCCCGGGGCATCACCCCCGGACTCGGCACCCTGCTGGTCGGCGACGACCCGGGCAGCCGCTGGTACGTCAACGGCAAGCACAAGGACTGCGCGGAGGTCGGCATCGCCTCCATCCAGCGCGAACTGCCCGGGACGGCCTCCCAGGAGGACATCGAGGCGGTCGTACGCGAGCTCAACGCGAACCCGGAGTGCACGGGCTACATCGTCCAACTCCCGCTGCCCAAGGGCATCGACACCAACCGGGTCCTGGAGCTGATGGACCCGCTGAAGGACGCCGACGGCCTGCACCCGATGTCGCTGGGCCGGCTCGTGCTGAACGAGCCCGGCCCGTTGCCCTGCACCCCGTACGGGATCGTCGAGCTGCTCCGTCACCACGGTGTGGAGATCAACGGCGCGCACGTCGTGGTCCTCGGCCGCGGCATCACGGTCGGACGCTCCATGGGACTGCTGCTGACCCGCAAGTCGGAGAACGCCACGGTGACCCTGTGCCACACCGGCACCCGCGACCTGCCCGCGCAGCTGCGCCAGGCCGACATCGTCGTCGCGGCGGCCGGAGTGCCGCACCTGGTCAAGCCCGAGGACGTGAAGCCGGGCGCGGCCGTCCTGGACGTGGGCGTCAGCCGCGACGAGCACGGCAAGATCGTCGGCGACGTGCACCCGGGCGTCGCCGAGGTGGCGGGCTGGATCTCCCCGAACCCGGGCGGGGTCGGGCCCATGACCCGCGCGCAGCTCCTCGCCAACGTGGTCGAGGCGGCGGAACGGACCACGACCAGTGCAGGCTGAGCACGACGCGCAGGAGCCCGCGGCCCCCAGGTCCCGGCGCTTCCCGCCCGTCACCCAGGACACCGCCCGCCCCGAGGGAGCCGGCCGCGCCGCGCCCGGGGACGCGCTCGCCGCCCGCCAGTGGCCGATGCTCAGCGTGCTCACCGCGACCGCGGTGGGCCTGCTGATCACCGCGCTCGGGCAGCCGCGGGTCGGCTGCCTGGTGATCGGTGTGGCCCTCATCGCGGCAGCCGTGCTGCGGCGCGTCCTGCCCTCCGTGGGCATGCTCGCGGTGCGCTCCCGCTTCACGGACATGGTCACCTACGGGGTGCTCGGCGTGGCGATCACGCTGCTGGCGCTGGTGATGGAGCCCCAGCCGTGGCTGGAGATCCCCTTCCTGGAGAGCGCGGTCCGCTTCACCGTCCGCTGAGCCTGCGTACACCCGTCCGGCGGGTCCCGGCGGTCCCGGAATCCCGGGCCAACCCCCGCTCGTGCCTTCGAACTCCCGGTCCGTGTGCCGTGCACCACACGGACCGGGGGATTGGGCCGCTCCAAGGTCGGATAGCCTGACGCCGGATGTCTCTTCACATCAAGATTCGCAGGGGAGCGGCGTCCGCCAGCACATGGGGCACGGACGCCCCACCGCCAGCTGTCTAACGGAGAAGGCCATGACCCGCACTCCCGTGAATGTCACCGTCACCGGCGCCGCCGGCCAGATCGGCTACGCGCTGCTCTTCCGCATCGCCTCCGGCCACCTGCTCGGCGCGGACGTGCCGGTCAAGCTCCGCCTCCTGGAGATCCCCCAGGGCATGAAGGCCGCCGAGGGCACCGCCATGGAGCTCGACGACTGCGCCTTCCCGCTGCTGAAGGGCATCGACATCTTCGACGACCCGAACCAGGGCTTCGAGGGTGCGAACGTGGCCCTGCTCGTGGGCGCCCGCCCGCGGACCAAGGGCATGGAGCGCGGTGACCTGCTCTCCGCCAACGGCGGCATCTTCAAGCCGCAGGGCGCCGCGATCAACGCCCACGCCGCGGACGACATCAAGGTCCTGGTCGTGGGCAACCCGGCCAACACCAACGCGCTCATCGCGCAGGCCGCCGCCCCGGACGTCCCGGCCGAGCGCTTCACCGCGATGACCCGCCTGGACCACAACCGCGCGATCTCGCAGCTCGCCAAGAAGACCGGCGCCGACGTCACCGACATCAAGCGCCTGACCATCTGGGGCAACCACTCGGCCACCCAGTACCCCGACATCTTCCACGCGGAGATCGCCGGCAAGAACGCCGCCGAGGTCGTCGCCGACGAGCAGTGGCTCGCCGACACCTTCATCCCGACCGTCGCCAAGCGCGGCGCGGCGATCATCGAGGCCCGTGGCGCCTCCTCGGCCGCCTCCGCCGCCAACGCCGCCATCGACCACGTCCACACGTGGGTCAACGGCACCGCCGCGGGCGACTGGACCTCCATGGGCATCCCGTCGGACGGCTCCTACGGCGTCCCGGAGGGCCTGATCTCCTCCTTCCCCGTCACCTGCAAGGACGGCAAGTACGAGATCGTCCAGGGCCTGGACATCAACGAGTTCTCCCGCGCGCGCATCGACGCGTCCGTGGCGGAGCTCGCCGAGGAGCGCGACGCGGTGCGCGAGCTCGGCCTCATCTGATCGGACCCCCGTCCGAGCGGATCGCCTGACGGAACCACCGAAAGCCCCGGCGCGGCGCGCGCCGGGGCTTTTTGGCGCGATCAGCCCTGTCTCCGGGGCGAGCGCGGCCGTAGGGTTCCCTCCTCCCGAGCGAGGAGCACCCGTGAACGGCCCACCGCACGGCAGAGCACCCGTCGACCCGTCGGACACCGAGGCGGGGCGCCTGCTGTGCGCCGGCGTCTACCTCGACGCCTCCTACCGCGACCGGGTGATCGAGGAGCTGTACGTCCACGAGGAGCGGTTCCCGGCACCCTCGTACGGGTTCGACGCCGCCCGCGTCCTCGCCCACGCCCTGCGCGCGCTGCGCACCGAAGTGGCCTGGTCGACGGCGGTCGTCGCGGTGTGGGGCTTCGGTCTGCTGCTCACCCGTACGTTCTTCGTCTTCCTGCTCGTCCCGGCGCTGCTGCTGAGCGGTGCCGGACGGCTCAAGAAGCGCCGGGAGCGGACCGGCCGCGGCGCCGGCGGACGCATCTTCGAATGGATCCTCCTCGGTTACGCCTGCCTGCTGCTCGGCCGCGTCCTCTGGGGGGTGCTGCGGGGCTTCTTCACGGACGACGTGCGCCGGGAGACGCTCCCCGACCTCGCCGGACTCGGCTCCATCCTGGGACGGATGGTGCAGGCCGACCCGCTCGGCATCTTCCTGGAGGTACCGAGGATCGGCCAGATCTACGGCACGGCCTACTCGTGGACGGTCGTCCTGATCGCCGTGCTCGTCACGGTGCTCACCGGCTTGCGGCGGGGGCACTTCGCACAGATCATCCACGCCTCGCTGAGCCGGTCGCAGTACACCGGCCCGGCCGCCGACCCGCCGGGCGGCCGGCGCTTCCGGCGGGCCCGGGACCGGATTTGGCGCACCCAGCACGCGCCCGTGGTCCTGTACGAGGTGGACAACCCGTTCTGCGGAGCCGGCCAGGCCCACCTGCCGTGGCAGCTGGCCGTCGAACTGCGGCCCCGGGACGGCGGCCACGCCCAGCCCCTCGACAACGCACGGATCATCGAGCGGATCCGGCCGCAGCTGGAAGCGCTGCGGGTGCCCTCGCCGCACGGCTCCCCCGAAGCGGAGGAGGCCGTACTCGACCGGCTGCGCGAACTGGTCGTCGACGAGTGCGTGTTCCTGCCGGCCGCCGGGCTGCCCGACGTGGACGCCGTGGACCTGTCCGAGGAGGCGTTCGCCGCGCATCGCGCCGCCGCAGTCGAGGAAGGCGGGGAGCGGCGCCGGCACTTCCTGCGCGTGCGCATCGGCGGCTGGGACGAGAACCTCGTCATCACCGTCTTCATCCGGGTCCACACGCAGGGCGGAATGCTGATGCTGGAGGTGGCGCCCCACGTCCTGCTGCCCGTACGGCCCGACTTCCAGCGGGCCGACGACATCGCCCGGCGGCACCGGCGCAACACCCCCCTCGCCAAGGTGCTCCTGGCGCTCGGCCACGCCCCCGGCTCGCTGGGCGTGGCCGTCGCCACCCTGGCCGGGGCCTGCCGCGTCCCGTGGCGGCTGCTCACCGCCGGACACGGTGTGGCGTACGCGGCTGGGCCGGCGGCCTCCGTACGCGAACTCGCCGCGCAGGAGGACGGATCGCTGTTCCAGCTGATGGACCTGGACCGGTACCTGAAGACCATCCAGGAGCGGATCGTGGGCGGGGTGACCCTGGCGCTGCACGAGGCGGGCTGGCACACGGAGGAGTTCGCGGAGCGCGCGGTCAACGTCGCGGAGGGCGGGGTCTTCATCCAGTCGGTGAGCAACAGCGCCTTCGGTATCGGCGGAGTGAGCCACAACAGCGCCGTGAACAAGGCGCCGGACCAGGCGGAGCGGAAGGACAGACGGATGCGGACGGCCAAGGAGAGCAGACATGGCGGCTAGCGAAGGGAGCGGGCGGGAGCCCGCCGTGCGGATCGGCGAGGTGGGCGGCAGTGCCTTCAGCATCGGCGGGACGCACGTCACCAACACCGTCCACCACGGCGGCGGTCCGGATGCGGCAGGACCGACCGCGGAGCAGCTGCTGGAGGCCGTACGCGACCTGCGCGCCGCCCTCGTGCGGCTGCCCCGCAGCGACGGACGGACCGCGCTCGACGCCGAACTGGACACGGCGGCGGAGGAGCTGACGGAGGCGGAGACGGTCAGCCCGGGCCTGGCCGCCCGGCTGCGCGCGGCGCTCGAACGGTGGTCCCCTTTGGTGGACTCGCTGAGCGCGGCGACCGCGCTGACCGCGCTGCTGACCTCGTTCGGGGGGTGAGCCATGGCCTCGGGGGGCGGCCCCGCGCGCTGGAACCCGCGGTCGCAGCAGTGGGAGCACCCGCAGGCGCGCCCCGAGGCGCAGCCGACCGGAGCGGACTCCGGGCCGCCGTCGCGGCCCGCGTACCCGCCGGGCCGGGCTGCTTCGGGTGCTGCGGGCACCACGGCCGGCGCTCCGGGCACTCCGGCCGGTGCTGCGGGTGCCCCGCCCGGCGAGGCGGGGGATCCGGCCGAAGCTGCGGCCGGTGTGGGTGCGGACCCGGCCGGTGCGCCGTCCGGGCGGCGCCGGGTGCGCCGGTGGGTCGCGGTGGCCGCGACCCTCGGCCTGGTCCTGCTGCTGGGCGGGGCCGCCCTGGCGGGGTGGCTGCTGCTGCGGACGGACCCACCGGCCGTGCCGTCCGGCTACCAGGTGGTGCACGACACCGGGGCGGGATTCCGGGTCGCGGTCCCGGGGGACTGGCAGCTCAGCAGCTCCGAGTCCGGCTCCGGGGCCGGGGCGGTCTACCGCCCCGCCGGGGGCGGGACCGCCTTCCTCCAGGTCTTCCAGGTCACCGGGGGTCCCGCCAACGCGTGCGAGGTGCTCGTCGAGGGGACGAGCGCACTGAGCGCCCGGGACGGCTACCGGAGGCTGTCCCTCACGACGACGCCGGGCCCGGGCTGCGAACTCGTCCACGAGCTCCCCGACACCCCGTCCGGGGACACCGGCCGCGGCATCGGACGGCTCGTCGCCGCCCCCGACGGAAGCCGGTGGGTGCTCATGGCCTACGGGCCGGCCGCGGAGGCCGCCTCCGTCCGGACCCGCATCACGGCGGCCCTGGCCTCCTTCCGGCGGGAGTGAGCGCCCCGGTCAGTTGTACATGCCCGGGGTGTAGTGGCCCGGGACCATGCGGGTGCTGACGGCGAAGCGGTTCCAGACGTTGATCGTGGCGATGACGGCGATGAGGTGCGTGAGCTCCTTCTCCTCGAAGTGCTTCGCCGCCTTCTCGTACACCTCGTCGGGAACGAACCCGTCGGTGAGGACGGTCACCGCCTCGGTCAGCTCGATCGCGGCGACCTCCTTCTCCGTGTAGAAGTGGCGCGACTCCTCCCAGGCGCTGAGCTGGACGATCCGCTCCACGCTCTCGCCCGCCGCGAGCGCGTCCTTCGTGTGCATGTCGAGGCAGAACGCGCAGTGGTTGAGCTGCGAGGCGCGGATCTTGACCAGTTCGACGAGGAGCGGGTCCAGGCCCTTCTTCGCGGCGATCTCCAGGCCCACGACGGCCTTGTAGACCTCGGGCGCGTGCTGTGCCCAGCGCATGCGGGGGGTGTGCTCGGGGGCGTACTCGGGGGTCTGGTCTGCGGTGTTCGCGTTCGTCTGCGTCGTCATGCGATCAGCCTACGAAGCGGGCGGCCCACCGATATGGTCCATCTTCATGAAGGAATCCTGGGCCACTTTCGGTGCCGACCTGCATCTTGACCTCTCCGCCGGACGCGGCCTGCGGGCCGGGCTCGTCGAGGCGTTGCGGGAGGCCGCGCGCAGCGGGCGGCTGGCCCCCGGGACCCGGCTGCCGTCCTCGCGCACCTTCGCGGCCGACCTCGGGATCGCCCGGAACACGGTTGCGGAGGCGTACGCCGAGCTCGTCGCCGAAGGCTGGCTGACGGCCCGCCAGGGCTCGGGCACCCGGGTCGCGGAACGGGCCAGGCCGCGTGCCCGGCCGGCGGCGGCGGCCCGGGTGCGCAGCCCCGCGCGGCGGGGGTCCGCGTACAGCCTGCTGGCCGGCAGTCCGGACCTCGGCGGGTTCCCGCGGGCGGCCTGGCTGTCGGCGGCCCGGCGGGCCCTGACCGACGCACCGAACGAGGCCTTCGGGTACGGGCTCGACCCGCGCGGCCGGGTCGAGCTGCGGGAGGCCCTGGCGGGGTACTTGTCGCGGGCGCGCGGGGTGTACGCGGACCCGGAGCGGATCGTGCTCTGCGCGGGGTACGCACATGCACTGATGCTGCTGGCGGGGGTGCTGCGGGCGCGGCGGGTACGGGAGGTGGCGGTGGAGGGGTACGGCCTCGGCGAGCACCGGGAGCTGCTGACCGGGGCGGGGCTGCGGACCCGGCCGCTTCCGGTGGACGGGGCGGGGGCGTGCACGGCGGAACTGCCCGACGGGGTGGGGGCGGTGCTGTTGACTCCGGCGCACCAGTTCCCGACCGGGGCCGCGCTGACCCCGCAGCGGCGGGCGGCGGCGGTCGACTGGGCGCGGACCACGGGCGGGCTCGTCCTGGAGGACGACTACGACGGCGAATTCCGCTACGACCGGCAGCCGGTGGGGGCGCTGCAGGGGCTCGACCCGGAGCGGGTGGCCTACCTCGGCACGGCGAGCAAGTCGCTGGCGCCAGGGCTGCGGATGGGGTGGATGGTGCTGCCGGCGGGGCTGGTGGACGAGGTCGTCGCGGCGAAGGGGCGCATCGACTGGACGTCGAGCGCGCTGGACCAGCTCACGCTCGCGGAGTTCATCCGGTCGGGGGCGTACGACCGGCACGTGCGGGGGATGCGGCTGAGGTACCGCCGCCGGCGCGACGAGCTGGTGGCGGCGGTCGCGGGGCGGGTGGCGGTGTCGGGGATCGCGGCGGGGCTGCACGCGGTGCTGGACCTTCCCGAGGGGACGCAGCCCGCGGTGCTGCGGGCCGCGGCCTGGCAGGACCTGGCCCTCGAAACCCTGTCCCGCTACGCCCATCCGGAGGCGGCGCTCCCGCCCCGCGAGGCGCTGGTGGTGGGCTACGGCACCCCCTCGACCAGCGCCTGGTCCCCCACCCTGCGGGCCCTGGTCGCCGCGCTCCCGTGAGGTCAGGCGGGGTCGGGCCCCGGCGGGGGCTCGCCGAAGCGGGACAGGGCCAGGGCTCCGCACACCGCCACCGCGAAGCCCAGGACGGCCAGCCAGACCAGACCTTCGCGGGTGCGGTCGCCGAGCCACGCCACCCCCACCGCCGCCGGCCCGATCGTCTCGCCCAGCACCATCCCCGCGGTGGCCGCCGTCACCGAGCCGCGCTGCAGCGCCGAGGTGAGCAGCAGGAAGGCCGCACCGCCGCCCAGCAGCAGCGCGTACACCGCCGGATCGGAGAAGGAGATCCCGTCGATGAGGCGGACGGCCACCTCGACCACCCCGAAGCCCGTCCCGGCGGCCAGGCCGAGGACCAGCGACCGCTGCCGGTCCGGCAGGCCGCCCGCCACCGCTCCCACCAGCAGCACCAGAGCGGCCACCCCGAGCAGCCCGAGCTCCAACACGAGGGAGCCCGTCCCGGACCCCTCCTCGCCCGAGGACAGACCCAGCATCGCCAGCCCCGCGCACACCGCCGCCACCGCCGCCCACTCGGTCCGGCTCAGCCGGGTCCGCAGCAGCCGCGCCGCGACCACGGCCGTCACCGCGAGGCTCGCGGACAGCGCCGCACCCACCGCGTAGATGGGGATGTGCTTGAGCGCCACGATCTGGAGGACGAAGCCGACGGCGTCCAGGGCGAGGCCCGCCACGTACCGCCACTGCCGCAGCGCCCGCAGGAGCAGTGCCGTGTCCACTCCCGAGCCGGTCCCCGGCTCCGCGGCCCGGGCCGCCATCGCCTGCAGGACCGATGCCGTACCGAAGCAGACCGCCGCACCGAGCGCACAAATCATCCCAAGGAGCACGAATTGACTCTAGGTCATGGAGGCGCGGCGAGGGTTTGGGCGGCCGGATTCCATCGCCTTGCCGCCCCGTTCTAGTCTGTCGCCCATGGTCATGGACAGCACGAGTACGAGCAGCAGCACCGCCCGCCGCCGCATGCGGTCCGGCGCCGTCGCCCTCGGCGGGATGGGACTGCTGGCCGCCGCGCTCGTGGCCTGCGGCAAGAGCGACGAGCCCGACAAGCGCTGCGTGGACCGCGTCACGCTGGAGAAGCTCAACAGCAAGGAGTGCAAGAGCGGCAGCAGTAGCAGCCGCGGCGCGTACTACTACGGCGGGAGCGTCCGCAACAACAAGGTCAGCGGCGGCAGCTTCGACAAGTCCGCCGTCACCCGCGGCGGCATCGGCGGCCACTCCAGCTCCAGCGGCGGCTGAGCCCGTGCGGCGCCACACCATCGAGCCCCGCCCGGACTGGCAGCGGACCGTCGAGGAGCAGGGGCTGATCTACCCCCTCACCCGCTACCCGGACGACTCCCTGCGCCCCTACTGGGACGAGAGCGCGTACTACTCCTTCTCGCTGCCCGAGGTCGAGGCCTTGGAGGACGTCGTCGAGGAGCTGCACGCCATGTGCCTGGCCGCGGCCGCGCACATCGTCGAGCACGACCGCTTCGCCGACCTCGGCATCACCGAGCCCGGCCTCGCCGCCCTGATCGCCGAGTCCTGGCGCAGGCGTGCCGAACAGCCGTCCCTGTACGGCCGGTTCGACCTGCACTACGACGGCTCCGGCAGCCCGGCCAAGATGCTGGAGTACAACGCGGACACCCCCACCTCCCTCGTCGAGGCGGCGAGCCCGCAGTGGTTCTGGATGGAGGAGCGCTTCCCCGGCGCCGACCAGTGGAACTCCCTGCACGAGCGGCTCGTCGACGCCTGGCGCCGGCAGGCGGAGCTGCTGCCGCCCGGACCGCTGCACTTCGCGCACTCCGAGACCGACGAGCTCGGCGAGGACCTGATGACGGTGGCCTACCTCCAGGAGACCGCCGAACAGG
This sequence comes from Streptomyces sp. NPDC043680, assembly GCF_056436685.1. Classification (NCBI taxonomy): domain Bacteria; kingdom Bacillati; phylum Actinomycetota; class Actinomycetes; order Kitasatosporales; family Streptomycetaceae; genus Streptomyces; species Streptomyces sp. NPDC043680. The sequence continues at coordinate 661,402 of NZ_JBWKCE010000001.1, read as the reverse complement.
CGGGCCTGGAGACCGAGGCGCTGTCCGTCGAGCAGATCGGCTGGGACAGCCTGTCGGGCCGGTTCGTGGACCAGAAACTCCGCTTCATCCGCAGCTGCTTCAAGCTCTACCCGTGGGAGTGGCTGGCCACCGACACCTTCGGCCCGCAGGTCCTCGGCACGTACGACCACGGCGGCGGATCCGGCAGCACCTGCTGGATCGAGCCGCTGTGGAAGATGCTGCTGTCCAACAAGGCGCTGCTGGCGATCCTGTGGGAGCTCTTCCCCGACCACCCCAACCTGCTGCCCGCCTACCTCGACGGCCCGCGCGAACTCGCCGACACCACCGGCTACGCGGCCAAGCCGCTGCTGGGCCGCGAGGGCGCCGGGGTCACCCTCCACGAGGCCGGTCCGGGCGGGGAGCCGTTCGTACCGGCCGATGGGGAGACGTACTGCTTCCAGGCCCTGGCCCCGCTGCCCGACTTCGACGGCAACCGGGTCGTGCTCGGCGCGTGGGTCGTCGAGGAGGAGGCGGCGGGGCTCGGCATCCGGGAATCGGCGGGGCCGGTCACGGACGAGTACGCCCGCTTCCTGCCCCACGTCATCCTCTGATCACCCGGCGAGCACGGCCCGCAGCTGGTCCAGGCCCCAGTCCAGGTCCTCCTTGCTGATCACCAGCGGCGGGGCGATCCGGATCGTCGCCCCGTGGGTGTCCTTGACCAGCACGCCCCGCTGCATCAGCTGTTCGGAGACCTGCCGGCCGGTGCCGTGTCCCGGGGCGATGTCCACACCCGCCCACAGGCCGCGCCCGCGGACGGCGGTCACCGCGCCGCCGCCGACCAGCAGGCCGAGCTCGCGGTGCAAGTGGTCGCCGAGTTCGGCGGCGCGCTGCTGGTGCTCGCCGGTGCGCAGCATCGCGATCACCTCCAGGGCGACGGCGCAGGCCAGCGGGTTGCCGCCGAAGGTGGAGCCGTGCTCGCCGGGGCGGAACACCCCGAGCACGTCCCGGTCGGCGACGACCGCGGAGACCGGGACCACACCGCCGCCCAGGGCCTTGCCGAGGATGTAGACGTCCGGCACGACCCCTTCGTGCTCGCAGGCGAAGGTCGTGCCGGTCCGGCCCAGGCCCGACTGGATCTCGTCCGCCATGAACAGCACGTTGCGCTCGCGCGTCAGCTCCCGCACGCCCGGGAGGTATCCGGGCGGCGGCACGAGGACCCCCGCCTCGCCCTGGATCGGCTCCAGCAGTACGGCCACGGTGTTCGAGGTGACGGCGTGGGACAGCGCGGTGAGGTCCCCGTACGGCACGATCTCGAAGCCCGGCGTGTACGGACCGAAGTGGTCGCGGGCCTCGTGGTCGGTCGAGAAGCTCACGATGGTCGTCGTACGGCCGTGGAAGTTGTCGGACGCGACCACGATCTTGGCGTGGCCGTCCGGCACGCCCTTGACCTCGTAGCCCCACTTGCGGGCGGTCTTCACCGCCGTCTCCACCGCCTCCGCGCCGGTGTTCATCGGCAGCACCATCTCCTTGCCGCACAGCGCGGCCAGCTCGGCGCAGAACTCGGCGAAGCGGTCGTGGTGGAAGGCGCGCGAGGTGAGCGTGACCCGCTCCAACTGCGCGTGGGCCGCGTCGATGAGACGGCGGTTGCCGTGGCCGAAGTTGAGCGCCGAGTAGCCCGCGAGCATGTCGAGGTAGCGACGGCCTTCGACGTCGGTCATCCACGCGCCTTCGGCGGACGCCACGACGACGGGCAGCGGGTGGTAGTTGTGCGCACTGTGGGCCTCGGCGGCACGCAGGGCATCAGCGGTTGTCGACACGGGGTCTCCGATCGTCGGTCGTGCGGGCGGGCCGGCCGGCCCCGGATGACGAGTGGTGGCGCCACCCTGTATACGGGTATACGGCTATACGTCGCTCGTATACCGGGCGCGGAAACCTTTCTTGTGGCCCGCCCGCTATGGTGGGCGGTACGCACGGCGACTGGCGTACGGAGAACCAACTCCGGGGGAGTCGTGCGCGGACGACCGCACACAGGGCCGCTCGCCTGGGCCTCGCGGGGACGAGAACTGACATCGACCCCGGAGGAGCCGCCGTGAACGCGCGCCGCCATCCCGCCCTTTCCGCGACCGACCCCGAGCTGGCGTCCTTCGTCGCGGCGGAGGAGACCCTGCAGGCCGAGACCCTGCGCCTGATCCCCAGCGAGAACTACGTGTCGGCGGCGGTGCTCGAAGCCTCCGGCACGGTGCTGCAGAACAAGTACAGCGAGGGCTACCCCGGCCGCCGCTACTACGAGGGCCAGCAGAACATCGACCGCGTCGAGGCGCTCGCCGTCGAGCGGGCCAAGGGCCTGTTCGGGGTGGACCACGCGAACGTCCAGCCGTACTCGGGCTCGCCCGCGAACCTGGCCGTGTACCTGGCCTTCGCGAAGCCCGGCGACACGGTGATGGGCATGGCCCTGCCGATGGGCGGCCACCTGACGCACGGCTGGGGCGTCTCGGCGACGGGCTCCTGGTTCCGCGGCGTCCAGTACGGCGTCCGCGCCGACACCGGCCTCATCGACTACGACGCGGTCCGCGACCTCGCCCTCGCGGAGCGACCCAAGCTGATCTTCTGCGGTGGCACCGCGCTGCCCCGCACGATCGACTTCGAGGCCTTCGCCTCGATCGCCGCCGAGGCGGGCTCGGTCCTCGTCGCGGACGTGGCGCACATCGCGGGCCTCATCGCGGGCGGGGCCCACCCGTCGCCGGTCGGGCACGTGGACGTGGTCTCCACGACGACCCACAAGACCCTGCGGGGCCCGCGCGGCGCGATGCTGATGTGCAAGGAGGAGCACGCCAAGGCCATCGACAAGGCGGTGTTCCCGGGCCTCCAGGGCGGCCCGCACAACCAGACGACGGCGGGCATCGCGGTGGCCCTGCACGAGGCGGCGCAGCCGTCGTTCGTGACGTACGCGCACGCGGTCGTCGCCAACGCCAAGGCGCTGGCCGCGCAGTTGCTGGGCCGGGGCTTCGACCTGGTGTCGGGCGGTACGGACAACCACCTGATCCTGGTGGACCTGACCTCCCGGGGCGTGCCGGGCAAGGTGGCGGCCAAGGCGCTGGACCGCTCGGGCATCGTGGTGAACTACAACACGGTCCCGTTCGACCCGCGCAAGCCCTTCGACCCGTCGGGGATCCGGATCGGCACCCCCTCGCTCACCTCCCGCGGCCTGACCGAGGAGCACATGCCGCTGGTGGCGGACTGGATCTCCCGCGCGGTGGACGCGGCGTCCGCGTCCGACGAGGCGGCCCTGTCCGTGATCCGCAAGGAGGTCACCGCCCTCATGGCCACCCACCCGGCCCCGGGCCTCCCGGTCTCCTGACCGCGCGGGGCCGCTGCGCGGCGGGGTGGTGCGGGGGCCGGGGGCGGTGACGGGGTGGGGTGTCGTCCGGGGCTGATGATTTATGGCGCCTGATCCGGATCGCCTTGGTGATCGGGATCAGGCGCCAACAAATCACGTTCTACGCCCCGGTCAACACCCCACCCCGCCCCCGCCCGGGCGTCCCGCAGCCGGGGCCGGCACTCGCAGGGCCAAAGCGGTCGCTTGCTTCGGGCAAGATCCGGACGCGCCGCTACGCGGCGGTACCCGCAGCCGCCGCCCGCCCGGCACGGCCCGCCCGCCCGGCGCCCCCGCAAGGACCCGGCGGCTTCCGGCCACGGAACGGCCGGAGTCGGCCCCCGCACCTGAGAGAATGGAGCCATGGCTTCTGATCGTCCTCGCGCGCTCTCCGGCATCCAGCCCACCTCCGGCTCGTTCCACCTCGGGAACTACCTCGGAGCCATCCGCCAGTACGTCGCCCTGCAGGAGACGCACGACGCCTTCTACATGGTCGTCGACCTGCACGCGATCACCATGCCGCAGGATCCGAAGGACCTCCGCGCGAACACCCGGCTCTCGGCCGCGCAGCTCCTCGCCGCCGGCCTCGACCCCGACCGCTGCACGCTCTTCATCCAGAGCCACGTCCCCGAGCACGCCCAGCTCGCCTGGGTGATGAACTGCATCACCGGCTTCGGCGAGGCCAGCCGGATGACCCAGTTCAAGGACAAGTCCGCCAAGGGCGGGGTGAACAGCGCCAGCGTCGGCCTGTTCACGTACCCGATCCTCCAGGTCGCCGACATCCTGCTCTACCAGGCGAACGCCGTCCCCGTCGGCGAGGACCAGCGCCAGCACATCGAGCTGACCCGCGACCTGGCCGAGCGCTTCAACCAGCGCTTCGGCGAGACCTTCACGCTGCCCGCCGCGCACATCGTCAAGGAGGTCGCGAAGATCTACGACCTCCAGGACCCGTCGATCAAGATGTCGAAGTCCGCCTCGTCCCCCAAGGGCCTGATCAACCTCCTCGACGAGGCCAAGGCCACCGAGAAGAAGATCAAGAGCGCGGTCACCGACACCGAGGCCGAGGTCCGCTTCGACACCGCGGCCAAGCCCGGCGTCAGCAACCTGCTCACGATCTACTCCACCCTCACGGGCGAGAGCATCCCCGCCCTGGAGGCCAAGTACGAGGGCAAGGGCTACGGCGCGCTGAAGACCGACCTGGCCGGTGTGATGGTCGATTTCGTCACACCGTTCAAGCAGCGCACCCAGGAATACCTGGACGACCCGGAGACGCTGGACTCCATCCTGGCCAAGGGCGCGGAGAAGGCCCGCGCCGTCGCCGCCGAGACCCTGGCGCAGGCGTACGACCGGCTCGGTCTGGTGCCCGCCAAGCACTGACCACCGGGGCCCCTGGCAATCCGGGGGGTTTCGGCCCCACACTGGGGCGGCAGGCCGCACACAGCATTCGACGGAGGAGACATACGTGGGGACCGTAACGCTCGGCGTTTCGATCGCGGTCCCGGAGCCGTACGGCAGCCAGCTCCAGCAGCTGCGCGCCGGCTTCGGGGACGCCGCCGCGCACGGCATCCCCACGCATGTCACCCTCGTCCCGCCCACCGAGGTGGAAGCGGAGCGGCTCCCGGAGATCCGGGCCCACCTGGCCGAGGTCGCGTCCGCCTGCGGCCCCTTCGTGATGCGCCTGGCGGGGACGGGAACCTTCCGTCCGCTCTCGCCGGTCGTCTTCGTCCAGGTCGTCGAGGGCGCCACGGGCTGCACCCGGCTCCAGGGCCTGCTGCGCGACGCCGGCGGACCGCTCCAGCGAGAGCTGGCGTTCCCCTACCACCCGCACGTCACCGTCGCCCACGGGATCTCCGAGGAGGCGATGGACCTGGCGTTCGACACCCTCGCCGACTACGCGGCCGAGTGGATGTGCTCCGGATTCGCGCTCTACGAGCAGGGCCCGGACGGGGTCTGGCGCAAGCTGCGCGAGTACCCCTTCGGGAGCGGCCCGGCCGGCGGTGTCCCGGCGCAGCTCGGCTCACCGGTCGACGAGGCGACGGGGGCGAACGGGCCGGGCGCGTCCTCCGCGCCGCGCTCCTGAGGCAGCGGCCGCGAGGTCTGCCGCAGGGCCCGGCGGACATGGAACGAGAGCGTCCGCAGGACCAGCGTGTGGAACGGACGAGCCGTGGGGCGAAAAGTCACAATCGACGACCGTAGTGCCCAAAAGCGACAATCTCTGCTATTTCCGTCGGCTCCTTTACGGTGACCCCATGGACTGGCTGACGAAACTCCCGGTGATCGGCCCGCTCGCGGCCCGTCTGATGCGCACCCACGCATGGCGCGCGTACGAACGCCTCGACCGCGTCCACTGGACCCGGCTGGCCTCCGCGATCACCTTCATCAGCTTTCTCGCCCTCTTCCCGCTGATCACCTTGGCCGCGGCCGTCGGCGCCGCGCTGCTCAGCCAGGGCCGGCTCGACCGCCTGCAGAAGACCATGGCCGAGCAGGTCCCCGGCATCTCCGACCAGCTCGATCTCAACAGCCTCGTCGCGAACGCGGGCACGATCGGCCTCGTCGCCGCGGCCGTCCTGCTGTTCACCGGCATCGGCTGGGTCGGCTCGATGCGGGACTGCCTGCGGGCGGTCTGGGAGAAGGACGACGAGGACGAGGGGAACCCCTTCGTCCGCAAGGGCAAGGACGCGCTCGTCCTCCTCGGCCTCGGCGGCGCGGCCCTCGGCTCGGCGGCGGCCTCCGTCATCGGCTCGATCGCCGTCGGCAGGTTCGGCACGTGGCTGGGCATCCCCCCGCACGGGGCGGGCGGCGTGCTCCTGCGCATCGGGGCCTTCCTCGTCGGCGTCCTCGCGGCCTTCCTCCTGCTGCTGTACCTCCTGAGCCTGCTGCCCGGGGTCGAACCGTCCCGCAGCCGTCTGATCCAGGCCTCCCTGATCGGCGCGGCGGGGTTCGAGCTGCTCAAGCTCTTGCTCAGCGGCTATATGCGCGGGGTCGCGGCGAAGAGCATGTACGGGGCCTTCGGCGTGCCGGTCGCCCTGCTGCTCTGGATCAACTTCACCTCGAAGCTGCTGCTCTTCTGCGCGGCCTGGACGGCCGCGGGCGCGCCCGCCGGCCCCCGGGCGCCGGAGTCCCGGAGCGCCGGAGCCCCGGACGCGGGGGAGTCCTAGACGAGGGTGGTGTCCTGGCCGCTGCGGCGTCCGCGCGGGCTGCGCGGCCAGCGGCGGTTGACGGCGTACGCGCCGGCCGCCACCACCGCGAGCGCCCCGCCCGCGACCCCGAGCGCGGTGCCGGCACCGCCGCCGGAGCCGGCGGCCGACGCCGTCGACGCGTCGTGCTCGTGCGACTGGGCCGGGGAGCCGAGGGAGGTGGTGTCGGCGCTCTTCGGCGGCACCAGTTCCCCCACCGGCTTGACCTTGCCGAGGGCGGCGAAGCCCCAGTCGAAGAGCGCGGCGGTCTCCTCGTAGACGGAGTTGAGGCCCCCCGCGGCCGGATTCATCACCGTGACGAGCAGCTTGTTGCCGCCGCGCTGGGCCGCGCCGGTGAAGGTGGAGCCGGCCATCGTGGTGTTGCCGTTCTTCACCCCGGCGATGCCCTTGTACGGGGTGATGCCGCCCGCGCCCGTCATCAGCCGGTTGGTGTTCTGGATCTCGAAGTACTCGCGGGGCTTCCCGGCCTCCTGGAGGCCGGGGAACTTGGCGCTCACCGTCCCGCAGTACTCCCGGAAGTCCTCTTTCTGCAGGCCGGAGCGGGCGATGAGCGTGAGGTCGTACGCGCTCGACACCTGCTCGGGGGCGTCGTACCCGTCGGGCGAGACCACGTGGGTGTCGAGGGCCTGCAACTCCTCGGCGTGCGCCTGCATGTCCTTGACGGTCTTCCCGATGCCGCCGTTCATGGCGGACAGCACGTGCACGGCGTCGTTCCCGGACCGCAGGAACACCCCGAGCCACAGGTCGTGGACGCTGTACTCGTGGTCCTCCTTGACCCCGACCAGGCTGGAGCCCTCACCGACGCCGGACATGTCCTCGTCGGTGACCTTGTGGACCGCGTCCTTGGGGAGGGTGGGCAGCACCGTGTCCGCGAAGAGCATCTTCATGGTGGAGGCCGGGGGCAGCCGCCAGTGCGCGTTGTTCGCCGCCAGGACCTCGCCCGTCTCCGCGTCGGCCACGATCCACGACCGGCCCGTCAGATCCGTCGGCAGGGCCGGCGCACCGGCGAGCGGATTCACCTGCACCCCGGGCTTGCCGAGGGCGGCTCCGCCGACCGTGGACATGGAGGCGGGCGGCGCTGCCGCCTTGGGGGCCTGCAGGCCCTTGGGCGGCACTCCCTTCCCGTCGGGAGCGGGCGACGGCGGCGCGGCATGCGCGGGCGCCACGAGCACGGCGGGGACCAGCAGCGCGGCGGAAAGGACCGCCAACGCGGTCTTCTTGGCAGACACGCAGGTGAACGTACATCCCGATGGGCTGTCCGGCGCCACGGCCCGGCCCACGTGTCGGAACCACTGCCGGGACAGCCCACCCGGACGCGTCCGTCCTGGGGACGAAACCCATACTGGGAGCATGAAACTCAGCCGCGCCGCCTCCTGGTTCCTGCTCGCCTTCGGAGTGTGGAGCTGGGTCATCTGGGCAACCTTCGTCAAGAACCTGTGGCAGGACGCCAGTGGTCTGGCGTTCGATGCGGCGGGCGAACCGACGGCCTACTTCTGGGTCCACCTTCTCCTGGCCGTCACGTCCTTTCTCCTGGGGACGGCCGTTGGTGTGATCGGGTTGCGCAGTGTGCGGGCGCTGCGGCGCGGATCCCGCGAGGACACCCCCGCGTGAGGATCGCGGTCTTCGCGGCCGTGGCCCTGCTGGTCCTGGGCCTCCTGGCGCTGGTCCACCGCTGGCTGTGGATCCGGCTGGTCCGCGACACGACCCGGCCGGGCGGGCCGGCCCGCCGGGCGGGCACCGCTCTCGCCTTCGCCCTGCCGCTGCTCTCCTTGGCCGCCCTGACGGCGGGCCGGGCGGGGGCGCCGTTCCCGCTCCAGCAGGCGGTGTCCTGGCCGGGCTACCTGTGGCTCGCGGTGCTCCTGTACCTGACCCTGGCCCTCCTCGTGACGGAACCGGTCCGCGCCCTCCTCCTGCGGGGCAGCGCCGCGGCGGCCGGACCGGAGCCCCGGGTGCGGGCGGGGGCGGCGGCCGGCGGTGAAGCACCCCCGCAGGGCCGCGACACCGACCCCGACACCGACACCGACACCGGTCCCGGCACCGCACCGGCCACCGCGCCCCCGGCCACCCGGGACACCGCGGCCCCCGCTCCCGGGGACAGCGGGGACAGCGGGGGCGGCGGGGTCACCCGGCGGCGCTTCGTGGCGCGGTCGCTCGGCGGGGCCGCCGCCGCAGCCGCCCTCGGCACCGTCGGCCTCGGCACGTACGGCGTCCTGCGCGGCCCCCGCGTCAAGCACGTCCGCGTCCCCCTCGCCAAACTCCCGCGCGCCGCCCACGGCTACCGGATCGCCGTCGTCAGCGACATCCACCTCGGCCCGGTCCTCGGCCGCGCCCACACCACCCGCATCGTCGAGACGATCAACCGCACGCAGCCCGACCTGATCGCCGTCGTCGGCGACCTCGTGGACGGCAACGTCCACGACCTCCGCTCCGCCGCCGAGCCCCTCAGGTGGCTGCGCGCCCGCCACGGCTCGTACTTCGTCACCGGCAACCACGAGTACTTCTCCGGCGCGCAGCAGTGGATCGACGAGGTGCGGGAACTGGGCCTGACCCCCCTGGAGAACGCCCGCCGGGCCCTGCCCCACTTCGACCTCGCCGGAGTCAACGACATCCAGGGCGAGTCGGAGGGCCACGGCCCCGACTTCGGGGCGGCGCTCGGCGACCGGGACCGCGCCCGCGCCGCCGTCCTCCTCGCACACCAGCCCGTCGTCATCCACGACGCCGTCCGCCACGGCGTGGACCTCCAGCTCTCCGGCCACACCCACGGCGGCCAGCTCTGGCCCGGCAACCACCTCGCCGAGCTCGCCAACCCCACCGTCGCGGGCCTGGAGCGCTACGGGGACACCCAGCTCTACGTCTCCCGCGGCGCCGGCGCCTGGGGCCCCCCGGTCAGGGTCGGGGCGCCGTCCGACATCACCGTCGTCGAACTCGCCTCGTACCAGGCCTGAACCCGAACCCGCCGCCGCGGACCGGGCTCAGGCGGCGGCGAGGCGCCGTTCGAGGCCGTCGAGGATGAGCTCCAGCCCGTAGTCGAACTCCGCGCCGTGGTCGTACCCGGGCGCGAGGACGTGCTCCCTGGTGAACTCGGCCAGGTGCGGGTAGCCGTCCACCGGGAACGCGGCCAGGAACTCCGCGGCGGCCCCGCCCGCGTCCTGCGGGTCGAACGGCAGGGCGGCCTCCGTCAGGGCGAACCCGTAGACGTAGCTGTCCAGCAGCGAGTAGGCGTGCGCCGCGAGCGCGAAGGGGAAGCCGCCGCGCCGCAGGGTGGCGATCACGGCGTCGTGGTGGCGCAGCGTGGCCGGGCCGGGGTGGGCGCGCGACTCCATCACCGCGGTCGCCCACGGGTGGCGGCGCAGCACGGCCCGGGCGGAGTGGGCGCGGTGGTGCAGCGCGGTGCGCCAGTCGGCGTCGGCCGGCGGCAGGTCGATCTCGCCGAAGACGACGTCGACGATGCCGTCGATGATCGCCTCCTTGTTGGACACGTGGTGGTACAGGGACATCGGCTTGACGCCGAGCTCCTCGGCCAGCGACCTGATCGTGAGCGCGGCGATGCCGCCGGTGTCCGCGACGCCGACCGCCGCAGCGAGCACCTTGTCCCGGCTGAGCGGAGCCTGCTTGGCCATGTCTCTTCCATAAGGGGTGGGGAGTTGACTGCTGCCCCGAGGTTACCGTACTAAGTAAGTCGTACTTAGTACGGTAGAGAGGGCGTGCGGGATGGGCGGCATGGAAATGAGCGGCATGGAAGCCATGAGGGCGATCGTCCAGGAGGGCTACGGCTCTCCCGACGTGCTGAGGCCGGCCGAGGTGCCCCGGCCCGTCCCCGCGGCCGGCGAAGTGCTCCTGCGGGTCCGGGCGGCCGGCGTGGACCGGGGCACCTGGCACGCCATGACGGGCAGGCCGTACGCGGTACGGCTGGCCCTGGGGCTGCGCGGGCCGAGGAGCCGGGTGGCCGGGCTGGACGTGGCGGGGACCGTCGTCGCGCTGGGCGAAGGGGTGACCGGCTTCGCGGTCGGCGACGAGGTGTACGGCGTCGCCCGCGGATCCTTCGCCGAGTACGCCACCGCCCGGGCGGACCGGATCGCCCCCAAGCCGGTCCGGCTGGGCTTCGAGGAGGCCGCCGTCGTGGCGGTCTCGGCGTGCACGGCGCTGCGGGGACTGCGCGACGCCGGCCGGTTGCGCCCGGGGCAGCGCGTCCTGGTGGTCGGGGCGTCGGGCGGGGTGGGGACGTATGCGGTGCAGCTGGCCAAGGTCTTCGGAGCCGAGGTGACCGGCGTGTGCAGCGCGGCCAAGGCCGACCTGGTCCGCTCGATCGGCGCCGACCGGGTCATCGACTACGCCCGCGAGGACTTCGCGGCCGAGGGTCGCAGGTGGGACCTGGTGCTGGACATCGGCGGGAGCAGCCCGCTGTCCCGGCTCCGCCGGGCCCTCACACCCCGCGGGACCCTCGTCATCGCGGGCGGCGAGGACGCCGGCGACTGGATCGGGATGGGGCGGCAGTTCGCTGCGCTCGCGCTGTCGCCGTTCGTACGGCAGCGGCTGGCCGTGTTCTTCGCGGCGCCGCGCCGGGCCGACCTCGACACGCTGAACGGGCTGATCGAGGCGGGGGACCTGACCCCGGTCGTGGGCGCCACGTACGGCCTGGACGCGGTGCCCGAGGCGGTACGCCGCCTCGCGGCGGGCCAGGCGCGCGGGAAGACCGCCATCACGATCGCCCCGGCGGAACGGGACGCCTCCTGAGGACAGCCCTGCGGATCAGTCCGGGCCCGGGTTCCGCGGGCTCCTCGGGCCGGCTCTACGTCCCCGTTCACCGGACCGGCTACTCGGCCGGTTCGGTTTCCGGGTCCGAGGCGCGCTTCTTGTTCGCCACGGCGGTCTGCGCCATGCCCGGCAGAAAGTCCGCGAACAGTTCGTGCAGCTCGCGCACCAGCGGCCGCAGCACCCGGAACCGGGCGAGGACGATGCCCCGCGTGGTCAGCTGCGCGCCGCGCTCCGCGAGCTTGCGGGTCTTCTCGCTGCCCGGCGACCGGTCGAAGACCCAGTACAGGACGAGTCCCATGTGCGAGAGCCACATCAGCTCCGGCAGCACGTCGGCCAGTTCGGCCGGCACCTTCGTCTTCGCGCCGGCCAGCACCTCGCGGTGCATGTCGATCGCCGCCCGGCGGGCGGGTTCCGATTCCGTGGAGAAGGGGCTCAGCGGACTCTCCGGGTCCGCCGCGTTCTTGAAGAACTGCGAGGCGAACTCGTGGTACGGCTCGGCGATGTCCAGCCAGCTCGTCAGCACGCCCGCGAGCCGCTTCTGCAGATCGCTCTCGCGTTCCAGGATGGGCCGGACCGCCGCCTGGTGCGCGGCGCCGATCCGGTCGTAGAACCCCTGGACCAGGTGTTCCTTGGACTCGAAGTAGTAGTAGGCGTTGCCGACCGAGACCCCCGCCTCCTTGGCGATGGCCCGCATGGTCGTCTTGTCGAAGCCGCGCTCCTGGAAGAGACGGAGCGCGGTTTCGAGGATGAGCGTGCGGGTCTGCTCGCTCTTGGGAGCCTTCTGATCAGTCACGGTGTACGAGCCTATCGGGGCGCGCAGTGGTCGTCACAGGCCGGTTCCGCCACCTCCGCCTCGTCCGCCGGCCCGCCTTCGGTCCGTACGGCCTGCCGCCACGCGGAGGCGGTGTACATGGCCGCCCGGGCGAAGGGCCGGCCCGCCGGGGTGGCGAGCCAGTTCGCCTTCGGCCGGTGCTCGGCCAGCGCCCACAGGCACACGATGAAGGCGTCGGTGCCGGTCCACACCTGGCCCCTGTCCCCGACGACGGTGATCTCGCGGAGCGTTTCCGCGTGGGCGAGGTGCGGGAACAGCCGGCGGGCCTCGGCGGACGCGGCGGGCACGAGCCGGAGCGGCACCAGCTGCTGCTGCCCCAGCAGCCAGTGCCGGATGTGGACGCAGAGCGGGCAGTCGGCGTCGTAGAGGACGGTCAGGTGCCGGGTGGCCGGCGCGGCCGGTGCCATCGGTCAGGCCCCGGCCGGAGCGGTCCACCCCTGCGGGGCCACCGGCGGCGTCTGCTGGCGCTCCATGATCCCCCGGCGGCGCATCTTGTTCAGCACCCAGACGTTGCCGAGGTGCATGACGCCGAGGACGAGCAGGACCACACCGAGCTTGACCGAGAGCGCCTCGAACAGCCCGCGGGCGTCGAGGATGGCATCGGCCGACCGCAGGTAGAGGGCCACGAAGCCGATGTTGACGAGGTAGAAGCCGACCACCAGGAGGTGGTTCACGGCGTCCGCCAGCTTCTCGTTCCCGTGCAGGACGTCGGCGATGAAGATCCGCCCGTTGCGGCTGAGGGTGCGGGCCACCCAGATGGTGAGCCCGATGCTGATGAGCAGGTAGATGACGTATGCGACGACGGTGAGGTCCATGCCCTCGCCCCCCTTGAACGTGTTCAACTCGTTGGCATGCCTGACTGTAGACCTCTTTTTGAACAGGTTCAAGCGCGGGTGGGAGCGGACGGGTCCACAGCCGTGGATCAGCAGGGCGGCCGCAGCCCGTCGTACGGGCCAGGCGGTCGGGCCGCCGAGACGATCGCCGCCTCGGGGCGCGGCATCGGGGTGCCGTCGGGGAGCAGGAGGGGGCCCGGCTCCAGGACGGTGCCGACCTCGGCGCCGCGGCGGGCGGTGTTCTTGGCCGTGACGCGGGTCAGGGGCGTGGGCGTGAGCGTCTGCTTCTCGCGGACGTACGCGACGAAGCTCTCGAAGTCCCGCTGGTGGCGGTACGGCGCCTGGAAGCCGGAGAGCGCCGGGTAGCCGTCGTTCGCGAGGAACGTGTACGACGGGGCCGCGAGCCGGTAGGTGCGGGCGAGGTCGAGCGGCGCGCCGTCGATGAACACGTCGGCCGGGTTCACGCGGTCGCCGACCCTGCCCAGGGCGGTGAAGGAGTAGCGGACGTTCTTGGAGACGGCCAGGGGCGCGAAGAGCAGCTCCCCGCTCGCCGCGGTCGTCCACTGCTCCTCCAGGGCGTCGTGGATCTGCTGCCCGGTCACCGTCGCGCTGACGATCGGGTCGCCGAAGCCGACGGCCTTCCAGGCGTGGCCGAAGGTGACGGCGCCGGCCGAGGCCCTGTCGCGGACCAGGTCGCCGGCGATGAGGGCCTGCCCCACCCGGGGGGCCGCGGCGACCACGGCGAGCTGGGCCGGGACGTTGGGGTGGATGTTCGCGTCGTTCTCGGGGTCGGTCGGCCGGCTGCCCGCCCACAGGGCCCAGTCGGCCACGAGGTCGCCCATGGTGCTCTCGCCGGCGGTGCTGCGCGTCCGCAGGAACGAGCCGGTCTGCGTGCCGATCCGGGAGGCGTCGCGCGCGGCCGCCTGGCCGGCCCAGTGGTCGACGACCTCCTTGAGGGCCGGATCGGGGGTGACGTCACGGGTGTTGGGATGGTTGGTGGACACGGTCAGCTCGCGGACCACCCTGCCGGTGAGCGGGTCGAGACGGAGGTTGATCTCGTTGACGAGCTGGCCGTAGCAGCCGGCCTCGACGAACGGGCGGGGTACGCCGTTCGGGTCGGGGAGCATCATGTTGAACCGGGTGTGCCAGTGGCCGGTGACGATCGCGTCGATGTCGGGGGAGACCCGCAACGCCAGGTCGAGGGCCGGGCCGGAGGGGTCGGAGCCGCTGTTGAAGTCGGCGCCCGCCACTGCTCCGTCGTGCATGCTGAGCACGATCGCACCGACGCCCTGGGCCTTGAGCAGGGCCGCGTGGGAGTTGGCGGTGGCGATCTCGTCGAGGGTGGCCAGGCCGGGCTGGTAGGAACCGGGGAAGAGCTCGGTACCGAGGGCGGTGAGGTGGATGAAGCCGATCTGCAGTTCCCGGCCGGCGGCAGTGCGGACCGTCTCGATGCTGTACGCGGGCAGGACGGTGCGCCGGTCGGCGCCCCAGACGGTGTTGGCGCTGTAGTAGCGGAAGTCGGAGCCGTGGAAGCGGGCGCCGGAGGAGTCGGTGAAGGAGGCGTCGCGGCCCTCGACGGGGAACGGGACCCCCTGCTCCATGTGGCGTTGCAGCATGGCGGGCGACTTGTCGAACTCGTGGTTCCCGGCGGTCGCGAAGGCGAGCCCCATGAGGTTGAGGGCCTCGATGGTCGGCTCGTCGGCGAAGGCGGCCGCGTCGAACTCCCAGCCCGAGAAGGCGTCTCCGCAGGAGAAGAAGAACGAGTTCGCCCGCCCGGCGCGCAGGCGGGCGAGGTGGGCGGCCATGTAGGCGGCACCGCCGACGGTATAGGTCTGTCCGCCGTTCCCGGTGATGGTGGCGTTGCTGCCGGGGGCGGCCTGGAGGTAGCCGTGCAGGTCGGTGATGTCGAGGAGCTGGACGTCGACGTACTCGTCGGCGGTGGCGGCGTCGCGCGCGTGGTCGGTGGCGTAGGCGGGGACGGCGGTCGCGAAGGTGGCTGCGAGGGTACCCATGGCGGTGAGGAAGTCCCTCCGGCCGAGGTGGGTCCTGGAGTGCGGTGGCCTCGTCACGCAGGCATCGTCCCGCCGGCCGCCCCCGCTGTCGACGCGCCGCTCCGGCCGTCCACCACGGAGGGGCCAACCCCGCGGCCGTCACCGCCGGGGTGACGGGTCCCCGCCCTCCTGCCCTCCGGGGCGGAGACCGGCTACCTGCCCTTCGAGGGCGACCGGACCCCGGCGCTGATCCTCGGCAAGGCGGTGGCGGACGACACGGGGATCACCGACCCGACGATCACCCGGCAGATCCTCAGATGCTGACCGACCGGGCGTAGTTGACCTGGCTCATCACCCAGTGGAAGGTGCCCGGGTCGGTGGCCGGGACCATGGTGGAGTGGTGGCGTCCGCCGCTGGTGACCGTGACCTGGATGTAGCCCGTGGTGGTCCGCTCCTTCATCAGGAGGAAGAGCAGGCCGAGCAGGCAGAACAGGAAGAAGATGATCGCGAGCACCACCGCGTGCGTCGGGATCTTCGTCTCGGTGCGGGAGAAGTCCGTGGCGTTCCACATCGCGCCCCTGAGCGGCATGGCGCCGGACGGGGTGATGATCTGGTCCCCGGCGATGGTGATGTCGCCGAGGGAGAAGCCGCTCGCGCCCGCGCCGCCGCCCATCGCCGGGGCCGGAGCGTAGGCCGGCGGCTGACCCGTCGGCATCGCCGGAGGTGTGGCGGGGGGCATCGCCGGCGGCTGGGCCGGGGCCTGCGGCTGGGCCGGAATGCCCGCGCCGCCCACGGTCGGCTGGTAGCCGGGCGCCGCCGGGTAGGGCTGGGGATAGCCGTAACTGGGGTTGCCGGGGCCCCCGTTGTCGCTCGTGTACGGATTCGGCTGCTGCTCGCTCATGCGGCCGATCTTTCCACAACGGGCGAGGCCCCGGGCCCCCGAGGTGAATTCGGGGGCACGGGGCCTCGTAGGACCGGGCGCGGCGGTCAGAAGCGGCGCGTGATCAGAGCGCGCTTGACTTCCTGGATCGCCTTCGTGACCTCGATGCCACGCGGGCACGCGTCGGTGCAGTTGAAGGTCGTGCGGCAGCGCCACACGCCGTCCTTGTCGTTCAGGATCTCCAGCCGCTGCTCGCCGGCCTCGTCGCGCGAGTCGAAGATGAAGCGGTGCGCGTTGACGATCGCCGCCGGGCCGAAGTACTGGCCGTCGTTCCAGAACACCGGGCACGAGGACGTGCACGCGGCGCACAGGATGCACTTGGTGGTGTCGTCGAAGCGCTCGCGGTCCTCGGCGGACTGCAGGCGCTCACGCGTCGGCTCGTTGCCGGTGGTGACCAGGAACGGCATGACGTCGCGGTAGGCCTGGAAGAAGGGCTCCATGTCGACGACGAGGTCCTTCATCACCGTGAGGCCCTTTATGGCCTCGACGGTGATCGGCTTCTCCGGGTTGATGTCCTTGATCAGCGTCTTGCAGGCGAGCCTGTTCTTGCCGTTGATCCGCATCGCGTCGGAGCCGCAGATGCCGTGCGCGCACGAGCGGCGGAAGGTCAGCGTGCCGTCGAGGTCCCACTTGATCTTGTGGAGACCGTCGAGCACGCGCTCCTTCGGGTCGATCTCGATCTGGAAGTCCTGCCACTGCGCCTCGTCCGAGATCTCGGGGTTGTAGCGGCGGATCCGGAAGGTGACCGTGATGTACGGGGAGGCCGCGGCCGCCTCTTCCATCTTGTCCAGGGTGGGGGTAGCCATCAGTACTTACGCTCCATCGGCTGGTAGCGGGTCGTGACGACCGGCTTGTAGTCGAGCCGGACCGAGTCCGAGCCGTCGGCTCCGACCTCGCGGTACGCCATGGTGTGGCGCATGAAGTTGACGTCGTCGCGGTTCGGGTAGTCCTCGCGGTAGTGACCGCCGCGGGACTCCTTGCGCGCCAGCGCGGACACGGCCATGACCTCGGCCAGGTCGAGCAGGTTGCCCAGCTCGATGGCCTCCAGCAGGTCCGTGTTGAAGCGCTTGCCCTTGTCCTGGACGGACACGTTCTTGTAGCGCTCGCGCAGCTCCGCGATCTTCTCGACCGCGGTCTTGATGGTCTGCTCCGTACGGAAGACCATCACGTTCGCGTCCATCGTCTCCTGGAGCTCCAGGCGCAGGTCGGCGACCCGCTCGTTGCCCGTGGAGTTGCGCAGCCGCTCGACCTGCTCCACGACGAGGGAGGCCGGGTTCTCCGGCAGCTCGACGTAGTCGTTCTCGGCGGCGTACCGGGCCGCCGCGATGCCCGAGCGCTTGCCGAAGACGTTGATGTCCAGCAGCGAGTTGGTGCCCAGGCGGTTGGCGCCGTGCACGGAGACGCAGGCGACCTCGCCGGCCGCGTACAGGCCCGGGACGACGGTGGTGTTGTCCGCCAGGACCTCACCCTCGACGTTCGTCGGGATGCCGCCCATGGCGTAGTGCGCGGTGGGCTGGATCGGGATCGGGTCCGTGTACGGCTCGATGCCCAGGTACGTACGCGCGAACTCGGTGATGTCCGGGAGCTTCGCGTCGAGCTGCTCCGGCGGCAGGTGGGTGAGGTCCAGGTACACGTGGTCGCCGGCCGGACCGCAGCCGCGGCCCTCGCGGATCTCGGTGTAGATGGAGCGCGAGACGACGTCACGGGACGCGAGGTCCTTCATGACCGGCGCGTACTTCTCCATGAAGCGCTCGCCGTCCTTGTTGCGGAGGATGCCGCCCTCACCGCGGGCGCCCTCCGTCAGCAGGATGCCCATGCGCCAGATGCCCGTCGGGTGGAACTGGAAGAACTCCATGTCCTCCAGCGGCAGGCCGCGGCGGTAGCAGGCCGCCTGGCCGTCACCCGTGAGGGTGTGCGCGTTGGAGGTCACCTTGAAGAACTTGCCGGTGCCGCCGGAGGCGTAGATGACGGCCTTGGCCTGGAACACGTGGATCTCGCCCGTGGCGAGCTCGTACGCGACCACACCGGCCGACTTCTTGACGCCGTCCTCCTCGACGATCAGCTGGTCGAGGACGTAGAACTCGTTGAAGAACTCCACGCCCTCCTTGACGCAGTTCTGGTACAGCGTCTGGAGGATCATGTGGCCCGTGCGGTCCGCGGCGTAGCAGGACCGGCGCACCGGGGCCTCGCCGTGGTTGCGCGAGTGGCCGCCGAAGCGGCGCTGGTCGATGGTGCCGTCCGGGGTGCGGTTGAACGGCAGGCCCATCTTCTCCAGGTCGAGGACGGCGTCGATGGCCTCCTTCGCCAGGATCTCGGCGGCGTCCTGGTCGACCAGGTAGTCACCGCCCTTGACCGTGTCGAAGGTGTGCCACTCCCAGTTGTCCTCCTCCACGTTCGCCAGCGCGGCGGCCATGCCGCCCTGCGCGGCGCCCGTGTGGGAGCGGGTGGGGTAGAGCTTCGTCAGCACGGCGGTGCGGCTGCGCTTCGTCGCCTCGATGGCGGCGCGCATGCCCGCGCCGCCGGCGCCGACGATGACGGTGTCGTACTTGTGGATCTTCATTGGTTTGCGCCTCAGCCCCGTTGCCTAGCGGATGTTCGGGTCGAAGGTGAAGATCACCAGCGTGCCCAGAAGGATGGTGAACACCGTGGCGGTGTAAAGCAGGCCCTTCAGCCACAGCCGCGTGCCCGCGCGCTCCGCGTAGTCGTTGATGACGGTACGCAGACCGTTCGCGCCGTGCAGCATGGCCAGCCACAGCATGAGCAGGTCCCAGACCTGCCAGAACGGGGACGCCCAGCGGCCGGCCACGAAGGCGAAGCCGATCTTGGAGACGCCGCCGTCCAGCACCAGCTGGATGAGGAGGTGGCCGATGACCAGGACGACGAGCACGATGCCCGACAGGCGCATGAAGAGCCATGCGGCCATCTCGAAGTTGCCGCGGGTCGAGCGCGGCGTCTTGCCGGTGCGCTTGCGCGGGGCCTCGATGTAGGGCGCCGGGTTGTCGACGTCGTAGAGGGAAGCGCCCTCCACCTCACCGATGGCCTGGGCGGAAGAAGTGTCAGTGGACATGCGCGTCACTTCCCGAACAGCTCAAGGTAGGCGTGGGTGAGGACCGGGATGATGGCGCCGATCATCAGCAGGGCCCAGAGCGCCAGGACGGACCAGAGCATCTGCTTCTGGTACCGCGGGCCCTTGGACCAGAAGTCCACGGCGATGACACGGAGACCGTTGAGCGCGTGGAAGAGGATGGCGGCCACGAGGCCGTACTCCAGCAGCGCGACGATCGGAGTCTTGTAGGTAGCCACCACGTCGTCGTACGCCTCGGGGGAGACGCGGACGAGAGCGGTGTCGAGGACGTGTACGAACAGGAAGAAGAAAATGAGGACGCCGGTGACTCGATGAGCCACCCAGGACCACATTCCTTCCCGGCCGCGGTACAACGTTCCAGCCGGCACGGAAAACCCTCCGGAAGCGGGGCGGGGGCCAGCCGGCTTCGTTGTCGGTCGGGCCCGGCCGGGTACGGTCCTCCGGCCCCGGACATCGTAGCGACGCTTTGTCGGTTCCTTCGCGCGGGGGTCATCGGTGTGATCAAACAGGCACGGACGGGCTATCCCACAGGGCGGAATGGCCCGAATCGGCCGCGGACGCCCCGTCCGGCGAGGTCAGCCAATGTGTCAGGTCGGCGAGCCGCGCCTGTGCCAGACGGCGCAGCTCGTCCGCGGTGATCGCCCGCTCCTCGTCCGCGTCGAGCCCCATCCGCCGCCGGATCGCGGCCAGCAGCTGGGACGCCTGCTCCTCCTGCGGATGCCCGTCCAGGCAGATCACGAAGGCGTGGCCGAACTTGCGCTCGTACTCCGCATGGGCGGCGTCCAGCGCCAGCAGCGCGGCGTACGGGGCCCCGTGGCCCAGCTCCGCCGGGGGCTCCAGGGCCAGTGCCTCGCTCAGGTCCGCCTGCGCCAGGTCGTACGAGGCCTCGTCGGCGGCGGCGCGCAGCGCCCCGGCATCCGGGTAGGGCCGGTGGGCGGCCACGCGCTGGGCCCACCGCCGGCTGGCGCAGCAGTGCAGCAGGACGGCCTCGGCGGCTTCGCGGGTCAGGGCGTTGAACCGCGCCAGGCCCGGGCCGCCCGCGGCGTCCGCGCCGCAGGGGTCGGAGCATCCGCGGGCCTGTGCCGGAAGGTGGCTGGACAGCGGGGGGCTCCTCGGGGCGAGACGCGGGTGTACCGCCACGCTAGCCACGTGGGGACGGGCCTGTCGTACCCATCCGAGGTTTTCACCCGTAAGTGAACCGAAAGGATGACCCGGGCGGGTCGAGGGCGAGCTGAGGCCCCGTCGCCTCGGGTGGCCGGAGGGGCGGGAAGGGGACCCGGGCGGAGCGGCGAGGAGGCGAGCCCCGAAGATGAACGGAGGGGCCGGAGAAGGAGGAAGACGACCGAGGCCGCCACCCCCCACAGGAGAGGCCCCGGTCGTCGTCCGTACGGGCTCGTGCGACAAGCCCGTATCCCTGTCAGCGCCGCGCGTGCGTTTTGTGTCACACCCCGCTTCGCGCACGATTGGTTGCTGCCTGTACAACTCGTGGACGAAGGTACTTGAAAGCCGTAACGTGCTGATTTGCGCCACACATACAGGACACTGAACGGGTTGGGGACTTTGCTGGGGGACGACGCGGAGCTGACCGCCGCGGTGCTCGCGGCACAGGGCGGCGACGAGAACGCGTTCCGTGCTGTGTACCGCGCCGTGCACCCGCGCCTGCTCGGATACGTACGCACGCTCGTCGGGGACGGCGACGCCGAGGACGTCACCTCCGAGGCCTGGCTGCAGATCTCCCGCGACCTCGCCTCCTTCACCGGTGACGCCGACCGCTTCCGCGGCTGGGCCGCCCGGATCGCCCGCAACCGGGCCCTGGACCACATCCGCATGCGCGGGCGCCGTCCGGCCATCGGCGGCGACGAGACGGAGCTCACAGGGCGCGCCGCGGACAGCGACACCGCGGGCGAGGCGATGGAGGCCCTCTCCACCGGCCGGACCATGGCGCTGATCGCGCAGCTGCCCCAGGACCAGGCCGAGGCGGTGGTGCTGCGGGTCGTCGTCGGCCTGGACGCCAAGAGCGCGGCCGAGACCCTGGGCAAGCGGCCGGGTGCCGTACGCACCGCCGCGCACCGCGGCCTGAAGAAACTGGCCGAGCTGCTCGGCGCGGAAGCCGGTTCCGGGACGGGCGTGGACGCCGGAGGGGACGGGGGCTCGGACCCCGCGCGGGCCGTCGGCCATAATGCCGGTGGGCCGGCGCCGGCCGGCGGGGCCGTGCGGGATCTCGACGCCGTTCCCGCACAGCGCGGCCGAGGTGGGGGCCTCGTGGAGAAAACCGGTGTGACGCATTCACGTTGGCGGACGCAGAAGGACATGTGATGGCCGACGAGCGCAACAGGTGGCTGGACAGAGCCGCGGCGGAACGAGTGCTGCGCGGCGGGCCGGTCGCCCCTGTCGCCGATCACCACGCCCGCGAAGTGGAGGCCCGGCTGAGGGACGCCCTCGACTCCTTGAGGGTCCCGCCCGCGAACCCCGGTGAGCAGCTGCCCGGCGAGGCCGCCGCGGTGGCCGCCTTCCGCGCGGCGCGCGGCGGAGCCGCCGCGACCACCGCGGACACGGCCGTCTTCGACGAACCCCTGATCGACCTCGGCACGGTCGCCCCCGCCCCCGTCCCGGTCCGGGCGTTCGGCTCCGGGCGCAGCCGCGCGCTGCGGTTCGGGCTGGCCGCGGCGCTGGCCGGGGTGGCCGTCGGCGGTCTCGCCGCCGCCGCGGGCGCCGGCCTGCTGGACCGGATCACGCACGACAGCGCGGGTCCGGCACCGGCCGTGTCCCTCAGCGCGGACGAGGACCCGCAGCCGAGCGGTGACATCACGGGCCCGACGCCCGGACCGCAGCTGCGGCCCACCCCGCTGCGCGACGGCTTCGCCCCCACCCCGGGCGCGCCCACCACCCCGGGCCCCGACGGGAACCCGTGGACCGGAAGCGGAACGGGCTCCGGCGCCGGGACCGGCACCGGTCCGGGAAGCACCCCGGGCTCCGCCGCGGGCGGCGCCGTCGGCAAGGACAAGTCCTCGGGCGCCACGGACTTGCTCCGTGACACCGACAAGGAGAGCCGCCTGAAGGCGGTGGACCTGTGCGAGGCCTACCGCTCGGGCCACATGACCGCCGACCGCCGCGAGCGGCTCTCGAAGCTGGCCAAGGGGCTGGCGCGCATCCCGCACTACTGCGAGGCGCTGCTCGACGACCCCGCCGCCCCGCGCAGCTCCGGCGACGGCAGCATCGTCCTCAAGGCCCCGCGGGTGGCCTCGCCGACCGCCTCGCCGAGCCCGAGCAGCCCGTCGGGCGGTCTGCGCCTCCCGCGCTGACGTCCGGCGCGTGAGCCACCCGGTCGGGGTTCGCGGCGCTTCGCGCGCGGCGTGCACCCCTCGGCATGAACGGCCTGTAACACTTTTCGAACCTGCGGCGCAGTACACAACGAGCCGACTGGTCATCGGCCGCGCATGAGCCGGGGTTCCCCCCGTACCCCTGGGCTCTGCGCACCCGGCGCGGGCGGGGTTCGTTCCCCCGGCCCTGCCCGCGCCCCTTACTTCTCCGACCTTCCCGCCCGGGCCTCGGGCCTTCGGGGCTCGTGCGCCCCTCCGGCCCGCCGCGACCGGATCACCAGTAGACGACGACCTTGTCGCCGACCTGCACCTGCTCGAACAGCGCCGCCAGCTTGCCCTTGTCCCGGACGTTGACGCAGCCGTGCGAGGCACCCGCGTAACCGCGGGCCGCGAAGTCCGCCGAGTAGTGGACCGCCTGGCCCTGGCTGAAGAACATCGAGTAGGGCATCGGCGTGTGGTAGATCGTCGACGTCCAGTCCTTGGCCTTCCACTCCACCTTGAACTGGCCCTCGCGGGTCGGGGTGTTCTCGGAGCCGAACCGGACGTCCATGGTGGAGATGATCTTGCCGTCGATCATCCAGGCGAGCGTGCGGCTCTCCTTGCTGATGCACATGACGCGGCCCGTCATGCAGCGCGGGTCCGGCGCGTCGACCTCGTTGACGGTCGGCGGGCGCAGCTCTTCGGCGGTGGGCTTCTTGCTCACGCGCTGGATCTTCTTCCAGGTGGCCTCGTCGACCGCACCGGAGGCGGTGAGGCCGTTCTTCGCCTGGAAGGCCTTGACCGCGGCCGTCGTCTTGGAGCCGTAGAAGCCGGTGGGCGCCACCGTCATGTACTTGAGCTGCTTCAGGCGCGCCTGGAGCTCGCGCACCTGCTCGCTCTCGTCGCCGTTCGCCATGATCGCCTTGACCGTCGGGGAGGGCGAGGCGGACGGCGAGGCCGACTGCGAGGCGGACGTGGAGGGGGAGGGGTCGGCGGGCTTGCTGTCCGGCGACGGGGAGGAAGGGGAGGAGCCCGCCGTGGACGCGGACGGGACCGAGGAGGCGGAGCCGGCCGGCTCCGTCTTCTGCGGCCCGCAAGCGGTCGCGGCGAGCGCGACGGCGGTGGCCACCCCGAGCGTGCGGATTATGACTCTCTGGCGGTGCATCGCATTCCCCCGATTTCGGTGTCGTGTCATGTAGGTGATGCCTGGCGGGCGTGGAGAGTTGCGGATGATCGCCGGATGTTGCGCCATTGTGACCAGCTGCCCCGGCCTCCCCAGCGGTGGACGGAGGAGGTTGTATCAGCCCCGGACCCGTTTGCTCCATGGAGGGTTTCGTCACATGGCAGGAACCGAGAGCGGATTTCCCATCGAACCGGTCTACGGGCCGGGCGATCTGACGGGGTGGGACCCGGAGGCCAAACTGGGTGAACCAGGGGCGTATCCATACACGCGGGGGATCTACCCGACGATGTACACCGGCAAGCCGTGGACCATGCGGCAGTACGCCGGGTTCGGGACCGCCGCCGAGTCCAACGCCCGCTACCGCCAGCTCATCGCGGGCGGCGGCACCGGCCTGTCCGTCGCCTTCGACCTGCCGACCCAGATGGGGCACGACTCGGACGCCCCGCTCGCCCATGGCGAGGTCGGCAAGGTCGGCGTCGCGATCGACTCCCTCGACGACATGCGGGTGCTGTTCGACGGGATCCCCCTCGACCGGGTCTCCACCTCGATGACCATCAACGCTCCGGCGGCCCTCCTGCTGCTGCTGTACCAGCTGGTGGCCGAGGAGCAGGGGATCGGCGGCGGGAAGCTGACCGGGACCATCCAAAACGACGTCCTCAAGGAGTACATCGCCCGGGGGACGTACATCTTCCCGCCCGGGCCCTCGCTCCGGCTGACGGCCGACACCTTCGCGTACTGCCGCGCCGCGGTCCCGCGCTGGAACACCATCTCCATCTCCGGCTACCACATGGCCGAGGCCGGGGCCTCGCCCGCACAGGAGATCGCCTTCACCCTCGCCGACGGCATCGCGTACGTCCGTACGGCCCTGGCCGCCGGGATGGCGGTGGACGAATTCGCCCCCCGGCTGTCCTTCTTCTTCGTCGCCCGCACCACCCTGCTGGAGGAGGTCGCCAAGTTCCGGGCCGCCCGGCGGATCTGGGCCCGGGTCATGCGGGAGGAGTTCGGCGCCCGGGACCCGAAGTCGCTGATGCTGCGCTTCCACACGCAGACGGCAGGGGTCCAGCTGACGGCGCAGCAGCCCGAGCTGAACCTCGTACGGGTGGCCGTGCAGGCGCTGGGCGCCGTGCTGGGCGGCACCCAGTCGCTGCACACCAACTCCTTCGACGAGGCGATCGCACTGCCGACGGAGAAGGCGGCCCGGCTGGCGCTGCGCACCCAGCAGGTGCTGGCGTACGAGACGGACGTGCCGCACACCGTGGACCCGTTCGCCGGCTCCTACGCGGTCGAGCGGATGACGGACGAGGTGGAGGAGGCGGCGCTGGCGCTGATGCGGCGCGTCGAGGACATGGGCGGGGCGGTCGCCGCGATCGAGGCCGGCTTCCAGAAGGCGGAGATCGAGCGGAGCGCCTACCGCATCGCGCGGGAGACCGACAGCGGCGAGCGCGTGGTCGTCGGGGTCAACCGCTTCGCCCTGGACCAGGAGGAACGCTACGAGCCGCTGCGCGTGGACCCGTCGATCGAGACCCGCCAGCGCGCGGCCCTGGCCGAGCTGCGCGCCACCCGCGACGCGGCGGCGGTCGCCTCGGCCCTCGCGGCCCTGCAGGAGGCGGCGGCGGGCACGGACAACGTTCTGTACCCGATGAAGCAGGCCCTGAGCGCCCGGGCCACGGTGGGCGAGGTCTGCAATGCCCTCCGTGAGGTATGGGGAGCCTACGAGCCGGCCGCATCCACATGGTGAAATGCAGTGGCGGGACAGGTGCAAGCCCATGGGACACTCCTGCCCATGCTGGGTGTCACCGATCTGCCGACCTACCTCCTCGGGCTCGTCCTGATCATTCTGCTGCCGGGGCCGAACTCGCTCTACGTGCTCTCCGTCGCCGCGCGGCGCGGAGTGCGCACCGGGTACAAGGCCGCCGCCGGGGTGTTCAGCGGGGACGCCGTGCTCATGGCGCTCGCCGCCGGAGGCGCAGGGGCGCTGCTCCAGACCAGCCCCGTGCTGTTCGGCATCGTCAAGCTGCTGGGGGCCGGGTACCTGACCTGGCTCGCCGTGGGGATGATGCGCGGCGCGTGGGCGCTGTGGCGGTCGCGGACCGAGCGGTCCGAGCGGTCCGAAGAGGAGACCGGTCCCGAGGCGGACGCCGGGGAGCTGGAGCGCCCCTACCGGCGGGCGCTGCTCATCAGCCTGTTCAACCCCAAGGCGATCCTGTTCCTGGTCTCCTTCTTCGTGCAGTTCGTCGACCCCGCGTACGCCTACCCGGCGCTGTCCTTCCTCCTGCTGGGCACGCTGCTCCAGCTCGGCAGCTTCCTCTACCTGACCCTGCTGATATTCGGCGGCACCCGCCTGGCCGCGGCCTTCCGCCGCCGCAAGCGGCTGTCCGCCGGGGCGACCTCGGCGGCCGGTGTGCTCTTCCTCGGCTTCGCCGCCAAGCTCGCCACCGGTTGAGCAGTCCGCGCGGCCGCGGGGCCGCCCGCCGCTGCGGCGCTCACCTCGGGCGGGCCGCGCGCAGCCGGCGCACCGCCCGGCGGACGACCGGGTTGTGCGGGAGGAACGACAGCCGGGCCGGGATCCCGCCCGGCAGGCCGAGGGCGGTCAGCCGCCGCCGCTTGAAGTAGCGCCGGGTCCGGTCGTCCAGGTGCCGGGCGAGGTAGGCCTCGGCCTCCGGCCGCCGGGCCGCCAGGACCTGCGGCTGCATGGTGAAGCCGACGGCCGTGAGGAGTCCCGTCAGCTCGGCCGCGACCCGGTCGGGGCCGGGCGGGCTCCCCGCGCGACCGCTTCGGCGTCCGCGAGCGGCGGCAGCAGCGCGTCCACCACGGTCAGCGGGATCCGGTTGCTGTTCTGGTAGGGGGCGAGGCGGGCCAGTACGGCCTCGGTCCCGGTACGGGCGACCGACAGCCCGTACAGGGGGGCGGCGGCGCACCGCCGGGAATCCCCGGAGACACTGCGCGCGCTGAGCGTGGCGAGCGGGCTGGAGATCGTACGGCCGGACCTGCCGCTGGAGCTGATCGCCCGGCGCGGACCCGTCGGCCGGACGATCGTCAGCTTCCCGTCCACGGTCGTCCACACCCTGCCGTACGCCCTGACCGGAACCGGTGTGACCGTCGCCGTATGCGATGTGGACCCGGCCTGGCTCACCGGCTCCGCCTCGCCGCGCGCCCGCACGTTCCTCGCCGGGGTCACGGCGAGCGCCCGTGATGTGCGCAGACTCCCTGCCCGGACGGCCTCTGCGGCCGGATGAGCGCACGAGTTTACCCTCCGGCGCATCCGGTCATGCGTCCAGAGGTCTGGTTTTTTTCCCCTAACGGCATGAACTTTTGGTGATCTCCAGCCATTTGGGCCATCCGTGCGCCTACCCTTCAACGGGTGAACCAGTTGATGTCCCGCGAGTCCCAGACCGCCCTGCCCGGCACGCCCGACCGGCCCGAGCTGCCCGGCAAGCTTCCGGACCACCTGCGTGCCGAACTGATCGCCTTCCGCCGGGACTTGCACATGCATCCCGAGCTAGGACACCAGGAGTTCCGCACCACGGCGGCGATCAAGGCCCGGCTGGAGCAAGCCGGCCTGCGCCCGCAGGTGCTGAAATCCGGAACCGGGCTGATCTGTGACGTGGGCACCTGGGACGGGGGCCGGCCGATGCTGGCCCTGCGCGCGGACATCGACGCCCTGCCCATTCCGGACGCCAAGACCCACGTGGCGTACCGCTCCACCTTCCCGGACCGCGCCCACGCCTGCGGCCACGACGTGCACACCGCCGTCGTCCTCGGCGCCGGCCTCGTCCTCGCCGAGCTCGACCGGCAGGGCCTGCTGCCCCGGCCCGTGCGGCTGCTCTTCCAGCCCGCCGAGGAGGTCCTGCCCGGCGGAGCCACCGACGCCATCGAGTCCGGGGTGCTGGACGGCGTGGGCAAGATCGTGGCGGTGCACTGCGACCCGCGGGTCGACGCGGGGCGGATCGGCCTGCGGCCCGGCCCCATCACCTCGGCGTGCGACCGCCTGGAGGTCACCCTGGAGGGCCCCGGCGGCCACACCGCCCGGCCGCACCTGACCACCGACCTGGTCACGGCCGCCGCCCGGGTCGCCGTCGACCTGCCCGCCGTCCTGTCGCGCCGGATGGACGCCCGCTCCGGCATGTCGGTCACCTGGGGCCGGATCGAGTCGGGGCACGCCTGCAACGTGATCCCGATGCGCGCGGAGCTGTCCGGAACCATCCGGTGCCTGGACCTGAACGCCTGGCACGAGGCCCCCGACCAGATCCACGCGGCCATCGACGAGATCGCCTCCGTGCACCGGGCCAAGTCGGAGATCACCTACGTGCGCGGGGTGCCCCCCGTGGTCAACGATCCGATGGTCGCCGAACTGCTGCGGGAGGCCATGGCCTCCCGGCTCGGCCCGGAGTCCGTCGAGGACACCGAGCAGAGCCTGGGCGGCGAGGACTTCTCCTGGTACCTGGAGCACGTCCCGGGGGCCATGGCCCGGCTGGGGGTCCGCACTCCCGGCGACAGCGCCAAGCGGGACCTGCACCGGGGTGACTTCGACGTCGACGAGTCGGCCATCGCCGTCGGCGTGGAGTTCTTCACGGCCGCCGCCCTGCTCGACGGGCGCCGTACGAGGCCGATCGGGTAGTACTCCGTACAACATCTGAGCGGCGCCTGTCGCAGCTGTCCAGCCCTTGGTGCACAAGGGCTGGACGCATGAGGAGTTACTGATCGGTCACTGTCCGGTTCGCGACGATCCGATAACGACTCATGAACGGGCCTTTAACTGACATCTACGCGCGTTACGATCGCCGCGAAACCAGCGCCGGTCGTGGCGCTTCGGTCAGGTTTTGAAGGAGCCTCCCCTTGCGCCGGATCACCAGGATCGCCACCGTGGGCATCGCGTCCGCGGCGCTGGCCCTCTCGGCCACCGCCTGTGGCGGAAAGAAGTCTTCGGACACCGGATCTTCGTCCTCCGCCACGAAGGAATCCACCACCGCCATCGCGTACGACATCGGCGGCCGCGGCGACCAGTCGTTCAACGACGCCGCCTTCGCCGGCCTGGAGAAGGCCGAGAAGGAGCTGGGCGTCAAGGGCAGCGAGGCCGAGCCCACCGAGGGCGAGGGCGAGGCCGACAAGGTCCAGCGCCTCACCGAGCTGGCCCGCAAGGGTTCGAACCCGGTCATCGGCGTCGGCTTCTCCTACGCCCCGGCCATCAAGAAGGTCGCCCCGAAGTTCCCGAACACCACGTTCGGCATCATCGACGACACCTCGGTCACCGGCGCGAACATCGCGAACCTGGTCTTCAACGAGGAGCAGGGCTCCTACCTGGCCGGCGTCGCCGCCGCCAAGGCGTCCAAGACCGGCACGGTCGGCTTCATCGGCGGTGTCGAGGTCCCGCTGATCAAGAAGTTCGAAGCCGGCTACACCCAGGGCGTCAAGGACACCAACCCGAACGCCAAGGTGCTGTCCGCCTACCTGACCCAGCCGCCGGACTTCGGTGGCTTCTCCAAGCCCGACCTCGGCAAGGCCGCCGCGCAGGGCCAGCTCGACGCGGGCGCCGACGTGGTCTACGCCGCCGCCGGTCTGGCCGGTTCCGGTGCCATCGAGGCCACCGCCGGCAAGGGCAAGTGGGCCATCGGCGTCGACTCCGACCAGTACAACCAGGCCGGTCTGTCGAAGTACAAGGAGCACATCCTGACCTCGGTCACCAAGGACGTCTCCGCGGCCGTCTTCGACCTGATCAAGTCCGTCAAGGACGGCAAGCCGGAGAGCGGTGAGATCCGCTACGGCCTGGACAAGAACGGTGTCGGCCTGGCCGACTCCAACCCCGAGTACAAGACGATGGCCGACGTCATCGCCGCGGTCGAGAAGGCGAAGGCCGACATCATCGCCAAGAAGATCACCGTCAAGACCGCGCCGTAAGGCAGTTCCTGACATGCAGTAGTGGTCTCCGGGGTCCGGGAAGCGGTCTCTGCCGCTCCCGGGCCCCGAGCCGTGTTCTACGGTGTTCCTTGTGGCCCGTTGGCTGCAAGTTTTCACTTCTGACAGTGCTACGCGCGTAGAGGCATCGTGGACGCGATACCTTCTCCAACCGCCCTGTCCTCCCCTGCCTTCCGGCTTTCCAGCTCCTTCCGCGCCAAGGAGAGTGCGTCATCAACGCGTCCAGCCCGCCCCCCGCAGTCGAACTGCACGGCATCACCAAGCGCTTCCCCGGCGTCGTCGCCAACAAGGACATCGCGATCACCGTCCGCAAGGGCACGGTCCACGCCCTTGTCGGTGAGAACGGCGCCGGCAAGTCGACCCTGATGAAGATCCTCTACGGCATGCAGAAGCCGGACGAGGGCACCATCGCCATCGACGGGGAGCAGGTCTCCTTCAGCAGCCCCGGCGACGCCATCGCCCGCGGCATCGGCATGGTCCACCAGCACTTCATGCTCGCCGACAACCTCACCGTCCTGGAGAACGTCGTCCTCGGCGGCGAGAAGCTGTACGGCATCGGTGCCAAGGCCCGCAAGAAGATCAAGGAGATCTCGGACGCGTACGGCCTCGGCGTGCGCCCCGACGCCTTGGTCGAGGACCTGGGCGTGGCCGACCGGCAGCGCGTGGAGATCCTCAAGGTCCTCTACCGCGGAGCCAAGATCCTCATCCTCGACGAGCCGACCGCCGTGCTCGTGCCGCAGGAGGTGGACGCGCTCTTCGACAACCTGCGCGAGCTCAAGGCCGAAGGCCTGACCGTCATCTTCATCTCGCACAAGCTGGGCGAGGTGCTGAAGGTCGCCGACGACATCACCGTCATCCGCCGCGGCACCACGGTCGGCACCGCCGATCCGCGCACCACGACCACCAAGCAGCTCGCCGAGTTGATGGTCGGCTCCGAACTGCCCTCCCCCGAGACCCGCGAGTCCACGGTCACCAGCACGCCGATGCTCCGCGTCGAGGACCTGCGGCTGGCCGCCACCGACCCGGAAGGCATCGTCCGCGAGGTACTGGCCGGCATCGACTTCACCATCCACAAGGGTGAGGTGCTGGGCATCGCCGGTGTCGAGGGCAACGGCCAGACCGAGCTCATCGAGGCACTGATGGGCATGAGCATCCCGGACGGCGGCACCATCACGCTGGACGGCACGGACATCTCCACCCTGGCGACGCGCAAGCGCCGCGAGGGCGGCATCGGCTACATCCCCGAGGACCGCCACCGGCACGGCCTGCTGCTGGAGTCCCCGCTGTGGGAGAACCGCATCCTGGGCCACGTCACCGAGCAGCCCAACTCCAAGCGCGGCATCATCGACCCGAAGGCCGCCCGCAAGGACACCGAGCGGATCGTGCGCGAATACGACGTCCGCACGCCCGGTATCGAGGTCACCGCGGCCTCCCTCTCCGGCGGCAACCAGCAGAAGCTGATCGTCGGCCGCGAGATGAGCCACAATCCCAAGTTCCTCATCGCCGCCCACCCCACGCGCGGTGTGGACGTCGGTGCGCAGGCGCAGATCTGGGACGCGATCCGCGAGGCCCGCCGCGAGGGCCTGGCCGTCCTGCTCATCTCCGCGGACCTGGACGAGCTGATCGGCCTGTCCGACACCCTGCGCGTCATCTACCGCGGCCGCCTGGTCGCGGACGCCGACCCCGCGACCGTCACCCCCGAGGAGCTCGGCACCGCCATGACGGGCGCCGCCTCCGGGCACCTGGAAGCCCCCGACAACCGCTCCGCCGCCGGTACCGACGCTGGTACCGACTCCCCGGAGGACGAGGCCCGATGAAGAAATTCGACAAGGACCGGCTGCTCCTCGGCTTCGCCGGGCCCGCACTCGCTCTGGTCACCGCCTTCCTGCTGACCATGGTCGTGCTGGCCGCGACGGGCGTGGACCCGATCGAGCCGCTGCGCCTGATGGTGGAGAACGCCGGCTACGAGGACGTGCAGGTCCTCATCGTGAACCAGGCCGGCACGTATTACCTGGCGGCCTTGGCCGTGGCCATCGGCTTCCGCATGAACCTCTTCAACATCGGCGTCGACGGGCAGTACCGCCTGGCGGCGATGCTGTCCGCCGTCGTCGGCGCGGCCGTCACGCTGCCCGGCCCGCTGCAGATCCTGCTGATCGTGGTCGTCGCGATGTGCGTCGGCGCCTTCTGGTCCGGTATCGCCGGCATCCTCAAGGCCCGCCGCGGTGTGAGCGAGGTCGTCTCCACGATCATGCTCAACGCGATCGCGACCAGCCTGATCGCCTGGCTGATCCTGCCGAAGAACCTCGGTGTCCAGCCGGCCGGCTCCAACGACCTGACCACCGGCGACATCCCGGAGGCCGGCTGGTTCCCGGCCGTCTCGCTCGGTGACGGCCTGGAGATCTACGGCTTCACCTTCATCGCCTTCGCCCTCGGCATCGTCTACTGGTTCGTGCTCAACCGCACCCGCTTCGGCTTCGACCTGCGTGCCACCGGCGCCAGCGAGTCCGCCGCCCAGGCCTCAGGTGTGGACGCCAAGAAGATGATCATCACCTCGATGCTCATCTCCGGTGCCGTCGCCGGCCTCGCCGGCATGCCGGTGCTGCTGGGCGAGAGCCACACGTACAGCCTGTCCTTCCCGGTCGGCGTCGGCTTCACCGGCATCACCATCGCGCTGCTCGGGCGCAACAGCCCGATCGGCATCCTCTTCGCCGCGTTCCTGATGGCCTTCATCGACAAGGCCTCGGCCTCGCTCGACACGGCCGGCTACGCGAAGGAGATCGGCACGATCATGAAGGGCCTGATCGTGATCGCGGTCGTCGTCTCGTACGAGCTCGTACGCCGCTACGGCATCCGCCGCCAGCAGCAGAAGGTCGGCGAGGAGCTGGCCGCAGGCCACGCCATCAAGACCGAGAAGGAGGTCGCGGCGTGAGCACCAGCACCGTCTCCGCGACGAGTGCCGCCCCGAAGAAGTCGGGCGGCCGCAAGAAGCTCACCCTGCCCTGGATCCTGCTGATCATCGCGGGCGGCCTCGCGCTGATCTCGCTGGTCCGCCTGATCAGCGGCGCCAACGACCTGACCTCCGTCGGCCAGGTCTCCGGCGCACTTCAGCTCGCCGTCCCGATCGGCCTCGCCGGCCTCGGCGGTCTGTGGGCCGAGCGTGCGGGCGTGGTCAACATCGGCCTTGAGGGCATGATGATCCTCGGCACCTGGTTCGGTGCCTGGGCCGGCTACCAGTGGGGCCCGTGGACCGGTGTCGCGATGGGCATCGCCGGCGGCGCCATCGGCGGCCTGCTGCACGCGATCATCACCGTCACGTTCAACGTCAACCACATCGTCTCCGGTGTGGCCGTGAACATCCTGGCGCTGGGCTTCACCCAGTACCTGTCGAACTTCACCTTCGCCGAGGCGCCCGGCGGCTCCTCCAAGCAGTCGCCGCGCATCGAGCCGATCTACAAGATCACCATCCCTGGGCTGTCGGACTGGATGTCCGACCTCCAGGCCAAGCACTGGTTCTTCGTCTCCGACCTCGCCGGCGTCATCGGCGGCCTGGTCACCGAGCTGTCCCTGCTGACCGTCGTCGCGCTGCTGCTCATCCCGGGCACCTGGTGGGTGCTGTGGCGGACCACCTTCGGCCTGCGCCTGCGCTCCTGCGGGGAGAACCCGATCGCCGCGGAGTCGCTGGGCGTCAACGTCTACAAGTACAAGTACATCGCCGTGATCGTCTCGGGCGCCCTGGCGGGCCTCGGCGGCGTCTTCCTCTCCGAGGTCGCCAGTCCGATCTACCAGGAGGGCCAGACCGGAGGCCGCGGCTACATCGGTCTCGCCGCGATGATCTTCGGTAACTGGATGCCGGGCGGCATGGCCCTGGGCGCCGGCCTCTTCGGCTTCACCGACAGCCTCAAGCTGCGCGGTGGCGCCCAGAACGTCCACGCGATGCTGCTGCTCCTCGCGATCCTCCTCGTACTGGTCGTCGCCTGGCAGCTGTACAAGAAGAAGTACCTCCAGGCCGGCATCTCGGCGGCTTGCTCGGCCGGCCTGTTCCTCTGGTACGCGCTGACGGATGCCGTGCCCAGCCAGTTCGTGGACGCGGCCCCGTACCTGACGACGCTGCTCGTGCTCGCCCTGTCGGCGCAGCGGCTGCGGATGCCCAAGGCCGACGGTCTGCCCTACCGCAAGGGCCAGGGCAAGTGACCAGCGTGGACTGGGAGGCCCTGCGGGCCGCCGCCCGGGAGGCCATGTCCCGGGCGTACGCTCCGTACTCGGGCTTCCCGGTCGGTGTCGCCGCCCTCGTGGACGACGGCCGCACCGTGGTCGGCTGCAACGTCGAGAACGCGAGTTACGGGCTCGGCCTGTGCGCCGAGTGCGGACTGGTCTCCGCCCTCCAGGCCACCGGCGGCGGCCGCCTGACGCACTTCACGTGCGTGGACGGCAAGGGGGAGATCCTCGTCCCGTGCGGGCGCTGCCGCCAGCTGCTCTTCGAGTTCGGCGGCCCCGAACTCCAGGTGGAGACGCCGGAGGGCGTCATGCCGCTCTCGGCGATGCTGCCGCAGGCCTTCGGGCCGGACCACCTGAGATAGCCGTGTCGACGGCCCTTCGCCCCGCGGGGCGGAGGGCCGTCGCCCTTCCGTCTTTCCCCTCATCTCTATGCGCGTAGAAGGAAGCACCACATGGACGTCATCTCCGTCATCCGTACCAAGCGGGACCGCGGCGAGCTGAGCCCCGAGCAGATCGACTGGGTCATCGACGCCTACACCCGCGGTGTCGTGGCCGACGAGCAGATGTCGGCCCTGGCGATGGCCATCCTGCTCAACGGCATGAACCGGGCCGAGATCGCGCGGTGGACCGCCGCGATGATCGCCTCGGGCGAGCGGATGAACTTCGACTCCCTGTCCCGCCCCACCGCCGACAAGCACTCCACCGGCGGTGTCGGTGACAAGATCACCCTGCCGCTGGCCCCGCTCGTCGCCGCCTGCGGCGCGGCCGTGCCGCAGCTGTCCGGCCGGGGCCTGGGCCACACCGGCGGCACCCTCGACAAGCTGGAGTCCATCCCGGGCTGGCGCGCACTGCTGTCCAACGAGGAGATGCTGCACGTCCTGGACACCACGGGCGCGGTCATCTGTGCGGCCGGCGACGGCCTCGCGCCCGCCGACAAGAAGCTGTACGCCCTGCGCGACGTGACGGGCACGGTGGAGGCCATTCCGCTGATCGCCTCCTCGATCATGTCGAAGAAGATCGCCGAGGGCACGGGCTCGCTCGTCCTGGACGTCAAGGTCGGCAGCGGCGCCTTCATGAAGAACATCGAGGACGCGCGCGAGCTCGCGCGGACCATGGTCGGCCTGGGCACCGACTCGGGCGTCAAGACCGTGGCCCTGCTCACCGACATGTCCACGCCGCTCGGCCTCACCGCGGGCAACGCGCTGGAGGTCCGCGAGTCGGTGGAGGTCCTGGCGGGCGGCGGCCCGGCCGACGTGGTCGAGCTGACCATCGCGCTGGCCAAGGAGATGCTGGAGGCGGCGGGCATCAAGGACGCCGACCCGGCCAAGGCCCTGGCCGACGGCTCCGCGATGGACCACTGGCGCCGGATGATCGCGGCCCAGGGCGGCGACCCCGACGCGGCCCTCCCGGTGGCCCGCGAGCAGCACGTCGTCACCGCCGCGGCTTCGGGCGTCCTGACCCGGCTCGACGCGTACGCCGTGGGCGTCGGCGCCTGGCGCCTGGGCGCGGGCCGCGCCCGCAAGGAGGACCCGGTGCAGGCGGGCGCGGGCATCGAACTGCACGCGAAGCCGGGCGACACGGTGACCGCGGGCCAGCCGCTGATGACCCTGCACACCGACACTCCGGAGAAGTTCGAGTACGCGCTGGCCGCGCTGGAGGGCTCGCACGACATCGCCCCGGCGGGCACGCCGTTCACGCCGAACCCGATCGTCCTGGACCGCATCGCCTGACCTGCACTCACTCGTGCGGCTGAACGGGACCGGTGGACCACCACCGGTCCCGTTCGGCATGCTGGGTCTCCAAGCTGAACGGCTACGCCGCGGCGGGCGTACCGCTCTACCTGCTCATCGACCCGCACGCGACGGGCAGTCCCACCATCCACCTCTACGGCGAGCCCGACGACGGCAAGTACCGCGTCCTCCACGCGGGCAAGTTCGGCGAGAGCGTCCGTCTCCCCGAGCCGTTCGGCCTCACTCTCGACACCTTCGGCTTCTCCCACCCGTAGCGCAGTGGGCGGCCCACGGCCCACCGATGATTTCCGGCGGCCCGGGCAGTCACCCTCTCGTGGAGACCATCCGACTCGTGCTGCCCGGACCCAGCCCGACCGCGCGCGACGCCGTACCCCTGTGCACGCGCCTGTCCCGGCTGTACGAGGACGGCGCACACGCGGTGGTGTGCGACGCCGCCGCCGTCACCGCGCCCGGGCTCGGCGCCGTCGAGGTACTGGCCAGGCTCCGGCAGACCGCCAAGGGGTGCGGGCGGGGTCTCGCCGTGCACGGGGCCGCGCCCCGGCTGCGGGCCCTACTGGAGCTCGTCGGACTCGTCGAGCTCCTCGGGGAGGCCGAAGAGGGGGAACCAGCGGGCGGTGTCCAGGAAGGCATTGAGCCCGACGATCCTGCCCTCTGAAACCTCCAGCACCTGGAGCGCCCACGGGACGTGCCCCGGCGTCCCGTCCTCCCGCGGCCGGTACTGGCCGAAGGCCGGCAGACCGTTGGCCGTGGTCGGGACGAGGCGCGAGCCCTTGCAGCCGATGCCCTGGTTCAGGTGCCAGGCCGCGATGTCGGCACGCCCCTGGAGCCACAGGTCGAATGGCGGCATCGACAGCACCGCGTCCTCGTGGAGCAGCGTGGTCAGGCGCGAGATGTCGTACGCCTCGAAGGCGGACAGGTACTGCTCCAGCAGCTTCGCCTGGTCCGCGTCCAGCGGGTCCGCCGGCTCGCTCTCCCGGATGTGCCGGCCGGCCAGCGTGGCCCGGGCCCGCTGGAGGGCGCTGTTCACCGAGGCCACCGTCGTGTCCAGCAGCGTCGCGACCTCGTCCGCCTTCCAGGCCAGCACCTCGCGCAGGATCAGCACCGCCCGCTGCTTCGCCGGCAGGTGCTGGAGGGCCGCGACGAACGCCAGCCGCACGGATTCCTTCGCCAGCGCCATCTCCGCCGGGTCCGCGGTCTGCGGGACCACCCGCGCGTCGGGCACCGGCTCCAGCCAGGTCACCTCGGGCCGCTCGTTCAGCACGGCGGAGGCCTGGTGCTGCGGGGCGCTCAGATCCATCGGGCGGGCCCGCTTCTTCCCGGCGCTCAGCAGGTCCAGGCAGACGTTCGTGGCGATCCGGTACAGCCACGACCGCAGCGAGGAGCGGCCCTCGAACTTCTCGTGGCTGCGCCAGGCGCGGACGTACGTGTCCTGCACCGCGTCCTCGGCGTCGAAGGACGAGCCGAGCATGCGGTAGCAGTAGCCGGTGAGCTCGACCCGGTAGCGGTCCATCGCCGCATCCAGGTCCAGCTCCGGTGGTGTGGTGGCGAGGTCGCTCATGGCTGTCGTTCCCCCAGCTCGGTCCGATACCTCGGAAACTACCCGAGGGGTCCGACAACGGCAGCCGGAAGCGCCTACGTGCCCGGCTTGCGACCGTACACGTACACGTCGTCACCGTTCCCGAGCAGGTTCCAGTACGCCTTGGCGTCGGCGGCCCGCATGTTCACGCAGCCGCCCGAGCCCGGCGGGTTCCACATGCTCTTCGTGGTGGAGTGGAAGGCGATGCCCCCGTCGAAGAACTGCGCGTAGGGCATCGCCACGTCGTAGAGCGTCGACCAGTGGTCGATGCTGCGGTAGTAGATCTTCTTCAGGCCCGTCCGGGTCTCGGTGCCGTCCTTGCCGGTGCGCACCGTGACCGGGCCGTAGCGGAGAGCGGCGCCGTCCTGGACCCAGCTGAGCTGGCGGGTCAGGTCCACGCAGGCGATCCGCCCGAGGTTCACCGGGCAGCTGCCGTCCCGGTTGGGGGTGGTACCCGCCGCCCGCTGGGCCAGCATCGTGCTCATCGTCTGCCAGGTCAGCGGTCCGGCGTAGCCCGCGGTCGGGGTGATGCCGTGTGCGGCCTGGAACGACCGGACGGCACTGCAGTCCGCCGCCGACTGCCTCCCGTCGACCGGCCGCCCCAGGAACTGCTCGACCTGCCGCTGGTACGGCCCGGTGGTCAGGTTGCAGGAGGCGGCCTGCGCCGTCCCGCCCCCGACGGCCACCAGCGGCGCCGCCAACGCCGCCGCCGCGCAGACCAGTGCCGCCCCGTGTCGCTTCGTACGCACCCGCATGGATGTCATGTCGGCCTCCCGCCCCACTTCTTCCCGGCGGGAAGGCGCAACGCGCCGGAGCCCGGAGCGGGTTGGCCTCCGGGCTCCGTAAATCACCTCGTACCCCTGCCGTACGGGCGGGTACGCGCCCGGTCGTATCAGCGCGCGGCGGCCAGCGAGGTGTGGCGCCGCTCGGCACGGGCCGCGCGGGAGCCGTACAAGGTGATCGACACGACGCCGAGGACCGCCAGCAGGGCGATGCCCACCGTGGCCGCCCAGCCCGCCCCGTGGTAGGCGAGCGCGCCGAGCGTGCCCCCCGCGCTGGAGCCGAGGTAGTACGCCGACTGGTACAGCGCCGAGGCCTGCGCGCGGGCCGTCTTCGCCGTCCGGCTGACCGCCGCGGACGCCACCGCGTGCCCCGCGAAGAAGCCCGCGGTGATCAGGACCAGTCCGAGCAGGACCGCGGGCAGCCGGTCCGACAGCGAGAACAGCAGCCCCAGGGCCGTCGTGGTCACCGCCAGGTACAGCGCGCCGCGCCGCCCGGCCCGGGCCACCAGCCGCCCGGCCGCCGCCGAGGAGACCGTACCCACCAGGTAGATCAGGAAGATCGACCCGACCACGCCCTGTCCGAGCGAGAACGGCTCCTCCACCAGCCGGTAGCCGATCACCGTGTAGACGGCGCCGAACACCGTCATGAACAGCGCGCCGATCCCGTACAGCCGCAGCAGCAGCGGATCGCGCAGATGGCCGGCGACGGCGGCGGCGACCGCGCGCGGCGCCGCCCCGGCCGGGCGGAAGAACCGCGCCCGGGGCAGCAGGACCAGGAAGGCCACCGCGCAGAGCAGCGCCATGGCGCCGACGGCCGCGAGCCCGCCCCGCCAGCCCCACGCCTGCGCGGCCCAGCCGGTGACCAGGCGGCCGCTCATGCCGCCGATGGAATTGCCGGCCACGAACAGGCCGATCGCGCCCACCAGCGCCTTCGCCTCGACCTCCTCCGCCAGGTAGGCCATCGCGGAGGCCGGGATGCCGGCGATCGCCGCCCCCTGCACGGCGCGCAGCGCCACCAGCCACTCCAGGCCCGGGGCGAACGGCACGAGCAGTCCGACGCCCACGGCCACGACCATGGACACCGTCATCATCCGGGTCCGGCCGAACCGCTCGGACAGCGCGCTCAGCGGCAGGACGAACAGGGCGAGCGCCCCGGTGGCCGCGGACACCGTCCAGCTGGCCTGACCCGCCGTCACGCCGAAGCCGTCCGAGATCGCGGGCAGCAGCGCCTGGGTGGAGTAGAGGAGGGCGAAGGTGGCCAGTCCGGCGGCGAAGAGCGCAAGGCTCATCCGGCGGTAGCCGGGGCGGCCGGGGGCGCGGGGCGCGGGGTTTGCGGCGGGGTGCGGGGACAGCGAGGTGGAGGCGCCCGGGATGACGGGCGCCCCGGTATGAGCGGGAGGCATGCAACGACCGTAGACCCGGCCCGTTTCATGCGTCCAATGCACAAATTCGCGATAATCGATGCACTGACGCATCAGCACAGCTCAGAGGGGCGCATGTCAACGAACCGTTACGAAGAAGACATGGCGGTGACAACTCTGCTGGCCCCGCGCCTCGCCTACTTCGCCGCCGTCGCCCGCCACGAGCACGTCACCCGTGCCGCGCAGGAGCTGGGCGTCCCGCAGTCCACCCTGTCGCGGGCCATGGTCCGGCTCGAAGAGGACCTCGGCGTCACGCTGTTCGCCCGCAAGGGCCGTACGGTGGCGCTCACCACCGCGGGCCGGACCTTCCTGGCCTCGGCCGAGCAGGCCCTCGCCGAGATCGCCCGCGCCGCCGGATCCGTCCAGCAGGACGCCGATCCCGCCTACGGAAAAGTGGCGTTCGGCTTCCTGCACACCCTCGGCCCCGAGACCGTACCCGGCCTGATCCGGGCCTTCCGCGCCGACCACCCGCGGGTGCGCTTCTCCCTGGTGCAGAACTACGGCGAGGCCATGCTGGAGCGGCTGCGCGCCGGCGAGCTCGACCTCTGCCTGACCTCACCCCTGCCCGATGCGCCCGACCTGGTGGTCCGCCGCCTCGACGAGCAGCGGCTGCGCCTGGTCGTTCCCGACGACCACCGCCTCGCCACCCGCAAGCGGATCCGCCTCGCGGAGGCCGCCGAGGAAACCTTCGTCACCCTGGAGCCCGGCTACGGCCTGCGCCGCATCACCGACGACCTGTGCGCCGAAGCCGGGTTCACCCCCCGGGTGGCCTTCGAGGGCGAGGAGGCCGAGACCCTGCGCGGGCTGGTCGCGGCCGGCCTCGGCGTGGCCCTGCTGCCACCGCCCGCCGTGCCCCGCCCCGGCGTGGTCGAGCTGACGGTGACCGCCCCGCGCGCGGTCCGCGAGATCGGCGTGGCCTGGCTCGACGGACACCCCGACACCCCGCCCGTCGCCGAGTTCAAACG
Organism: Streptomyces sp. NPDC043680; assembly: GCF_056436685.1. Classification (NCBI taxonomy): domain Bacteria; kingdom Bacillati; phylum Actinomycetota; class Actinomycetes; order Kitasatosporales; family Streptomycetaceae; genus Streptomyces; species Streptomyces sp. NPDC043680. The sequence goes on along the minus strand of NZ_JBWKCE010000001.1, from coordinate 621,312 downwards.
CTTCCTGCTGTCCCGGCGCGGCCGGCTGATCCCCGAACTGGCCGGCGGCCCCGGTCAGGACCCGGCCTTGCCGTCCGGGACCGGTGCGGGAGCCGCGGCGGAGAGCAAGGAGAGCAAGTAGCCCGCCTGGAAGCGGGACTTGGCGCCCACCGCCCGCATGATCTCCGCGATGTGGCGCTGGCAGGTGCGCTCCGACATGCCGAGCCGGCGGGCGATCACCTTGTCCTCCAGCCCCTCCGACAGCAGCCGTACGATCGTCTGGCGCAGCTCGTCGGAGAGCGAGCGCGCCGCGTCCGGGCTCACCGTCGTGGGGAAGGGCTCCGCCCCCGGCCAGGACCGCTCGAAGGCGGACGTCATGAAGTGCACGACGCTCGGCCCGCGCACCGCACCCAGGTCGGTGACCAGCTCCAGTTGCTCCGCGCTGCTGCGCTGGCGGTGCGCCGCCCCGGCCTCGTACGCCGGGATCAGCGTCTCCAGCCGTCCCCGCAGCCGGTCCATCTCGTCGTGGGTCTCCCGCACGAGCAGCGCCGGGGGGGGGGCAGCGCACGGGCAGCCGCCGCCCGCGGTGCCACCGCGCACCACCGCTCCGGCCCGCTGCCGGGGGCCCGCTGAAGCAGATGGGCGGCGGCCGGCTCGGTGATCGTCGCACCCGCGCGGGCACCCAGGGCCGCGGTGGCCTCCGCCGCGGCGAAGGAGTGGCGCTCGACGGCAAACGCGTACAGCCGCCGGGCGGCGGGGCTCGGATCGCCTCCGTTTGAGGGGTCGACTGCGTCGGCTGGCATGGCCGTATTCGTCCCGACGTGCGGATTTACAGACCCTCGTGTTCCCGCAAGGCGGCAAGACGACGCCCGAACCGGCGGTTACGGCATATGCCGGACCGGCACAGTGGAGGCAGCGGTGAACGGGGAGCGCGGTAACCGGGGGAGCGCCCGGCCGGACAGGCGCACGCCGTGGTGGTCACGCCGGTCCATCGATGCCGTCCGACCACGAGGGGGCGGAGCGGCAGGCACGGACGGACCGGCGCGACCACCGCCGCGCCCGGCACGCCCGCGACCACCCCCGCGCCCGGCACGGCGCCGTACTCGGCACTCCGCGGGGCCCGGGTGGGCACGCCCCGCCCGGGCGGCGGTACTTCCCTAGGCGCCCGCGGCCTTCGCGTAGTCCCCGAAGCCGGTCCAGTCCACGGCCACGCACGGCTCGTCCCCCACGACCCACGCGTCGTGCCCGGGCGAGATCTGCATGAAGTCACCGGGGCCGTAGTCCTCGGCCGCCCCGTCGTCCATGACGACGTGCATCCGCCCGCTCACCACGTACCCGGTGTGGGCGGACTGGCAGCTGTCCGTCCCGGCCAGCGGCTTGATGTGCTCCGACCAGCGCCAGCCCGGCTCGAACACGGCGCGGCCCACGGGTCCGCCGTCCGCCTGGATCAGGTCCAGCCGGCCCTTGCCGTCGGTGAACGGACGGGTCTCGTCGGCGCTGTCGAAGCTCCTGCGCACCATCGGCGCCATGGCAGTACCTCCCGGAAAGAGCGCTCCCCGAGTCCACTCCTCACCTTACGCTCGGGGCCCCCACCCCTCATCCCCTCAGCGAACGCCCGAAACCGGAGGCCAGCGGCATCCGCAGACCCAGCGGGGGAGGAGCCGCCAGCGCATCGGTGACCGGCCGCGAGTACCGCCCCGTCACCATCGCACCGAGCACGAAGTCCACGGCCAGCGCCACGACTTCCGCCTGGTGCTCCCGTAACCGGTGCCCGTCGGAGTGCACCTCGAACCGGCACGTCGCCCGGTTCGCCTTCTTCGCCTGCGCCGCCAGCCGAAACGACGCCTCGGGGTCGCTGTGCGCGTCGTTCGTCCCGTGCACGATCAGCACCTGCCGCCCCGAGAGCTGCCTGACCGGTTCGGGCGAGCCGTCCGGCGGCACCCCGTCCAGCGAAGGGGCGAGCGCCAGAACCGAGTTGACGGCGTCGTGGCCCGCCGCCCGCAGCGCCGCCCGGCCGCCCGCGTCGTAGCCGGCGAGGCACACCGGTACGTCCCCGTACCTGCGCACCACCTCGTCCGCCGCCCACCGGGCGTCCTCCACGCGGTCGGCCCCGCGGCCGTGGAGGACGGAGTGCGTGACCAGGCCTTGGGCCCGGCCCGCCCGGGCCAGGGCCCGCGCGAGGCCGCGCAGCGGGCCGGGGGGCCATCTGGACGCGCCGGGGAGCAGCAGGACCGCCCCGTTGACCGTGATGTCCGTCGAGACCGAGCCGTTCACGCGGGCCACCCGCCCCAGGCGGGCCCCGCGCGTCGGCGGCGCATGCTGTGCCATGGCGGAACAGTCTCAGACTGACAGGTGTACGCCACCCGTCCGTACGGTCTCTGTTACATATCGACCCCCGCCGCCGACGCGGTGCTCTACGCGCGTAGGAGTTAGAGTGCGCAGATGACGAGCGAGACCTCCAACCTGCCCACCCCGGATCAGATCCGCCGCTCCCCGAAGGTGCTGCTCCACGACCACCTCGACGGTGGACTGCGCCCCGGGACCATCATCGAGCTGGCCCGCGAAGCCGGCTACGAGAACCTGCCCGAGACCGACGCCGACAAGCTCGGCATCTGGTTCCGCGAGGCCGCCGACTCCGGCTCCCTGCCGCGCTACCTGGAGACGTTCGCGCACACCTGCGCCGTCATGCAGACGAAGGCCGCGCTGTTCCGCGTCGCCGCCGAGTGCGCCGAGGACCTGGCCGAGGACGGCGTGGTGTACGCGGAGATCCGCTACGCCCCCGAGCAGCACCTCGAAGCCGGCCTGACCCTCGAAGAGGTCGTCGAGGCCGTGAACGAGGGCTTCCGCGAGGGCGAGCGCCGCGCGAAGGCCAACGGCCACCGGATCCGCGTCGGTGCCCTCCTCACCGCGATGCGCCATGCCGCCCGCGCCCTGGAGATCGCGGAGCTCGCCAACCGCTACCGCGACAACGGCGTGGTCGGCTTCGACATCGCCGGCGCCGAGGCCGGGTTCCCTCCCACCCGCCACCTGGACGCGTTCGAGTACCTCAAGCGCGAGAACAACCACTTCACCATCCACGCGGGCGAGGCCTTCGGCCTGCCGTCGATCTGGCAGGCCCTCCAGTGGTGCGGCGCCGACCGTCTGGGCCACGGTGTGAAGATCATCGACGACATCGAGGTCGCCGCGGACGGCTCGGTGACGCTGGGCCGCCTGGCCTCGTACGTCCGGGACAAGCGCATCCCCCTGGAGATGTGCCCCACCTCGAACCTGCAGACCGGAGCGGCCGTCTCCTACGCGGAGCACCCCATCGGCCTGCTCCGCAAGCTGCACTTCCGGCTGACGGTCAACACCGACAACCGCCTGATGAGCGGCACCAGCATGAGCCGCGAGTTCGAGCACCTCGTCAGCACCTTCGGCTACACGCTCGACGACATGCAGTGGTTCACCGTCAATGCGATGAAGTCCGCGTTCATTCCTTTCGATGAACGACTGGCCATGATCAACGACGTGATCAAGCCGGGCTATGCCGAGCTGAAGTCGGAGTGGCTGTTCCGGCAGACCGCTTCGACCAGCGGTTCCGTATCGGCCTAGGCCACGGCGTAACAGACGGAAAGCGTCCGGGAAGCACAATTCCCGGACGCTTTCTCGTATTTACAGATGTTTGCGGGCGGGGGTTTGAAGTGACTAGTTTGCGGAGCCGATCAGTTCCCCTTCGCAAGGACTAATCTTCATGAAGAAGTCAGCTGCCAAGACTCTCGGTGTCGCCGCCCTCGGCGCCGCCTTCGCCGCCGTCGCCGCCGGCACCGCATCCGCCGCTGTCCCCGCCATCGGGCTCTCCGACGCGCTGGGTACGGTCACCGGTGCCGCGCAGGGGCTCACGAGCCAGCAGCAGGTGAGCTCCGGGGAAGGCCGGCAGTCCAGCGACCCGGCTGCGCCGATCGGTGAGCTCGCCAACGCGATCGGCCCCACCCTCGGCGGCCTGCCCGTCGGTGGTGCCCTCGGCGGCTGATCCGCGCCGGATTCGTACGCGGGCACGCGTGGCGCACGCCGGTTCGATCGGGTGTGTGCCACGTCGTGCCGTGTGCCACGATCGCCGTCAACCGCCCGCCGACGGCGGGGGAGAGAGGTCATCGGTCATGCGCCTGAAGGCACGCGCCACGGTCACGGCGACCGCCGCCGCACTGCTGCCCGCCCTCCTCCTGGGAGCCGTGGGCTGCGGCAAGGGCGCCACTGCGCCCGACAAGGCACCGGACCCCAAGGACTCCGCCCCCGTGAGCTCCTCGTCGGCCTCCCCCGCGGGTTCGGCCGCGCCCAAGGCCGCCGCGAGCAAGCTGGAGCGGTCCGCGCTGGAGCAGGGCGACGTGCCCGGCTACCAGATCTCGGCGCAGGGCAAGAACCCCAACGCCCCCGACGGCCAGCCGCAGGCCGACCGCAAGGCCTGTCAGCCGCTGGCCGACATCATGGGCGACAAGCCGGACCCGGCGGCGCAGGAGACCGTCAACCGGGGCGTCGGCTCGCAGAAGCAGGTCGGACTCGCCGTCTCCGCCTCCGTCAGCTCCTACGCCGAGCGCGACGCCAGGGCGCTGATCGCCCGCCTCAAGGACGCGGTAGCCGCGTGCGGTAGGGGCTTCACCGCCACCATCGAGAAACAGAGCGGCAGCTACCGCGAGGTGCGGCCCGCCGAATACCGGACGTCCGGCGACGAGAGCGTCAGCTGGACTACGACCGCGGCCGCCCAGGGCGTCTCCGCGGAGGTCCACCTGGTCGTCGTGCGCCAGGGCTCCACCATCGTGCGGCTGATGGCCCTCAACGTGGCCGCCGGCCGGCAGAAGGCGCAGGTTCCGCACGAGGTGGCGGACAAGCAGCTGGAAAAGGTGCGCGCCGCGCGCTGATCACCACGCGGTGGAAGCGGACTTCTCGTTCGGCAGCAGCACCCACAGCGCCAGGTAGATCAGGAACTGCGGGCCGGGCAGCAGACACGAGACGACGAAGATGAGCCTCATCGTGTTCGCGGAAATACCGAATCGCCGCGCCAGTCCGGCGCAGACGCCGCCGATCCAGCGGCCGTCACGGGGGCGAACAAGGGCGCTCATGGATTCTCCTCTGGGGCCATCGCGGGACCTTTTCCCGCGATGCCTCAATACTCCCGTGGAACCGCGGACAGTACCTCGGTCCAAGGGCCGAGTCCGACCCTGGTAATTCTCGGGGTGGATCCCTGAGACTTCCGTGCGTGCAGCGACCGCCGCAGCCGCGCCCGCAGGACCGGTACGACGGCCACGTGCGCCAGCACCACCCCGACCGTGTTCAGCAGCACCGAGTCAACGTCGACGACCTGGCCGGCCACGCCGCTCTGCATCATCTCGATGCTGAGCGAGACCAGCACGCCCGCGGCGGTGGTCCGCCCCAGCGAGGACCACGCGGCCAGCGGCGAGGGCGCCAGCGTTCCGCTGACCAGGGGCAGGAGCACCCCGAGCGGGGCGAGCAGAGCCAGCGCCTCCCCGATCCGCCGGGCGGCCTCCAGCGGCCCGTAGGCGAGGTCCGCCCTGATCCCCTCCAGCGGGGTCAGATTGGCGGCTGCCGCCCAGGGCACGTCGAGCGGACGCAGAGTGAGCCATCCGACGAGGACGAGATGAGCGACCAGCAGGGCCCCGCCCAGGAGCCGGAGCCGGAGGTGTATGGCGGTGGCGGCTCGGTGGCCGACCTCTTGACGCTGCACACCTGCAAGGACGCAGCTCCCGGTGGCCGCGGTTCCGGTCGGTTCGGGTGACCGCCCGAAAAAACGGCGGCGGCGCCGCACTCCGCCACCCGTACCCGTGCTCTCACGCACGGTGACCGCACTGCGGGTTCAGCGGGTCGCGTAGAGCACGATCAGCAGCACTGCGCCCGCCACGGCGGGCGCAATGATCTCGTACGACCAGTGCACGCTCACGCTGCCCTGCGCTCCCGCACGGGAGGCGCCGCGCTCGGCCAGCTCGCGCAGCTCGTCCACCACCCGGTCGGCGTGGGCGCGCTGCGGCTCGGCGGCCGCGCCGGGCTGCTCGGGCGCGGCCAGCCCCTTGCCGGTGAGCCCGCCGCGGCGGCTGAACTGCTGCCTGCTGGCCTTCTTGCGCTCGCGCAGCGAGACGGGAACCGACCAGAGCTGGTACTTCGCCCCCTCGGCCAGCACCTCCGCGGAGTACCCGGCGCGCACGGCGTCCACCGCAGCCCAGGGCAGCTCGATCACCCGGAACGGGTTCCGTACGCGCATCCGGTCGTCGTTGGCGAAGACCGCCGGGCGGATGGTGAACGCCACCGTCAGCGGGACCAGGAACAGCGCGATGGCCAGGGCGAACCACGGGGTGTTGCCCGACCCCCGTACCACCGCGTCCCCGCACAGCCACGCGATCAGTGCGAGCAGCAGCGCTCCGGTGACGATGGCCATGGGAGAGCGGTAGACCCGGTCGTCGTACACGGGCTCGTCGGCGGGCTGCTGGCTGCTCATGCGCCCGATTGTGCCTCACGCCGTCTCAGCCCACGAGATCGGCGTACACGATGATGTTGTCGGGGCGGTGGCCTGCGGTGAGCTCCCCGCCGCAGGTGATCAGCCTCAGCTCCGGGCGGGCGGTGTTCCCGTACACCTTGGCGGTCGGGAAGCTCTTCTTGTCGACCTGTTCCAGCTCGCGCACCCGGAAGACCGCGGCGCGCCCGTCCGCCCGGCTGACGGTGATCTCGTCACCGGCGTGGATCTTCGAGACGTTGCGCAGGACGGCCGGGCCGCGCACGGTGTCGAAGTGCCCGATCAGCACGGCCGGCCCGGTCTCGCCCGGCGTGACGGCCTGCGTGTACCAGCCGATCCGGTCCCCGTCCGCGGCGGGGGGCACCTCGACGGTGCCGTCGGCGGCCAGGCCCAGCTTCAGCAGCGGGCCCGTGTCCACCCCGGCCGCGGGGATCCGTACCCGTACCGGCTCCGCGGCGGGCAGCGGGGCGACCGGCGCGGCCGGCGTCGGGGCGGGCGGGGCGGTGGCCCGTGCGGGCGCGGCGGCGGGGTCGGCGATGTGCGGCGGGGGTGTGGGCGCGGCGGGGGCGCCGCCGCAGCCGGTCAGGGCGGCGAGGGCGAGCGGACCGAGCAGGGCGGCGGCGAGCAGGGGGCGGACGGGACGGGCCATGGGGCGCTCCGGGAAACGGGCCCGGCGGGCCGCCGTGGAGGCGGCCCGCCGGAAGGGGGAACGGGAGTCGTGCGCAGGGGCAGGTGTTGCTCAGGCGCCGTTGCGGGCGCGGCGGGAGCGGACCATCAGGGCCGCACCGAGCGCGGCGAGGATCGCGACGAGACCGGCGCCGGCGGCCAGAGTGGTGCTGTTGTCGGTGTCCTCGGCGGCGAAGTCCGCGCCGGCGGCGACCGCGCCCTGGGGGACGACCACGGTCTGCGCGCCCGTCTGCGGCTTCACGTCGGCGGCCGGCTTGACGGGGGTCTTGGCGGTCGGCTGCGCGGAGGGCTTGGCGGAGGGCTCGGTCGAGGGCTTGGCCGACGGCTTGGTGGTCGGCGCGGTGGTCGCCGTGGCCTCCGGCAGCAGGTAGAAGTCCGAAGCGCCCTCGCCCTTCCGGTGGACGTTGAGCCCGTAGCGGCCCGCGTCGGTGAGCGTGTACTCGGTGCCCTCGATCACCGCGCGGCGGTGGGAGAGGTCCAGCTTCGCCAGCACGCGGCCCGCCCAGCCGTCGGCCGGCTTCCAGTCCTCGGAGGAGGCGCGGAGCCAGACCTCGGGGCCCTCGGACTCGTTGCGCAGCACCGCGAGCACGTGCTTGTCGACGAGGTGGAGCTCGCCGTCGAAGCGGCCCTTGTCCGCCGCGCCCGCGGAGACCGTGGTCACCGCAGACACCGGGGTGGCGGCCTGCGGGGCGGGCGCGGCGAGCGCGGTCGCAGCCGGCGTGAGCAGGGCCCCGGCGAGGGCGGCGGTGACGATCGAGGTGCGGAGGGCGGAACGCATAACGACTCCTGAAGCTGTGTCGCGGATAGGGGGAGAGTCGCATGCCGCGTTTTCTCTGTCGGGCTTTCATCCGGTGAGGTCTGGCGGGCTGCTGAAGAGAAATTTACGGATCTTGTTCGACTGGATCATGGGGTTCCTGTCTTCGCCGTGTAACAGGAAAAGCGGAGGTCAGCGGTCCGCAGGCGAGGCCGCAGCAGGCCCCTTGCCCCGCCCGGATGTCGCCCGCCCCGCACAGATGTGCACGGGCAGGGGGTGACAGGTCGCTACGCGCGTAGATATGCTCATCTGGTGACCATGCCCACCACCCTCACCGCATTCGCTGACGTGACGACGTCCGACAGTGCGCTGCGCCGCTTCCTGCACGGGCTGCCCGGCGTAGACGCCGTCGGCCTGGAGGCCCGCGCGGCCGCGCTCGGTACCCGTTCGATCAAGACCACGGCCAAGGCGTACGCCATTGACCTGGCCATCTCGATGATCGACCTGACCACGCTTGAGGGTGCGGACACCCCGGGCAAGGTGCGGGCCCTCGCCGCCAAGGCCGTCATCCCCGACCCGACCGACCGTACGACCCCCATGACCGCCGCGGTCTGCGTCTACCCGGACATGGTGGCCACCGCCAAGGCCGCCCTGAACGGCGCCGACGTGAAGGTGGCGTCCGTCGCGACCGCCTTCCCGGCCGGCCGCGCCGCGCTGCCCGTCAAGCTCGCGGACACCCGGGACGCCGTCGCCGCCGGCGCCGACGAGATCGACATGGTCATCGACCGTGGCGCCTTCCTCGCCGGCCGCTACCTGGAGACGTACGAGCTGATCAAGGCCATCAAGGAGGCGTGTGTCCGCGAGGACGGCAGCGCCGCCCGGCTGAAGGTCATCTTCGAGACCGGCGAGCTGTCGACCTACGACAACATCCGCCGCGCCTCCTGGATCGGCATGCTCGCGGGTGCCGACTTCATCAAGACCTCCACCGGCAAGGTCGGGGTCAACGCCACCCCCGCCAACACCCTGCTGATGCTCGAAGCCGTCCGCGACTTCAAGGAGCAGACTGGAATCCAGATCGGCGTGAAGCCGGCCGGCGGCATCCGGACCACCAAGGACGCCATCAAGTTCCTGGTCCTGGTCAACGAGACCGTGGGCGCGGACTGGCTGACCAACGAGTGGTTCCGCTTCGGCGCCTCCAGCCTGCTGAACGACCTGCTCATGCAGCGCCAGAAGCTGAGCACCGGGCGTTACTCCGGTCCCGACTACGTGACGGTGGACTGAGACCATCATGAACAAGCCTTCCCCCTTCGAGTACGCGCCGGCTCCCGAGTCCCGCTCGGTCGTCGACATCGCCCCCTCCTACGGCCTCTTCATCGACGGTGAGTTCACCGACGCCGCCGACGGCAGGGTCTTCAAGACCGTCTCGCCGTCGTCCGAGGAAGTCCTCTCCGAGGTCGCCCAGGCCGGCGCCGCCGACGTGGACCGCGCCGTCAGGGCCGCCCGCAAGGCCTTCGAGAAGTGGTCCGCGCTGCCGGGCTCCGAGCGCGCCAAGTACCTCTTCCGCATCGCCCGGATCATCCAGGAGCGCAGCCGCGAGCTGGCCGTCCTGGAGACCCTGGACAACGGCAAGCCGATCAAGGAGACCCGCGACGCGGACCTCCCGCTCGTCGCCGCGCACTTCTTCTACTACGCGGGCTGGGCCGACAAGCTCGACCACGCGGGCTACGGTGCGAACCCGCGTCCGCTCGGCGTCGCCGGCCAGGTCATCCCGTGGAACTTCCCGCTGCTGATGCTGGCGTGGAAGATCGCCCCGGCGCTCGCGACCGGCAACACCGTCGTCCTCAAGCCCGCGGAGACCACCCCGCTGTCCGCCCTGTTCTTCGCGGACATCTGCCGCCAGGCCGGCCTGCCCAGGGGTGTCGTCAACATCCTCACGGGCTACGGGGACGCGGGCGCGGCCCTCGTCGAGCACCCCGACGTCAACAAGGTCGCCTTCACCGGCTCGACCGCGGTCGGCAAGGCCATCGCCCGCCAGATCGCCGGCACCGACAAGAAGGTCACCCTGGAGCTGGGCGGCAAGGGCGCCAATATCGTCTTCGACGACGCCCCCATCGACCAGGCCGTCGAGGGCATCGTCAACGGCATCTTCTTCAACCAGGGCCAGGTCTGCTGCGCGGGCTCGCGCCTGCTGGTCCAGGAGTCGATCCACGACGAGCTGCTCGACTCCCTCAAGCGGCGCCTGTCCACGCTGCGCCTCGGCGACCCGCTGGACAAGAACACCGACATCGGCGCGATCAACTCCGCCGAGCAGCTGGCCCGGATCACCGCGCTCGCCGACACCGGTGAGGCCGAGGGAGCCGAGCGCTGGTCCCCGGCGTGCGAGCTGCCGTCCGCCGGCTACTGGTTCGCCCCGACGCTCTTCACGAACGTCACCCAGGCGCACACCGTCGCCCGCGACGAGATCTTCGGCCCGGTGCTGTCCGTGCTGACCTTCCGCACGCCCGACGAGGCCGTCGCCAAGGCCAACAACAGCCAGTACGGCCTGTCCGCCGGCATCTGGACCGAGAAGGGCTCGCGCATCCTCGCGGTCGCGAACAAGCTCCGCGCCGGCGTGGTGTGGGCCAACACGTTCAACAAGTTCGACCCGACCTCGCCCTTCGGCGGCTACAAGGAGTCCGGCTTCGGCCGCGAGGGCGGGCGCCACGGCCTGGAGGCTTACCTCGATGTCTGAGTCGACGACCACGCGTCTTTCCGTCTTCAAGACCTACAAGCTGTACGTGGGCGGGAAGTTCCCGCGTTCCGAGAGCGGCCGGGTGTACGAGGTGAGCGACTCCAAGGGCAGGTGGCTGGCCAACGCCCCCCTCGCCTCCCGCAAGGACGCCCGTGACGCGGTCGTCGCGGCCCGCAAGGCCTTCGGCGGCTGGGCGGGCGCGACCGCCTACAACCGCGGGCAGATCCTCTACCGCATCGCCGAGATGCTGGAGGGCCGCCGGGACCAGTTCGTCCGCGAGGTGGGCGAGGCCGAGGGCCTGTCCAAGTCCAAGGCGGCGGCGGTCGTCGACGCGGCCATCGACCGCTGGGTCTGGTACGCGGGCTGGACCGACAAGATCGCCCAGATCGCGGGCGGGGCCAACCCGGTCGCGGGACCCTTCTTCAACCTGTCCACCCCGGAGCCGACCGGTGTCGTCGCCGTCGTCGCTCCGCAGGACTCGTCCTTCCTGGGCCTGATCTCCGTCATCGCCCCGGTGATCGCCACCGGCAACACCGCGGTCGTCATCGCCGGCGAGAAGGCGCCCCTGCCGGCCCTCTCCCTCGGTGAGGTGCTGGCCACGTCCGACCTGCCGGGCGGCGTGGTCAACATCCTGTCCGGCAAGGCCGCCGAGATGGGTCCGCACCTGGCGGCCCACCAGGACGTCAACGCGATCGACCTGGCGGGTGCCGACCCGGCGCTCGCGAAGGAGCTGGAGATCGCGGCGGCGGACAACCTCAAGCGCGTCCTGCGTCCACAGCCTGTGGACGACTGGAGCGCCGACCCGGGCACGGCGCGGATGACGGCCTTCCTGGAGACCAAGACCGTCTGGCACCCCACGGGTTCGCTGGGCGCGTCGGGCTCGTCGTACTAGACGGGCCGCGCGAAGAACCGGCCCCGGCAGCGTCCAGCGCTGCCGGGGCCGTTCGCTCGTTCCCCGTCTTCCGCTTTACGTTCTCCGTTTTCCCCTTTCCGCCGGCTACTTCGCGCCGGGGAGCAGTGGCCCGAGCAGTGAGGACGCGGCGGCCTGGGGCAGTTCGCCGACCGAGGGGCCCTGGGTCAGGGTGCCCGTGACCATGCCGGTGCCGAGCGCGGGGAAGTCCGCGACCTTGGTGCCGATGCCGTTGTCCAGGGGATCCACTCCGGTGTGGGCCAGCGGGTTCACCTTGAGGTTCGCGATCGGGTCGGTGACCCCGGCGAGGGCCGCCGGCACCGAGAGCTCGCCCGCCTGGGCGCCGCTCGCGGCCATCGCGAGGGCCGCGCCGGCCATCGAGAGGGTGAGGCCTGCGGTGCGCAGCGTGGAGCCTGTGGAGCGCTGGGGGGCTGCGTGACGTGCCATGGTTTCCCGCCTGTGGTCGTAGTCGCGTGCGCACGCAGCGTAGTTGAGGTGTGATCCTGGATACCAACCGGTCACCGGGAGGATCCCCTACGCGGGGTAATGCTTCACACTGGTGTCCCGTGAGCTCTCCTCTGCCTACGCGTGTCGTGCTGCTGACCGGACCTTCGGGATCCGGCAAGTCCTCGCTCGCGGCCCGGTCCGGGCTTCCGGTGCTGCGCCTGGACGACTTCTACAAGGAGGGCGACGACCCGACCCTGCCGGTGGTCGAGGGAAGCTCCGACATCGACTGGGACTCCCCGCTGTCCTGGGACGCGGACGTCGCCGTGGCGGCGGTCGCGGAGCTGTGCCGGACGGGACGTACCGAGGTGCCGGTGTACGACATCGCCACCTCCGCGCGCACGGGCACCGAGACGCTGGACATCGCCCGCACCCCCCTGTTCATCGCGGAGGGCATCTTCGCGGCGGACATCGCGGCCCGCTGCCAGGAACTCGGACTACTGGCCGATGCGATCTGCCTGCGGGGCCGCCCGTCGACGACATTCCGGCGCCGCCTCGCCCGCGATCTGCGCGAGGGCCGCAAGTCGGTGCTCTTCCTGCTGCGTCGGGGCTACCGGCTGATGCGGGCCGAGCGGAGCATCGTGGCCCGCCACATCGCCCTCGGCGCGTACGCCTGCGGCAGTGACGAAGCCCTGGGCCGTCTGGCGGCAGCCGCAGCCGGCCGCCACCGGACCGCCGCCGCGACCGTGTAACCGCCGCGTCGCGCACCACGGCGCCTGCGTCTGCGGCCTGCGCCTGCGCCCGGGCATGACGAAAAGGCGGGACCGTGCGGACCCCCGGCCGCTCGATCCCGCCTTCTCCCCCCGTGGCCCCCGCCCCACCCCCGAAGGGCGGCCCCCCTGGCCGGTGGTCTGTGTGGGCCCTGCGGCCCGTGGTCCCCTGTGGCTCCGTCAGGCGACGAGCTCCTCGAAGGATTCCGCCTCGTCGCGGCCGAAGCTCAGCACCTCGTCGTCCCGCAGGCGCCGCAGCGAGCGCCAGATGCTGGACTTCACGGTGCCGACGCTGATGCCGAGGATCTCCGCGATCTCCGGGTCCGTACGGCCCTCGTAGTAGCGCAGGACCAGCATCGTGCGCTGCGGCTCCGGGATGCGGGCCAGCGCCTGCCACAGCACCGCGCGCAGTTCCGTACCCCGCATCGCGTCCGTGTCGGTGGCCGTCTCCGGCAGCTCCTCCGTCGGGTACTCGTTCAGCTTGCGCCGGCGCCACGCGCTGATGTGCAGGTTCGTCATCGTCCGCCGCAGGTACCCGCCGACGGCCGCCTTGTCGCTGATCCGGTCCCACGCCCGGTACGTCGAGAACAGCGCGCTCTGCAGCAGGTCCTCGGCCTCGTAGCGGTCACCGGTCAGGTGGAAGGCCGTCGCGTAGAGGGCCGCCCGGCGCTCCTGGACGTAGGCCGTGAACTCCGCCTCCGAGGTGGAGGACGGCGACGGGGCCGGTGCCGGAGCCGAGGAGGGCGTGCGGTACGTGTTCGCGTCGATGGCCACCGTGTGCGCCGGCCGCGGACGGGCGACCGTCGCCGTACGGACACCCGCCCGGCGGTTCACATCGTGCAGCCGCGTGACAACCGCGCTGGTGCTGGTGCTGTGCAGCGTGTTCATCTCGCGCCCCCCGTCGTGGAGTCTGCTTCGGATCCTGCTGGGTCCCTGTTTCGTTGACAGAAGCCTGCCCGGCCGACTTAACCGGGGTGTCCGCCGACTGTCACAGGCCTGTCACAGCGGCCGCGCCGAGATCAGTCGCGCCCGACGGTCGAACTCCCAACCGCCGATGGGACAGAATGAGCCCGTGCCTTTCCTGTTGCTGATCGAGGACGACGACGCCATCCGCACGGCCCTCGAACTCTCCCTGTCCCGCCAGGGCCACCGTGTGGCCACCGCGGCGACGGGCGAGGACGGTCTGAAGCTGCTGCGCGAGCAGCGGCCGGACCTGATCGTGCTCGACGTCATGCTGCCCGGGATCGACGGCTTCGAGGTGTGCCGGCGGATCCGCCGAACCGACCAGTTGCCGATCATCCTGCTCACCGCCCGCAGTGACGACATCGATGTCGTCGTCGGACTGGAGTCCGGCGCCGACGACTACGTCGTCAAGCCCGTCCAGGGCCGGGTGCTCGACGCACGCATCCGCGCCGTGCTGCGCCGCGGCGAGCGGGAGGCCAGCGACTCCGCCGTCTTCGGGTCCCTGGTCATCGACAGGGCGGCGATGACCGTGACGAAGAACGGCGAGGACCTCCAGCTCACTCCGACGGAGCTGCGGCTGCTGCTGGAGCTCAGCCGCCGGCCCGGACAGGCGCTCTCCCGCCAGCAGCTGCTGCGACTCGTGTGGGAGCACGACTACCTCGGCGACTCCCGGCTCGTGGACGCCTGCGTGCAGCGGCTGCGCGCCAAGGTGGAGGAAGTGCCCTCCTCGCCGACCCTGATCCGGACCGTCCGCGGAGTCGGCTACCGCCTGGACTCACCGCAGTGACCGCACCCCCGTTCGCGGGCCGGCGCTGGACCAGCCTGCGGCTGCGCCTCCTCGTCGTGTTCGCGCTCGTCGCCCTGACGGCCGCGGTCTCCGCCTCGGGCATCGCGTACTGGCTCAACCGCGAGGCGGTGTTGACCCGGACCCAGGACGCGGCCCTCGGCGACTTCCGGCAGGAGATGCAGAACCGGGCCGCGGCGCTGCCCGCCGACCCGACGGCCGAGGAGCTGCAGCGCACCGCCGAGCTGATGGCCGGCAGCAGCCCCGGGTACAGCGTGCTGCTGGTGCACGAGCGCAAGGACCGCCGCAAGGTGTTCGGCGCGGCCGGGCCCGACTCCTTCGGGCTGGACGACGTACCCGCGTCCCTCCAGCACGCGGTGAACGACCGGCAGAAGACCACGGCGGCGAACGACGCCGAGTACCACATGTACTGGCAGCGCACGAAGCCGCGCGGCAATCCGTACCTGGTGGGCGGCACGCGCATCGTGGGCGGCGGGCCGACCGGCTACATGTACAAGTCCCTCGCCCAGGAACGGGACGACCTCAACGCGCTGGGCTGGTCGCTGACCATCGCCACGGGGCTCGCCCTGCTCGGCTCGGCGCTGCTGGCACAGGCCGCCGCACGGACCGTGCTCAAGCCCGTACAGCGGCTGGGGGACGCGGCGCGCCGGCTCGGCGAGGGGGAGCTGGACCACCGGCTGGACGTGTCGGGGACGGACGAACTCGCGGACCTGTCACGCACGTTCAACAAGACGGCGGAGGCGCTGGAGAAGAAGGTCGCCGACATGAGTGCGCGCGAGGAGGCGAGCCGGCGCTTCGTCGCCGACATGTCGCACGAGCTGCGCACGCCGCTGACGGCGCTGACGGCGGTCGCCGAGGTGCTGGAGGAGGAGGTCGAGGACCTCGACCCGATGATCGCACCGGCGGTCGGGCTGGTGGTCAGCGAGACCCGGCGGCTCAACGACCTGGTGGAGAACCTGATGGAGGTCACCCGCTTCGACGCGGGGACGGCGCGGCTGGTGCTGGACGACGTGGACGTCGCCGACCAGGTCACGGCGTGCATCGACGCGCGGGCCTGGCTCGACGCGGTCGAACTGGACGCCGACCGGGGCATCGTGGCGCGGCTGGACCCGCGGCGGCTCGACGTCATCCTCGCCAACCTGATCGGGAACGCCCTCAAGCACGGCGGTTCGCCGGTGCGGGTGTCGGTGCGGGTGGAGGACGAGTGGCTGGTGATCGCGGTCAAGGACAACGGGCCGGGCATCCCGCAGGAGGTGCTGCCGCACGTCTTCGACCGGTTCTACAAGGCCAGCGCCTCCCGGCCGAAGTCGGACGGCAGCGGGCTCGGCCTGTCGATCGCCATGGAGAACGCGCACATCCACGGCGGGGACATCACCGCCGCCAATGCTGCGGAGGGCGGCGCGCTGTTCACGCTGCGGCTGCCGGTGGACGTGGGGAAGGTGATCGCCGGTGACGCGGGCACGGACGCGTAGGGCCCTGCCGGGCGCGGTGTTGGTGGTGCTGCTGACGGCGGCTGCGACGTCGGCCTGCGGGATCCGGGCGACGACGGTGCCGGTGGACGTCGGGGCGGCGCCGTCACGGGTGTCGTGCGACGTCCCGGTCGAGCAGAACGGCGTCCAGGGCTTCCGGGCGACGATTGAACTGGTGTGCGGCTCGCAGCTGGTGGGCGTGGAGCGGGTGGTGCCGATACCGGAGAAGAAGACCACCCGGGACCCGGCGTCGCTGGCGGCGCAGGCGCTGCTGGAGGTGCTGGAACGCGAGCCGTCGGCGGAGGAGCGGGACGCGGGCTTCTCGACCGGGGTCCCGGACGGCCTGGCGGTCGCCCCGGCGCGGACCGGTGACCCGGCGGGCACCATCCGGCTCAGCCGCAAGCCGGAGGACCTGCCGCCGGTGGCGTTGTCGCAGATCGTGTGCACGCTGGCGGAGAGCGAGGCCGTCTCGGCGGGTCCGGGGCCGGTCGTGCTGGGCGGCCCGGACGCGGATCCGCCGCGGGCGTGGGAGTGCACCGAGGCGGTCCGCTCCCGCCCGGAATCGGTCGCCACGCTGGGCGACGTGGTCCGCCCGGGCACCTCCCCGTCGGCGTCCCCGTCCTGAGGGCCGTCTTTCCAAGGCCGCCGGGGTGCCCTCTTCTCGCAGGTTCCTACCGCCGACCGGGCCGCTCCCGCTCCCGGGGCCGGTCCGGACCGGGGAGTCCGTAGGCGCCGGCCCCGGCGCGACCCGGTCGTTTGCCGGGGACCGGCCCCGAGGCGGGAGCGTGAAGGCGAAGGGGGGCGGGGGCACCAGCCGGTGACCCGGACCGGCCCCGGCAGCGGGACAGGGGCCGGTCGGTGGTCGAGAAGAGGGGGCCCGTGGGCGGGTGCGGGTTTGTGGGGGCCGCTGCTGTTCAACGCCGCCGGGGTGCCCCCTCTTCTCGCAGGTTCCTACCGCCGCCCGGCCGGTTCCTGCTCCCGGGGTCGGTCCGGACCGGGGGGTCTGTACGCGGCAGCCGTGGGCGGAGACGGCAGCGGCCCCCCGAGACGGGTCTCGGGGGGTCGGGTGGCAGCGGGGCCCGTCGGACGGGACGGGCCCCGCTGCCGCCGCACCGGCGGACGGAGTCCGGTGCGGCGGCGCGGAGCCGTGACGCGCGGAGCGTCAGATGCCGGCTGCTGCCGCGAGGTCCTTCTTGATCGCGTCCAGGACCTCCTGGCCGCGGGTGCGGGCCGCCGCCAGGTCCGCGGCGTCCGCGACCGGCACCACGACCTCCAGGTAGCACTTCAGCTTCGGCTCCGTACCCGACGGCCGCACGATCACCCGGGCCTTGTGGTCACCGTCCAGGTAGTAGCGCAGGCCGTCCGTCGGCGGCAGGGACGGCGTCCCCCGCGTCAGGTCCTCCGCCGAGGACACCCGCAGGCCCGCCAGGGCCACCGGCGGCTGCGCCCGCAGCTGCGCCATCGCCGAGGCGATGACCGACAGGTCCGAGACGCGCACCGACAGCTGGTCCGTGGCGTGCAGGCCGTGCTCGACCGCCAGGTCGTCCAGCAGGTCGGTCAGGGTCCGGCCCTGCTCCTTGAGCTCCGACGCCAGCTCCGCCACCAGCAGGGCCGCGGTGATGCCGTCCTTGTCCCGGACGCCCTCCGGGTCCACGCAGTAGCCGAGCGCCTCCTCGTACCCGTAGCGCAGGCCCTCCACCCGGGCGATCCACTTGAAGCCGGTGAGGGTCTCCTCGTACCCGAGGCCCGCGGCCTGCGCGATCCGGCCCAGGAGGGAGGACGAGACGATGGACTCGGCGAAGACGCCCCGGGCGCCCTTGTGCACGAGGTGGGCGGCCAGCAGCGCGCCGACCTCGTCGCCCCGCAGCATCCGCCAGCCGCCCGGCGCCGCTTCGTCGGGGACGGCCACCGCGCAGCGGTCCGCGTCCGGGTCGTTCGCGATCACGACGTCCGGACCCACCTCGGCGGCCTTGGCGAAGGCCAGGTCCATCGCACCCGGCTCCTCCGGGTTCGGGAAGGCCACCGTCGGGAAGGCCGGGTCGGGCTCGGCCTGCTCGGCGACCAGCACCGGCTCCGGGAAGCCGTGCCGGGCGAAGGCGGCCAGGACGACGTCCTTGCCCACGCCGTGCATGGCCGTGTAGACGGTCCGCACGCCCCGGGCGGAGCCGGGGGTCAGCACGGCGTCCGTACGGGCCAGGTAGGCCTCCAGGGCCTCGTCGCCGAGCTGCTCCCAGCCGGACTCCGGCCGCGGTACGGACGCGAGGGTCGTCACGCGGGCGATCTCGGCCGCGATCTCCACGTCCGCGGGGGACACGATCTGCGAGCCGTCGCCGAGGTAGACCTTGTAGCCGTTGTCCCGGGGCGGGTTGTGGCTCGCGGTCACCTCGACGCCGGCGACGGCCCCCAGGTGCCGTATGGCGTACGCGAGGACGGGCGTCGGCAGGGGCCGGGGCAGGACGGCCGCACGGAGCCCGGCGCCGGTCATCACGGCGGCGGTGTCGCGGGCGAAGTCCGCCGACTTGTACCGCGCGTCGTAGCCGACGACGACCAGGCCGCCGGCGTGGCCCTGGGCCTTCAGGTAGGCCGCGAGGCCCGCCGCCGCCCGGATGACCACCGAGCGGTTCATCCGCATCGGACCCGCGCCGATCTCGCCGCGCAGTCCGGCGGTGCCGAACTGGAGGGTGCCGGAGAAGCGGTCCGCGAGGGCGGCCGTGTCACCGGCCTCGATGAGCGCGGCCAGCTCCTGCGCCGTCTCCGGGTCCGGGTCCTCGGCCAGCCAGGCCTGGGCCCGTGCGATCAGGTCGTCCTGCACTTCCTGCACTACTTCCGCCTTACCTCTCGTACGGTCGCTCAGATACGGGCGAGAACCTGGGTCAGCAGCGTGCCCATGCGGGCGGCCGAGTCACGGCCGGCCTGCAGCACCTCTTCGTGGTTCAGCGGCTCGCCGGACAGACCCGCCGCCAGATTGGTGACCAGGGAGATGCCGAGCACCTCGGCGCCGGCCTCACGGGCGGCGATGGCCTCCAGCACGGTGGACATGCCGACCAGGTCGGCGCCCATGACGCGGATCATGTTGATCTCGGCCGGGGTCTCGTAGTGCGGGCCGGGGAACTGGACGTAGACGCCCTCTTCGAGGGTGGGGTCGATCTCCTTGCACATGGCGCGGAGCTTCGGCGAGTACAGGTCCGTCAGGTCCACGAAGTTCGCGCCGATGATCGGCGAGGCGGCCGTCAGGTTCAGGTGGTCGCTGATCAGGACCGGCTGGCCGGGCTTCATGCCCTCGCGCAGACCGCCGCAGCCGTTGGTCAGCACGACGGTCTTGCAGCCGGCGGCGACGGCGGTACGCACACCGTGGGCGACGGCGGCGACGCCGCGGCCCTCGTAGTAGTGGGTCCGGCCGAGGAAGAGCAGCGCGCGCTTGTCGCCGATCTTGTACGAGCGGATCTTGCCGCCGTGGCCCTCGACGGCGGGGGGCGGGAAGCCGGGCAGCTCGGTGACGGGGAACTCGGCCTCGGGGGCGCCGAGCGCCTCCGCGGCGGGGGCCCAGCCGGAGCCCATGACGAGGGCGACATCGTGGGTCTCGGCGCCGGTCAGCTCACGCAGGCGGGCGGCCGCGGCGGCGGCGTCGGCGAAGGGGTCGGTAACAGATGCGTTCACGCTGACGAGCGTAACCGCTCTGAGCCTACGCGCGTAGATGGCGCAGCTCACGGTGTTCGGATCGTTGCCTTGTCGTTTCCGCCGAAACGTCCCGGATGGGCCGGGTGGGGCGTCTGGCAGGCCTCAGCAGGGGCGCTTGCGGAGCTCCATCACGTAGTCGTGCGGCGCGCCCGCCGACTCGGCCGCGTCCGCGATCTCGCCGAGGTAGCGCGCCGAGGGGAGGCCGCCCTCGTAGCCGTTCAGCACGTAGCACCACGCGGCCTCTTCGCCGTCGAGGGTGTGGACGCGGATCCGCATCCGGCGGTAGATGTCGAGGCCGACGCCCTCCCACCGGTCCATCGAGTCCTCGTCCAGCGGCGCGATGTCGTACAGGGCGACGAAGACCTGGTGGCGCGGGGCCTCGACGATCGTCGCGAGGGCCCCCTCCCAGCCCATCTGCTCGCCGCCGAAGGTCAGCCGCCAGTCGTTGATCCAGCCCGTGCCGCGCAGCGGCGAATGCGGGGCGCGGCGCGTCATCAGCCGCGGGTCGAGGTTGCCGGCGTACGCGGCGTAGAGCGACATGACGTCGAGGGTACGGGAGGGGTGGCGATGACGGCGTGCCCGGATGGCCGGACCGGGGGAGAAGCACCTTGAAGCGTGCGGGACAATGGAGCACGGAATGCATCCCCCGGGGACACCCCCCGGAAGCCCCGGCCGGGGCGGCAGCCGGCCGGGTAGACGTGAGGCGGAGTTTTCGTGACCCGGATCGTGATCATCGGCGGCGGACCCGGCGGGTATGAGGCGGCCCTGGTAGGGGCCCAGCTCGGCGCGGAGGTGACCCTCGTCGACTGCGACGGCCTCGGTGGCGCCTCGGTCCTCACCGACTGCGTACCCTCCAAGACACTCATCGCGACCGCCGAGGTCATGACGACCTTCGACTCGTCGTACGAGGAGCTCGGCATCGTCGTCGCCGACGACACCCCGCCCCTGGAGCAGGCCGCGCGGGTCGTGGGCGTCGACCTCGGCAAGGTGAACCGGCGCGTCAAGCGCCTCGCCCTCGCCCAGTCGCACGACATCACCGCCTCGGTCACCCGGGCCGGCGCGCGGGTCATCCGCGGCCGCGGCAAGCTCGGCGGCCCGCAGGGCATCGACGGCACGCGCGACGTCATCGTCACCGCCGCCGACGGCACCGAGACCGTCCTCACCGCCGACGCCGTGCTGATCGCGACCGGCGGCCACCCGCGCGAGATCCCGGACGCGATGCCCGACGGGGAGCGCATCCTGAACTGGACGCAGGTCTACGACCTGGAGGAGCTCCCCGAGGAGCTGATCGTGGTCGGCTCCGGTGTCACCGGTGCCGAGTTCGCCGGTGCCTACCAGGCGCTCGGGTCCCGGGTCACGCTGGTGTCCTCCCGCGACCGCGTGCTGCCCGGAGAGGACCCGGACGCCGCCGCCGTCCTGGAGGACGTCTTCCGCCGCCGCGGCATGAACGTGATCGGACGCTCCCGCGCCGAGTCCGCCAAGCGGGTGGGCGACCGCGTCGAGGTCACCCTCTCCGACGGCCGGGTCATCGGTGGTACGCACTGCCTGATGGCGGTCGGCGCGGTGCCCAACACCCATGGCATGAACCTGGAGGAGTCCGGGGTCCGCCTCAAGGACTCCGGCCACATCTGGACCGACAAGGTCTCCCGCACCTCGGCGCCGGGCGTGTACGCGGCCGGCGACGTCACCGGGGTGTTCGCGCTCGCGTCCGTCGCCGCCATGCAGGGGCGCATCGCGATGTACCACTTCCTCGGTGACGCGGTGGCCCCGCTGAACCTGAAGACGGTCTCCTCGAACGTCTTCACCGACCCCGAGATCGCCACCGTCGGCTACACGCAGGCCGACGTGGACGCGGGCAAGATCGACGCCCGGGTGGTGAAGCTCCCGCTGCTGCGCAACCCGCGCGCCAAGATGCAGGGCATCCGGGACGGCTTCGTGAAGCTGTTCTGCCGCCCGGGAACGGGCATCGTGGTGGGCGGCGTGGTCGTGTCGCCGCGCGCCAGCGAGCTCATCCACCCCATCTCGATCGCCGTCGACAACAACCTGACGGTCGAGCAGATCGCAAACGCGTTCACCGTGTACCCCTCGCTGTCCGGATCGATCGCCGAGGTGGCGCGGCAGTTGCACACGCGGAAGGCGGGCGGCGAGGCGTAGGGGCGGCAACGCCCGCCTCCCACAAGGGGAGTTGGGGCGGGGTGCGGGGTGCGCGGGCCGGTGTTCACCTGGCCGACCGGCCGCGTATACCACTACTCACCCCGCCTTATGGACAACTTCGGTATTCCGGTGCAAGGAGCTGAAAGCAGACGGTCGCCCGGGTTACTGTCAGTTTCGTGTTCGCTGCAGAACGTCGCCAATTGATTCTCGAAATGGTGCGGGCCAACGGAGCGGTATCGCTCCGGGAGCTCGCCCGCGTCGTCCAGACCTCCGAAGTGACCGTACGGCGGGACGTGCGGGCACTGGAGGCAGAAGGACTCCTCGACCGCCGACACGGCGGTGCGGTCTTGCCGGGCGGTTTCACGCGGGAGTCCGGGTTTCCGCAAAAGTCCCATCTCGCGACGGCGGAGAAGACCGCCATCGCCGATGTCGCGGCCGGCCTCGTCGAAGAAGGCGAGGCCGTCGTCGTCGGCGCGGGCACCACGACCCAGGAGCTGGCCCGCCGGCTCGCCCGGGTGCCCGGACTGACCGTCGTCACGAACTCCCTCCTGGTCGCGCAGGCGCTGGCCCACGCCAACCGGGTGGAGGTCGTCATGACGGGCGGAACCCTGCGGGGCTCCAACTACGCGCTGGTCGGCAGCGGGGCCGAGCAGTCCCTGCAGGGGCTGCGGGTCTCGCGGGCCTTCCTCTCCGGGAGCGGTCTGACCGCCGAGCGCGGGCTGTCCACGTCCAACATGCTCAGCGCGAGCGTGGACCGGGCGCTGGTGCAGGCCGCCGCGGAGGTGGTGGTGCTGGCCGACCACACGAAGCTCGGCACCGACACCATGTTCCAGACCGTGCCGACGGACGTGATGACGCGGCTGGTCACGGACGAGCCGCCGGCCCACGACGACCGGGCGGCGACGGAGCTCCAGGCGCTGGCGGACCAGGGCGTGCAGATCACGGTGGCGGGAGCGGTGGCCTCCGGCGGTGGCGACGGCATGGTCGGGCGCCGCCCGCGCCGCGAGTCG
Organism: Streptomyces sp. NPDC043680; assembly: GCF_056436685.1. Taxonomy (NCBI): domain Bacteria; kingdom Bacillati; phylum Actinomycetota; class Actinomycetes; order Kitasatosporales; family Streptomycetaceae; genus Streptomyces; species Streptomyces sp. NPDC043680. The sequence continues at coordinate 598,462 of NZ_JBWKCE010000001.1, read as the reverse complement.
CCCCTGCCGGTGCAACGCCGCGGCGGCCCGACGGCGCAACTCCGCAGCGCGCCCGCCCCCCTACTGGACCAACCCCCCACGGACCGCCCCCGCCTGGCCGACCTCCGCCGCCGCTGAACCGGGGGCCCGGCCCCGGGCGGCGGTGCTCGGCTGGACCGCTGCTGCGGGGCATACCGGGCGGTGGCCCGGCGCGGCCTGCCCAGTCCGCTGGCCCGGCGGTGGTGCCCGGCTCGGTGCCTGCTGCCCGGCATGCCCGGCGCGGCCGGTCCGCCCGATGGCCCGCGTTCCCGATCTGCTGCGCCCGGCTGCCCCGCCCGGCGGCCGGCGCGGTGGCGGCCCGGCGTGGCCCGGCGCGGCTCGCTGGTGCCGGGCAAGCCTGGCGCGCCTGGCTCGACTCGCTGCTGCCCGGCGTGACCGCCGACCCGGCGTGCCCCGGCCCGGGCGTTGACGCGGCGGTCGGCCCGCCCGGTCCGCCCGATGGCCCGGCGTGTGCTCCGGTGGCCTGCGTGCCCGATCGGCTGTGACCGACCTGACCGGTGGCCCGGTGTGTTTTGACCGGCCGCCTGGTGCGCCTGGTTGCCCCGCCCGGCGGCTGGCCTGTCCGGCCCGGCTCGGACGGCCCGACTTGGTCTGCCCACCGGTCCTGCCCGGCCCCGGCTGCCCGTGTGCCCGGCCCGGCAGTGTCCGGCGTGTCCTGTCCAGCCGCCTGACGGCCCGACGGGTCCGGCTGCCCGGCAGCCCCAATCGGCCGGTACGCCCGAGGCCCGGCTTTCCCGCCTGGCGGTTGCTTGTTCCGTTGTGCGCGGTGGTCCGGCGTGTCTTGCCCGGCTGCTGTGCCCTGGGGCCGTGTCCATGCCTCGGCCGCTGGCTGCGCGGCGGCGCCCCGGGAAACGGGCTGCGCGGGCTTGGATGCGCACAGCGGCCGACGACCCCCGGGCAGAGCCCGGGAGCACGCGCCGCCTGGCAAGGGGTCTGGGGCGGAGCCCCAGGGAACGGGGAACCCCGCAGGGCCCGGGCTCCGCCCGTCGGCCGGGCGCCCTGCCCCGCTTCCCGAGGCTTTGCCGCGCACGGCGGATGCTGACCGGCGGCGGGCCGGCGCGCGCCCCGCCCGCACCCTTTGCCGTGTGTCGGTGTGCCTCCGGGCTTCGCCCGTGGGGCGACGGCTCGCCGTGCGCATCCCGCGCGGGCCGCCCCTCGGCCCCGCGCCGTTTGCCGCCTGGTGGTGGGCGGCGTGCTTCCCGGCTCCGCCAGGAAGGCGACGGGCCAGTGTGCGCCTCCGTCCGGGCCGTCGGCCCCGTTTCGCCGGGCTCCTCCCGCCACCCTTGCCGTGTGGCGGGGTGCGCCCGGGCCTCGCAGGTGGGCCGGGCGCCCTGCGCGTGCACCGCCGCCACGCTTCCCGCGGCGCTGCCGCGTGTGGGCGTGGCCCGGGCTCGGCCCGTCGGGCGGGCGTCCCGCGCGTGCGGCTTGCCCCGGGCTGCCGCCGGGCTCCGTGGTTCGCGTGGCGGCGTGGCCCCGGTTCGGGAACGGGAGAGGCCCGGGAACCCCGTGAGGGGTTCCCGGGCCTCGGTGGTGCGAGGGGTCAGTCCTTGATCTCACAGATCGTCGCGCCCGACGTGAGGCTCGCGCCGACCTCCGCCGTCAGGCCCACGATCGTGCCCGTGCGGTGGGCGTTCAGGGGCTGTTCCATCTTCATGGCCTCCAGGACGACGACCAGGTCGCCCTCGTTGACCTGCTGACCCTCCTCGACCGCGACCTTGACGATCGTGCCCTGCATCGGGGACGCCAGGGTGTCGCCCGAGGCGGCCGGACCGGACTTCTTCGCCGCGCGGCGCTTCGGCTTCGCGCCGCCCGCCGCCGCCGTGCGGGCCAGGGTCATGCCCAGCGAGGACGGGAGGGAGACCTCCAGGCGCTTGCCGCCGACCTCGACGACCACCGTCTCGCGGCCCGGCTCCTCGTCCACGTCCTCGGCCGCGGGGGCCGAGAAGGCGGGGATCTCGTTGACGAACTCCGTCTCGATCCAGCGGGTGTGGACCGTGAACGGGGTGCCGTCGGTCGGGGCGAAGGCCGGGTCGGCCACCACCGCGCGGTGGAACGGGATGGCCGTGGCCATGCCCTCGACCTCGAACTCGGCGAGCGCGCGGGCGGCGCGCTGCAGGGCCTGCTCGCGGGTGGCGCCGGTGATGACGAGCTTCGCCAGCAGCGAGTCCCAGGCCGGGCCGATGACCGAACCCGACTCGACGCCCGCGTCCAGGCGGACGCCCGGGCCCGTCGGGGGGGCGAACTTCGTCACCGTGCCGGGGGCCGGCAGGAAGTTGCGGCCCGGGTCCTCGCCGTTGATGCGGAACTCGAAGGAGTGACCCCGCAGCACCGGGTCCCCGTAGCCGAGCTCCTCGCCGTCGGCGATGCGGAACATCTCGCGCACCAGGTCGATGCCGGTGACCTCTTCGGTGACCGGGTGCTCGACCTGCAGACGGGTGTTGACCTCCAGGAAGGAGATCGTGCCGTCGGTGCCGACCAGGAACTCGACCGTGCCGGCGCCGACGTAGCCGGCCTCCTTCAGGATCGCCTTCGAGGCGGCGTACAGCTCCGCGTTCTGCGCCTCGGAGAGGAACGGCGCGGGCGCCTCCTCCACGAGCTTCTGGTGGCGGCGCTGCAGCGAGCAGTCACGCGTGGAGACGACGACCACGTTGCCGTGCTTGTCGGCCAGGCACTGGGTCTCGACGTGGCGCGGCTTGTCGAGGTAGCGCTCGACGAAGCACTCGCCGCGCCCGAAGGCGGCGACGGCCTCGCGCACGGCGGAGTCGTAGAGCTCCGGCACCTCATCCAGGGTGCGGGCGACCTTCAGGCCGCGGCCGCCGCCGCCGAAGGCGGCCTTGATCGCGATCGGCAGGCCGTGCTCCTTGGCGAAGGCGACGACCTCCTCGGCCCCGGAGACCGGGTCCGGCGTACCGGCGACCAGCGGCGCGCCGGCGCGCTGTGCGATGTGCCGGGCGGCGACCTTGTCGCCGAGGTCCCGGATGGCCTGCGGGGGCGGGCCGATCCAGGTCAGGCCCGCGTCGATGACGGCCTGCGCGAATTCGGCGTTCTCGGAGAGGAAGCCGTATCCGGGGTGGATGGCGTCCGCGCCGGAGTCGGCGGCGGCCTGCAGGACCTTGGAGATGTCCAGGTAGCTCGCGGCCGGGGTGTCACCGCCCAACGCGAAAGCTTCGTCGGCCGCGCGGACATGCAGAGCGTCCCGGTCCGGATCGGCGTAGACGGCTACGCTTGCGATTCCGGCATCCCGGCAGGCCCGAGCAACGCGGACAGCGATTTCGCCACGGTTGGCGATGAGCACCTTGCGCACGATGGCTCCCTCCTTGAAACAAGCTGAGTTTAGGGACAGCCCACACGGCCTTTCGACCCTTATCCAGAGGTGACCTTGCCCACACGGAGTGTGATTCGAGTCCACCTTGAGCCGGAAAGGCCTTGTGGTGCCCCAGGTCAGGGGGATCCCCGACTGCACAGTAACCCTGTGAGACATACGAGGTCTCTGTCCGCCGGGTCAGCGGCCCCGGGTGATTCTTTGTCGAGTCCCTACGAACGGCCCATGCTTTCTTTGCTTGATCGCCTTCCGCTCGGCGTGTTCCCGTAACGATGCGGCCCGGCCCCTTGTCCGCACGTTTACCCGTTAGTAGCCTCCAGGCGTCGAACAGGCTTGTGCTTGTGAGGGGTGGTGTGTGGGGTGGGGGCTGCCGTGCTGCGCAGACTCGTGGCCGCCGCGGCGGCGCTCGTGATCGCGGCGGAGGCCGTGCTGCTCGTCTTCGTCCACATCGTCCTCGGCCGGACCACGCAGAACCAGTCGATGTCCGTCGCGGGCATGGATCCGGATGTCATGTCCGCAACAACCTACGCGATGGGGGCGGGCATCGGAGCCTTCCTCCTGCTGTGCTCCGTGCTGCTGGTCTACGCCGCCCTGCGCGACCGGGCTCCGGGCCGCTTCGCCCGGATCGTCCTCATCACCGCCGCCGTCACCCACGGGCTGCTCGGCGCCCTCGCCGTCGGACTGGTCGGCTGGGGCGCCTTCGCGGCGATGATGCTGATCCTGTGCCTGCTCGTGCTGACCCTGACCCTCTACGCGGCCCCCAGCCGCCCTGAGGCGGACCTCCAGGAGCTCAGGCCCACAAGTCCGTGATCGACACGCCGAGTTCGCCCAGGAGGGAGCGCAGCAGCGGCATGGAGAGCCCGATGACGTTGCCGTGATCACCGTCGATGCCCTCGATGAAGGGCGCCGACAGCCCGTCCAGGGTGAACGCCCCCGCCACGTGCAGCGGCTCGCCGCTCGCCACGTACGCGGCCACCTCCGCGTCCGTCGGCTCGCCGAAGTGGACCGTCGTGGAGGCCGTGGCCGAGACCTGGCGCCCGGTCGCGGTGTCGATCACGCAGTGCCCGGTGCGCAGCACCCCGGAGCGCCCGCGCATCGCCTTCCAGCGGGCGGTGGCCTCCTCGGCGTCCGCCGGCTTGCCCAGCGCCTCGCCGTCCAGCTCCAGCACCGAGTCGCACCCGATCACCAGGGCACCCGCCGCCTCGTCCTGGGCCGCCACCACGCCGGCCTTCGCCTCGGCCAGGGCCAGGGCCAGTTCGGCGGGGGTCTCGGCGCTGAGCGCGTCCTCGTCGAAGTGGCTGACGATCACGTGCGGGGCGAGCCCGGCCTGCCGCAGCAGGTTCAGCCGGGCGGGGGAGGCGGAGGCGAGCACCAGGGCGCGGGCGCGGGGTTCGGCAGTCATGCCCGCCATCGTAGGCGCGGCCCCGGGGCCCGCGGCACGGCCGGTGGGGCCACGCTGCTGCCCGCGCTGCGGCCCGGAGCCGCGGCCGGGCGCCGTACCGCGGTACGGCCGGGGCAGCGCCCCGCGACCCGGCCCGGCCCGCGCCCACGCGCCGCCCCGGAGGCCCCGTCAGAAGCCCACGCCCAGGACGTACACGACCACGAGCATCGCGAGGGCGACCACCAGGGTCAACCGCCGGAGCATCGCCTGCGCGTCGCGCATGTCCTCGGGCGGCTCGTTCTTCGGGTCTGACCAGAGCATGCCCCGATCCTGGACCCGGGCAGCGCAGTGGCGCCTGAGTACGGGTACTCAGGCGCCACCCTCCGTTCACCCCATCTTCCGCCCGGGCCGTCCTAGCCCGGCCAGTACGTACGCGCCCACGCGCGCGGTCCCGGCTGCGGCAGCGTGCGCCGCGCGACCCGGGACGGCGCCGCCCACGCGTCCGCCATCCGCTGCGCGTCGGGCGGCACCGAGGCCAGTGCCGCCGCGCGCGCTTGGACCACCGCCAGTGCGGCGGCCAGCTCCTCCGGGGTCGGGTTCCCCTTGACGACCTTGATCACCACAGGACTGACCTCCTAGAGGGGGATGTTGCCGTGCTTCTTCGGGGGCAGGGACTCCCGCTTGGTGCGCAGCTGACGCAGCCCCTTGACCACGTGCGCCCGGGTCTCGGACGGCATGGCCACCGCGTCGATGTAGCCGCGCTCGGCGGCCGTGTACGGGTTGAGGAGGGTGTCCTCGTACTCGGCGATGAGCCGCGCCCGGGTCTCCTCGGCGTTGCCCGCCTCCTCCGCCTCCGCGAGGGCGCGGCGGTGCAGGATGTTGACCGCGCCCTGGGCGCCCATGACGGCGATCTGCGCGGTCGGCCAGGCCAGGTTCAGGTCCGCGCCGAGGTGCTTGGAGCCCATGACGTCGTACGCGCCGCCGAAGGCCTTGCGGGTGATGACGGTGATCAGGGGGACGGTGGCCTCGGCGTAGGCGTAGATCAGCTTCGCGCCGCGCCGGATGATTCCGTTGTACTCCTGGTCGGTACCCGGCAGGAAGCCCGGTACGTCCACGAACGTGAGCACCGGGATGTTGAAGGCGTCGCAGGTCCGCACGAAGCGCGCCGCCTTCTCCGAGGCGTCGATGTCCAGGCAGCCGGCGAACTGCATCGGCTGGTTGGCGACGATGCCCACCGGGTGGCCCTCGACCCGGCCGAAGCCGGTGAGGATGTTCGGCGCGAACAGGGACTGCGTCTCCAGGAACTCCCCGTCGTCGAGCACGTGCTCGATCACGGTGTGCATGTCGTACGGCTGGTTGGCGCTGTCCGGGATCAGGACGTCGAGCTCGCGGTCGGCGTCGGAGACCTCGGTGTCCGCCTCCTCCGGGAAGGCGGGCGGCTCGGAGAGGTTGTTCGACGGCAGGTACGCCAGCAGGGACTTGACGTACTCGATGGCGTCCTTCTCGTCCCCGGCCATGTGGTGGGCCACGCCCGAGGTGGAGTTGTGGGTGCGGGCGCCGCCCAGCTCCTCGAAGCCCACGTCCTCGCCGGTGACCGTCTTGATGACGTCCGGACCGGTGATGAACATGTGCGAGGTCTGGTCGACCATCACGGTGAAGTCGGTGATGGCGGGGGAGTACACGGCGCCGCCGGCGCAGGGGCCGACGATCAGGCTGATCTGCGGGATCACCCCGGAGGCGTGCACGTTCCGGCGGAAGATCTCGCCGTACATGCCGAGGGCGCTGACGCCCTCCTGGATGCGGGCGCCGCCGGAGTCGTTGATGCCGACGAGCGGGCAGCCCGTCTTCAGCGCGAAGTCCATGACCTTCATGATCTTCTGGCCGTAGACCTCGCCGAGGGCTCCGCCGAAGACGGTGAAGTCCTGCGAGAACACGGCCACCGGGCGGCCGTCCACCGTGCCGTAGCCGGTGACGACGCCGTCGCCGTAGGGGCGGGTCTTCTCCAGCCCGAAGTTGGTCGACCGGTGCCGGGCGAACTCGTCGAGCTCGACGAACGAGCCCTCGTCCAACAGCAGGGCGACCCGCTCACGCGCCGTCAGCTTCCCCTTGGCGTGCTGCTTCTCCACCGCCCGCGCGGACCCGGCGTGGGTGGCTTCGTCGATGCGGCGCTGCAGGTCCGCGATCTTGCCCGCGGTCGTGTGCATGTCGATCGGCTCTGAGGGTTGTGACATCGGGGTCGCGGCTCCCTGTGTGGTGTCAACTGCCTGGTCAATTGATTGACTACTGCTGGCTACTGGTGCGTAGCGTATCGGCGGGCATGGCGCTCGGCAGTGCGGCGTTTGACACACCTACTGTGGGTTGCATGACGCCATCAGATGCATCAGGAGCAGCTACCCCAGGACCCTCCGAGGACCGCTGGTCGAGCCTGGAACGGCCGCCGCTGAACGCCGCCGCCCTGCAGCGGGCCCTGGTCACCGGGGAAGGGCTGTGGTCCTCCGTGGAGGTGGTCACCGCCACCGGGTCCACGAACACCGATCTCGCCGCCCGGGCCGGGGAGCTGCCCGAGGGGGCCGTGCTCGTCGCCGAGGAGCAGACCGCCGGCCGCGGCCGCCTCGACCGCAGCTGGGTCGCCCCGGCGCGGTCCGGGCTGTTCTTCTCCGTGCTGCTGAAGCCGGGAGGGGCCGTCCCGCAGGAGCGGTGGGGGTGGCTGACCCTGCTGGCCGGGGTGGCCGTCACCACCGGCCTGTCCCGGGGCGCCGGGGTGGACACCGCCCTCAAGTGGCCCAACGACCTGCTGGTCAACGTCGGGGGCTCGGAGCGCAAGACGGGCGGCATCCTCGCCGAGCGGGTGGCCGACGGCGTGGTCCTCGGGATCGGGCTGAACGTGTCCCTGACCGCGGAGGAGCTGCCGGTGCCGGAAGCCGGGTCCCTGCTGCTGGCGAAAGCCGCGGTGACGGACCGGGAGCCGCTGCTGAAGGCCGTGCTGCGCTCCCTGGAGCAGTGGTACGGGGACTGGCGGGCGGCGGGCGGCGATCCGGCCGCCAGCGGCCTGCAGGAGGCGTACGCGACGCACTGCGCCACCCTCGGCCGGCACGTGCGGGCCGAGCTGCCCGGGGGCCGCACCCTCACCGGGACGGCCGAAGCGGTCGACACGGACGGGCGGCTGGTGGTCCGGACCGCGGAGGACGCCCACGAGGCGGTGGGCGCGGGCGACGTGGTCCACCTGCGGTCGGTGCACTAGCCGTCGGCCGCAGGAGCGCCCCGTGGTGGGGGAGCCCCCGACTGAAGGAGTGAGCTACGGCACACCTGCCGTATGGTTTAGGCGATCCCGGTGCTCGCGGTGATCACCCGGTTCGGCAGGGCAGTGCGCACGGAATGGACAGGAGGCGGCCCTTGACCGTCGACGACCCTACGTCCGGCGCGTCCGCCCCCGGGTCCCCCGGCCCGGGCACTCCCATCGGGCGCGACCAGCACACCCCTCACCACGAGGTCGACCACACCGTCCAGCCGACGGCGGACCCGCTCGCCATCCGGCTGGAGCAGCTGATCCTGGGTGCCGAGCGCCGGTACACCCCGTTCCAGGCGGCCCGCAGCGCCGGGGTGTCGATGGAGCTCGCCTCGCGCTTCTGGCGGGCGATGGGCTTCGCGGACATCGGCCAGGCCAAGGCCCTCACGGAGGCGGACGTCCTGGCGCTGCGCCGGCTCGCCGGCCTGGTGGAGGCGGGGCTGCTGAGCGAGCCGATGGCCGTGCAGGTGGCGCGCTCCACGGGGCAGACCACCGCCCGGCTGGCCGAATGGCAGATCGACTCCTTCCTGGAGGGGCTGACGGAGCCGCCGGAACCGGGGATGACCCGTACGGAGGTCACGTACCCGCTGGTCGAGCTGCTGCTGCCGGAGCTGGAGGAGTTCCTCGTCTACGTGTGGCGCCGCCAGCTGGCGGCCGCCACCGGGCGGGTGGTGCAGGTCGCCGACGACGAGGAGATGGTCGACCGGCGGCTCGCGGTGGGCTTCGCGGACCTGGTGGGCTTCACCCGGCTGACCCGGCGGCTTGAAGAGGAGGAGCTCGGCGAGCTCGTCGAGTCCTTCGAGACCACCTCGGCCGACCTGGTGGCGGCCCACGGCGGCCGGCTGATCAAGACGCTCGGTGACGAGGTCCTGTACGCCGCCGACGACGCGGCGACGGCGGCGGAGATCGCGCTGCGGCTGATCGAGACGATGGAGGCCGATCCGCAGATGCCGGAGCTGCGGGTCGGGATCGCCTTCGGGACCGTGACGACCCGGATGGGCGACGTCTTCGGGACCACGGTGAACCTGGCGAGCCGGCTGACGTCGATAGCGCCGAAGGACGCGGTGCTGGTGGACGGGGCGATGGCGGAGGAACTCGGCCGTACGGGCGCCGCGCCGGTCTCGGAGAAGGAGGCCGAGGCGGAGGAGGGCGGCGGTGCGTACCGCTTCGCGCTCCAGCCGATGTGGCAGCGGCCAGTGCGTGGTCTGGGGGTCGTGGAGCCCTGGTCGCTGACGCGGCGGAAGCCTAAGATCCCGGGATAACGTTCGTTAACCGGGAGGGTTCCAGTGTCGGTGCAGTCGGAGTTCGTCAGCGTACGTCGGCATGGCGGCGACGGGGTCGTGGAGCTGGTCCTGGACCGGCCGAAGGCCATGAACGCGGTGTCGACGGACATGGCGCGGGCCATCGGCGCGGCCTGCGCGGAGTTGTCGGCGGACCCGTCGGTACGGGTGGTGGTGCTGTCGTCCACCGCCGAGCGGGCCTTCTGCGTCGGGGCCGACCTCAAGGAGCGCAACTCCCTCTCGGACGCCGAGCTGGTGCGCCAGCGGCCGACGACGCGGGGTGCGTACGGGGGCGTACTGGAGCTGCCCGTGCCGACGATCGCGGCCGTGCACGGCTTCGCGCTGGGCGGCGGCTTCGAGCTGGCGCTGGCCTGCGACGTGATCGTGGCCGACGAGACGGCGGTGGTGGGCCTGCCCGAGGTATCGGTGGGCGTGATCCCGGGCGGGGGCGGTACGCAGCTGCTGCCGCGGCGGGTGGGCGCGGCCCGCGCGGCCGAGCTGATCTTCACGGCCCGGCGGGTGGAGGCGGCGGAGGCCCTGTCCCTGGGCCTGGTCGACGCGGTGGTGCCGGCCGGGCAGGACCGCGACGAGGCGCTGGCGCTGGCCGCGCGGATGGCGGCCAATTCGCCGGTCGGGCTGCGGGCCGCCAAGCGGGCGCTGCGCCTGGGGCACGGGATGGACCTGGCGGCCGGCCTGGAGATCGAGGACGCGGCCTGGCGGACGGTGGCCTTCTCCGGGGACCGGGCCGAGGGCGTGGCCGCCTTCAACGAGAAGCGCAAGCCGAACTGGCCCGGGGTGTAGCAGGGATCCGCGCCGGGGCGGCGGCTCCGCCGGGGCGCAGGCGCGGCGACCCGTCGGCCCAGGGCCTCCCGGCGCCGGCCCGGGCGGCGGCCGCCGCGGCCCGGCGAGCGGGCCCCGGGCGGCCCGCGCCGGGCGTCCCCGGATGCCGCAGCCGAGCGTCACCGAATCGGACATGTTTCCCTAGGCTGGGGTGATGGGAGTCGACGGGCGGCTGCGAGCCGTCGTGGGCCTTGCGCAGGCCATGGCCGCCGCGTGCGCGCCGCGGGACAGCGTGCGGGCGGCCGCCCGGGGTGCGCGCCTGGCGATGGACGGGTCGTTCGCCGCGATCTCCGCCTGGGAGCGGGAGCGGGGCCGGCTGCGGGTCCTCGTCAACGAGGGCGAGCGGCGGCCGGGGGAGGAGGAGTTCCCCGAGGACGAGTCGTACCCCGTCCACGACTTCCCCGAGATCGCCGAGTTCCTGCACGAGCGGTGGGCCGGCGGCGGCGGTCCCCACGCCTGGGTCGAGAGCGCCGGCGGCGGCCGCCCGGGCCGGCGCGGCGAGGCCCTGCGCCGGCGGGGCCGCGGCACCTGCGTGGTCGCGCCGATCGTGCTCAGCGGGCGCGCCTGGGGCGAGCTGTACGTGGCCCGGGACGAGGGGCTGCCCGACTTCGACGAGGACGACGCCGAGTTCGCGACCGTCCTCGCGGCGGTCGTCGCCGCCGGGCTCGCGCAGAGCGACCGGCTGGAGGAGGCCCGGCGGCTCGCCTTCACCGACCCGCTGACCGGGCTCGCCAACCGCCGGGCGGTGGACATGCGGCTCGACGAGGCCTTGGAGGAGCACCGGCGCACCGGGATCGCGGTGAGCCTCGTGGTCTGTGACCTGAACGGGCTCAAGAAGGTCAACGACACCCTCGGGCACGCCACGGGCGACCGGCTGCTGGAGCGGTTCGGGTCGGTGCTCAGCCTCTGCGGGGCCATGCTCCCGGGCGCGCTCGTCGCCCGGCTCGGCGGTGACGAGTTCTGCCTGGTGAGCGCCGGACCCCCGGCCGACGAGGTGGTCCGGGTGACCGAGGAGCTGTGCCGGCGCGCCGCCGAGCTGGAGCTCGGGGAGGGCGTGGCCTGCGGGGTGGCCTCGACGGGGGACCCGATCGGGCAGGTGACCTCCTCGCGACGGCTGTTCCGGCTGGCGGACGCCGCCCAGTACAAGGCGAAGGCCGCCCGCTCGCCCGAGCCCGTCGTCGCCGGGCGGGACACCGCCGTGGTCCTGCTGGCCGACGCCGCCCAGCAGGAGGCGCGCGGCGAACGGCGGCGCTTCCGGGGGCGGGCGTAGGGGAGGGGGCGTGGCAGAGGGGGCGTGGCAGAGGGGGCGAGCATGTTGCCCGGGCCCGCTCGCGAAGGCGTAAGGGGCCCTCGTGAAAGTCGCTAGTGACATGAAGCGATTCAGTCCGTAGGGTGCTGAATATGGATATGCACACTGTCGTGGTGGGGACGTCCGGGACCACTGCCGAGGACGTCATCGCCGTAGCCCGCGGCAACGCGCGCGTCGAGCTGTCCGGGGAGGCGCTCGACGCCCTCGCCCGCGCCCGCGAGATCGTCGATGCCCTCGCCGCCAAGCCCGAACCCGTCTACGGGGTGTCCACCGGGTTCGGCGCCCTCGCCTCCCGGCACATCAGCCCCGAGCTGCGCGCGCAGCTCCAGCGCAACATCGTCCGTTCGCACGCCGCCGGCATGGGCCCGCGCGTCGAGCGGGAGGTCGTGCGCGCCCTGATGTTCCTGCGGCTGAAGACCGTCGCCTCCGGACACACCGGCGTCCGCCCGTCCGTCGCCCGGACGATGGCCGACGTGCTGAACGCGGGCATCACCCCCGTCGTGCACGAGTACGGCTCGCTCGGTTGCTCCGGCGACCTGGCGCCGCTCTCCCACTGCGCTCTCGCCCTGATGGGCGAAGGCGACGCCGAGGGTCCCGACGGGGTCGTCCGGCCCGCCGGCGAGCTGCTCGCCGAAGCGGGGATCGAGCCGGTCGAGCTCCGCGAGAAGGAGGGCCTGGCCCTCCTCAACGGCACCGACGGCATGCTCGGCATGCTGATCATGGCCCTCGCCGACCTCGGCAAGCTCTACACCTCCGCCGACATCACCGCGGCGCTGACGCTGGAGGCCCTGCTCGGCACCGAGAAGGTGCTCGCGCCCGAGCTGCACGCCATCCGCCCGCACCCCGGCCAGGGTGCCTCCGCCGCGAACATGGCCGCCGTCCTGGAGGGCTCCGGGCTGGTCCGCCACTACCAGGAGGAAACCGCGCCGCGCGTCCAGGACGCCTACTCGGTGCGGTGCGCCCCGCAGGTCGCCGGCGCGGGCCGCGACACCATGGCGCACGCCGCCCTGGTGGCCTCGCGGGAGCTGGCCTCGGCCGTCGACAACCCGGTGGTGCTGCCCGACGGGCGGGTGGAGTCCAACGGGAACTTCCACGGCGCGCCGGTCGCGTACGTCCTGGACTTCCTGGCCATCGCCGCCGCCGACCTCGGCTCGATCGCCGAGCGCCGCACGGACCGCCTCCTCGACAAGAACCGCTCGCACGGGCTGCCGCCCTTCCTCGCCGAGGACGCGGGCGTCGACTCCGGGCTGATGATCGCCCAGTACACGCAGGCCGCCCTGGTCAGCGAGATGAAGCGGCTGGCCGTCCCGGCCTCCGCCGACTCGATCCCCTCCTCCGCCATGCAGGAGGACCACGTCTCGATGGGCTGGTCGGCCGCGCGCAAGCTCCGTACCGCCATCGACAACCTGACCCGGATCATCGCGATCGAGCTGTACGCGGCCACCCGGGCCATAGAGCTGCGCCACGGCCTCACCCCGGCCCCGGCCAGCCGGGCCGCCATCGCGGCGGCGCGCGCCGCCGGTGTGGCGGGCCCCGGGCCGGATCGTTTCCTCGCCCCCGACCTGGCCGCCGCCGACGCGTTCGTCCGTACGGGCGGGCTGGTCGCCGCGGTGGAGCCGGTGACGGGTCCGCTCGCCTAGGACCCGCCGGCCCCGGACGGGGTACGCGCGAAGGGCCGCCCCCGGGAGTCGATCCCGGGGGCGGCCCTTGCCGTGTGCGCGGACCGCGCTAGACGGCGCGTGAGCGGCGTACGGAGAAGGTGACGAAGCCGGCCCCGAGGCCCAGGCAGAGCGTGCCGCCCAGCAGGTACGGGGTGGTGTCGATCCCGCCGGTGTCCGCGAGGGCCAGGGAGGCCTGCCCCGCGGTCTGCGGGGCGGCGCCCCGGCCCGAGCCGGGGCCGGCCTGGGGGTCCGCCTGCGCGTCCGTACGCGCGATGGCGGTCACCGTCCCGGACGCGGGCGCGTTCGCCGGCTCGGGAGCGCCGGAACCGGCCCCCGCGGCCCAGGGCGCGGTGGCGTTCGCCGACGGGACGAACCAGAGGGCGGCGAGGAGGGTGGTCGCTCCGAGAGCGGTGAGCAGCGGTCGGCGTGCGGACACGGGGCGATCCCCCTTGCGGAAGCAGCGAATTGGCCGTGTGCGGTGATGCTACGGACAAGGGCGGGTCGTGGGAAAGTCGGGGCCTGCGCGGGCTTACGCTCCGTCGTATGAACCCTTCTGACACATCACGGTACGTAAGGCTTCGGGTGGATTTGGTGCTGGAAGTACCGGATTCCGAGGCGCTCACCGCAGCCGCGCTCGCACACATCGACGCCGACGAGTTCATGCCGGACGAGGAGCGCGGCCATGCCGAGTCGGCCGTCCGCGAGGACGAGTCGGAGGCCCTCGCGTACCTCGTCGACCCCACTGACCTGGTCGTCGAGATCCCCGGCGTGGAGCTGGCCCAGGCCTCCTGGAGCAGCGAGCCCGTGGAATACGACCCCGAGTCCATGGAGTGGGACCTGGACGAGGAAGATGGGGACTTCGACGAAGAGACAGCCGACAACGCCTGACCGTGGGGTTGCCCACATCCGAACGGATGTGGAACCGATCCGGGCCTTCAACGCGTTGACTGGTGTGCGAGGCAGGGGGCCTGTCCCCCTGCCCCGAGGCTCGGGGGTTCAGGCAACGATGGAGTGGCGTGTGAGGACGGACAGCAAGCGGCGGAGAAGGTCCCTGGTGGCCGTATCCGCCGTTCTCGGTGGCGTACTGGTGCTCTCGGCGTGCAACGGCGGAGGGGACGACAAGCCCAAGGGCGGCGGGGACGCGACCAGCAAGTCCCAGTCGGACGTGGACGCGGCGGCGGCCAAGGACGCCTCCAAGGCCAAGATCACGATCACGCCCAAGGACGGCTCCACCAACGTCGGGTTGAACGACGCCACGAACGTCGCCGTCAGTGACGGCACGCTCACCTCGGTGGAGCTGAAGACCTCCGAGGGCACCGCGGTGCCCGGCAAGATAGCCGCCGACGGCAAGAGCTGGAAGCCGGAGGGAGCCCTCAAGCGCTCCACGAAGTACGCCCTGGCGGCGACGGCGAAGGACGCGGACGGCAAGGAGGCGCACGAGAACGCCTCGTTCACCACCGTCTCCCCGGAGAACAGCTTCGTCGGCTCGTTCATACCCGACGACGGCCAGACCGTCGGCGTGGGCATGCCGGTCTCGATCACCTTCAACAAGCCGATCAAGGACCAGAAGGCGGTCCAGTCGGCGATCAGCGTGAGCTCCAGCAGCGGCCAGGAGGTCGTCGGCCACTGGTTCAACGCGCAGCGGCTGGACTTCCGCCCCGAGCAGTACTGGAAAGCGGGCTCCACCGTCACCCTGAAGCTGGCGCTGGACGGGGTGCAGGGCGCCCCCGGCGTACAGGGCGTGCAGAACAAGACCGTCACCTTCAAGATCGGCCGGAGCCAGGTCTCCACGGTCGACACGAAGACGAAGAAGATGACGGTCACCCGGGACGGCGCGGTCCTCAAGACCATCCCGATCTCGGCGGGCTCCCCGGACAACCCGACCTACAACGGCCAGATGGTGATCTCCGAGAAGTTCAAGGAGACCCGGATGGACGGCTCCACCGTCGGCTTCAAGAACGACGAGGGCAAGGGCGAGTACGACATCAAGGACGTCCCGCACGCGATGCGGCTGTCCACCTCCGGGACCTTCATCCACGGCAACTACTGGGGATCCGACTCGATCTTCGGCAGCGTGAACACCAGCCACGGCTGCGTCGGTCTGAACGACGCCAAGGGCGCCGACGACCCCAACCAGCCCGCTGCCTGGTTCTTCGACAACTCGCTCATCGGCGACGTCGTCACGGTGGTCAACTCCCCGGACAAGACGATCAAGCCGGACAACGGGCTCAACGGCTGGAACATGAGCTGGGCGGACTGGAAGGCCGGCTCGGCCGTCTGACTCCTCCTGATCCCATGTGACGAGATCCGATGTCACGGCCGACCCGACACTCGACTCGGGGCGGGATGGCGGGAAGCCCCCCGGCTCCCCGCCATCCGCGTCTCCGGGCCCGTCCGCCGAACGGAAGCCGGATACCGGAAGACCGCCCACCGAGGCGCCCGCCGGAAGGCCGCGCCCGCCCGGAAATCCCGGGCGGGGTCGCAGGCCCCCGGCTAGGGTCCCGATCATGACTTCCGCCGTGATCCGCGCCCTGATCCCGCCCCTTTCCGAAGCCGACGCGCGGGCCTGGTCCCCCGTCGTGGCCGATGCCCACGCCGCCGACCTGCCGGGTGTACCCGCGCCGACCCCGGTGGAGATCGCCGGGCGGCTGCGGATCCCGTCCGTGAACAGCCGCTTCGCCCTGTGGGCCGCCGAGGAGGGAGTGGCCGCGCTCCAGCTGTTCACGGACGCGGGCAACGCGCACACCGCCCACCTCGACGCGCTGGTGGTACGGCCCGGCGCCCGGCGCAACGGCTTGGGCGCGGCCTTGTGGGAGCGGGTCCGGGCCGAGCTGGTGGCCCAGGGCCGCAGCTCGGTCAGCACCGTCCTGGACCTCGGCGGCCCGGGCGAGGCCTTCGCGAGCTCGCTGGGATTCCGCAACGTCCTGCCCCTGGCCTGGTACGTCCAGGAGGTGTCCGGCCGCGCGACCGGCCAGGTGCCCGGTGGCCGGGGGGAGGCCGCCCGGACGCCCGGCTACGAGCTGGTGCTCTGGGACGGGCTCGTACCCGACGCCTGGGCGGCGGCCGCGGCCACGGCCCACGGGGCGATGGAGGACGCGCCGAGCGGGGACATGGACGCCCGGCCGCCGGTCTGGACGCCCGAGCGCCTGCACACCGTGCAGCAGGTGGTGCTGGACCGGGGCGGCCGGATGCTGATGGCGGCGGCCGTCACCCCGGACGGCGAGGTGGCCGCGTACACCTGCCTGGTCCTCCTCGACCCGGCGGGCCCGCGCGCCCTCCAGTACGACACCGTCGTCGTCCCCGCCCACCGCGGCCGGGGCCTCGGCCGCGCCGTCAAACTGCACATGCTGGCGCAGGCCTCCGCCCGCTGGCCCTCCCTGCGCGAGATCACCACCTCGGTCGCGGACGAGAACACGCCCATGCGCGCGGTCAACGAGGCCCTGGGCTACCGCCGCGAACGCGCGGCGGGCGTCTTCCAGCTCAGCCTCTAACCGCCCGGTCCTCCGCCGGCACCGGGGCGGCCGCCCACGAGGACAGCAGGCGCAGGGCGTCCGCCGACGGGGAGCCGGTGGCGGCATGGAAGGCGACCAGGGACTGCTCGGGGTCGTCCGGCAGCGTCAGCGTCTCGAAGGACAGCTCCAGCTCGCCGACCAGCGGATGCCGCAGCCGCTTCACGCCGTGCGACTTGTCCGCCACCGTGTGCGCCGCCCACAGCCGGCGGAACTCCTCGTTCTTCACCGACAGCTCCCCCACCAGCGCGGGCAGCTGCTCGTCCTCGGGGTGCCGGCCGGCATACATGCGCAGGTTGCTCACCACCTCGCAGGCCCGGCACTCCCAGTCCGCGTACAGGGCCGAGGTCGCCGGATCCAGGAACACCAGCCGCACGAGATTGCGCTCCTGCGGCGGCAGCGCCCCGAAGTCGCCGAACACCGCCACCGCCAGCCGGTTCCAGCCGATCACGTCCTGCCGCCGCCCCACCAGGTACGCCGGTACGCCCTCCATCGCCTCCAGCAGCGTGCGCAGCTGCGGGCGCACCTGCTGCGGGCGGTGGGGCCGGTTGCGCTGCCTGCGGGGGCGGGGCCGGGCCAGGTGGGTCAGGTGGGCCGTCTCCGTGCCGTCCAGGCGCAGCGCCCGGGCGATCGCGTCCAGCACGTCCGCCGACACGTTCTGCCCGTGGCCCTGCTCCAGCCGCGTGTAGTAGGCCACCGACACCCCCGCCAGCTGCGCCAGCTCCTCGCGGCGCAGGCCAGGCACCCGCCGGTGGCGGCCGTGGTCGGGCAGGCCGACGTCCTCGGGGCGCAGCCGGGCGCGGCGGGTGCGCAGGAACTCGCCCAGTTCGGTGCGCTGATCAAGCTGGTCCATACGGCCAGTATCCCGGGACGGCCCGCGGCGGCGGCGGGTGCGTGCCTGACCCCGCCAAGGGTAGGACTGCCAGTCCTAGGCAGGGCAGGGGGCTGGGTGGCACGGCCGGGGTCCGGCATCGTGGGGTCCATCCCCAGGATCTTTCCGCCGTGTGAGGAGCGCACCCCCATGTCCGACACCCAGGACACCCGGACCACGACCACGCAGACCACCCAGACCACGCCGACCGCGCCGCTCACCGAGGTCGCCGCCTACGCCGCACCCGGCGCCAAGGCCCCGCTGGAGCGCACCACCGTCCCGCGCCGCCCCGTGGGTGCGCACGACGTCCTCATCGAGATCAAGTACGCCGGCATCTGCCACTCCGACATCCACCAGGCCCGCGACGGCTGGGGCGAGGGCATCTACCCGATGGTCCCGGGCCACGAGATCGCCGGCGTCGTCACCGAGGTCGGCCCGGCGGTCACCCGATTCGCGGTGGGCGACCAGGTCGGCGTCGGCTGCTTCGTGGACTCCTGCCGGGAGTGCGAGTACTGCCTGCGCGGCCAGGAGCAGTACTGCGTCCGGGGCATGACCGGCACCTACAACGCCCGTGACAAGCAGGGCGAGCCCACGTACGGCGGCTACTCCACGCACATCGTCGTCGACGAGAACTACACCGTCCGCATCCCCGACGGCCTCGCCCTCGACGCCGCCGCGCCGCTGCTGTGCGCGGGGATCACCCTGTACTCCCCGCTCAAGCACTGGCAGGCGGGCCCCGGCAAGAAGGTCGCGATCGTCGGGCTCGGCGGCCTCGGCCACATGGGCGTGAAGATCGCGAACGCGCTGGGCGCCGAGGTCACCGTCCTGTCGCAGTCGCTGCGCAAGAAGGAGGACGGCCTGCGGCTGGGCGCCTCCCACTACTACGCCACCAGCGACAGGACGACCTTCGAGGAGCTGTCCGGCACCTTCGACCTGGTCATCTCGACCGTCTCGGCCCCGATCGGCCTCGACGCCTACCTCGACCTGCTGAAGGTCGACGGCGCGCTGGTCAACGTCGGCGCCCCGGAGGAGCCGGTCGAGCTCAACCTGTTCTCCGTCATCGGCGGCCGCAAGACCCTCGCCGGCTCGATGATCGGCGGCATCGCCGAGACCCAGGAGATGCTGGACTTCTGTGCCGAGCACGGGCTCGGCTCGGAGATCGAGCTGATCCGCGCCGACCAGATCAACGAGGCGTACGAGCGGGTCCTGGCGAGCGACGTCCGCTACCGCTTCGTCATCGACGCCGCGACGATCTGAGCCCGCCGGCGCCCACGTCCCGGGGCCACGCCCCGGGACCAGTGCGCCCAGTGGCACGGCGCGGGGCCGGACGGTCGCACGGCGCGGGGCCGACGGGCCTTATTCCCAGCCGCTCAGTGCGCGCTCTGCGTTGTCGGCCAACTCCTTGTAGGTCACGACGTCAACGCGACTCATGTGAGTGTTGAGTGTGCGCAGCGCTTCATTGATGTCTTCCTCGGCCACGTCCGGCTGTACGGAGGGGTGGCCGATCAATACGAGAGCGCTCGCCCGGCGCGTTTCGATGCCCAGTTCATCCCTGATCCGGAGGCGATGTTCGTCCAAGCCGACCAGGTAGTTGACTGCCTGGCTCACTGCGTCGTGCACTTCAGCCGTCGGCACCCAGCATCCCCGGTGTCTCTTGACCAGGGAGCCACGAAGGCTCATGGAGCGCTTCAACTCCACGATGTGGAGGGAGCCGTCCCCGCGGATCAGCGGGATGTCGACCTCGTCTCCGGGCACGAGTCTGCGCTGCACCGCTTGGCTTGCGAACTGTCCACCGAAGATCCAGTACTGCCCGTCCAGCGCGCGTTGCAGGTCTCCCTCGCTCGCTCCGGGATCTTCCACCGTCTCGCGCAGCTTCTTGAGGCCCCGTCGGCGCCGCTGGACTTCTGCTGCCTGCAGGAGCAGTTGGCCCTCCTTGTCCGCTGCCAGGATCGCCAGAGCGTCAGGGGACATCACGATGCGGCGGGCGACCTGCTCCGGGTCTTCCACATCCACCCGCCCGTGGAAGACCTGCTCAAGCCACGCGGCCACCTCGCTGCTGCCGCGAAGGATCCGATACCGCCCGGGGCGTTCCTGCGACTGCTGCATGTACCGTGCGTCCCGACCGACGGCCTTGACATGGGCAAGTACCTCGCTCGGGTTCGCCGCAGGGTGCTGACTGAGGTAGTCGTCAGCCAGTTGCGAGAAGAATTGCAAAGTCGCAGAGAGCGTCCGCGCCAAGTAGTCCTGGTGAGAGCTCAACGGCTGTGTCGATCGCTGGAACAGCCGGTACCGCTCCTCGAAGTCGGGCCGGAGAATGCGGCCTTCGGCGTAGTCCAAAGAGTCTTGGATCAGCCGCACGACCTGCCACTCATCCGTCGTAGCTGCCGTCGAGCGCACCTCCTCCAGCAGTGTGATGAGTGCTCTGCCGCCTCTGCGACTGCGGCTCCGGCCTCCGGTCATGTGCTTGAACACGGCTTCGAGCGCATCCTCGACCCGGGGATCCAGGGCAAGCTCGGCGACGTGCTGCAGCTGAAGCTGCAGCGCAAAATCAGACCTCACATCCACGCGGACGAGTGTGGGGCCTGGCACTGACAGTGGGTGCTTGAGCGGTGGGCGGGAGCGACGGCAGTCGGTCCCGCCCCCAGTGCTGCCGGTGGCATCGGCGTGACGCCGGTGCTCAGCCGTCGGCGGCGGCCACGCCGATGGGGCAGGAGACACCGGTGCCGCCGATGCCGCAGTAGCCGCCCGGGTTCTTGTCGAGGTACTGCTGGTGGTAGGGCTCCGCCGGCCAGAAGGGGCGGTCCGCGGACGGGAGGACCGCCGTGGTGATCGGGCCGTAACCCGAGCCCGTCAGGACCTGCTGGTAGGCGTCCCGGGAGGCCTCCGCCGTGGCCTGCTGGGCGGGGGAGTGAGTGTAGACCGCGGAGCGGTACTGGGTGCCGACGTCATTGCCCTGGCGGAAGCCCTGGGTGGGGTCGTGGGACTCCCAGAACAGCTTCAGGAGGGCGGCGTACGAGACCTGCGACGGGTCGAAGACCACGCGGACGACCTCGGTGTGGCCGGTCAGGCCCGAGCACACCTCCTCGTACGTCGGGTTCTCGGTGAAGCCGCCCTGGTAGCCGGCCAGGGTGGTCCACACCCCCGGCGTCTGCCAGAACTTGCGCTCCGCGCCCCAGAAGCAGCCCAGCCCGAAGTCGGCCACCTCCAGGTGGTCCGGGTAGGGGCCGGCCAGCGGGTTGCCGAGCACCGTGTGCTTCTCGGGCAGGCCGAAGGCGGGCTCCGCGCGGCCGGTCAGGGCCTCCTCGCGGGTGGGGAGCTCGGGCGTACGGCGGTACGAAAACATGGGTTCCTCCTCGTGGTCTTCCTTCAACGGGAAAGGGCGGGCCGGGATTCCTCCCGGCCCGCCCCCTGCGCGCGGCGTCGGACTCACGTCGTGTCCCCACCGCCCGCCCGCCGCTCACAGGCCCGGAGTGACCTCGCGTACGCACCAGTCGCGGGCCGTCACGTACCGGTTCCGCGGCGAGGCCGCATAGCTCCACGGAAGCGCGCCGACGTACCCGTCGATGTGCCGGAACTGCACGACCGCCTCCTCGTCGCGGTCCTGCATCCACAGCATCCACGCCAGAAGGTGGCGCAGCCGCACCGCCCGCCGGTCGTCCGCGGAGGCGGCCGCCAGGTCGGCGAGCGCGGCGTCGACGGCGGCGAGGATCTCCGGCTCCTTGAGGAACACGTCCGCCTTGAGGTCCTTCTCGTACGTCTGCTGCTCGAAGTACGCGATCAGCGGCAGCAGGGAGAGCAGCTCACCGGGTGCACCGGCGGCCGCCGACGCGCGGGCGAAGGCCAGTGCCAGCTCGTGGGAGCCGCGCCACTTCCGGCACCAGTACTGCAGGGCCGTGGTGTGCGCGCTGAGGATCTTCGGGTCGCGCCGGGTGATCTGCGCCCACAGCTCCTCGTACTGCTCGTGCGGGTAGCCGAGGCCCTGCGCGATCGGCTGCTCCACCATGTACGGGACCGGGTCGGCCGGGTCGGCCAGCCGCTGGGCCGCGTGCGCGGACTCCTGCGCCCTGAGCAGCAGCTCCCGGAAGAGCCGGAACTGCTCCTGCGTCGTGCGGCTGCCGGCCTGGCTGCCGCGCACGTTCCAGGCGACGTTCACGGCGGCGTCGGCGTCGACCAGGGCCGCGGTCGGGTCGGACGGGTGCTCCGCCCGCCAGGCCAGCAGGAACGCGTCGTCCTCGGCCGCGACCTCCGCCAGGGCGCGGACGCGCTGCCAGCGCTCCTCCCAGTCCGAGCCGACCGCGGCGACGTAGGCGGCGCCGGCCTCCCAGTCGCCGGCGCGGACGGCCGTGACGGCCGCAGTCCGCTCCGGGGGCACCGGCTGGGCGTTCTCGGTGTCGAGGTCGGCCTCGGCGACGAAGCCCAGAGCGACGACCGCGGCCGCCTCCCGCGCCTTCTTCTCGGCCTTCTCCGCGTCGGTGGCCGCCGCCTCCTCCGCGCCGGTCCCGGCCGGGCGGGTCTTCGTACGGGCGGTGATGAAGCGGTACGCGGCCCCGCCGAGCAGGAGGAGACCGAAGATGATCAGGCCGAGCATCAGACGAGCACCAGCTTTCGCAGCGGTTCGGTGTCGGGCAGGTCCGCCACGAACGCGTCCAGGGCGAGCTCCAGCCGGTCCTCGAACCCCTCGGCCGTGTACTGCAGGGCGGCCGAGTCCGACCAGGACAGCTGCCAGCGGGCCGCTCCGCGGGCCGTCAGCTCGGCGGTGACCAGCTGCTTCACGGCGCGCCGCAGGACGGGCCGGGCGAACTCGCGGGCGGCGCGGCCGGTGGCGGCCGCCGCCTCCTC
Source organism: Streptomyces sp. NPDC043680 (assembly GCF_056436685.1). Classification (NCBI taxonomy): domain Bacteria; kingdom Bacillati; phylum Actinomycetota; class Actinomycetes; order Kitasatosporales; family Streptomycetaceae; genus Streptomyces; species Streptomyces sp. NPDC043680. The sequence goes on along the minus strand of NZ_JBWKCE010000001.1, from coordinate 576,125 downwards.
GGACTTCGGGAAACGGTCGGCGATCCGCCAGCGCAGCGCCGGGTCGGCGTCGACCGCGTCCAGGAGGGCGGCCGGTTCCGGGGACGCGCCCTCGGCGACGACGGCCTCGCGGATGTCCTGCGCGCCCTGACCGACGTAGCGGGTCATGCTCTCGTGGACGAGGTCCGCCCAGTCCACCCGGGTGAGCGCGAGGGCCTCGGGGGTCAGGACCGCCTGCTCCAGCGCGGCCAGCGCGGCCTCGGGGTCGGCCAGCAGCGCGAGCGCGGGACCGGCCTGCCCCCGGCCGCGGCCGTCGTCCGGCAGGGCCTCGATGCGGGCGACCCGCTCGGCGAGCGCGGGGTGGGAGTCGTACGGGGAGGCCGGCTCCTGCGGCAGCTCGCTGCGCAGTCCGTCCAGTTCCTCCGTACGGGCGTCGAGCAGCTGCCGCAAGCCGCCGAAGACCTGGCCGGGCCGCGGCAGCAGGCCGGCGCCGACGCCCAGGGTGGCGTAGGAGTCCATGTAGAACTGGTGCGCGGGTGCCAGGACGTTCAGCTCGCGCAGGGCGGAGGCGGCGGAGTCGCGGCCGGCGACGCGGACCGAGGCCAGGTCGGCGGCGAGCTCCTGGCGGCGGCTTCCGGAGAGGGTGGCCCGCATGTAGAAGTGCGCGTACCCCGTGTAGATCTTCGCCATGGCGCGGTACATGGCGCCCTGGCCGGCCGTGTCGACCTCCTTGGCCTTCTTGCCCTTGGCGAGGCGCTTCTCGGCGGCCTTCTCCTGGCGGGCCCGCTCCTTGGCGACCTTGGCGTCGGCGCGGTCGTGGAAGTGCCCGATGGTGCGGATCAGCTGCGCGCGGCCGCGGGCGATCAGCGGGGTGAGGCGGGTGTCGAGGTTGGCGTAGTGGCCCATCTCGTGGGCGAGCACGGCGCGCAGCTGCATCTCGTCCAGGCCCGTCATCAGGGGCAGGCCCAGGTAGAGGCGCCGGGTGCCGGGCAGCAAGCCCAGCAGCCGGGCGTCCTCGCCGACTGCCGCGTTGACCTCGTCGATCAGCAGGATCTCGTCGGGGGCGCGGGTGCCGACCTGGGCGGCGATCTCGCGGACGGTCCGCCACAGGACGGGCTCCTGCTGCTCGGTGACGAGGACGCCGGGCTGCGGCTCGCCCTTCGGGGTGCGCAGCATGAACATGCCGCGCACGATCGGGACCGCGAGGACCACCGAGACGATGAGGATCTTGCCGGCGATGCCGCCGTGCAGCCAGGTGACGGTGGCCCAGTCGACGGCCGCGAGGACGGCGAGCAGGACGAGGCTCAGCAGGTAGAAGCCGGCGAGCAGAACGAGGGCGCGCAGCGCGCGCAGTGAAGCGCCCATACGGACGGGGTCCCCCCACGGGATGAAGTGGTGCAGGTGTCGGTCACGGCGCGCGGTGCGCCGCGGTGCACGGCTCTGGCCGTGCTCGGCGCATCATGCGCGGTACCGGTCACTTACAGCAACCTTATGGCCGTGGGGGCCCGCGGCGGGGCCGCCGGGCTGCGGCCGGGCCCTGTCCTGCCGGCTCCTGCCGGCTCAGTGCGGCAGGGTCGCCGGGGAGCCGCCGTTCGCCTCGTAGCCCGCCACCGCCAGCGCGCGGTACACCGCGTACTGCGCCGCCGGATCCGCCGAGACCGACCACGGCAGGGCGCCCACGTACCCATCCACGTGCCGGACCTGCTCCATCGCCTCCGCCCAGCGCTCCATCGGCACCAGGAACGACAGCAGCATGTGCCGTACGTGCGCCAGCATCGGGTCGTCCTGGCGCGCCGTGTGCACCGCGTACAGCGCACCCTCCACCGCCCGCGCCACGACCGCGCCCCGCCAGAAATTGGTCAGGACGACCTCGGGGATGTGCTCGTACACCGCGAACAGCGGCAGCGCCGCCAGCAGCGAGCCCTGCGGGGCCCGGGCCGCCGCCGCGTGCGCGAAGGCGTCGGCCTGCTCCCGCGAGCCGTGCCACTTCTCGCACCAGTAGTGCAGGGCCGCCAGATGCGCGCCCATGTGCGCCGGAGCCACGTCGATGATCTTCGCCCAGAGCGCGTCGAACTCCGCCTCCGAATATCCCAGCGCCCGCGCGACCGCCAGCTCCGTGATGTGCGGGACCGGGTCGCCCGGCGCCAGCAGCGCCGCCTTGCGGCACGCCTCCCGGGCCTCCTCCAGGATGATCCGGTGGTCCGCCGAGCCCACCCCGCCCGAATGCCGCCACGCCTGCTGCACCAGCAGCTCGGCGTGCACCTGGGCCCCGCCCGCGTCCTTCTCGGCCTCCAGCCGCCACGCCTTCAGCCACTGCGCGCCGCTGCCCGGCTGCCGGACGAGCTCCAGCGCCGCCGCCCCGCCGAAGGCCTGGACCCGCTGCCAGCGCAGCTCCCCCTCCTTCGGGGTCCCGGCCAGCAGCTGCGACGCCGCCTGCCACCGCCCGGTGCGCTGCACCGCCTCCAGCGCGTCCATCAGGTCCTCGTCGGGCCCCGGGACGCGGACGTCCAGCTGCTCCTGGCGGGCGAAGCCGTAGTTCTCGGGGTCCGCCGCGTCGGGGCTGCCGGGCTCGACGAGCCGCAGGCCGCCCCGCCTGCGCCGCAGGTACGGGCTGAAAGCGGCCAGCAGCAGGCCCATCGCGAGCAGGAACCAGAGAATCTCCATGGCCCCCAGCGAACCAGACCACCGGGGTCAAACGCCAATGCGAAAGAGGCCCGTGGCGCAAGCGGGGCATAGCATCTGCCTCATGAGCGACGACAGCCACGAGCACCAGAGCTTCGAGACCCGCGCGATCCACGCGGGCAACACGGCGGACCCCCTGACGGGTGCGGTCGTACCCCCGATCTACCAGGTGTCCACGTACAAGCAGGACGGGGTCGGCGGACTGCGCGGCGGCTACGAGTACAGCCGCAGCGCCAACCCCACCCGGACCGCGCTGGAGGAGAACCTCGCGGCGCTGGAAGGCGGCCTGCGCGGCCTCGCCTTCGCGTCCGGGCTCGCCGCCGAGGACTGCCTGCTGCGTACGCTGCTCACCCCGGGCGACCACGTGGTCATCCCCAACGACGCCTATGGCGGAACCTTCCGCCTCTTCGCGAAGGTCGTCTCCCGCTGGGGCGTCGAGTGGTCGGTGGCCGACACCTCGGACCCCGACTCCGTACGCGCCGCCCTCACCCCGAAGACCAAGGCCATCTGGGTCGAGACCCCCTCCAACCCGCTGCTCGGCATCACCGACATCGCCGTCGTGGCCGACATCGCGCGCACGGCCGGCGCCAAGCTGGTCGTCGACAACACCTTCGCCTCGCCCTACCTCCAGCAGCCCCTCGCCCTGGGCGCCGACGTGGTCGTGCACTCCCTGACCAAGTACATGGGCGGCCACTCCGACGTCGTCGGCGGCGCCCTCGTCACCGCCGACGCGGCGCTCGGCGAGGAACTGGCCTACCACCAGAACGCGATGGGCGCCGTGGCCGGCCCCTTCGACTCCTGGATCGTGCTGCGCGGCATCAAGACCCTCGCCGTCCGCATGGACCGCCACGCGGAGAACGCCTCCAAGGTCGCCGAGATGCTGACCCGCCACCCCAAGGTGCACACGGTCCTCTACCCGGGCCTGCCCGAGCACCCCGGCCACGAGATCGCCGCCAAGCAGATGCGCAACTTCGGCGGCATGATCTCCTTCCAGGTCACCGGCGGCGAGGCCGCGGCGGTCGAGGTCTGCAACCGAGCCAAGCTCTTCACCCTGGGCGAGTCCCTCGGCGGTGTCGAGTCCCTCATCGAGCACCCGGGCCTCATGACCCACGCCTCGGTGGCCGGCTCGGCCCTGGAGGTCCCCGCGGACCTGGTCCGCCTCTCCGTCGGCATCGAGAACGCCGACGACCTGATCGCGGACCTGACCCAGGCCCTGGGCTAGGACGAAGGGCGCGCCGCCGGGCGCGGGCTACCAGCCCTCCAGGGGCGGGGAGACCTCGCTCGGCGGCACCTCCCACGGGCGGGTCAGCGACGCCCACACCGCGAAGGCCACCGCAGCCGCGCACAGCAGCACCCAGCCGGCCCGGCGCAGCGCCCGGCGGCGCCGCAGCAGCCGGTCGCCCCGGGCCGCGGCGCTCGCGGCGAGCCCGGCCGGCACCACCGGGTACGGGCCCTCCATCAGCCGCCTGACCTGGGCTTCCTTACGGTCCGGGAGACTCATGCGGCCGTCTCCGCGGAGCGCATCGCGGCCACCGCCCGGCTGCACAGCACCCGTACCCGCTCGACCGGCAGCCCCAGCTGCGCGGCGGTGACCTCCTCCGCGACCCCCTCGTACACGCGCAGCACGAGGACGAGCCGCTCCAGCGGGCCGAGCCGGGCGAGGACTCCCCGGCCGCCGTGCAGGCGCCGGCCGGTGCGGGCGAAGGCCGTGCACAGCTCCTGGCGCGTCGCGGCGTACGGGTCGTCGCCGCGCAGCCTGCGCCAGTTCGCGTACGTGTGCGCCAGCGCCCCCGCGAGCAGGCGCCGGGCGGCGACCGGCCGGTCCGGCGGCTCGGCCGTCAGCAGCAGGGCGACATGCAGGAGCCGGCCCGCCGCCCCCGCGACGAAGGCCTCGAACTCCGCGTAGCCGCCCGGCCGGTGGTCGTCCACAGGGCACATAGTGCGGGCAGCGCCACCGCCCCGGTCAAGGGGTCGTACGCACCGGATCGGCCGCCGGCTCGGGACCCGGCCCGGGATCTGGTTCGGGACCGGACGGGACCGGCTCAGGAGGCCGGGCCGGCCTCCGCGACGGCGCCCATCAGCTCGGACAGCGAGACGTTGAAACGGGTCAGCAGCGCGGTGAACGACTCGCGCTCCTCCTCGGTCCAGTCGTCCGTCACCCGGGCCATCAGCTCGCGCCGCGAGGAGCGCACCTCCTCCAGCCGCGCCTGCCCGCGCGGGGACAGCGCGAGGACCACGGCCCGCCCGTCTTCCGGGTGCGAGGTGCGCTTGACCAGGCCGCTGTCCACCAGCGGCGCGACCTGACGGGTCACGGTGGAGGAGTCGATGCCCATGCCGCCCGCGAGCGCCTTGACGCCCATCGGGCCTTCCAGGTCGAGCCGGTTCAGCAGCAGGTAGGCGGCCCGGTCCATCGAGTTGCGGGCCTGGCCGACCCCGCCCAGGCGGGTCTGCTCGGCGCGGCGGGCGAAAACGGCCACCTGGTGCTGGAGCGCGTCGAGGAGACCGGCTTCGGCGGGCGTCTCGGCCGCCTTGGACAGGTCGGAATTGGCCGGGATGGAGGGCATGGCCGTGAGCTCTCTTCGCGTGGGGCCGACAAGGATGGGGGACAGAGTACGCGGCCGTGCGGGCGCTCGTACGCCGCGTACGAGAACTGGTACGGGCAGTGCGGACCCGGCCCGCGGACCTGTCCCGGATGGCGGGATTTCGCCCCTGTACGACCCCCCACCGCCGTCCTGAGCCGTGCCCCGCACGGACTGCGAGACTTGCGGCATGAGCTACCGCGTGCCCCAGCCCGTCCCACAGGTCATCCTCGACGACGTCCGGGGGGCCCAGAAGATGCTCTCCGGTGTCTCCCGGGTCACCCCGATGGAAGGCAGCAGGCACCTCTCCGCCCTCACCGGCTCCCCCGTCCACTTCAAGTGCGAGAACCTCCAGCGCACCGGCTCCTTCAAGCTGCGCGGCGCGTACGTGCGCATCGCGGGCCTGCGCCCCGAGCAGCGGGCCGCCGGCGTCGTCGCCGCCAGCGCCGGCAACCACGCGCAGGGCGTGGCCCTCGCCTCCTCCCTGCTCGGGGTCCACTCGACGGTGTTCATGCCGGTCGGGGCGCCCCTGCCCAAGGTGGCGGCGACCCAGGAGTACGGAGCCGAGGTACGGCTGCACGGGCAGGTCGTCGACGAGACCCTCGCGGCCGCCCAGGACTACGCCGACCGCACCGGAGCGGTCTTCATCCACCCCTTCGACCACCGCGACATCATCGCCGGCCAGGGCACGGTCGGCCTGGAGATCCTGGAGCAGTGCCCGGAGGTCCGCACGATCCTCGTCGGCATCGGCGGCGGCGGCCTCGCCGCGGGCATCGCCGTCGCCGTGAAGGCACTGCGGCCGGACGTCAAGGTCATCGGGGTCCAGGCCGCCGGGGCGGCCGCGTACCCGCCCTCGCTGAAGGCCGGGCACCCGGTGTCGATCGACAACCCCGTGACGATGGCGGACGGCATCAAAGTCGGCCGCCCCGGCGACGTCCCCTTCAAAATCATTGGCGAACTGCTCGACGAGGTCCGTACGGTCTCCGAGGACGCGCTCTCCAGCGCGCTGCTGCTGTGCCTGGAGCGGGCCAAGCTCGTCGTCGAGCCGGCCGGCTGCAGCCCGGTGGCCGCACTGCTGAGCGAGCCCGAACTGTACGGCGACGGTCCGGTCGTCGCCGTACTGTCCGGGGGCAACATCGACCCGCTGCTCCTCCAGCGCATCCTGCGCCACGGCATGGCGGCCGCGGGCCGCTACCTGTCGCTGCGGCTGCGCGTGGCCGACCGGCCGGGGGCGCTGGCCGGACTGCTGGCCGTGTTGTCAGTGGTGGATGCGAACGTGTTGGACGTGAGCCATGTACGGACCGACCCGCGGCTCGGGCTCACCGAGGTGGAGGTGGAGCTGCACCTGGAGACGAAGGGTCCGGAACACTGCGCCGAGGTCGCGCGGTCGCTGCACAGCGCCGGGTACGGGGTCATGGGCTGAGTACCGGATGAGTGACGTGGCAGTCCGCTGAGGAATACGAACACACTTCACACTGGGAGAACCTGTATGCCAGGCGCCATCTACGCCGAAGGCCTGGTCAAGACCTTCGGCGACGTCCGGGCTCTGGACGGCGTGGACCTCGATGTCCCCGAAGGCACCGTGCTGGGCCTGCTCGGCCCCAACGGAGCCGGTAAGACCACCACCGTGCGCGTCCTGACCACCCTCCTCAAGCCCGACAGCGGCAAGGCCGTCGTCGCGGGAATCGACGTCCTCAAGCACCCCAACGAGGTCCGCCGGGCGATCGGCCTCTCCGGCCAGTTCGCCGCCGTCGACGAGTACCTGACCGGCCGCGAGAACCTCCAGATGGTCGGCCGCCTCTACCAGATGGGCGCCAAGGCGGCCAAGGCCCGGGCGGGCGAGCTGCTGGAGCGCTTCAACCTCGCCGACGCCGCCGACCGCACGGCCAAGACGTACTCCGGCGGCATGCGCCGACGCCTCGACCTCGCCGCGGCCCTCGTCATACGCCCGCCCGTGATGTTCATGGACGAGCCCACCACAGGCCTCGACCCGCGCAACCGCCAGCAGCTCTGGGACGTCATCCAGGAGCTCGTCGCCGGCGGCACCACCCTGCTGCTCACCACGCAGTACCTGGAGGAGGCCGACCACCTCGCCCACGACATCTGCGTGGTCGACCACGGCAAGGTCATCGCCCGCGGCACCTCCGACCAGCTCAAGGCCCGCACGGGCGGCGAGCGGGTGGAGGTCGTCGTCCACGACCGCGAGCGCATCACCGACGCCGGCGCCGTCCTCGCGGGCTTCGGCAAGGGCGAGACCACCGTCGAGGAGCACACCCGCAAGCTCACCGTGCCGGTGACCGGCGGCGCCAAGCTGCTCGCCGAGGTCATCCGCGAGCTGGACGCCCGGGGCATCGAGATCGACGACATCGGCCTGCGCCGCCCCACCCTCGACGACGTGTTCATCTCCCTCACCGGCCACGCGGCCGCCCTGGCCGAGGAGGAGAACGGCGAGGCGCCACCGGAAGACGCCAAGGGCCGCACGGCCCCGAAGGAGACGGCCAAGTGACCATCACCTCTCCGAGCCCGGAGCTCTCCGCCCCCCGCCCGCGCGGCGGCATGGTCCGGGGCATCAGCGACTCCCTGGTGATCGCCAAGCGGAACCTGATCCGGATGTCCCGGATCCCGGAGATGATCATCTTCGGGGTCATCCAGCCGGTCATGTTCGTCGTGCTGTTCAGCTACGTCTTCGGCGGCTCGATCAGCGTCGGCGGCAACACCTCGCCGGCGGCCTACCGCGAGTTCCTGATGGCGGGCATCTTCGCCCAGACCGTCACCTTCGCCACGGCCGGTGCGGGCGCGGGCATCGCCGACGACATGCACAAGGGCCTCATCGACCGCTTCCGCTCGCTGCCGATGGCCCGCGGTGCGGTCCTGACCGGCCGCACGCTCGCCGACCTCGTCCAGACCACGCTCACCGTGGTCGTCCTGGCCGTCGTCGCCCTGATCGTCGGCTGGCGCACCCACGAGAACTTTGCCAAGGTGCTCGCCGGCTTCGGCCTGCTGCTCCTGCTCGGCTACGCCTTCTCCTGGATCGGCGCCCTGATCGGCCTCTCCGTGCGTACCCCGGAGGCGGCCACCTCCGGCGGGCTGATCTGGCTCTTCCCCCTGACGTTCATCTCGAACGCCTTCGTCCCCTCCGACAACATGCCGGCCTTCCTGCGGCACATAGCGGAGTGGAACCCGTTCAGCGCCACCGTCCAGGCCGCCCGCGAGCTCTTCGGCAACCTGCCGCCCGGCTACGAGGCGCCCCAGGCCTGGCCGATGCAGCACCCGGTTCTCGCATCCGTCCTGTGGTCGCTGCTGATCATCGCGGTCTTCCGCACCCTGGCGGTCCGCAAGTACCGCTCGGCCACCGCGTAGCGCGCGCCCCGCACAACGCAGGAGCCCCCGCCGGATTACTCCGTCGGGGGCTCCTGCGTGTCCGAGGGTGATCAGCCGGTGAACGGCTTGACGTCCAGGATCTTGACCGTGGCCTTCTTGCCGTTCGGCAGCTCGTACTCGGCGTCCTCGCCGATCTTCTTGCCGAGCACCCCGGTGCCCAGCGGGGACTGCGGGGAGTACGTCTCGAAGTCCGCGGACGCGTACTCGCGCGAGGCGAGCAGAAAGGACATGGTGTCGTCCTCGTCACCGTCGAAGGCGATCGTGACGACGGTGCCCGGGGCCACCTCGCCCTCCGCGGCGGGGGCGGTGCCGACCTTGGCGTTCTCCAGGAGCTGCGTCAGCTGGCGGACGCGGAGCTCCTGCTTGCCCTGCTCCTCCTTGGCCGCGTGGTAACCGCCGTTCTCCCGCAGGTCGCCCTCTTCGCGGGCGGCTGCGATCTTCGTGGCGATCTCCGTGCGTGCGGGACCAGAGAGGTAGTCCAGCTCGGCCTTCAGCTGGTCGTACGCCGCCTGGGTCAGCCAGGTGACGCTCTCGCTCGTCTGGGTCACGGGTGCTCCTCGTCGGTACAGGGGACTACATGGCCGCCAGCGGCGGGCGAAACCACGAGCCTAACAATTCGGGAAGAAAAGGGGGAGGACACCATGGGTATGAAGTGTGTCATTGGGCCCGGTGGGCGGTACGTGCCCGATGGGTCCGCCGGAGCGGCCGCGGGGCCGCAGCAGCCCGGTGCAGGGCTGGTCAGCGTGCCTGACCCTGCGGGCCGGCCGCCTGGCAGCCGACCAGTTCGATCATCACGGCGCGGCCGGTCGTCCGCAGTGAGACGACCTCGTCCACCCGCGAGTCCTCCTGCCCGAAAGTGAAGTCCGCACGCCCGACCTCGCCATGGTCCTTGTCCTGGGAGCTCAGGGTGCACACGCCGGTCACGGAGGGGTCCTTGCGCACCTCCAGGTGCACCTTCACCTCGGTGTCGGACACCACCTGGAACTTGATCACCTCGGCGCTGACGCTCTGCCCGGCCACGTAGTCCCAACCGATCCAGCCGACCACCGCGAGCAGCCCGACCCCGAGGGCCGACCCGACGATCTTCAGCCGCCGGTCCGCACGCTGATCTCCGGACCGCCCGTAGCGACCCTCGGGCAGTCCCTCGCGCACCGCGCTCATGATCTTTCCTTCCGAGAGGGCCGGGTCGCCGCCGATTCCGGGGTCACCCCGGAATTTTTCCACCCCCCGATTCGGTCACTATAGGAGGCATCCGCCCTGACGAATCACAGAGGATCCTGTCTTGACCGAGCAGCTTCGACTGATGGCCGTCCATGCCCACCCCGACGACGAGTCGAGCAAGGGCGCGGCCACCATGGCCAAGTACGTGTCCGAGGGGGTGCCCGTGCTGGTGGTCACCTGCACCGGCGGCGAGCGCGGCTCGATCCTCAACCCCAAGCTCCAGGGTGACAAGTACATCGAGGAGAACATCCACGAGGTGCGCCGCAAGGAGATGGACGAGGCGCGCGAGATCCTCGGCATCCAGCAGGAGTGGCTCGGCTACGTCGACTCCGGACTGCCCGAGGGCGACCCGCTGCCGCCGCTGCCGCAGGGCTGCTTCGCCCTGGAGGACGTGGACGAGGCCGCCGGGCGGCTGGTGCAGAAGATCCGCGCCTTCCGGCCGCAGGTCATCACCACGTACGACGAGAACGGCGGCTACCCGCACCCCGACCACATCATGACCCACAAGATCTCGATGGTGGCCTTCGAGGGCGCGGCCGACACCGAGAAGTACCCGGAGGCCGAGTTCGGCCCGGCGTACCAGCCGCAGAAGCTCTACTACAACCAGGGCTTCAACAAGCCGCGCACCATCGCCCTGCACGAGGCGCTGCTCTCGCGGGGCATGGAGTCCCCCTACGGGGAGTGGCTGGAGCGCTGGAAGGAGTTCGAGCGCACCGAGCGGACGCTCACCACGCACGTGCCCTGTGCGGAGTTCTTCGAGATCCGCGACAAGGCCCTGATCGCGCACGCCACGCAGATCGATCCGGACGGCGGCTGGTTCCGTGTCCCGATGGAGATCCAGAAGGAGGTCTGGCCGACGGAGGAGTACGAGCTCGCGAAGTCGCTCGTCGACACCTCCCTCCCCGAGTCCGACCTGTTCGCGGGCATCCGGGAGAATGCTCAGTCATGAGCGCTACGCAGGCAGCACTGACCCAGCTCCTCCCGCTGGCGGGTGACACCTTCGACAAGAACAAGGTGACGCCCGGCCTCCTGGGCTTCATCGTGTTCGCGGCCCTCGCCCTCGGCGTGTGGGGCCTGATGAAGTCGATGAGCCGGCACATGAACCGCGTCGACTTCGAGGAAGCCCCGGACCCGGCGGCCCAGCCGGCCGGCGGCCGGCCCACCCCGTAGGGAACGCCCCGGGACGCGCCGCCCCGCCGACCGGCGGGGCGGCGGCTTCCGTGTGCCGCCGTCCCCACCGCCCCGGGCCCGGGCCTCTCAGGGAGCGGCCGGCGGCGGCAGCGGGACCCCCATGATCTCCCGCGAGTGCAGGTTCGGGACCATCCCCAGGCGCCAGGCCTGCCAGTCCTCCGCCGGGTCCACACCCCGTCCCAGAGCCACCGCGTACGCGTCGAGGCAGTCCTCCAGCCGGCCGTCCCGCATCGGGTGCGGGCCATCGGCCAGCCGGGCCAGCTCGGCGCGGGCCTCCTCGGCGCCACCGCCCGGGACCGCGTACGGCAGCAGCGTGCAGCGCAGGAAGCGGGCCCAGTCCTCGCCGCGCCGGTCCCCGTACGAGATGAACAGCCGGGCCGCCTCCTCGCACAGGCCGAGCGCCTGCGCCACCCGCCCGTTGCCCGCGTCGACCACCGCCAGCTCCAGGCAGGTCCAGGCCTCGCCGTGGGCCAGGGAGATCCGCCGGAAGTCGGCCCGCGCGTCCACCAGCAGCTGCCGCGCGAACCCGGAGTTCTTCAGGTTCCCCGTCTGCGCGGCGCGCTGGTCGCGGGTGACGCGGCCCGAGTGGTGGCGGGCGTGGGCCAGCCCGTACACGTCCCGCATCCGCGAGAACATCGTGCGGGCCCGTTCCAGCTCCCGGACCGCCTGGTCGCGTTCGCCGCTCTCCTCCAGCGCCTGGCCGAGGTAGTACAGCGTCCACGCCTCGCCGCGCGCGTCCTCCGCCTCCCGGTGCCGGGCCAGCGCCTCCCGCAGGCGTTCCACCGCCGGTCCGGGATCGCCGGCCACCACCCGGGCCCGGCCCAGTTGGGTCAGCGCCCAGGCCTGGCCGCGGTCGTCGCGGGTGCGGCCGTACAGGTCGAGGGCCAGGCGCAGCTCCTCCTCCGCCCGCGGGACCTCGCCGAGCCGCAGGTGGACCTGGCCGAGCTGGAAGTGCGCCCAGGCCTCGCCGTGGACGCTCTCGCTCTCGCGGTGCAGGGCGAGGGACTGCTCCAGCAGCGTCATCGCCTCGGCCAGGTGGGCCCGGTCCCGTTCGACGGCCGCCAGCGCGTGCAGGCCCCACGCCCGGTCGCCCGCCAGCTTGTCCGGTTCCTGGAGGACGAGCGCCTCCCGGATCCGCGCCGCGGCCTCCGGGAGCTGGCCCTGGTGGTGCAGGGTGATGCCGAGGGAGATCAGCGCCATGGCGGCCCCGGCATCCTGCTGGGCCTCGCGGTACTGGTCGACCACCGAGGTCAGCGTGGTGCGGGCCTTGTCCAGTTCGCCGAGCTGGCGGGCCGCGATACCGGTGCGCCACTGCACCGACCGCACGAGTCGGCCCTGGCCGGGCCCCTGGTCCACGGCCCGCATCAGCTCGTCGATCTCGCCGAGCCGGTACAGGTCGCCGCGCAGCAGGCAGAAATCGCACAGCGCGCCCAGCAGGTCGAGTACGGCGTCCTGGTCGACGCCTTCCGAGTGGCGCAGCGCGGCGGTGATGAAGCTGGACTCGTCGTCCAGCCAGCGCAGCGCCGCGTCCAGCGAGGCGAAGCCGTGCCCGCCGAAGTGGTGGGCGCGGGTGGACATCTTCCCGTCGACCATCCGGATCACGGAGTCGGCGAGCTGCGCGTAGTTGCGGATCAGCCGCCCGTGCGCGGCGGTGGCCTGTGCCCGGTCCTCGTCCGCGGCCAGGCGTGCGGCCGCGTACGAGCGCACCGCGTCGTGCATCCGGAAGCGCTCCCCGCGGACGTGGTCCAGCAGCCCGGCCTGCGCCAGCTCGCGCAGCAGCAGCCCGGCCTGGGCCCGGTCGGCGTCGATCAGCGCGGCCGCGGCGGAGGGGCCGAGCGAGGCCCGGCCGGCGAGGGTCAGGCGCCGCAGCAGCCTGCGCCGGTCTTCGGGCAGGGCGGCGTAGGCCAGGTCCAGGGCGTCGTCGAGGCTGCCCGGCCCGTGGGCCGGGCCGTCCGGGCCGGCGGCGCCGACCGGGGCCAGGACGCGCAGTGCCAGCGGCAGGCCGTCGGCGAGCGCGAGCAGGCCGGGCAGGGCGTCCGCCGCGTACGGGGCCGCGTCGGGGGCCTCGGCTCCGGCGCGGAGCAGTGCGGCGGCCTCCGGCTGCGCCAGGCGCTCCACCGGCAGCTGGTGCACCCAGGCCGCGAGGTCCCCGGGCAGCTCCAGCGGCTCGCGGGCGGTGACCAGCACCAGGCTCTCGGACCGCTCGGGCACCAGGGTCCGTACCTGCGCCGCGTCCGAGGCGTCGTCCAGGATCACCGTGACGGGCAGCCCCTGGAGGTGCTGGTGGTACAGCTCGCCCAGGCGCCGGACCTGCTGCTCCGCGGAGGAGCCTTCGCGGAACAGCAGCTGCTCGCGGGGGGCGCCGAGCCGGTTGAGCAGGTGCAGCAGGGCCTCCCTGGTCGGCAGGGGGGCCTCCCCGCTCAGGGAGCCGCCGCGCAGGTCCACCACGCACGCCCCGCGGAACTGGTCGCGCAGCGCGTCCGCGGCCCGCAGCGCCAGCGCGGTGCGCCCGGCTCCCGGCTCGCCGTGCAGGACGACCACCACCGGGCGGGTCTCCGTACTGGCCCGGGCCGCCTGCACCCACTGCGCGATCCGGGTCAGCTCGGTGCGCCGACCGGTGAACGCGGCCGCCGGCTCCGGGAGTTGGCCGAAGGACTGCTCCAGTACGCTGCGCCGCCGGGCTTGCGCACTGCGGTCGGCGCCCCGCAGCTGCGGGGTCGGCCGGGGCGCCCGCGCGGCGGTGGCCACCGCGCGCTGCTGCTCCAGGAACGGCCGTATCCCGCGGACCTCCAGCGCCGACAGCCACTGCAGCCTGAGCTGCTCCGCTCCGCCGGGCCGGCCGAGTTCCCCGGCCCGGCGGTTCGCGGCGGGCAGGTGGAGCGCGGTCACCTTGGCGACGGTGGCCACGGCGCCGGCGATGCCGGTGAGGGCGCCGGCGGTCAGCGCGGCGCCGGCGGCGACGCCGAGCGCGAGGTCGGTCCCGGCGGCCGCGACGGCGGCAACGGCCGTCACCAGCAGGGCGGTCGAGGCGTTCCCGCGCCGGAACGCCTCGCCGAGGGACTGCTCCCCGGCTGCGGCCTCGTCCAGGGCCCGTGCGTACGCCTCGTACTCCTCGGCCGCGCTCGTGGCGAGCGCGTCCAGCGCCTCCCGGCCGCGGGCGAGGAGCGCCGCCTTGTCGACCGGTGCCCCCGCGGCCCGCCGCGCTTCCTCGTCCACGGCCCGTTCCAACAGCCGCTCGGCCTCACCGCGATGGCTGTCCCGCATCGGCATCCCCCTCAAGAGAGCTCCGGCAACGTGCGCCAAGTGTCCGCCGGGAGGCGTGTCCGCGCGAGGAATCTGAGCTAGTTCAGAGGGAGTTGAGCCTTTCCCGGGCAGCCGCGTGCATATATGTACGTTACGAGGGGGTGGGGCGGTGGGCCGAGGCGGGGAAAGGCCTGTACGGGCGGCGGCCGTGCTGCTGATGCTGGTGGCGGCGGGCTCCGGGTGCGCGCAGCCCCCGGCCGGGCGGGGCTTCGAGGTGCGGTACGAGGCGCCTGCCGCGGCCGACGGCGCCGAGGCGCGGTTCCTGCGGGAGCGCAGGGCGGCGGAGCGGGCCGCGGACGCGCTGAACGCCTACCTCGACCTCCCGTACCGGGTCGCCGTCCTGGCCCGCTCCTGCGCCGGGGAGGGCTCGGGCTACGACCCGCAGGCCCGGCGCATCGAGCTCTGCTACGACGACCTCGCCGAGGACCGGGCCCTCTTCGAGGCGGCGGGCCGCCGGCCGGCCGACGACGCGGTGGAAGCGGTGGTCGCCGAGACGGTGCACCACGAGGCGGGCCACGCCCTCGTCGACACGCTCGACCTGCCGGTCGGCGGCGACCGGGCGGAGGAGGACGCCGCCGACCGCTTCGCCGCCCTGATGCTCCTGCGCGAGGGCCCGTCCGGAGAGGCGAAGCTCGGTACGGCCGCGGAGGCCTACGAACTGGCGGCAGCCGAAGGTCCCGGCCCCGGTCGCGACGAGCACGCCCCGCCCGCGACCCGCGCGGCCGCCCACCGCTGCCTCCTGTACGGCGCGGCTCCGGACCGCCACCCGGCACCGGCCGCCGACGCGCAGGGCTGCGCCCCCGCCTGGCCGGAGGTCCGGGCGCAGTGGGAGCGGGCGCTGGGGCCGCTGCTCCGGAAGAGCCCGTAGGGTCCCGGAGCAAGATCAACGCCCTGGGCCGCCTCGACCTCCAGGTGCTCACCGGGCCGCGGCACCTCACCGACCCCGACGTCTCCACCTCCTCCGCCGGGAAGGTGCCCGACACGGTGGACGACCAGCTCGGGATCACGCTGCCCTGTTGCCCGCCGGGAGCCCAGGACGTCTTCGACCGCCTGGAGGCCGCCTCCGATGGCGCCGAGCTGCGCATCCGCCATATGGACCCGTCCGGCGCCATGTCGATCCACGTGTGCACCCGAGCCTGAGGCAGGCCCGCGCGGGTTGCGCGAGGATGGCCCTATGTCGAACCGCCTCGCGAACGAGACCTCGCCCTATCTCCTCCAGCACGCCGACAATCCCGTCGACTGGTGGCCCTGGTCGCCGGAGGCCTTCGCCGAGGCGCGGGAGCGCGACGTGCCGGTGCTGCTCAGCGTCGGGTACAGCAGCTGCCACTGGTGCCACGTCATGGCCCATGAGTCCTTCGAGGACGAGCTGACCGCCGCCGCCATGAACGAGCACTTCGTCAACATCAAGGTGGACCGCGAGGAACGCCCCGACGTCGACGCCGTCTACATGGAGGCCGTGCAGGCCGCCACCGGGCAGGGCGGCTGGCCCATGACCGTCTTCCTCACCCCCGATGCCGAGCCCTTCTACTTCGGCACCTACTTCCCGCCCGAGCCCCGGCACGGGATGCCCTCCTTCGTGCAGATCCTCGAAGGGGTGCGGACCGCCTGGACCGGGCGGCGCGAGGAGGTGTCCGACGTCGCGCAGCGGATCGTACGGGACCTGGCCGGGCGGCAGCTGGACTACGGCAAGGCGGGCGCCCCGGGGCCGCAGGAGCAGGCGCAGGCGCTGCTCGCGCTGACGCGGGAGTACGACGCCGTGCGCGGCGGGTTCGGCGGGGCGCCGAAGTTCCCGCCGTCCATGGTGCTGGAGTTCCTGCTGCGCCACCACGCCCGCACCGGGGCGGAGGGGGCGCTGCAGATGGCCGCCGACACCTGCGAGGCCATGGCCCGGGGCGGGATCTACGACCAGCTCGGCGGCGGGTTCGCGCGGTACTCCGTGGACCGGGAGTGGGTGGTTCCGCACTTCGAGAAGATGCTCTACGACAATGCGCTGCTGTGCCGGGTCTACGCCCACCTGTGGCGCGCCGCCTCCCGCGGCGGGGACGACGCACTCGGCGAGCTCGCGCGGCGCGTCGCGCTGGAGACCGCCGACTTCATGGTCCGGGAGCTGCGCACCGCCGAGGGCGGCTTCGCCTCGGCGCTCGACGCGGACAGCGAGGACCCGGCGAGTGGCAAGCACGTGGAGGGCGCGTACTACGCCTGGACGCCGCAGCAGCTGACCGAGGTGCTCGGGGAGGAGGACGGGGCCCTGGCCGCCGCGTACTTCGGGGTGACGCAGGAGGGCACCTTCGAGCACGGCACGTCCGTGCTCCGGCTGCCGCAGGACGGACCCGCCGTGGAGGCCGAGCGGATCGCCGGCATCCGGGAGCGGCTGCTGCGGGCCCGCGCCGAGCGGCCCGCGCCCGGGCGGGACGACAAGGTCGTCGCCGCGTGGAACGGGCTGGCGATCGCCGCCCTGGCCGAGTGCGGGGCGTACTTCGACCGGCCGGACCTGGTCGAGCGGGCCACCGAGGCCGCCGATCTGCTGGTGCGGGTCCACTTCGACGCGGCGGCCGGCCGGGCCCGGCTCGCCCGGACCAGCAAGGACGGGCATGTCGGCGCGAACGCCGGGGTGCTGGAGGACTACGGGGACGTGGCGGAGGGCTTCCTCGCGCTGGCGTCGGTCACCGGCGAGGGGGTGTGGCTGGAGTTCGCGGGATTCCTCCTCGACCTGGTGCTGGACCGGTTCACCGCCGAGGACGGGTCGCTCTACGACACCGCCCATGACGCCGAGCCGCTGATCCGCCGCCCGCAGGACCCCACCGACACGGCGGCCCCGTCCGGCTGGACGGCCGCAGCCGGCGCGCTGCTCTCGTACGCGGCGCACACCGGCTCACAGGCGCACCGCACGGCGGCCGAGCGGGCGCTCGGGGTGGTGCACGCGCTGGGTCCGCGCGTCCCGCGCTTCATCGGGCACGGACTGGCGGTCGCCGAGGCCCTGCTGGACGGTCCGCGCGAGGTGGCCGTGGCCGGTGACCCGGAGGATCCGGCGACGGCGCAGCTCCACCGGACGGCGCTGCTGGGAACCGCTCCCGGGGCCGTGGTGGCGGCCGGTGTGCCGCAGCCGGAGGCCGCCCGGCCGGACGAGGCCGAGTTCCCCCTGCTGGCCGGGCGCACGCTCGTGGACGGTCGTGCCACGGCGTACGTGTGCCGCCACTTCGTCTGTGCGCGGCCCACGACGGACCCGGCCGAACTGGCGCAGCAGGTGGGCTCGGTCCGCGACTGAAGCAGCCACAGCCCCGCCGGGCCGGTCCCGTCGCCGATTGCGCCGGGGCCGGCCCCGTTTGCGCCCCGGCGGACCGGGCCGGCCCTAGCGCCCGTAGGCGGCCAGGGAGATGCCCACGTAGTGGGCCACGAAGGCGGCCAGCGTCAGCGAGTGGAAGACCTCGTGGAAGCCGAAGAAACGCGGGGAGGGATTGGGGCGCTTGAGGCCGTAGATGACGCCGCCCGCGCTGTAGAGCAGGCCGCCCACGATCACCAGGACCAGGACGGCGATGCCGCCGGCCCGCATGAAGTCGGGCAGGAAGAAGACCGCCGCCCAGCCCATCGCTATGTAGCACGGGGTGTAGAGCCAGCGCGGGGCGCCGACCCAGAAGACGCGGAAGGCGATCCCGGCCGCCGCCGCGATCCAGACCGCCCACAGCAGCGTCCGTCCGGTGGAGGGCGGGAGCAGGAGGACGGTCAGCGGGGTATACGTCCCGGCGATGATCAGAAAGATGTTGGCATGGTCGAGCCGCCGCAGGACGGCCTCGCCCCGCGGTCCCCAGGTGCCGCGGTGGTACACCGCGCTGATGCCGAACAACAAGCAGGCCGTGAGGATGTACACCCCGCACGCCACCCTGGCCCGGGTCGAGTCGGTGGCGGCCATCAACACGAGGCCCGCCACGACCACGGCCGGGAACATCCCGGTGTGCAGCCAGCCGCGCAGGAGCGGCTTGGCCTCGGGAGCAGCCGGCACGGCAGCGGCGTCAGAAGTCATGAACGTCATGCTACCTACGGGTCCGTAGGTTTCAGTTGTGCGCTTTACGGAAGATTGACGGGAGTGGCGATGCTCACGTGAGAGGCCCCCTGGACATATGCGCACATGCACCGGATGATCAGATGAGTGCGGTCGGCACCGGATGAGCGGAGCGCGAAGCGTCCGGGTCGCAGCCCCCACGGGGCATACACCAAACACACCCCTCAACAAGGAGCAATCGTGGCGCGCGACAACGCGGCTCCCACTTCCGTCCCGACGAACCACCAGGCGCTGACCGCCTGGGTGGACGAGATCGCAGCCCTCACCCAGCCGGACCGCGTCGTCTGGTGCGACGGCTCCGAAGCCGAGTACGAGCGCCTGTGCGAGGAGCTCGTCGCCAAGGGCACGTTCAAGAAGCTCGACGAGACCAAGCGCCCGAACTCCTACTACGCCGCCTCCGACCCGTCCGACGTCGCGCGCGTCGAGGACCGGACCTTCATCTGCTCCGAGAAGGAGGAGGACGCGGGCCCGACCAACCACTGGAAGGCCCCGGCCGAGATGAAGGAGATCTTCGCCGGCAAGGGCGAGGAGGGTGGCATCTTCCGTGGCTCCATGAAGGGCCGGACGATGTACGTCGTCCCCTTCTGCATGGGCCCCCTCGGCTCCGAGCTCTCCGCCATCGGCGTCGAGATCACCGACTCCGCGTACGTCGCGGTCGCGATGCGCACCATGACCCGCATGGGCAAGGCCGTCCTCGACGAGCTCGGCACCGACGGCTTCTTCGTCAAGGCGGTCCACACCCTCGGCGCTCCGCTCGCCGAGGGCGAGGCCGACGTGCCGTGGCCGTGCAACACCACCAAGTACATCTCGCACTTCCCCGAGACCCGTGAGATCTGGTCGTACGGCTCGGGCTACGGCGGCAACGCCCTGCTCGGCAAGAAGTGCTACGCACTGCGCATCGCGTCCGTCATGGCCCGCGACGAGGGCTGGCTCGCCGAGCACATGCTGATCCTCAAGCTCACCCCGCCGCAGGGTGAGGCCAAGTACGTCGCGGCCGCGTTCCCGAGTGCCTGTGGCAAGACCAACCTCGCCATGCTGGAGCCCACGATCCCCGGCTGGACGGTCGAGACCATCGGCGACGACATCGCCTGGATGCGCTTCGGTGAGGACGGCCGCCTCTACGCGATCAACCCCGAGGCCGGCTTCTTCGGCGTCGCGCCCGGCACCGGCGAGCACACCAACGCCAACGCCATGAAGACGATGTACGCGAACACCGTCTTCACCAACGTCGCGCTCACCGATGACGGCGACGTCTGGTGGGAGGGCATGACGGAGGAGACTCCCGCCCACCTCACCGACTGGAAGGGCAACGACTGGACCCCGGAGTCCGAGACCCCGGCGGCCCACCCGAACGCCCGCTTCGCCGTCCCGGCCTCCCAGTGCCCGACGATCGCCCCCGAGTGGGAGGACCCCAAGGGCGTCCCGATCTCCGCGATCCTCTTCGGCGGCCGCCGCGCCTCCGCCGTGCCGCTGGTCACCGAGTCCTTCGACTGGAACCACGGCGTCTTCATCGGTTCGAACATCGCCTCCGAGAAGACCGCCGCCGCCGAGGGCAAGGTCGGCGAGCTGCGCCGCGACCCGTTCGCCATGCTGCCGTTCTGCGGCTACAACATGGGCGACTACATGGCCCACTGGATCAAGGTGGGCGCCTCCGCGGACGCCGCGAAGCTCCCGAAGATCTACTACGTGAACTGGTTCCGCAAGAACGACGCGGGCAAGTTCGTGTGGCCCGGCTTCGGCGAGAACAGCCGCGTCCTGAAGTGGATCGTCGAGCGCCTCGACGGCACCGCCGAGGGTGTCGAGACCCCCATCGGCATCCTGCCGACCAAGGACTCGCTCGACCTCGACGGCCTGGATCTCCCGGCCGAGGACCTGGACTTCCTCCTCACCGTGGACAAGGAGGTCTGGCGCGAGGAGGCCGCCCTGGTCCCCGAGCACCTGAACACCTACGGCGACCACACCCCCAAGGAGCTGTGGGAGCAGTACCACGCGCTCGTCGAGCGCCTGGGCTGAACGAGCCCGAACGAGCCCGCCCGTAAAGGGCGCATGGATGTGGGAGCCCCCGACCAAGCGGTTCCCACCGCTGCACCGACCACCTGTCGCGTCTGTCAGTAGCCCTCGGGCTCCTGCAGACAGGTCGTGTGCGCCTGCTGACGGCGGGCCTCCCTTGTCAGGAGGCCCGCCGTCACGCGTTCCGCCCCCTCGTACAGCAGCGCCAGCCGCTGCTCCAGGTGGCGCTCTCCCCGGTCAGCTGTTGCCGGGTGCGGTCCTCGCCGGCGGTTCACGGAAACCCACTTCCGCGCGAAGTTGCACGAACGTCCGGTGTCCAGGCGGTCCCACTTCGAAATGCTGTGTGGGTCGAACGGTGCTGGCAGGCGGGGCGGCAGGCCGGGAGGATCGTGCCATGGGCGTGAGCGCATTGAAGTGGCAGGGCTGGCTGGTCGGCCTCGTGGTCCTGGCCGGAATGCTGGTGTTCGCCCCGTTGGGCCTGTACGTGTGGGCCAGCGCCGAGCCGGCCCCGGCGCCGGCGCGGCCCGCGGTGGAGGACGTACGGATCACGGGGTGCCGGATCGACGCGGCGAGCCGGCGCGTGGTCGCGGCGATGGAGGTGACGGGCAGCCCCGCGGGGCCCGGCGCGTACGTGGTCACGGTGGAATTCCGCGACACCGCCGAGCCGGCGCCGGGCGCACGGACGGCCCAGACGCTGGTGCGGGTCCCGGGCGTGGCTCCGGGCGCGCAGGAGCACAGCGAGGCCGTCGGCCCGGTGTGGCCGGTCGCCACCGCGGCGTGGTGCGGGGTCGCGGGGGCGGAGTTCACGCCCGTGCCGTGAGCGCGGGGCGGGCGTGGCACCCGGTCCGGAGCCTCCGCGGCCCCGGACCGGGGCCGTCAGAGGGCGCCGGCCAGGTCCGTGGAGGCCAGGGCGGCGGCGTGGGCGTCCATGCGCTGGGCGGCGAGGATGGCGACGGTGGTGTCGGCGCGGGACGCGGCGACGACCAGGGCGCGGCCGGCCAGGTCATGGGCCTTGCGGTGGAGCGCGGGGAGCTCCTCTGCGGGAGCCTTCGGGGCGCGTGCGGGCTCGGCTCCGCCGCGCAGCCGCGTCACCTGGGCGGCGATGCGGGCGGCCTCGCCGTCGAGCCCGAGCTCGTCGGTGACGGCGAGCAGGGCCGCCAGGTGTCCGGCGAGCTGGGAGTCGAGCGCTTCGGCGCGGCTGCTGTGCGGATAGCCGGTGTGGCTGTCGGTGTGACGGCCGCCCACTCGGTGGACGACCGACTTGGTACGGATCGGCTCGTACATGAGGAGGCCTCCTGCGTGGTCAGGAGGCCATCCTACATTGGATTGGTTCTAAAGTTGTGCTCGATCCGGCACTGATACGGATCCGGCCGGGTCCGACCGGATCCGACCGGTTACGGCTGGCCGTATCCGTCGAGGAACTTGCCGATCCGGATCACCGCGTCGCCCAGGTCCTTGGCGTTCGGCAGCGTCACGATGCGGAAGTGGTCGGGCTCGGGCCAGTTGAAGCCCGTACCGTGCACGACCATGATCTTCTCGGCCCGGAGCAGGTCGAGGACCATCTGCCGATCGTCCTTGATCTTGTAGACGGTCGGATCGAGCTTCGGGAACAGGTACAGCGCGCCCTTGGGCTTCACGCACGTGATGCCGGGGATCTGCGTCAGCAGGTCGTACGCCGTGTCGCGCTGCTCCAGCAGCCGTCCGCCGGGGAGCACCAGGTCCTCGATCGACTGGCGCCCGCCGAGGGCGGTGGCGACGGCGTGCTGCGAGGGCATGTTGGCGCACAGCCGCATGTTCGCCAGGATCGTCAGGCCCTCGATGTAGGAGGCGGCGTGCTTCTTGGGGCCGCAGACCGCCATCCAGCCGGCCCGGTAGCCGGCGACGCGGTAGTTCTTGGACAGCCCGTTGAAGGTGAGGGTCAGCAGGTCCGGCGCGATCGCGGCGGTGTTCGTGTGCGTGGCACCGTCGTAGAGGATCCGGTCGTAGATCTCGTCCGAGCAGACGATCAGGTTGTGGCGGCGCGCGATGTCCGTGAGCCCGCGCAGCATCGCGTCGTCGTAGACGGCACCGGTCGGGTTGTTCGGGTTGATGATCACGATGGCGCGGGTGCGGTCGGTGACCTTGCGCTCGATGTCGCCGAGGTCGGGCATCCAGTCGGACTGCTCGTCGCAGCGGTAGTGCACGGCGGTGCCGCCCGCGAGGGAGACGGAGGCGGTCCAGAGCGGGTAGTCGGGCGCGGGCACGAGCACTTCGTCGCCGTCGTCCAGCAGGGCCTGCATCGACATCTGGATCAGCTCGGAGACGCCGTTGCCGAGGTAGATGTCCTCGACGTCCAGGTCGATGCCCTTGGTCTGGTAGTGCTGCATGACCGCGCGGCGCGCGGAGAGCAGCCCCTTCGCGTCTCCGTACCCGTGGGCGTTGCTCAGGTTGCGGAGCATGTCCTCAAGGATCTCGGGCGGGCACTCGAAGCCGAAGGCCGCGGGGTTGCCGGTGTTGAGCTTGAGGATGCGATGACCTGCTGCTTCGAGCCGCATGGCCTCTTCGAGGACGGGGCCGCGGATCTCGTAGCAGACATTGGCGAGTTTCGTTGACTGGATCACCTGCATGACGGGAGCTTACGGGCCCGGCGGCGCGCCCGCTGCGGTATTGCGGCCAGGAGTGGAGGAGGGATATGCCCCGTTTCGCGTGATGGGCGGGTGGCGTACGGCCTCCCCCTTGGAAAAAGCGGCCGCACCCCGCTGCGGCCTGCGGAATGGGTGAGCGCGATCCGGGGGAAGCACGGCGGGTGTTGCGCTCGTCACGTGCCTGCTCTGTCAGCGCGCTGCCTCGAAGTGCTGGGAGGGCATGCGGTCGGGCTCGGGGCGTCCGTCCACATGCCCCCGATCGGCTGCGGACTCGCGGGCGGCACTTGGCCGCGGATCGAGCCGCTGATCACCGGGGCGCTGTGTGCGCGGGGCGTGGCGGTGACCGTCTACGACAGGGACTCGATGATCACCAGCGGGAGCTCGCGGGGTGCGGCCGCCGCCTGGTAGTCGTCGAAGAGCGGCCACAGGGCCGTCATCGCCGGCCAGTACGCGTCCCGCTCCACCGGGCACGCCGTGCGCGCCGTGGCCTGGAAGGCGGCCGGGCCGACCTGGAGGCGCACCTCCGGGTGGGCGGTGAGGTTGCGGTACCAGGCCGGGTGGTCCGACGCGCCCCAGCCCGCTGCCACCACCAGGTGGCGGCCGCCGTCCTCCGCGTAGATCAGCGGGGTCCGCACGGTGCGCCCGGTGGCGCGGTGGACGGTGGTGAGCAGGAGCGTCGGGACCCCGTGCCACAGGTGCCCGTCGAGGCCGCCGGTCGTGACGTAGTCGCGTACGTGCTCCCGCTCGCGGACCGGCTTCGGGTCGGCGGGGTGGTCCCAGTCGATGGTGACCGTCTGCATGCTGCCTCCGAGTAACGACCCCCGCCAGGCTTAACGATCCTGCACCCCTCTGGATGCGGTCGCCCCGGCGCACAGTCGGGCCCCGGCCCGGGCGCGCGCTGCCCCGGACCGGGGCCCACCAGCAGCCACCGCGGCGCTGCGGCCCGCCCTGGGGTCGTGTCCCTAGGGCAGGTAGCGCTCGATGACCGTCGGACCCTCCTTCTCGATCAGCCGCCGGGCCTTCTCGACCCGCTCCGGAGTCGGGTCGGCGCCCGTCGCCATGACGAGGTCCTCGGGGTCGTAAGGCCGCTCACCGCCCGTCCACAGCTTCGTGGGACGGTCGGCAGTGGGCTGCTGGTCCGATTCACTTTCCATCGGGTACCTCCTCGAAGTGCCCCCCGGTCCCCCCCATCCTCCGGCGGCGGCCCCAAGAACGCACTTCGGGCCGGTCAGCGCCCCCGGAAGGGCGGGCGGCGGACCGCCCGCCCGGCCAGGACGTCCGTCCTGCGGCCCTCCCGCACCACGAACCGCCCGTCGATCAGGACGTGCGGGATGCCCGTCGGCAGGGCGCGGGGCTCGTCGTACGTAGACCCGGCTGCGACCGTCCGCGGATCGAAGAGGACGAGGTCGGCGCGGTGGCCCGGGCGGACCAGCCCCCGGTCGGGCAGGCGCAGCCGGGCCGCCGGGCGCCCGGCCAGGTGCGCCACGCATTCCTCCAGCGACAGCACGCCCAGCTCGCGCACGTAGTGGCCGAGGTAGTGCGGGAAGGTTCCGTACGCCCTCGGGTGCGGCTTCGCGCCCTGGAGGATGCCGTCGGAACCGCCGGTGTGGACCCGGTGCCGCATGATCGCCCGGACGTTCTCCTCGTGTCCGACGTGCTGCAGGACCGTCGGCCCGAGCCGGTCCCGCAGCAGCAGCCGCCGGGCGGTGTCCCAGTCGGGCAGGCGCGTGCCGACGTACGCGGCGAGCGCCGGATCGGTGACGCCCGAGACCTCGATCGTCGACCAGTCGACGGGCACCCCGTGGCAGCCGTCGGAGCCGGTCACCTCCAGCGCGTGGCGGATCCGCTCCGCCCCGGCGTCGTCGCGCAGCCGGGCGAGCACCGCCTCGGGGCCGCCCTCGCCGGCCCAACTCGGCAGCAGTGCCGCGAGGGTGGTGCAGCCGGGCGTGTACGGATAGCTGTCGAGGGTGATGTCGCAGCCCTCGGCGAGCGCCGCGTCCAGCAGCGCGAGCAGCTCGGGCGCCCGGCCCCGGTTCTCGGCGAAGTTCAGGGTGGCGTGGGCCAGGTGCAGCGCGCAGCCGGCCTCCCGGGCCAGGGCGACCACCTCCGCATAGGCGTCGAGCGCGCGGTGCCCGTACGAGCGGTGGTGCGGGCAGTAGTAGCCGCCGTACGCCGCCACGACGCGGCACAGCGCGGCCAGCTCGGCACCCTGCGCGTACATGCCGGGGGTGTAGGTGAGCCCCGAGGACATCCCGACGGCGCCCTGCGCGAGGCCCTCGGCGACCAGCGTCCGCATCCGGTCGAGCTCCGCCGACGTGGCGGGCCGGTCCTTCCAGCCCAGGACGTACGCGCGGACGGTGCCCTGGGGCACGAGGTAGGCGGCGTTGACGGCGATGCCCGTGCGGTCGAGCCGGTCCAGGTATCCGCCGACGGTGCGCCAGTCGAAGTCCACGTCGTCGCCGGGGCCGTTCCAGCCGGTGATGGCAGCCCGCACCTCGGCCAGGGTGCGCTCGTCCACGGGCGCGTACGAGAGCCCGTCCTGGCCGAGCACCTCCAGGGTCACGCCCTGGGCGGCCTTCGCGCTGTGGTCCGGGTCGCGCAGCAGGGCGAGGTCGCTGTGGGCGTGCATGTCGGTGAAGCCCGGGGCGAGGGCGAGGCCGTACGCGTCCAGGGTCCGCCGCCCCCCGGACCGGATCCGGCCGATCCCGGCGATCCGGCCCTCGTGCACCGCGACGTCGGCGGTGTACGAGGGGCCGCCCGTGCCGTCGACGACCCGGGCCCCCCGGATCACCAGGTCCACGGCGGCGGCTAGAAGAAGGTGCGCACGTAGTCGGTGACCGTGCCGTCGGCCTCCACCACCGGGATCAGCGGCCACTTCTCGAAGATGGTGCACGGGTGGGACATGCCGAGCGCCACCCAGTCCCCGACCCGGACACCGTCCGCGGAGTCGGTCTCCAGCCAGGCGTGCTGGTCGGACAGCTTGACCACGCGGATGCCGGTGGCGGGAAGCTCGGCGCCGGTGAGCGGGTCGCGGACCAGCTCGGCCTCGGGCAGGCCCAGGTCGTAGGCGACGTCGCGCTTGCCGGCGTTGACGAAGGCCTGGGTGGCGGTCGGGCGCGAGACCACCTGGGTCCACAGGCGGAAGGCGGGGCGCAGGCCGCCCTCCTCGGGGACCCGGTTGAAGGGGGTCAGGCGCGTGTACCAGCCGTGGTCGTGGGAGACGTACGCCCCGGAGCGCAGCAGCCGCAGGACGGGCCGGGACAGCTCGGGCAGTTCCCCGAACACGTCGGCGACGGCGTCGAACCAGGAGGAGCCGCCCGCGCTGACGACGATCTCGTCGACGCCGGCGCCGAACCGCCCGGCCTTGTCGAACTCGACGGCCAGCGCGGTGAGCCGGCGCAGGTAGGCGTGGACGCCGTCCGGGTCGGCGTCGGGGACCTCCGCCTCGTACCCGGCGACGCCGACGAGGCGCAGGGTGGTGGTCGCGGCGACGGCGTCGGCGACGGCCCGGCAATCGTCCTCGGTCCGCGCACCGGTGCGGGCGCCCTCGCCGGCGCCCAGTTCGACGACGACGTCCACGCGGCGCCCGGCGGGCCCGGTGTGCTCCCGCAGGGCCCGGTCCATGAGCTCGGCGCCGCGTACGGAGTCGACGTAGCAGACGAACCGGAAGTCCGGGTCGGCGGCGAGCTCGTCGGCGACCCAGCGCAGCGCGACGGGGTCGACGAGCTCGTTCGCCAGGAAGATCCGCTGGATGCCGAAGGCGCGGTAGACCCGGGCCTGGTGGGGGACGGCGGCGGTGATGCCCCAGGCGCCGTGGTCGAGCTGGCGCCGGAACAGCTGGGGCGCCATGCAGGTCTTGCCGTGCGGGGCGAAGGCGAGGGAGTGGCGGGCGGCGTACGCGCCGAGGGCGGTGAGGTTGTGCTCCAGCGCCTCGGCGTCGAGGGTCAGCACGGGGGTGGTGAAACCGCCGGTGTAGAGGTCGCGGCGTTCGGCGGCCAGCTGCCCGACGGTCAGGCGGGCGCGTTCGGCGTCCGGGGGCAGGCCTTTGAAACGGTGGTCGACCGGTTCGTCGGCGAGCCGCCGGACTGCATCGCTGCCCATGCCAGGTCCTCCTTGCGTTGCGTGGTACGCAACGGTCGTTGCAGGTTGTGCCGCTGGCTGTCTAACATCCCGCGTGACGGCGGGTCAACATCGCGCCGCACCGGCCCGGGAGGCCCCCCGAAGGGACGCAGGAGGGACACGGCGTGAGTCAGTCGGTGGAGCGGGCGCTGCGGATCCTCCCCGCACTGGCCGGCGGACCCGCGTCCCTGGGGGACGTCGCCGACGAGCTCGGCGTGCACAAGAGCACGGCCCTGCGGCTGCTGCGCACCCTGGACGCGCACGGTTTCGCCTACCGGCAGGCCGACGGCCGCTACCGGCTGGGGGCCCGGCTCTTCGAGCTGGCCGCCGAGGCCGTGGAGGGCCTCGACGTCCGCGGGATCGCCCACCCGCACCTCGTCGAGCTGGCTCGGGCCACCGGGCACACGGTCCACCTCGCCCTGCACCAGGACGACGAGGTGCTCTACGTCGACAAGGTCGACAGCCGCCGTCCGGTCCGGATGTACTCCCGCATCGGCAGGCCGGTCGCGCTCACCGTCGCCGCCGTGGCCAAGGTCCTGCTCGCCGACCTCCCCGAGGCGGAGCGGGAGGGCCTCGCGGCGCGGATCGAGTACCCCGCGTACACCCCTCGCTCGACCCCCGATGCGGCCGCGTTCCTGCGCGAGCTGGCACTCGTACGGGAGCAGGGTTGGGCCGCCGACCTCGGCGGCCACGAGGAGTCCGTCAACTGTGTGGCCGCGCCCGTGCGCGGTCCCGGCGGGCGGGCCGTGGCCGCGCTGTCGGTCTCCGCCCCCGCGGTGGTCGCCGGCGCCGAGGAGCTGCTCGGACTGCTGCCCCTGGTCCTGCGCACCGCCGACACCGTCAGCCGGGAGTACTCCGGCTCCGCACCCGAAGAAGAGGCCCCGCGTGACTGAGAAGACCGCCGTCCTTCCCGCCACCCACAACCCCCCGCCGGCGCGCTTCTCGCACGGCGTGCGCAAGGGGAACATCCTCCAGGTCGCCGGCCAGGTCGGCTTCCTCCCGCATGTCGAGGGGCAGCCCCCGACCCCGGCCGGCCCGACCCTGCGCGAGCAGACCCTCCAGACCCTGGAGAACGTCCGGGCCGTCCTGGAGGCCGGCGGGGCGGGCTGGGACGACGTCGTGATGATCCGGGTCTACCTCACCGACACCGGCCACTTCGCCGAGATGAACGAGCTCTACGACGCCTACTTCGACGCGCAGGGCCTGAAGCAGGCCCCGGCCGCCCGCACCACCGTGTACGTCGGCCTGCCCGCCGGGCTGCTCGTCGAGATCGACGCGCTGGCCGTGCTGGGATGACCGCAGGGGCGCCCTCCCGGTGGGAGAGCGCCCCTCGTTCACCCGGCCCGGACTCCTAGACGCAGTACTGCGCCTGCTTGCCGATCGAGCGGTACATGCAGTCCGCGTTCTCCAACAGCTGGAGCACCGCGTCCCGGTTGCGCGCCGTCTCGCGGTCGATCACCTCGTCGGGCGGGTAGAAGCCGCCCCCGCCGCCGGTGTCGGACGGGTACATCTCGAAGGTGTAGGCGAAGATCTTCTGGTTGCCCCACAGCCAGTCGTCGATCGTCCCGTCCGTGATGTACAGGTCGCTCGACTGCTCCGGCGTGTAGCCGTTGCTGCGCGCCATGCTCGTGCCGATGGTCTTGTACACGGCGAGGTCGTCGGCGGTCAGGCCCGGAGCCGTGTCGTTGTACGTCCACCCGAACGGCCACAGCACCAGCTCGCTGTACGTGTGGAAGTCGATGGCGGCGGTGATCTGCTGCTTGCCGCCGACCACGCGGCTGCGGACGAAGTCCGCGACCACCTTCACCTCGGGGGCCGACTCGGCGGCCGCGCCCCGGTAGGTCTCGGAGCTCTTGCTGCTGCTGGATCCGCCGCAGCAGCCCCACTTGTAGTTCCAGTTCCGGTTCTGGTCGGTGCCGACGTACGAGGAGCCGGAATTGGGCTGCCGGTTCTTGCGCCACGAGCGGTACGAGCCGGTGGCGATGTCGTACTCGCCGCCGTCCGGGTTGACGTCCGGCACGATCCAGATCTCGCGCGCGTTGACCATGTTGGTGACCCGCGCGTCGGTGCCGTACTTGGAGCCGAACTCCTTGAGCAGGTAGAGCGCCATCTCGACGGTCAGGTGCTCCCGGGCGTGCTGGTGGTGCGTGAAGAGCACCTCGGGCTCGTTCTCGTCGGTGGCGACGTTGTCGCTGATCTTGATCGCGATGATGTCCCGGCCCTGGTACGACTTCCCGATCACCTTCTTGCTCATGATCGAGGGGTACTGGGCGATGCGCTGGTCGATCTCGGCGTTCGCCTCGGCGTAGTTGTGGTAGAGCGAGTCCTTGGACGGGAAGTCCATCGGGCTCGCCGCCACGCCGCGCTCGGAGCGGTCCGGCGGCCCGGGCAGGGCGACCAACGTGTAGCCGAGCGCCCGCAGGGTCTTGGCCTGGAGCGGGTCGGCGCTGACGACGACCGAGCGGGCGTCGACCTCGTCGATCGAGACGCCCGTGCGGAGCAGGGCCGTGCGCTCGGCGGCGGTGGACGGGCCCTGGATCTCGTACTGGGCGATCGCCTCGTCCTGGGTGGCGGTGGACGGTGTGGGCGGTGGGGCCGCCGTCGCGCTCATGCCGTAGGCGGGTGCGCCGAGCGCGAGAGCGAGCAGGGCCGCCGTGACGGCGGCCCTGTGTCGGGTGTGGAGCCGCATGCGTTCTCCTGGGTGGGAGTGTGGGGGTAGCCGTGCGGACGCGCACAGCGTGCTCTTGTGGCATGTTCGGGTCAAGACCCGCCGTGCACTTATCAGACACGCGGCCGGTCTGCCGTACGGCCACCCCACAGGTACCGCCTAGGGGAGGCCGTGGACCTTCGGACCCACCGCGTTGGACCAAGCACCACCCGCCTTGGCGTCCCAGTTGGTCGACCAGGTCATCGCCCCGCGCAGCCCCGGGTAGGTCTTCGAGGGCTTGAAGGAACCGCAGTTCGTGCCCCGGGCCAGGCAGTCCAGCGCGTTGTTGACGACGGTCGGCGAGACGTACCCGCTGCCCGCGCCGCTCGGCGAGGCCGGGACGCCGATGCCCACCTGCGAGGGGTCGAGGCCGCCCTCCAGCTGGATGCAGGCCAGCGCGGTGAGGAAGTCGACCGAGCCCTGGGAGTAGACCTTGCCGTCGCAGCCGTTCATCGAGCCGCTGTTGTAGTACTGCATGTTGACGACGGTGAGGATGTCCTTGATGTTCAGCGCCGTCTTGAAGTAGCCGCCCGCCGTCGACTGCATGTCGATGGTCTGCGGGGCCATCGTGATGACCAGGGAGGGCCCCGCCTTCGCGGACAGCGCGCGCAGCGCCTGCGTCATGTAGGTGGGGTTGAGGCCGTTCTCCAGGTCGATGTCGATCCCGCTGAAGCCGTACTCCTGCATCAGCGCGTACGCCGAGTTCGCCAGGTTGGCCGCGGAGGCCGAGTCGTTCACCGAGATGGTGCCCTTCTCGCCGCCGACGGAGAGGATCACCGAGGCGCCGGCCGCCTTCTTCGCGGCGATGTCGGCTTTGAACTGCGCCACCGTGTAGCCGCCCAGGCCCGCCGAGTCGAGGGTGAAGGAGATGGCCCCGGGCGTGGCGGTGGCGTCGGCGAAGGAGACGGCGATGATGTCGTACTGGGACGGGACGTCGGAGATCTTCTGGACCGTCGCGCCGTTGTTGAAGTTCTGCCAGTAGCCCGTCAGGGCGTGCTTGGGCACCGACGGGTTCGGGTGGGGGCTTCCGCCACCGGTCGTGGTGCCGGTCACCGCCGACGACTTGGGGCCCTCGCCCGCCGCGTTGTACGCGCTCACCTGGAAGGAGTACGAGGTGGCGGCGGCGAGCCCGGTGATCTGGGCGGGGGAGGCGGAGACCGTCCGGACGCGGACGCCGTCCTGGTACACGTGATAACCGGTGGCCCCGCCGACCGCGTTCCACGAAAGCGTGAGCCCGTCGGCGCTCTGGCCGGAAACGGCGGGCTGCGCCGGGGCGCCGGGGACGGACGGGCCGGGGTCGGTGCCGCCGCCGTCCGGGCCGAAGACGCTGAACTCGTCGGCGAAGTAAGCGGGCTGGCCGTACCAGCCGTGCGTCCAGACGGTGACCTTCGTGGTGCCGGGGCCGGTGGTGAAGGTGGTGGAGAGCTTCTGCCAGCCGCCGCCCGAGCCGGGGGTCCAGGTGGACACGTCCTGGGTGCCGGTCCCGGTCGCGCCGAGGTACACGTACGAGCCCTGGACCTGCGCGCTCAGCGTGTACGTGGAGTTCGGCTTGACGGTGACGGTCTGGCTGCACAGCGCGTTGTCCTGGCCCGCCGGGGTGGCCTTGAGCGCGCCGGAACCGGTGTGGACGGGCGAGGGGACGGCGGCGCCGCTGCCCGAGGTGCAGGTCCAGTCGGCGAGGCCGGACTCGAAGCCTCCGTTGCGGGCGACGTTGACGTCGGCGGCCTGGGCGGTGCCGGTGGCGAGGGCGGTCAGGCCTCCGGCGGTGAGGGCGGCCGCGCCGATGAGGGCGAGGGAGCGTATGCGGTTCACGTGGGCTCCGTGGGGGGAGGAAGGAATGCGAAGGGGGTGGTGCAACGGGGGTGTTGAGGAGCATGTGGGGGATCCCCGCAGATCGGTGCGCCCCAAGTTGGTCCAGACCAATCCGCGTGTCAAGGTTCTTTGCAATGTGGCTTGAAGTGATCGGGGCCCCGGTCCCGGTTGCCCGGGTTTCCGGCCACCTGTGACAGGGGGTCGGCAGGCGGGAATCACCAAGGGCCTGACCTGCCCCGGACGACGCGGATATGGTGCTGGGGCACGGGGGATGTGCGTCGATCGTTTGCGGTCGCGCAGGGTGCGCGCGTACGGGACGGGCGCACCGACACATGTGGCGTACGGGGTGAACAGGGGGATTCGCGTGCCGACCGCCATTGCCGTCACCAGCACCGATCTGGTGCTGCCGGCCCCTGACCGGCACACGCCGCCGGCCGTCGTGCTGCGCCCGCCGGGGCAGCTCGACCTGGAGGGTGCGCTCGCCGAGACCAACGCCCTGCTGGAGCGCCACGGCCACCTCGTGGCCGTCGTCCCGGACTGGCTGCCGCCCGCCGCGGTCCGCCGGCTGCACACGGTGCGGGCCATCCTCGAAACCGACCGGATCGCCCTCGTCGACACCGCCCTGCCCCCGCTCGCCACCGCCCTGCTGGTACGTCAGCTGCGCCAGCTCAGCGTGTGCGACTTCAGCCCCGGTGTCGTGGCCTCCGCCGCCCGGCTGCTGTCCCACTACATCCACGCGGGGGCCCTGCTGGGCTCGGTGGCCCGGCTGGACCGGGTCGCGGTGAGCCTCAAGGCCCACGCGAGGTCCTGGTCGCCGAGCGCGCAGTTCGCCGTCCTCGCCCACCCGGCCCCGCACCTGCTCAAGCTGGGCGGCTCCGGCTCGGGGACCCACCGCAGCGGCGGACTGCCCCCCGGCCCCGACTTCGCCACCCACCTCACCTTCGCCCGCGGTCAGCTCGCCTCCGACTGGGTGACGGCCGAGCTCGCCCCCGCCTGGCGGGTCCAGGGCGTGATGGAGAACCCGCTGCCGGCCGACTCGGCCGCCTGGTGGGCCACCCCCAAGCTCGTCGAGTTCGCCGCGGCCATCCCGGACCTGTCCGTGCTCTACCAACTGGTGGCATCCGTACGCCGCGAGGAGTGCCGATGGTGCGGCTTCGAGCTGATCGGCGACCGCTGCGGCTTCTGCGCCGCACCCCTCGCCGCGCCCCCGCCCGCCGCGCCCGCGAGCGCTTCCGGTGCTTCCGGCGCTTCCGGTGCCGGCAGCCCTTCCAGGCCTTCCAGCTCTTCCAGATCGTGACTCCGACCGGCCCGAACGAACGAAGAACGGCGAGGTAGTACGGCTCATGAACTCACGCCAGCGCCGCGGCGTCATCCTGCTGCTCCTGTCGGCCCTGTGCGCCCTCGCGGCGTTCGGCGGGGTTCTCGTGGTGATCGGCGACGTCAATTCCAAGGTCGGCTCCGAGGTCGTCGCGTACCGCGCCAAGGCCGACATCGCGCCGTACAGCCCCCTGGCGGCCGGCCAGTTCGAGGAGGTCGCCATCCCCAAGCGCTGGTTGTCCGCGACCGCCGTCACCGACCTCGGCCAGGTCAAGGACAAGATCGCCCTCACCACCCTGAGGAAGGGCTCACTGCTCCAGGCGGACATGTTCGTCGACAAACCGCAGCTCCAGCCCGGGGAGCAGGAGATCGCCATCATGATCGATGCCGCCACGGGTGTGGCCGGCAAGATCTATTCCGGAGCCAAGGTCAACATCATCGCCACGTTCAAGGGCGCCAAGGACACCGAGCCCTCCCGTTCGGTGATCATCGTGGCCAACGCCCGCGTCCTGAACGTCGGCAAGCTCACCCCCCTGGACCGGGACAGCGACAAGAAGGGCCCCGCCGAGGCCGTCCCGATCACCTTCGCCCTCAACACCAAGGACACCCAGCGCGTCGCGTACGCCGAGTCCTTCGCGGAGCACGTCCGCCTGGCCCTGGTGGCCCCCGGCACCGACTCCGCGCCCGGCGCAGCCGACCGCACGTACACCCTCGACGGGGACAAGTGAGGCCCGGATGACCACGCGAATCCTCCCCGCGGCCGGCGACCCCGACGCCGCCCGCGCCCTCTCCACCCTCCTTGGTCGGCTCCCGGGCGCCGAACCGGCCGCCCCGGTCCCCGACTCCGCCTCCCTGCTGGACACCCTGGCCCGGCTGGCCGCCGACTCCATCGACGAACTGCCCGAGGTCGTCCTCCTCCACGAGCGGATCGGCCCGGTACCGGCACTCGACCTCGTCCGCGAGGTCGCCCTGCGCTTCCCGGCGGTGGGCGTGGTCCTGGTGTCCTCCGACGCCGGCCCGGCGCTCTTCTCCGCCGCCATGGACGCGGGCGCGCGCGGTCTGGTGGGACTGCCGCTCGCCTACGAGGAGCTCGCCGCCCGCGTCCAGTCCGCCGCCCAGTGGTCCGTGGGCGTACGCCGCCACCTGGGCCGGGGGCCCGAGCCGTTCACCGGCCCCGGCGGGCGGGTGGTCACGGTCACCGGAGCCAAGGGCGGCGTGGGCACCACCTTCACGGCGGTGCAGTTCGCGCTGGCCGCCACCGCCGCCGGGCGGCGTACCGCGCTGGTCGACATGGACCTCCAGGCGGGCGACGTCGGCTCGTACCTGGACGTGCAGTTCCGGCGCTCCATCGCCGACCTCGCCGGCATCCAGGACATCTCGCCGCGCGTCCTGCAGGACGCGGTCTACGACGACCGCACCGGCCTGGCCCTGCTGCTGGCCCCGGCCGACGGCGAACGCGGCGAGGAGGTCGACGACCGGGCCGCCCGGCACGTCCTCACCGCCCTGCGCAGCCGCTACGAACTCGTCGTCGTCGACTGCGGAACGCAGGTGACCGGCGCGAACGCCGCCGCCGTCGAGATGGCGGACGTGGCCGTCCTGGTCACCACCCCCGACGTGGTCGCCGTACGGGCGGCCAAGCGGATGGTCCGGATGTGGGAGCGGCTCCAGGTGCGCAAGGCCGAGGACACCGCGATGGTCGTCAACCGCTGGAGCAAGCACACCGAGATCCAGCCGCCCCTGATCGCGAAGATCACCAAGACCCGGCCGACGCGCACCCCCGTCCCGGCGGCCTTCAAGGAACTCCAGGCCGTCGTCGACGCGGGCCGGGTGCAGGACCTCGACAACCGCTCCACCGTGAAGCAGGCCCTGTGGGCGGTGGCGGGCGAACTGGGCCTGCTGGCGGCCTCGGACGCCGACACCGCAGCCAACGGAGCCTCCGGCGCGGCCCTGGCCGTACGGGCCTCCGGACCGGTGGCCCGGCTGCGGGCCGGCGACCGGGGCGCCCTCGGGCCCTGGCTGCGCCGCGGCCGGGAGGGCTGAGCGATGCCCGGCGCCCGCGGGGACCGCGGCCAGGTGGCCGTCGAGTTCGTCGGCACGGTCCCGCTGATCCTGCTGCTCGTGGCGGCGGTGTGGGAGTGCGTGCTGATCGGGTACGCGTTCTCGCTGGCGGGGAACGCGGCGGACGAGGCGGCGCGGGCGGGCGCCGTGCACGGGGGCGGGGCGTGCACGGCCGCGGCCGGCCGGCACATCAGCGGCGCCTGGGCCATGGAGGCGTCCTGCACGGAATCGGGCGACCTCGTCAAGGCCACCGTCACGCTGCACCTCCCGGTGCTCCACCCGGGGCTGAGCATCGGCGTCCCGATCACGGGCGAGGCCGCCGCGGCCAAGGAGAGGGAGAACTGAGATGCCTCATCGGCTCGTCCCGGGCCCCGGCCGGACTCCCGGCGTCGTCCCCGGCGCGCGCGACCGCGGCCAGGTGGCCCTGGAGTACATCGGGTTCATCCCCATCCTGCTGTTCGTGGCGCTGTGCGGGATCCAGCTCGGCTGGGTCGCGTACGTCCACGAGCAGGCGGACACCGCCGCCCGTACCGCGGCGCGCGTGGAGGCCCGCACCGGCCGCGGCGGCGAAGCCGCCGGGCAAGCGGCCGTCAAGGGGGGCCTGCATCCGGACGTGGTCGTGTCCAAGTCGGACGACGCGGTCACCGCCACCGTGACCATCACCGTCAAGTCCATCGTCCCCGGGCTCGCCCTGGACCCGGCGAAGGCCACGGCCGTCATGCCGAACGACGACCCGGAGGTGACCGGCCCATGAGCCTGCGCGCCCGCGTCAACACCCCCGACGACCGCCACGGTCCGCGCGAGGACGGCCGACTGGTCTCCTCGTACCGCGCGAAGCTGCTGGAGGAGATCGACCTCGCCGAGATGTCCGCGCTCGCGCCCGCCGAGCGCCGGGCGCGGCTGGAGCGCGTCCTCGGGCACATCATCAGCCGCGAGGGCCCGGTCCTGTCCACCGTCGAACGGGCCCAGCTGATCCGCCGGGTCGTGGACGAGGCGCTCGGCCTCGGCGTGCTCGAACCGCTCCTCGAAGACCCCTCGATCTCCGAGATCATGGTCAACGGCCCGGACCAGATCTTCGTGGAGCGCGCCGGCCGTGTCGAGCAGCTCCCGCTGCGCTTCGCCTCGCACGAACAGCTGATGCAGACCATCGAGCGCATCGTCTCCACCGTCAACCGCCGCGTGGACGAAGCCAACCCCATGGTCGACGCCCGCCTCCCCAGCGGCGAACGCGTCAACGTGATCATCCCGCCGCTCTCGCTGACCGGGGCCACGCTCACAATCCGCCGCTTCCCGCGCGCGTTCACCCTCCACGAGCTGATCGCCCTCGGCTCGCTCGACGAGCAGATGCTGCTGCTGCTGTCGGGGCTGGTCCAGGCGAAGATGAACGTGATCGTCTCCGGGGCCACCGGCACGGGCAAGACCACCCTCCTCAACGCCCTGTCCGGCCTGATCCCCGAGGGCGAGCGGATCATCACCATCGAGGACTCGGCCGAGCTCCAGCTCCAGCAGGCCCACGTCATCCGCCTCGAATCCCGCCCGGCCAACGTGGAGGGCAAGGGCCGGATCACCATCCGCGACCTGGTCCGCAACTCCCTGCGCATGCGCCCGGACCGCATCATCGTCGGCGAGGTCCGCGGCGGTGAGACCCTCGACATGCTCCAGGCGATGTCGACCGGCCACGACGGCTCCCTGGCCACCGTCCACGCCAACAGCGCCGAGGACGCCCTGATGCGCCTGCAGACTCTGGCGTCGATGTCCGAGGTGGAAGTGCCCTTCGAGGCGCTCCAGGACCAGATCAACAGCGCCGTGAACGTGGTCGTCCAGCTCACCCGCTTCGGCGACGGCTCCCGCCGCATCACGGAGATGGCGATCCTCGACTCGCACGGCCGCGAACCCTTCCGGCTCACCACCGTGTGCCGCTTCGCGGCCCAGCCGATGGCCGCCGACGGCCGCGTCCACGGCCGCTTCGAATACCACCCGCTGCCGCGCCGGATCGCGGACCGCCTCTACATGAACAACCAGCCGATCCCGCAGGCCTTCGGGGTCGCCCTGTCGGACGACGCACTCGCCACCCGCATCACCCGGACCGTCCTGTGAACCCACTCATCCTCCTCACCCTCGGCGCCACCCTGCTGGCCTGCGTGCTCGTCGTCGCAGGCGTCCACGCGTACGCCGCCGGCCGGGCCCAGCGCGCCGCCCTCGTCGAACGCCTCTCCCAGGAGGGCGCGCCCCCGCCGGCCGGCCGCCGACGCCGCTTCACGGGCGTGGACCGCCGACTGCGCCGGACCGCGCTGGGCCGCCGGATCGAGCTGAAGCTCGCGGTGACGGGCCTCGACCTGACCCCGGGCGAGTTCTTCGTCTACATGCTGGCCTCCGTGGCCGGGACCTGGCTGATCGCGGCGAGCTTCCTGGCGCCCTTCTTCGGCCCGGTGGCCGGGCTGATCGGCCTGTGGGCCGCCAACGCCTTCCTCAACTGGCAGCGGGCCCGGCGTACCGAGCGCTTCATCAACCAGCTCCCCGAGCTCGCCCGGATCCTCGCCAACGCCACCCAGGCCGGCCTGGCCCTGCGCACGGCCATCGCCATGGCGGCGGAGGAACTGGAGGCCCCCGCGGGCGAGGAGCTCTCCCGGGTCGCCGACCGCCTGGCCGTCGGGCACTCGATCGAGGAGTCGCTGGGCGAGATCGCCGAGCGGCTCCCCTCGCGCGAGCTGGTCGTCCTGGTCTCCACCCTGGTCCTGTCAGCACGGGCCGGCGGAGCGCTCGTGGGCAGTCTGCGCAATCTGACGGTGACGCTGGAGCAGCGCAAGGAGACCCGGCGCGAGATCCGTACCCAGCTCTCCCAGGTGACCGTGACCGCCTACCTGGTGCCGGCGATCGGGCTCGGATCGCTGCTGCTGGTCAACCTGATGATGCCGGGCGCGCTGGACCGGATGACCGGCGCGTTCATCGGCCAGACGGCCGTGCTCGTCGCGCTCGGCCTCTTCACGCTGGGCTTCGTCCTCATCCGCCGCCTGTCGAAGATCGATGTGTGAGGGCCGGTCATGACTGCTCTGCTGCTGGCGCTCGCGGCCGCGGTGTCGATCCTCGGCGTCTTCCACGGCGTCCGCCTCTACCGCGCCGACGTGAAACTCCCCTCCGACCTGGCCCTCGCCCTGGAGGTCGGCGCCACCCGCACGACGGCGGTCGGCTCCGCCGTCGACCGGATGGGCATCCGGTGGGCGCCGCTGGTGCTGCGCCTGATGGGCCCGAACCGGGTGGCGCGCAAACGCCGCCAGATCGACATGGCGGGCAACCCGGCCGGCCTGACCATCGACCGCTACGCGGCCCGCCGTGCGGTCTACGGCTTCCTGGGCGCCCTCGGCGCCTTCGCGATGCTGATCAACGGCCGGCTCGTACCGGCGCTGCTGATGGTGGCCTTCGGCCTGTTCTGGATCGAGGTCGGCCTGTGGTCGGCGATCCGGGTCCGCCGCGACCACATCGAGCGGACGCTGCCCGACTTCCTCGACGTGCTGGCGGTGGTGGTGAGCGCGGGGCTCGGCTTCCGGCAGGCGCTGGAGCGGGTGGCCGGCAAGTACGAGGGCCCGTGGTCTGACGAGATCCGCATCACGCTCCAGCAGATGGACATGGGCGTCAGCCGCCGCCAGGCCTTCGACGAGCTGCGGCGGCGCAACGACTCCGAGCAGGTGGCCCAGTTCGTCACCGCGCTCCAGCAGGGCGAGGAGCTGGGCTCCCCGATCGTGGAGACGCTGATCGCCATTGCGGAGGACATGCGCCGTACGGACGCCCAGAACGCGCGGCGGCGGGCGGCCCGGGCCGTGCCGAAAGCCACCTTCGCGGTCACCATGTTCATGCTGCCGGGGACGCTGATCCTGCTGGTGTGCGGGTTCGTGTACGGCGCGAACGTCGACTTCGGCGCGATGCTCGGAGGCGGATGAGCCATGGCGGTACTGGACATCGCGGCCGGGGCGCTCGGCCGGCACCGGTCGCAGACGGCGACGGCCGCGGGGGCGGGGGCCGGGGGAGCGGGGGCCGGGGGAGCGGCGGAGGCTCCGGCTCCGGCCCTCCAGGCGGGGGCGCTCCAGGCGCTGAGCCGCCAGGTCTTCGCCTTCCGGATGGTGATGATCGGCCTGGGGGCGCCACTGGCCCTGGGGCGCACGGCCCCCGGTGGCCCGACGTACCTCGTCGGCGGCGCGATCCTGCTCACCTTCATGCTCTCGTACGTCCTGTTCCGCGACTGGGAGCGGTTCGGGCCGCTGCTGCTGCGCCACCGGTGGCTGCTGGCGGCCGACATGGCGTTCAACGCCCTGCTCCTGGCCACGGCGACCCCCGAGTCCCCGCTCGGCTTCGTCTCCCTGTGCACCCCGCTGCTGGCCGGACTGGTCTACGGCTGGCGGGGCTCGGCGGTCTACGCGGCCCTGCAGGCGGCCCTGGTGGCGGCGTCGGGCGGTGCCCTGTCCCTGGCCGGCCTCTGCCTCCTGGCGGGCGCGGCCGGTTCCTGCCTGCGGGACCTGCTGTTCCGCTTCGGGGCGGCGAGCCGGGCCCTCACCGAGACACGGGCCCGCCTGGCGGTGGCCGAGGCGGTCCGGGCCGAACGGGACCACCTGGCCCGCGAGATGCACGACTCGGTGGCGAAGACCCTGCACGGCCTGGCGCTGGCCGCGGACGCCCTCGCGCGCACCACGGACCCTGAGGCCGTCCGCCGCCAGGCGGCACTCCTGGCGGGCGCGGCCCGCCTCGCGGTCGCGGAGTCCCGGGAGCTCCTGACCGACCTGCGGCGCGATGCGGACGCGCCGGGCGTCTCCCTGCTGGACGAGCTGCGTGGGATGACCGCCCGCGGTGTGGAACTGCGCACGAGCGGAACCCTGCCGCCGGTCCCGGCCGCGGTGGCCCGCCACCTCCTGGCGGTGGCCTCGGAGGCCCTGGAGAACGCCCGCCGCCACGCCGGAGCCTCGGCCGTGACGGTCACGGCCGGGGTGGAGGGGGGCCACCTCGCGCTCACCGTCGAGGACGACGGCCGCGGCCTGCCGGACACCGCCCCCGACCTCGCGGCCCTGCACCGCGCCGGCCGCTTCGGCCTGGTCGGCATGGCGGAGCGCGCGGCGGCCCTCGGGGCCCGCCTGCGCATCGGCCCCCGCCCGGCCGGCCCCGGCACCGAAGTGCGTCTGGAGCTCCCGCTCGCGGCCCTGACCGGGGAGGAGACCCCGTGATGCCGCTCCGCGTCCTGATCGCCGACGACAACCCGGTCGTCCGCGCCGGCCTCACGGCCCTCCTGGCCACCGCCGGTACCGTCGAGGTCGTCGCCCAGGCGGCGGACGGCCGCGAGGCCCTCAGCCTGACCAGGCACCACGCCCCCGACGTGATCCTGCTGGACGTCCGCATGCCCGGCGTCGACGGCATCTCGGCCCTGCCGCACCTGGTCCAGCTGGCGCCGGTGCTGATGCTGACGTACAGCCAGGAGGCGCAGATCGTCCGCGAAGCCCTGCTCCTGGGCGCGGGCGGCTACCTGGTCCACGGCGAATTCACGGCCGACGACCTGCTGCGAGCGGTCCACGACGTCCGCGAGGGCCGTGCCCACTTCACCCCGACGGCGGCCACGGCCCTCCTCGCGGAACTCCGCACCTCTTCGCAACCGCAACGAACTGTGGCACAGTCTTCTGAGCGGCTGCACAACTTGGCGCTGTTCGGGCTGAGTTCGCGGGAGGTGGAGATCATGGATCTGATCGCGTCCGGGATGAGCAACCAGCAGATCGCGGCGGCGTGCTTCATCAGCGAGAAGACGGTCAAGAACCACATCAACCGCATCTTCGCGAAGCTCCAGAGCACCACCCGCAGCGAGGCCATA
Organism: Streptomyces sp. NPDC043680; assembly: GCF_056436685.1. NCBI lineage: Bacteria > Bacillati > Actinomycetota > Actinomycetes > Kitasatosporales > Streptomycetaceae > Streptomyces > Streptomyces sp. NPDC043680. The sequence goes on along the minus strand of NZ_JBWKCE010000001.1, from coordinate 535,243 downwards.
GCCCGCTGGCTGGGAACCGCCCGTCCAGGAGTGACCGGCCATGGGTAGACGGAGTGCGCAGTGGGTCCGTAATTGGGCCCCGGGACCCTTGGTGATGACTCGTCACTCGCCGTACGGTCCGCGAACCAGCACCGTCACCGGCCCGGGAGGAAACCCCCATGCTGCAGAACACCCTGGCAAGGCTGCGGAACCGCCACACCCCCCGCCGCACGGGGGACCGGGGCCAGACGGCCTTCGAGTACCTCGGCATCATCCTGGTGGTGGTGGTCATCATCGGCGCCATCGTCGGCACGGGCATCGGCCAATCCATCACCAACAAGATCAAGGACCAAATCACGGCCATCACTGCCGGCAAGTGATTCGGTGCCGCCCGGGCGACCAAGGGCAGGCCTTCCCGATCTACGTCGTGGCGGTGGCCGCTCTACTGTTCGCCGCGCTGGCGTTCTTCGTCGTCGGCATGGCGGGCACCACCCGAAGCAACTCGCAAGGGGCTGCGGATGCAGCGGCATTGGCAGGTGCTCGGGAAGTCAGGGACAACGCCTTTCTAGGCCTCGACCTGCTCCACCTCACTCCTTCCGACTGGACGCGGATCGTCAATGGCGACCTTCTCAGTGCGCATGGGGCCTGCGGGAAGGCTGAGGAGTTCGCTGCCTTGAACGATGCCGTGGCGGAATGTGAAGTGGCCATACCCGTTGTCACCGTCGCGGTGACAACCAATGGAACCGTCGGGCAGTCGGTTGTGCCCGGTAGTGAGGGAATGCACGGCAGGGCCACTGCCAAGGCCAGGATTGACCCGCGGTGTTCCCTGACCTCGGCCCCAAATCTGGCCCCGCCCACCCCGACGCCTAGTGCAACGCCGAGCCCGACACCGTCACCGCAAGCGGGGCGGGTTGCCTTCCTGTGCGACGGGGGCTCCCTCACTTTGGATCCATCTGATCCGGGCCCGCTGCCCCAGTTGGCGAGGACACTCTTCGCCGTACGGCTGATCGACTGAGATCGAACGAGAGACAAGGAAGCTGCGTACATGAGCATTCGGCACACGGTGAGGGTCCATGGGGGAGTGGCTGTTGTAGCGACAGCAGTCTTGGCCCTTACTCTCGTCGGATGTAGTGGCGGGGACGATCCGAAGGGTGCGCCAAGCTTGTCCACCCCCAAGACGTCGGCAGATAAGCCCCAAGGGTCCCCTTCTGGCGGCCAGCAAAGCTCCGCGCCGCCCGTTGTCATCGCTACGGTGAACGGTGAGGAGGGCATCGTTCTAGAGGTGAACGAAGCCAAGCGTGATGCGGGCGGGTTTCTTACCGTGTCGGGTCAGCTCAAGAACCCGGGTGCCAAGGACTTCAATCACACGACGGCCTGGCGTGGAAACGAGCTCACCGGTAGTGGTGAATCGGTTGCTGGGGCCACCTTGGTGGACAAGGCCGGGAAGAAGCGCTACTACGTGCTCCGTGACATCGACGGACGGTGTCTCTGCACTACCGGCGTGAACACGATCGGAGCGGGCAAATCAATGCCGTTCTTTGCTCAGTTCCCCGCACCGCCCGCCTCCACCAGCGAGGTGGAATTCAGTCTGCCGACCTTCGCCACGGCGACCGTCAAAATCTCCGGGTGACCCCATGACACAACGCCACCGCACCACCGCTGCGACGGTAGTCGTCGGGCTCGTCATCGCCGGGGGGCACTTCCTCGGCGCGGGCAGCGCGTACGCCGACGACGTCAAGCCGTCCGTGCCGCCCGGCACCGAGCCCTCGGCCGCGGCGCCCGTGCCCATCGACTCCAATGCGCCCGGGCTGAAGATCCCCCAGGGTGGGACCCTGGCACCCATCAAGGTGCTGGACATCGCCGAGGTCGTCGAAGACCTCGGCGGGGAGCAGCGGCGGCAGGAGACCAACCAGACGGTCATGATGGCGCTGCAGTCCGAGGTGCTGTTCCCCGAGAACAGCGCGGTCTTCAACGCGCAGGCCGCCGCACGGATACAGGCCATCGCCAACGAGATCAACGCCCAGAAGGCCACCCGCATCCGGGTCTTCGGGTTCACGGACGACCAGGGCAGCTACGAGCACGGCAAGGAGCTCTCCAAGCAGCGCGCCGACGCCGTGCAAGCCGAGCTGGCCAAGACCGTGACCAACCCCGGTGTCATCTACGACGTCCGGGGTTACAGCGAGGACTACCCGATCGCCGACAACAGCACCGAGGAAGGCCGCAAGAAGAACCGCCGCGTCGAGATCACCTTCCCCCGCAGCGTCGGCAACTAGGCCCCGGCTCCGGTTTCCGCCCCGCCGCCCGCCCTGGCTCCCGCCCCCGCCCCGGCCGCCGTCAGGGCGGACGCCGCGGCGCGGGCCCGGTGGGCCGGTTCGGGGCCGGGGGTGAGGGCGGCCACCGCCGTCGCGCCCTCGACCAGGATCAGCAACTGGTCCGCCAGATCGGGCCGGTCGGGGCCGGCCAGGTCGGCCAGCAGGGTCCGCAGCTCCGCCTTGTGGCGGCGTACGACGTCCAGGACGCCGGCGGGGCCGGTGCCCATCTCCCCGTAGGCGTTCAGGAACGCGCAGCCCCGGAAGTCCGGCTCCGCGAACCACCCCGCCAGCCAGTCGAAGACGGCTCCGACCGGGTCGGCCGCGCCCGCCGCCACCGCCTCGCGCAGGCTGTTCATCCAGCGCCGGTCGCGCCGGTCCAGGTAAGCCGCGACCAGCGTCTCCTTGGCGGGGAAGAGCTTGTAGAGCCGTTTGAGCGGGACGCCCGACTCCGTGCGGATGCGGTCCATGCCGACGGCCTGGATGCCCGCTGCGTAGAACAGCGCCTCCGCCGTGTCCAGCAGCCGGGTGCGGGCCTCTTCGTCGTCCATGCGGGGAGCGTAGCCCAGAACCGCTTGCGCAGAGAACGCTCGTTCTCTACGGTTTGAGAACGAGCGTTCTCTTTGCCGAGCTTCGAGAGGTACCGCATGGCCGTGCCCGTACGCCCGCCCCTGCCCCCCTTCACCGAGGAGTCCGCCACCGCGAAGGTTCAGGCGGCCGAGGACGCCTGGAACTCCCGCGACCCCGAGCGCGTGGCCCTCGCGTACACCGAGGACTCTGTGTGGCGCAACCGCGACCGCTTCCTCACCGGCCGCGCCGAGATCCGGGAGTTCCTCGCGGAGAAGTGGGAGCGCGAGCGCGACTACCGCCTGCGCAAGGAACTCTGGGCGTACACCGGCAACCGCATCTCCGTCCGCTTCGAGTACGAGTGGCACGACGCCGCCGGGCAGTGGTGGCGCAGCCATGGCAACGAACAGTGGGAATTCGACGACAACGGTCTGATGCGCCGCCGCGAGGCCAGCATCAACGACGTCCCCATCGCGGAATCCGAGCGCCGCCTCCACCGCCCCATCTCGTGAGGCCTGTTCGTCGTGAGGCCTCTTCGTCCCTCAGGCTCTCGTCGCTCCCAGGCCGACCAGAGCACGGGTGACCAGGTCTGCCTGGTGGGTGGTGCCCCGGAGGTTCGGGTGGAGCACGGTGCAGGCCTCGCCGGATGAAGGGATCGCCCGGCAGAGGACGGACGGCTCGTCGCTCTGGCTTCCCGGGCCCGTCAGCTCGTCCTTGATGCCGTACATCCAGCGCTGCTCAGCGCTCGCACACACCCCGTGCCCGGCGCTGGAGGTGTACGTGTCCACATAGGCCGCGCCCGCCTTGTGGGCCTGCTCGCGCAGGACGGTGTTCACCCGCCGCTCCGTGCTGTCCAGCCACGGGAGATCGCCCTTGGTGGCGGTGCCGAACTGCTGCCACGCGCCCCAGCGGCAGCCGGCGCTGTCATCGACGAGGGCCGGATACCCGACCAGCGCGACCCTGGCTCGCGGCGCGCGGGCCCGGATGGCCTGCATGAGGGTCGCCAAGTCGGCCTCCAGCGAGGCGAACCGGCCGTTCAGGGCGGCGGCCCCCGCCCCCGTGGTGTAGTGCGAGGTGCACGGCTTGCCCATGCCGAAGGCGGCGACGCCCTGCGCGACGCACTGCTCCACGATCTCCTTGAAGCCGACCGAGTTGCCCCCGATGCCGACCGTGACCAGGTCGGTGGCGGCCGAAAGCGCGTTGATCTGGGCCGGTTTGACGGGCCAACCGCCGGGTGGCGGCACCGAGGGCGGCCCGGTCATGTCGGTCTGCCGCTCCAGCAGGCCCGCTCTGACCTCGGCGGCGGAGCAGGTCACGTCGGTGAGGCGCACCCGCAGCTGCCGTGCGGCCTGCTGTGGGTAGCTCAGGGCGGAGCGCCCGCAGCCGTCGTCCGTCGCCCAGGGCCGGACGAAGGCGCCCGCGCTGTACGAGTCGCCCATGGCGACCCAGTTGAGAGCCTTGGGCGGGGAAGCGGCCGCCGCGGGGCTCGATGCAGCCGTGGTGGAAGTGGCGACGGAGAGGGTGGCGAGTGTGGTCGCGGCGGCGAGCGCCAGCCGGGTACGGGTGGTGAACATGGCGGTGTCCTCTGGCTCGGGCGCCCGAGGCTCGTCCCCCCACCGGCGCGTTTCACCAAAAGTAACCGGCGTCCTCACCGAGAGTAATCGCTCGATCGGGTGATCCCGACCCTCGCCCACAGTACGAACGGGCCCGTCCTCGGCCGCAGTCCGCCCCGCGTCACCGCTCGTGGTGCGCCCGCGTGATGAGGTCGGTGGCGACCTCCAGCGCCGCCAGCCGGGTCTCCTCCGGGTCGCCCTCCACGTGCTGGAGGAACATCATCCCTGCGTGCAGCGTGAACAGGGCGCTGACGCAGCGCACCTGGTCCACCGTCGGGGCGCCCTCCGTGCGCAGCAAATCGACCAAGGTGAAGAGCCGGCGCTTGACCGTCTCGCCGATGGTCAGCTCCCGCATCGTCGCCTGGTTCTCCTGCATGAAGCGGTACAGCGGGGCGCCCGCCACCATCGCCTCGCTGTAGCGCCGCAGCACCTCGCGCTTCGTCTCCAGCGTCCGCGGCTGCTCCTTCGCCCACTCGATCAGCTCGTCGATGGGGCGCGTCAGGTCTTCGAAGACGCTGATGATGATGTCTTCCTTGGTCTTGAAGTGGTAGTACAGCGCCGCCTTCGTGACCTCCAGCCGCTCCGCGATCTCCCTCAGCGAGGTCTTCTCGTACCCCTGCTCGGCGAAGAGCTCCAGTGCGACGTCCTGGATGCGCTGACGCGTGTTGCCACGACGCGCCTGCGGACTGCTGCTGGACATGGCTCTCCCAATTACTTACTTGACGCCCGGCTAGTGACGGGTCTACCTTCCCCAGTGTAGTGAACTAGCCGGGCGGCAAGTAAGTGCCCGGGAGCGGGTGCGACGGGGAGTGGACATGGTCGATATCACCAAGGCGGCGCAGACCTCGGAGGAGGTGAAGCCGCGCAGCGTCCGTGTGGTCCTCATGGCGCTCATGATCGCCATGCTGCTGGCCATGCTGGACAACATGATCATCGGTACGGCGATGCCCACCATCGTCGGCGAGCTCGGCGGGCTTGAGCACCTCTCCTGGGTGGTCACGGCGTACACGCTGGCGACCGCGGCCTCCACCCCCATCTGGGGCAAGATCGGCGACATGTACGGGAGGAAGGGCTCCTTCCTCACCTCCATCGTGATCTTCCTCATCGGCTCCGCCCTCAGCGGCATGGCCCAGGACATGGGCCAGCTGATCGGCTTCCGCGCCATCCAGGGCCTCGGTGCCGGCGGCCTGATGGTCGGCGTCATGGCGATCATCGGCGACCTGATCCCGCCCCGCGAACGCGGCAAGTACCAGGGCATGATGGCCGGCGTGATGGCCCTCGCCATGATCGGCGGCCCGCTGGTCGGCGGCACCATCACCGACCACATGGGCTGGCGCTGGTCCTTCTACATCAACCTGCCCTTGGGCGCCGTCGCCCTCGCGATGGTCACCGCCGTCCTCCACCTGCCGAAGAAGACGGGACAGGGGGAAGGACGGAAGATCGACTACCTGGGTGCGGCCCTGCTGACCGTCGCCATCACCTCGACCGTGCTCGTCACCACCTGGGGCGGCACCGAGTACGCCTGGGGCTCCGGCGAGATCGTCGGCCTGATCATCCTCGGCCTGCTGTCGATCGCCGCGTTCCTCTTCGCCGAGACCAAGGCCGCCGAGCCGGTCATCCCGCTGCACATCTTCCGCAGCCGCAACTTCACGCTCATGTCGGTGATCGGCTTCCTCGTCGGCTTCGCGATGTTCGGCGGCGTGCTCTACCTGCCGCTGTTCCAGCAGGCGGTCCAGGGCGCCTCCGCCACCAACTCCGGCCTCCTGCTCCTGCCGATGCTGCTCTCGATGATGGTCGTCTCGCTGATCGCGGGCCGCGTCACCACCAGCAGCGGCAAGTACAAGATGTTCCCGATCATCGGCGGCGCGCTCATGGTCGTCGGCCTCTTCCTGCTCGCCCAGATGGACACCGGTACCAGCCGCCTGGTCTCGGGCGTCTACATGGCCGTCCTCGGCGCCGGGCTCGGCTTCCTGATGCAGATCACCATGCTCGTCGCGCAGAACAGCGTCGACATGAAGGACATGGGCGTCGCGTCCTCCTCGGCCACCCTCTTCCGTACGCTCGGCGGCTCCTTCGGCGTGGCCCTGATGGGTTCGCTGTTCACCAGCCGGGTCACGGAGACCATGGGTGAGCGCCTCGGCCCGGAAGCGGCCGGCGCCGCGGGCTCCGCCCAGCTCGACGCGGCCAGCCTGGCGAAGCTGCCGGAAGCGGTCCGCGACGCCTACCAGCACGCGGTCGCCGCCGGTACGCACTCCGCGTTCCTGCTCGGCGCGTTCATCGCCGTACTGGGCTTCGCGGCGGCCTGGTTCGTCAAGGAGGTCCCGCTCCGGGGCGCGGGTCCGCAGGCCGGCGGCGCGGGCGCGGACAAGGCGGCCCAGGCTGCACAGGAGTCCGTCTCGCACTGAGCGGGCGCGACCGGCCGGCGCGAGCGGCCAACAGAACGACCGGCCAACAGAACGACCGGCCAACAAAACCAGCGGCCCCGGCGGACGGCAATCGTCCGCCGGGGCCGCGGCACGTCCCGGAGTCGACGGTCGCTCAGGGTCCTCGGGCGAATTCGGGACCAAATCGGTGCGATCAAGGACCAAGGTCCTATTGCCTGAAATCCGGCCGAAATCGGTGGGAACCCTTCCGCCTCGCCACACGTCCTGAACGGGAGAGTGATCGCGAAGGCGGAGGGAAGTGGACCGTCCATGGGCTTCATGGCGCGCACCGACCGGCAGGGCCTGCGGGCCAGGATGGCCGTCGCGGCCTCGGCCGCCGCCGTGGCGGCGACGATGGGAGGAGTCACCACCCTGGTGGCCTCGGACGGTCCCGCCCCGGGCGGCGCCGCGAGCGGCAGGCAGGTGTCACCGCCTCGGGGCGACCCGGCGCCGCAGGATCCCGCACACGGCGGCGCCCCGCCGCAGGCACGCATACCCGACGGCATAGCCCACGCCTCGGAGAGCGGCGGCAGCGCCGTCAACATCACCATCGACGACGGCCCCGACCCCGCCTGGACCCCCCGGATACTCGACGTGCTGGGGAAGCACGACGTCAAGGCGACCTTCTGCATGGTCGGACCGCGGGCCGCGGCCCACCCCGACCTGGTCAAGCAGGTCGTGGCGGGCGGCCACCGGCTCTGCGACCACACCGTGGACCACGACACCGCCATGGCCAAGAAGCCGGCCGCCTACCAGGAGAAGCAGATCCTCGACGCGAAGAAGATGATCGAGGAAGCGGCGGGCGGCGCGGCCGAGGTGGAGTACTACCGGGCCCCCGGCGGCGCGTTCACGCCCGACAGCCGCCGCACGGCCGCCGCGCACGGCATGCGCCCGCTCGGCTGGAACGTCGACACCAAGGACTTCCACAAGCCCGGTGTCGCCGCCATCGTCAACACCGTCAAGAAGGAGCTGGGCAACGGCCCGACGGTCCTCTTCCACGACGGCGGCGGCAACCGCGGGCAGACCGTCGAAGCCCTCGACCAGGTCCTGTCCTGGCTGCGGGAGCAGGACCGGCCCACCGGATTCCCCGTCCGGACCACCCCGTAGGCCCCCACACGTCGGTCGTCTGACACGCCGTCCGGCGGCGAACGGGTGAGGATCGGCGCCCCGGCGCCGCCCGCGGTGTTCCCTGGTCGCACCCGCACCACCCGTACGACCGGCCAGGAGGCCTCCGTGATCGCGCCGAGCAAGCTGTCCGACCCCGCCGTCAGGGCTTTCGTCACCGCCGTCAACGCGCACGACCAGGCGGCCTTCACGCAGGTGCTGACAGCCGACGCGAGCATGTCCGACGACGGCTCCGACCGCGACCTCGCCGAGTGGACCGACAAGGAGATCTGGTCCTCCAACGGCCACATGGACGTCGTCTCCGAGTCCGACGGCGGCCACCGCCTCATCGTCGACTACCGCAACGACACCTGGGGCGAGATGCGCACCGCATGGCGGTTCACGGTCACCGGCGACGGGCGCATCAGCCGGTTCGAGACCGGTCAGGCCTGAGCCGCCTCCCCGGCCGCCGCCCCCGCGGCCGGACCGCGCGCGATCCGCAGCACCGCCGCCGTCAGGGGCACGTTCTCCGGGGCCGCCCCGCCCGGGAAGCCGAAGCGGCGGCGCGTGTATCCGTAGGCGAGGCCGGTCGCCGGATCCGCCCAGCCCAGCCCGCCGGCCGCGCCGCTGTGCCCGAACGCCCGCGGCCCCACCGCGGGCTGCTGCTCGAAGCCCAGCCCGAAGTGGTCCGGCTCCGCGGTGACCCGGTCCTCGCCCGGGGTGTGCAGCCTCGCGAACTCGGCCGCCGTCTCCGGCTCCAGCAGCGGAGCCCGGCCGTCCACCTCGCCGATCGCCGCCGCGTACAGCCGGGCCACCCCGCGCGCCGTGCCGATGCCGCCGGCCGAGGCCGGGCCCAGCGCCTTCACCTTCGGGTGGTTGGCGTACACCACCAGGTCCATCGGCCGCTTCCCGTGTGCGTTGAAGGCCACCGGCAGCAGCTCCGGGACCTGCGCCCCGCCCGCCTGCGCGGCCGCCAGCTGCTCGGGCGTCGGGAGCATGTCCAGCACCGGCTTCCACCGCCCCTCCAGCGCGCTGGGCAGCCCCATGTAGAGGTCCAGGCCGTACGGCGCCCGGATCCGCTCCTCGTACACCTGGGGCAGGGACCGGCCGGTCGCCCGTCGCACCAGCTCGCCGGTCAGCGCGCCGATCACGAAGGCGTGGTACCCGTACGCCGTCCCGGGCTCCCAGTACGGCTTCTGCCCGGCCAGCCGCGCCGCGATCAGCGCGTCGTCCGCGATCTCCTCGTAGTCGAAGCCCTCGGGGGTGCTGAGCAGGCCGGCCTGGTGGGACACCAGCTGGCGTACGGTCAGCCGCTCCTTGCCGCCGCCGGTGAACTCCGGCCAGTACGCCGACACCGGCCGCTCCAGGTCGAGTACGCCGTCCTGCACGAGCAGCGCCACCACCAGGTAGGCGGCGCCCTTGGTGATCGAGTAGACGCCGGTCAGCGTGTCGGCTCCGGTGTCCTCGCCCGCCCACAGGTCGACCACCCGACGGCCGCCGTGGTGCACCGCCAGCTGCGCCTCGGGGGAGTGCGCCTCGGCCGCGACGAAGGCCTCGAACTCCTCCCGTACGGACTCCCAGCCCGCTGCCACCGTGCCGTTCACCTTCGCGCCCATGGGGCCCCCTGTCGCCGTACTCCGTCGGTTCGGCACGCACAACGGGAGATGATCATGGGATATTCCGGGGCCGGCTCCCGTACGGGTGAAAGCCCGCCCGGTGTCGTTCCAGCCCGCCGGGGCCTCCCGTTGGACCGGACATGAAGCGCACCCGCATTGCCGCTCTCGCCCTCGCCGCGTCCGCGGCGGCCCTCGCACCCGCCTTCGGCCAGGGCGCCGCCACCGCCGCCGAGGGGACCTACCTCCAGGACCCGGCCGGCGGCGAGAAGACGATGAAGTCGCTGTGGACCAAGGACGAGATGCACAGGGTGGAGGGACAGCTGCGCTTCTACCCCGGCATCCAGTACAAGACGGTCACCCGCCGCGGCCCCGCGGCCGCACCGGACTTCCCGCACCAGGCCCCCGACCCGAAGTCACTCGCCTGGTTGCCCTCGTTCGATTTCGGGTGGGCGGTGTCGGACTCGACCGTGGTGAAGAAGGCGGTGACCACCAAGGAGGGCACCCACCCGATCGTCGTGCACGCCGTCCTGCTTTCGGCGGACCAGGCCGAGGTGGTCGAGGTGCGCCAGGAGCTGCAGGACCAGTCCGCGACCGGACGCGCCAAGGTGCCGGGCGGCAAGCGGGTCGCCTGCGACACGGGTGAGTACACGGTGGAATGGTCGGTCACGCGCTCGGGCTACGGGACGCTGACGGGCTCGCTGCACTGGGACTCCAGCTGCGAGCAGCACCGGACGGCCTTCGCGGCGGAGCACGGTCCGCAGTAGGCCCGCGGGCCGGCGAAGAGAAAGCCGGCGGGAGAGAGGCCCCGTGGGAGAGGGGCCGGCCGCCCCTGCGCCTTGTGGGCACTCGGCGGGGCGACTGGACCGCGGCCTTGGATCAAGAGCCGTGGACCATCATGCCGCATGGGGTGGGATGCGACGGGGGCCGGAAGTCCCGTGTTCGATGGGATGTTCGGCGGAGCGGGCGGTGTTCCGCGCGCCCGCTCAGTGCTTGCGCCCGGCCTCGTTCGCCTTCGAGGCGATGTCCTCCAGGACGCTCTTCGCGTCACCGTTCGGTTCCACCGCGCGGCCGATGTTGCGCTTGATGGTGTCGCTGACCGTCACCCACGAGGGGTCGTTCACCGGGTAGAGCTGCGCACCGCGCAGGGCGGTCAGGAACTGCGTGTCGGTGCTGTCGATGCCGCCGTCCAGGGTTCGGGAGGCGGAGACGGTGGAGGGCAGCAGGTGGTAGCGGCCCGCGAAGTCCGACATGTTCTTGTCCTGGTAGACGAAGTCCAGGAACTTGCCGATCTCCTTGCCCTTGTCGTTCTGCTTGAACGCCATCATCCAGTCGGCCACGCCCACGGTCGGCGGGATCTCCCCGGAGCCGAGCGAGTCCGCCACCGGCATGGACACCGTGCCCACGGTGATGCCCTTCGCACGCGCCTCGTGAACGAGCGAGGGGTAGCCGTTGACCATGCCGACCTCGCCGCGTACGAACGCGGCGAACGCGTCGGCCCGGTTGAGCTGGGACGGCGCGACCGGCCCCGTCAGGCCGGGGGTCACCAGGTTGTCCTTGACCCAGCGGAAGGTCTGGATGTTCTGGTCGGAGGCCAGGCTGTAGTTGCCGCTGCTGTCGGCGTAGCCGCCGCCGTTGCTCAGCTCCCAGATCAGCGCCTCGGCGTGCGCCTCCTCCGGCCCCAGCGGGAGGGCGTACGGGAACTTCACGCCCTTGTCCTTGAGGGCCTTGGCGGCGGACTTCAGCTCGGACCAGGTCTTGGGCGGGTTGCTGATGCCCGCCTTCGTGAACAGGCTCTCGTTGTAGAAGAGGAGGCGGCTGCTCGCCACCCAGGGCAGCCCGTAGAGGGTGTTGCCGATGGAGCCGGCCTCGGCGAGCGGCTGGAGGAAGTTCGCCTCGGCGGTGATGGAGAGGAGTTCCTCCGCGGAATACAGCTTTCCCTGCGCCGCGAAGTCGGAGTAGGAGCCCATGAGGGCCATGTCCGGCGCGTTTCCGGCCTTGACCATACGGGTGACCTCGCGGTCGATGTCGGCCCAGGGCAGGAGCTGCACCTCGACTTTGATGCCGGGATTGGCCTTGGTGAAATCAGCCGTCACCTTGTCCCAATAGGCCTTGGAGCTGGTGGCCTGGCTGTCGCCGTACTCCGCGGCCACCAGGCGCAACGTACCGCTGTCGCCTGCACCGTCGCCCGAACCGCTGCATCCGGCCAGTGGGATCAGCAGACCGAGTACGACCGCGGTCGCGGCCGTGCCGAAGATTCTTCGTCGCACGGGTGTATTCCCCTGAATTTCTTTTGAGTCCCGTTACTGCTTATGAGTTGCTCCGGGCTGGGGTGTCCCTCCGCGGCCCGTTGGCCGGAATTCTCTCCTGAAGCGGGGCGATTGATTCCATTGGGTCGGTACTTGTGGTCAATGCTCCAAGTGCGGCATTTCCGGCTGGTGTTTTCCCCTAGCTGATCCACGAATCGGACGCGCGTAGACATGCTGAAACGCCCGTTTCACGCGCATGTGCGCTCTGCAACGGGTGGGACGGTGCGAGGAGGGGGCCGGCGGGTGTGGCGGGCTCAGGGCGTGAAGTCGCCCGCGTACGGATCGGGCTCGCCGGTCTCCGGGTTGCGGCCCTCCTGCCAGCGGCGCTGGGCCTTGCGCCAGTGGACGAAGCTGAGGTGGCCCCCGTCCCAGAAGGTGATGCTGACCGGGCTCACGTCGAACTCGTCCGAGCAGAGCCGGTAGAGGAACTCGGCCATGCCGTACGGATACACGGCGAAGGAGTCGGCGGTGTGCCGGCCGACCACCAGGACGGGCCAGCGGTCCGGATCGGGGTCGTTCCTGAGCCAGCAGAGGATGTCGGCCCCGCCGGTGACGCCCCAGGCGATGATCGACTCGGGGTCCAGGTCGAAGGCGGCCCGGCCGCCCTCCGCCTCCCAGGTGAGGCGGGCGTTCTCGGTCTCCTCGGCCATCTCGGCGGGATCCCACTGGAGTCCGGGCTTGGGCAGCGGCAGCAGGATGCTGGCCTCGCCGTTGATGGAGCCCGCGCCGAAGCGGCCCATGAAGGCGACGTAGTCGGACGGGAAGCGGGTGCGCCAGGCGGCCTCGGCGGCCCGCCAGTCGATGTCCTCGTCGGCGCCGTGCGTCGCCGGCATGATCTGCTCCAGCGCCTTGACCCGCGCGTTCTCCGTCATGCCGCTCCCCTGACACCCCAGCCCAACCGCCCCAACCTACCGCCGTGTCCGCGCACCGCCTAGCCGCGGCTGAGACGCTCCGGGCGGCCCGGCCCCGCGATGTCCAGGCGGGACCCGGTCCGCAGCCCCCACGCGGCCATGGCACCCGCTTCCGCCTCCAGGACGTGCCGGGAACGCAGCCGGGGCAGCCCGAGCCGACCCGGGACCATGGTGGTCAGCGCGATCACCTCCAACCGCCGGTCCAGGTACGCCACGTCGATCGCGAACCGCATCCGGAAGGTGTGCACGCTCCCGGCGGGCGTGAGCAGCAGGGCGCCGGTGATCCCGTCGCGCCCGAGCAGCCCGCGGGTACGGGCCCGGTAGGAGGCGGCCACCTCCAGCGGGATCGCTTCCCCGGTCCCCTCGACGCGCAGCACCGCCTCGCCGTCCCTCCACCCCGTGGCCATGCGGGCAGCGTAGGGCCATTGGGTCTCCGGGCCCATGCCGCCCGCGCCGCTGCGGCCTACCGTCGGCGGATGGGCATGGTTGTGATCATCCTTGCCGCGGGCTACGGCGTGGCCGCCGGGCTGCTGCTGCCGCGCGCCGCCTACCGGCTCTCCGTGGCGCCGGGGGAGCCCTGGCGGGAGCGGTGCCCGCGGGAGCACCCCCTCGCGGGCTGGCTCGGCCCGGCGCGCTGTCGCGCGGGCGGCGCCGGGGAGCGGCATGCGTACGGGCCCGGGGCCGCGCCGGTCGCGGCGCTCAGCGGCGCGGTGTGCGGGCTGCTCGGCGCCGCCGCCGGGGGGCGGCCCGAGGCTGTGGTGTTCGCCGGGGTGGCGCCCGTACTCGTCCTGCTCGGGCTGGTCGACCTCGCCGTGCACCGGCTGCCCGACGTCCTGACCCTGCCCCTGGCGGCCGTCACGGCCGCCGGCCTCGGGGCCGCCGCCCTGCTGCCCGGCGCCGCCGGGTCCTGGCGGCACGCCCTGACCGGCGGGGCCGCGCTCGCCGCCGCGTATCTGGCGCTGTTCCTGATCAACCCCGCCGGGATGGGGTTCGGCGACGTCAAGCTGGCGCTCGCCCTCGGCGTCACTCTTGGGTGGTACGGCTGGGGGGTATGGGCCGCGGGGGCCTTCCTCGGCTTCCTCTACGGGGCCCTGTACGGTCTCGGCCTTGTGCTGAAGGGCCCCGGAGGAGCGAAAAGGGGCTTCGCGTTCGGTCCGTTCATGGCCGCCGGAGCCTTCACCGGAGTGCTGCTGGGTGGTTTCGGAGCGTAATCATCGCGCGCCGATGCACGCAGCAGGCTTTACGAAGGGTTATGGTGGAACCCCCCCCTCGGGCCGGTCCGTATCCCCCCCACGGACCGGCCCGTTTTCCGTTTCGCCCCATCCCCTCCGGCGGCCGCGCAAAAGCGCAGGTCAGCCGCGCTGGGCCCAGATGTTGGTGCCGGGGGTGGAGACGGCGAAGGAGTCGATCTCCTTCAGCTCCTCCTCCGACAGCGGCGCGCCGGCCAGGGCCGCGATGTTCTCCTCCAGCTGTGCCACGCTCGACGCGCCGATCAGCGCCGAGGTCATCCGCTCGTCGCGCAGCACCCAGCTGAGCGCCAGCTGCGCCAGCGACTGACCGCGCCGGGCCGCGATCTCGTTGAGCCCGTGCAGCCGCCGCCGCACGTCCTCCGAGAGCAGGTCCGGGTTCAGGGACTTGCCCTGGGCGGCCCGCGAGCCCTCCGGGATGCCCTGGAGGTACTTGCCGGTCAGCAGCCCCTGCGCGAGCGGGGCGAAGGAGATGCAGCCCATGCCGGCCTCCTCCAGGGTGTCCAGCAGCGCGTCCTCCTCCGTCCAGCGGTTGATCATGGAGTACGAGGGCTGGTGGATCAGCGGGCGCACCCCCGCCTCGCGCAGGATGCCCGCCGCCTCGGCCGTCTGCTCCGCGGTGTACGAGGAGATGCCGACGTAGAGCGCCTTGCCCTGCTGGACCGCGGACACGAGGGCGCCCATGGTCTCCTCCAGCGGGGTCTCCGGGTCGAAGCGGTGCGAGTAGAAGATGTCGACGTAGTCCACGCCCATCCGCTTCAGCGAGGCGTCGAGCGAGCTCATCAGGTACTTGCGGCTGCCCCACTCGCCGTACGGGCCCTCGTGCATGAGGTAGCCGGCCTTGGTGGAGATGATCAGCTGGTCCCGGTAGGACGCGAAGTCCTGCGCGAAGATCTTGCCGAAGTTGAGCTCGGCCGAGCCGGGCGGCGGGCCGTAGTTGTTCGCCAGGTCGAAGTGGGTCACGCCCAGGTCGAAGGCCCGGCGCAGAATGGCGCGCTGGGTCTCCAGGGACCTGTCGTCGCCGAAGTTGTGCCAGAGGCCGAAGGAGATGGCGGGGAGCCTCAGGCCGCTGCGGCCGGTGCGCCGGTACTCCATGGAGTCGTACCGTGAGGGCTCTGCCCGATAGGGATTGTTATCAGTCACGTTGTCCTCCCTATCACGGACTTGTGACGCACCGGGTTGGGTACCCGATCCCGCCGCGCAGTAATGTGGCGGCCTCGGGGGTAGGGACCGCATTTCGCACG
Organism: Streptomyces sp. NPDC043680; assembly: GCF_056436685.1. Taxonomy (NCBI): domain Bacteria; kingdom Bacillati; phylum Actinomycetota; class Actinomycetes; order Kitasatosporales; family Streptomycetaceae; genus Streptomyces; species Streptomyces sp. NPDC043680. The sequence goes on along the minus strand of NZ_JBWKCE010000001.1, from coordinate 519,924 downwards.
GGGGCATTGCACGGAGGGGCTGGAAGATCGTGAAGCTGCGCGACCTGGTGTACAGGCTCTACGCACGCCGGGTGGAAGGCCGCCTCGACCATGACGCGTCGCCCAAGCACATCGGCGTGATCCTGGACGGGAACCGGCGCTGGGCGAAGGCGTCCGGAGGTACGACGGAGCAGGGCCACCAGGCGGGGGCCGACAAGATCTCCGAGATGCTGGGCTGGTGCACCGAGACCGACGTCGAGGTGGTCACCCTGTGGATGCTGTCCACCGACAACCTGGACCGGCCGGAGGTCGAGCTCCGCCCGCTGCTCAACATCATCGAGAACACGGTCCGGGGCCTGGCCGCGGACGGCCGCTGGCGCGTCCACCACGTCGGCAACCTCGACATCCTCCCCGACCGGACGCAGTCCGTGCTCAAGGAGGCCGAGCAGGCCACGCACGACGTCGACGGCATACTGGTCAACGTCGCCGTCGGCTACGGAGGCCGCCAGGAGATCGCCGACGCCGTCCGCTCGCTGCTGCTGGAGCACGCGGAGAAGGGCACCTCCTTCGAGGAGCTCGCCAACATCCTGGACATCGACCACATCGCCGAGCACCTCTACACCCGCGGCCAGCCCGACCCGGACCTGGTGATCCGCACGAGCGGCGAACAGCGGCTGTCCGGATTCATGCTGTGGCAGAGCGCCCATTCCGAGTACTACTTCTGCGAGGTCTTCTGGCCGGCCTTCCGCAAGGTCGACTTCCTGCGGGCCCTGCGCGACTACGCCGCCCGCCACCGGCGCTACGGCACCTGAGGCCTGACGCCCCCTCGGCACCCCCGGCCCGTACACGGCGCGCCCCGGACCTCCGTCCGGGGCGCGCCGTCTCCGTACAGGGCCTTCACCTGGGATTCACCGAGCGTCCGTCATATGCCATGGCATGGCTGGGCCTGATCTGGGAATACCCCTTTCAGGTCGATGCCCGATCCACGGGTGTCGAGTCTCAGCGGACGGCATGGGGCCGTCCGCCCGGGAGGCCCTTTGCACCAGGACGCACGTGCGGTTCGCACGGACGGAGTGGGAGGGCCGGAAATCGGCCCTGGCAGGGTGCCGATGACCGGTCCGGTCTTCATGGCCCGACCTCTTCCGAGGGGGTACGTCCTTCCGTGGTGACCAGCACAAAGCGCCGCCTGCCCGACAGGCGGACCTACGTCCTCGACACCAGCGTCCTGCTGGCAGACCCCAACGCGATCCGCCGCTTCGACGAGCACGAGGTGGTGCTCCCGATCGTGGTGATCACCGAGCTGGAGGCGAAGAGGCACCATCCCGAACTCGGCTACTTCGCCCGACAGGCCCTGCGCCTGCTCGACGACATCCGGGTTCGCTACGGTCGCCTCGACGCCCCCATCCCGCTGGGGGATCTGGGCGGCACCCTCCGTGTCGAGCTCAACCACTCCGACCCGGGCGTCCTGCCCGCCGGCTTCCGGCTGGGGGACAACGACTCGCGCATCCTCGCGGTCGCCCGCAACCTCCAGGCCGAGGGCTACGACGTCACGGTCGTGTCGAAGGATCTCCCGCTGCGCATCAAGGCCTCCTCGGTGGGGCTGCTGGCAGAGGAGTACCGCGCGGAGCTCGCGATCACCGACGCCGGCTGGACCGGCATGAGCGAGCTCTCCCTCTCCGGGGAACAGGTGGACCTCCTCTACTCCGAGGAGCGCCTCCACGTACCGGAGGCCGCCGAACTGCCCGTGCACACGGGTCTGGTCCTGCAGTCCGAGCGCGGCAAGGCCCTGGGCCGGGTCACCGCGGACGGCAACGTGCGGCTCGTCCGCGGCGACCGCGAGGCCTTCGGGCTGCACGGGCGCAGCGCCGAGCAGCGCATCGCCCTCGACCTGCTGCTGGACCCGGAGATCGGCATCCTCTCCATGGGCGGCCGGGCCGGCACCGGAAAGTCGGCGCTGGCGCTGTGCGCGGGCTTGGAGGCGGTCCTGGAGCGCAGGCAGCACCAGAAGGTGATGGTCTTCCGGCCGCTGTACGCGGTGGGCGGCCAGGAGCTCGGCTACCTGCCCGGGGACCAGTCCGAGAAGATGAGCCCCTGGGCGCAGGCGGTCTTCGACACCCTCTCGTCGGTGGCGGGGCGCGAGGTCATCGAGGAGGTGCTGAACCGGGGGATGCTGGAGGTCCTGCCGCTCACGCACATCCGGGGGCGCTCCCTCCACGACGCCTTCGTCATCGTCGACGAGGCGCAGTCGCTGGAGCGCAATGTCCTGCTGACCGTTCTGTCCCGGATCGGCGCCAATTCGCGGGTGGTTCTGACGCACGACGTCGCCCAACGGGACAACCTGCGGGTCGGCCGGTACGACGGAGTGGTCGCCGTCATCGAGAAGTTGAAGGGGCACCCGCTCTTCGCCCACGTCACGCTCGCCCGATCCGAGCGCTCCCCGATCGCCGCGCTGGTCACGGAGATGCTGGAGACGCTCTAAGGAGAGAAGGGGGTAAATCCCCCATAGCAGAAAAGAGAGTTGGCGCCGCCCGGCAAAGGTCCCAGAGCCTAGCCGGGCGGCGTCGTGCTGCACAGACCTTTGGGGAAACCAACGGCGACAAGCCAGGTGTGACCTTTCCCACGCAACGGAGAATTGCCTTGCGGTGTCGAGGTCCGGCAGAGTCTGTTTTCCGTCAGGCCCCGCATGCGGCACACTCCCCCAGACTCCGTCCGGGGGGACCCCGGTACCTCCCGTGAGGCCACTCCCGTGAGGTACGCGCAGCACCACAACTCCACAGTCGTTCGCCGCATGCCGCCCGAGCACCACGCGGCAGCACCCGCAAGGGAGTTGCCCACGGGCCCGCGTCTCCAGTGATCGCCGTAACCGGAGGCCAGTGTCGAAGGGGCACTATTGCGCCCGCCCGGTCACTGCGGACGCTGCTGGAAGGACACCGTGTGAGCCGGATCTCGGTCCGGGGATTCGCCGTGGCTTCGGCCACTGCAGTCACCACCGTCGGCGCCGTCGTGGGCGTTGCCACTGGCGACCCCGCCTCGAACAGCCTTGAGACCACCGCGTCGGGGGCGACTCTCCTCACCGACATCCCGGTCGGCGACCAGGCGCAGGTCCAGAACGCGTCCCTGACGCAGCAGGCCGACGCCATCTCCGCAGGTGCCGACGCCGACGCCAAGCGCTCGGCCGAGGAGGCCGCCCGCATCCAGGCCGCCGAGGACGCCAAGTCCAAGAAGGCGGAGGCCCAGAAGGCGGCGGACGAGAAGGCGAAGAAGGAGCGCGAGGAGAAGGAGCAGGCCGCGAGCCGCTCCGCGACGCGCAGCGCAGGCGACTTCGCGGTCCAGAGCTCCTACACGATCGCCCAGGTCAAGGCGATTGCCCAGCAGATCGTCCCTGCCGGGCAGTTCCAGTGCTTCTCCAACATCGTCAACCAGGAATCGACCTGGAACTACAAGGCCGTGAACTCGTCCTCGGGCGCGTACGGTCTGGTCCAGGCGCTTCCCGGCTCGAAGATGTCCTCGGTCGCCGACGACTGGCGCACCAACCCGGCCACGCAGATCCAGTGGGGCCTGAACTACATGAACGGCCGCTACGGCAGCCCCTGTGGCGCCTGGAGCTTCCACCAGGCCAACGGCTGGTACTAGCCGACAGCCGTCGCTCAACCTCCGGGAGCCCCGCACCGTCCTACGGTGCGGGGCTTCCCGCGTGTACGGTCATCCGAGGTGTCCACGGGCGGGGGAGAGGGAAAAAGATGGCGAAGAGGGCAGGCTGGCTCGGCCGGCTCGGGAGCAGGCTGAGCCGCATGGAGGCCCGGCTCGAACAGTGGCGTGCCGAGGTGGACGCGGAGACCCGCGACGAAGCCCCGGTCACCGCCCGCGCCGGCGTACCGGCCCACGCCGCCGCGCCCGGACACGGTTCCGGCGCCGAAGCCGGAGCCGAACACCCGGGCCACCACGCCCCGCGCGAGCGCCCCGACCCGGTGAGCGTGGTCCCCTGGGGCGTGCGCGTCGCCGCCGAGGTCAGCTGGCGGCTGCTGCTGCTCGCCGGGATGCTCTGGGTGCTGATGAAGGTGATCAGCGAAGTCCGCCTGGTCGTCCTCGCCTTCGCCGCCGCCCTGCTGGTCACCGCCCTGCTGCAGCCGTTCGTGGTCCGGCTGCGGCGCCTCGGGCTGCCCCGCGGGCTGGCCACCGCCGTCACCGCGATCCTCGGCTTCGTCGTCATCGGGCTGGTCGGCTGGTTCGTCGTGTGGCAGGTGATGGAGAACCTCGACGACCTCTCCGCACGTGTCCGCGAGGGCATCAACGAGCTCAAGGCCTGGGCGCTGGACAGTCCGTTCCACGTGACCGAGAAGCAGATCAACGACATCGCGAAGAACCTCAGCGAGACGATCGGCACCAACACCGAGCAGATCACCTCCGCGGGTCTGCAGGGCGTCACCGTCCTCGTCGAGGTGCTGACCGGGATCCTGCTCTCGATGTTCTCGACCCTCTTCCTGCTCTACGACGGCAAGCGCATCTGGACCTGGGTGCTCGGCCTGGTCCCGGGCGCGGCGCGGCCGGGTGTCGCGGGCGCGGGCCCGCGGGCCTGGCGCACCCTGACCGCGTACGTCCGCGGGACGGTCCTCGTCGCGCTCATCGACGCGGTCTTCATCGGCCTCGGCATCTACTTCCTCAAGGTGCCGATGGCGGTGCCGCTCGCCGTCTTCATCTTCCTGTTCGCCTTCATCCCGCTCGTGGGCGCGGTGGTCTCCGGAGCCCTCGCCGTCGTGGTCGCGCTGGTGACCCAGGGCCCGGTCAGCGCCCTGCTGGTGCTGGCCGTGGTCCTGGCCGTGCAGCAGATCGAGGGGCACGTGCTGCAGCCCTTCATCCTGGGCCGGGCGGTACGGGTGCACCCGCTCGCCGTGGTGCTGTCGGTGGCCGCCGGCGGGATGATCGCGGGCATCGGCGGCGCGGTCGTCGCGGTCCCGCTGGTCGCCGTCACCAACACGGTGGTGGTCTACCTGAGGGCGTACTCCCGGGAACAGTTGCGCCACGGGGCCGCGCTGGTCGGCCCCGCGCCGCACGGTTCGACGGCGCTGGACTCGGCCGCTCAGGAGACCGCCCGTGATCAGTGAGCCTGAATTAGCGGGGGAGTGGGACGAGGGGCGGCCGCCCGAGGAGGCACGGCCCGACACGGTGCGCGACCGCGTACGGGGGCCGCGGGGCGCCTGGTGGTGGGCGCTCGGCGGTGCCGTCCTGGCCTCGGCGGTCTGGGCGGGGGTCCTGGCGGCGCAGGATCGTTCCGCCGATGCGCCGCGGATCGCGTACCGGCACGGCGATGACCTGTGCAAGATGCCGCTGACCGCGCTGTCCCGCACCACGGTGCAGCTCACCGGGAGCTCTGCGCGCCAGGGCGAGCACCCCGTGCTGGACTGGTCGTACTGCGGCTACCACGCCCCGTACGTCGAGGGCGCCCTGTCCTACCAGGCCGAGGTGGCGGTCCAGCTGCACAAGAAGGCCGATCCCCGTACGGAGTTCGGCGCGAGCCCGGCCGGCGGCGCGGGCATCGAGGAGATGGCGGACTCCGGCGTCACGGCGGAGCAGGTCCCCGGGCTCGGCGAACGGGCGCTGATGAACCGGCGGACCCAGGGCCTGCGGCTCCAAGTGCTCGACGGCGGCGCTGTCTTCACGCTCGGCGTGGAGTGGTTCGGGGAGGACGCGGACAGCAGCCCGGACGTGGACGCCGTCCAGGCGGCGATGATCGAGGACATGCGCGCGCTGATGGGGGCTTTGAGGGCCTGAGACGGCGTCGGCCGAGGCCCTCAGCCGGCCGCGTCGGGCCCGGCGACCCGGCAACCGCCGGCTTCCAGCAGGGCGGCGGCGTCGAGGGTGACCTTGGCGCCGATGGAGTCGGGCAGGGTGAGCTGCCGGCCGGCGGCGTAGAGCGTGTGGTGGTCGTAGCCCTCGCCGGCGGGGTCGGTGAGAAGGTGCACGCGGACGTTCTTGCGGTCGACGAGGACGTAGACGGGGATGGCGGCCTTGGCGTAGGCCCGGACCTTGCTCTTGTGGTTGTTGCTGTGGTTGCTGCTGGTGACTTCCAGGACGAGGCGGAAGCAGGACGGCTCGTAGTAGTTGTTCTCGGTCTCGTGGTCCCTGTAATCGGCGTCGACGACCATGATCGTAGGGCGGTACAGCGCCCGGTGTCCTGCGAGCCGTTTGCCTCCCGAACGTGCGAAAGGGCCCCCGCGGCCGGAGCGGCGGCGGGGGCCCGGGGTCGTGCGCGTACGGCTACTCGGCGGCGAGGGCGGCCTCGGCGTCGAGGGTGACCGCGACGGCCTGGATCACCGAGGCGATCTTGAAGGCCTCCTGGATCGTCTCGCGGTCGACACCGGCCTTGCGCAGGACCTGCTCGTGCGAGTCCAGGCACTGGCCGCAGCCGTTGATCGCGGAGACCGCGAGCGACCAGAGCTCGAAGTCGACCTTCTCCACGCCCGGGTTGCCGATGACGTTCATCCGCAGACCGGCCCGCAGGGTCCCGTACTCCGGGTCGGAGAGCAGGTGGCGGGTGCGGTAGAAGACGTTGTTCATCGCCATGACCGCGGCGGCGGACTTGGCGGCGGTGTACGCCTCCGGCGACAGGGCCGCCTTCGCCTCCGGCTCCAGCTCACGCAGGACGCGCGGGGAGCGGGCGGCGATGGCGCAGGACAGGACCGTGCCCCACAGCTGCTGCCCGGTCAGGGTGTCCTGGTTGCCGATGACCGAACCGAGGTTCAGCTTCAGGTCCTTGGCGAAGTCCGGTATGGCGGACTTGAGGGAGTCGAGGGACATCCGTCACTCACCGGCCAGCAGCGCGCCGGCGTCGAGGGTGTCCTCGCCCTTGGTCCAGTTGCAGGGGCACAGCTCGTCGGTCTGCAGGGCGTCGAGGACCCGCAGGACCTCCTTGGGGTTACGGCCCACGGAACCGGCGGTCACCATCGAGAACTGGATCTCGTTGTTCTGGTCGACGATGAAGACGGCGCGCTGCGCGAAGCCGTCCTCGCCCTGCACGCCACAGGCCTGCATGAGCTCGTGCTTGGAGTCGGCCAGCATCGGGAAGGGCAGGTCGCGCAGGTCGGCGTGGTCCTTGCGCCAGGCGTGGTGGACGAACTCGGAGTCGCCGGAGACGCCGAGGATCTGGGCGTCGCGGTCCTGGAACTCCTCGTTCAGCTTGCCGAACGCGGCGATCTCGGTCGGGCAGACGAAGGTGAAGTCCTTCGGCCAGAAGAACACCACACGCCACTTGCCCTCGTAGGTCTTGTGGTCGATCTGGGCGAACTCGCTGCCGGCTTCGAGCGAGACGCAAGCGGTCAGATCGTAGGTGGGGAACTTGTCACCGACAGTGAGCACGTGCTCTCCTTGCGGACAGGAAAGTAACCCTTTTGGGGGCTTTCCGAGAGGGTTGGACGGATCTCACATGCTGACACAGCTGCATTGATTACAGAAATAGCTAGTCTTGCGGCAGGTGATCGGAGGTACCTATCAGTGGCTGTCGGTAATAGGGGAGCGAAGCAGGCGACGCTCGCGCAGCTGCGCGCCTTCGCGGCCGTCGCCGAGCACCTGCACTTCCGGGACGCCGCCGCGTCGATCGGGATGAGCCAGCCGGCCCTGTCCGGGGCCGTCTCCGCGCTGGAGGAGGCGCTCGGCGTCCAGCTGCTGGAGCGCACCACCCGCAAGGTGCTGCTCTCCCCGGCAGGCGAGCGGATCGCGGCCCGAGCGCGGTCGGTGCTCGACGCTATGGGCGCGCTGCTGGAGGAGGCCGAGGCGGTACGGGCGCCCTTCACCGGGGTGCTCAGGCTCGGGGTGATCCCCACGGTGGCCCCCTACCTGCTGCCGACGGTGCTCGGGCTCTTCCACCGCCGCTATCCCGGCATGGACCTCCAGGTGCACGAGGAGCAGACGGCCTCGCTGCTGGAGGGCCTGGCGGCGGGGCGGCTCGACCTGCTGCTGCTCGCCGTACCGCTGGGGGTGCCCGGGGTCACGGAACTGCCCGTCTTCGACGAGGACTTCGTCCTGCTCGCGCCGCGCGAGCACCCGCTGGCCGGGCGCAGGGACATCCCGCGCGAGGAACTGCGGGACCTCCAGTTGCTGTTGCTGGACGAGGGGCACTGCCTGCGGGACCAGGCCCTCGACATCTGCCGGGAGGCCGGGAGGGCCGACGGGGCGGACGTCACCACGACCGCCGCCGGACTGTCCACCCTCGTACAACTGGTCGCCGGGGGGCTCGGGGTGACGCTGTTGCCGCGGACCGCGCTGCGGCTGGAGACCGCCCGCAACGAGTACCTGGCCACCGGGTATTTCGCCGAGCCGGCCCCCTCGCGGCGGATCGCCCTGGCCATGCGGACGGGAACCGCCCGGCAGGAGGAGTTCCGCGCCGTCGCCGCGGCGCTGCGGGAGGCCGTGCGCCCGCTGCCCGTCTGGCCCGCCGCGTAGGGCCCGTCGCGCCGGGCGGCCGGCTGCGCAGGGCCCGTCGCGCCGGGCGGCCCGCCGTCGGGATGCGCCATTCGTAGGGACTCGGGGCCGCCGCGCCCCGGCTCGGAGCGGGGTCCGGGAGCGGCTGGCACTTTGAGGGCAACGGGCCCTGCTCTCGAAAGGCGCGCCATGCACGCACCCCCCACCGACCTCCCCGCGCTCCCGCCCCAGCAGTCGGGTGCCCCGGACCGGAACCCGGAGCCGTCCACCGGCCCCACCGACGAGCCATCCGGGCCTGCGTGGTGGATGTGGGCCCTGGTGTCGGGACTCTTCCTCCTGTACGCGACCCTGTCGCTGCGCATCCACGAGCAACTGGGCTCGCACAGCTTCGACCTGGCCATCTTCGAACAGGCCGTCCGCTCCTACGCCGAGGGCCACCTGCCCGTCTCGGAGGTCAAGGGAGCGGGCTTCCCCGTCCTCGGCGACCACTTCTCCCCGATCCTGGCCCTGCTCGCGCCCCTGTACTGGCTGGCGCCGTCGGCGCGGACCCTGCTGATGGCGCAGGCGGGGCTGATCGCCGTGAGCGTGCTGCCGCTGACCCTGTGGGCGCGCCGGACGCTGGGCTCGCCGGCCGCCGCGGTGATCGGGCTGTGCTACGGGCTCTCTTGGGGCATCGCGAACGCCGCCGCCTTCGACTTCCACGAGTGGGTGTTCGCCGTTCCGCTGCTGGCCTGCTCCCTGAGCGCGCTGGGCAGCGGACGCCTGCGCGCCGCGGCCTGCTGGGCCGTGCCGCTGGTGCTGGTGAAGGAGGACCTCGGGCTCACCGTGGCCGTGATCGGCCTGGTCATCGCCTGGCGCGCGGGCCGCGGCGGGCGCCGGGCCGGGATCGCCTTGGCCGTGGCGGGCGCGGCCTGCACGGCCCTGGCCATGCTGGTGGTGCTGCCGGCCCTGAACCCGAACGGGTCCTACTTCTACGCCTCGTTCCTGGGCGGCGGCTCCGGGGCCGGCGGGGGCGGCGGCTTCGGGGCGCTGCTGTACAAGCTCACCATCGGGCTCGTCACCCCGGACACCAAGGTGACGACCCTGATGATGGTGTTCGCCCCCACCCTCTTCCTGGCCCTGCGCTCACCCCTGGTGCTGGTGGCCGTGCCGTCCCTGGTGTGGCGGGGCGTCTCGGACTACTGGCCCCACTGGACCACCGGCTACCACTACTCGCTCACCCTCATGCCGATCGTCTTCGCCGCGCTCATCGACGCCCTCGGCCGCCGCGGCACCAGCCCGGCAGGCCTGCGGCGCGCCCTGGTGGGCATTGCGGGCGTGTGCCTGCTGCTGCTGCCGGTGTACGCGGTGGGGCGGATGGCCAAGGCGGAGTTCTGGCGCGACGACCCCCGGGCGGCGGTGGCGCAGCACCTGATGGCCCGGATCCCGGACGGGGCCACGGTGCAGGCGTCGGACGCGCTGGTGCCGCACCTGGCCAACCGTACGAGCGTGAGCCTCTTCGGCTGGCCCGAGAGCCGCCCCGAGCCACAGTGGATCATGGTGGACACGTGGGTGGCCCAGGACAAGCGCTGGCCCCTCTCCCTGAGGGACGAGTCCATCTCCCTCGCCCAGGCCCGCAGCCGCGGCTACAAGTCGGTCGCCCGGCGGGACGGCTTCGTCCTGCTGAACCGGCCGGACCGGCGCTCGTAGGGCCGCCCGTCCCCTCCGCGGGGACCGGCCGTCAGTCCGAGGAGCGGGGGCGGCCGCGCGGGCGGATCGGGGCGGCCGTTCCCGGGAGGCGGCCGGCCTCGGACAGGGCGCGGCGGAGCAGGAACTCGATCTGCGCGTTGGCGCTGCGCAGTTCCTCGCCCGCCCAGCGCGCGAGGGCGTCGTACACCTGCGGGTCGAGCCGCAGCAGCACCTGCTTGCGCGCCTGCCGTGCCGCCTTCGCGCCCTGCTGCGGCTCCTGCTCCGGCTCGCCGGCGGGGCTCACTGGTAGAGGGTGCCCGTGTTGACGACGGGCTGGGCGGCGCGGTCGCCGCACAGGACCACCATCAGGTTCGAGACCATGGCGGCCTTGCGCTCCGGGTCCAGGTCCACGATGTCCTCCTCGGCCAGCCGGGTCAGGGCCAGTTCGACCATGCCGACCGCCCCTTCGACGATCGTCTTGCGGGCCGCCACGACCGCACCCGCCTGCTGGCGCTGGAGCATCGCGGAGGCGATCTCCGGAGCGTACGCGAGATGCGTGAAGCGGGACTCGATGACATGGACGCCGGCCGCCTCGACCCGGGTCCGCAGCTCCGCCGCCAGCTTCTCGGTGATCTCCTCGGCGTTGCCGCGCAGTGACAGGCCGCCCTCCTCGTGCGCGTCGTAGGGGTACTCGATCGCGATGTGCCGCACGGCCGCCTCGGCCTGGGTCTCGACGAACTCGGTGAAGTCGTCCACCTCGAATATGGCCCGCGCGGTGTCCTCGACCTTCCAGACCACGACCGCCGCCAGCTCGATCGGGTTGCCGTACGCGTCGTTGACCTTCAGGACGGCCGTCTCGTGGTTGCGGACGCGGGTGGAGACCTTCCTGCGGGAGGTCAGCGGGTTGACCCAGCGCAGGCCGTCCGTGCGGATCGTCCCGCGGTAGCGGCCGAAGAGCTGGACCACCCGGGCCTCGCCGGGTGCCACGGTGTTCAGGCCGCTCATCGCCAGGACCGCGAGGGGGATCAGCAGTACGCCGGGCACGATGAGGGCCGGCTGGGCGGCACTGTCGTCGGCGCCCGTGCCGAGGGCGATCAGCGCGGCCCCGGCGAGGACGCCCAACAGGCCGAGCAGCAGCGCCAGCCCGCCGCCCACGCTGCGGGCCGTGAACTCCCGTACCTCTGTGGCCGTACCGGCCGTGCCTGCCGCGTTCGTCATCATCTGCCCCGTTTCGCTCGGTCGCGATCCCTTGGACCGCCTAGCAAAGTGATATCACTTTTTCGAGGCATCGCAACCCTATGCGCTTTCTGCGCGTCGGTTCCCTTGATGTGGGTGCTGATTCTCACGTCCGAAATGACCGATATTGGCCTTGCTTGGCCAACCTTTGTCACAACCTGCGGTGTTAGCTTGCTGAGCTGACGTCGGGGGGTAATCGAGCGGAGCGGGAGTGATGGGCCGAGCAGATGCGCGCAAGGCGCAGCAGCAGCGCAGTGCGCGGCGGGCGCCGCGCGGGCGCGCCACCGGAAAGGGGCGCGCCGGCAAGCCGACCGGCATACGCCGCTTCTTCACCTGGAAGAAGATCCTGGGGGCCTTCTTCGGGATGATCCTGCTCGGCATGGCCGCGCTGGTCGCCCTCTACTTCTACGTGGACGAGCCCGACCCGAACGCCGAGGCCATCCAGCAGAGCAACATCTACAAGTACGCCGACGGCTCGCTCATGGCCCGCGACGGGAAGATGAACCGCGAGATCGTGGCGATCGACCGGGTCCCGAAGGAAGTCCAGACCGCCTTCATCGCCATCGAGAACAAGTCCTTCTACAAGGACCGCGGCGTGGACTTCCTCGGTGTCGCACGCGGCGCGTTCAACACGGTCACCGGCAAGGGCAAGGCCGGCGGTTCGACGATCACCCAGCAGTACGTCAAGAACTTCTACCTGAACCAGGACCAGACGCCGACCCGCAAGCTCAAGGAACTGGTGATCTCCCTCAAGGTCGACCAGCGCATGGAGAAGGACGAAATCCTCGCGGGGTACCTGAACACCAGTTACTTCGGGCGCGGTGCCTACGGCATCCAGGCCGCCTCCCAGGCGTACTACGGCGTCGACGTCGACAAGCTGAGCCTGGAGCAGGGCGCCTACCTGGCCGCCGTCCTCCAGGCCCCCAGCCAGTACGACTGGGCCGTGGCCGGCGACAACGGCAAGCGGCTGGCGATGGTCCGCTTCAACGGCGTCCTCGACAACATGGTCGAGATGGGCAAGCTCGACGCCGAGAAGCGCAAGACCCTGACCTTCAAGGAGCCGATCAAGCCCAAGGCCACCCCCGGCCTGGAGGGCCAGAAGGGCTACCTGAAGCAGGCGGCCGACGCCGAGCTGCGGCGCCAGACGAACATGACGGAGGCGCAGCTCAAGGCCGGCGGCTGGGAGATAGTCCTCAACATCGAGCCGAAGAAGCAGGCGGCGCTGGAGCAGGCCGTCCAGGACGAGCTGGAGTCCCAGCTCAAGCGCAACGACCGGCCCGTCGACGCGAGCGTCCAGGCGGGCGCCACCTCCGTGGACCCCAAGACCGGCCACATCGTCGCCATGTACGGCGGCACCGGCCTGTCCGACCACTGGTCGAGCAACGCCCTGCGCACCGACTTCCAGCCGGGCTCGACCTTCAAGCCGGTCGTGCTGGCCGCTGCACTGGAGAACAAGTCGACCACGCAGGACGGCAGGCCGATCAAGCCGAGCACGCTCTACGACGGCACCAGCAAGCGCCCCGTCGTCGGCAGCAAGGTCCCCTTCAACCCGCAGAACCAGGACGACAAGGACTACGGCAAGGAGATATCGGTCCAGGAGGCCACCAACTACTCCGTGAACTCGGTCTACGCCCAGATGATCGTGGACGTGAAGCCGCCGGTCGCGAAGAAGACGGCCCTCCAGCTCGGCATGAAGGACCGCGACGGCTGGCCCGAGGACAAGCCGGCCATGTCGCTGGGCACCATGAGCGCCAACACCGTGGAGATGGCGGGCGTCTACGCCACCTTCGACAACCACGGCAAGAAGGTCACCCCGACCATGATCAAGAGCGCCAAGCACGCCGACCGCCAGTTCACGCCGGTCGAGTCCGTCGGGGGCCAGGCCATCACCCGCGAGACCGCCGACACGGTGACCAAGGTGCTCACCGGCGTCGTCAACGACGGCTCCGGCAAGGCCGTCAAGAGCTCCGCCTACGAGGCCGCCGGCAAGACCGGCACCACCGAGTCCAACGTGGCCGCCTGGTTCACTGCGTACACCCCGGAGCTCGTCACCGTCGTCGCGATGTTCGGCGAGGAGCCCGGCACCGCCAAGCAGGTCACCCTGACCGGTACCGCCGGCGGTGGCCGAGCGGGTGGTTCCAGCTTCCCCGCGGAGATCTGGAAGGCGTACACGCTGGCTGCCCTCAAGGGCGTCAAGACCGGTGAGTTCGACCTGGACGAGGCCGACATGGGGACGCCGGTCGTACCGAGCCGCAGCACCTCCCCGTCGAGCTCGTCGAGCCAGTCGAGCCCGTCGCCGAGCAGCAGCAGCCACCCGCCGCAGTCCCCGGACCCCAGCAAGAGCGGGCCGTCCCCGGACCCGAGCAAGAGCCCGCCGAAGCCGGACCCGAGCAAGAGCTCGGGGAAGCCCGACCCGACCAAGAGCCCGCCGAACCCGCCGTTCCCGCCCGTGGTGAACCAGGAACCGTAGGCGCGCCCGTACGCGAAGACCGCCGCCCCGCAGCATCCGTGCTGCGGGGCGGCGGTCTTCGCGTACGAGCCGGTCAGCGGCGGTCGTTCGCCGCCGGCAGCGGGAGCTCGAACCAGACCACCTTGCCGCTGCTCAGCCGGGTCGCCCCCCAGCGGCGGGCCATGCGGTTGACCAGGAACAGGCCGCGGCCGCCCTCGTCGGTGTCCCGCGCCCGGCGCTGGCGCGGCAGTTGCGGGGAGTCGTCCCCGACCTCGCAGCGCAGTACGTCCGTACGCAGCAGGCGCAGCGTGACGGGCCGCTCCGCGTACCGGACGGCATTGGTCACCACCTCGCTGACCAGCAGCTCCAGCGAGTCCTGGAGGTCCTCCAGGCCCCACCGGGTCAGCGCGCGGCGGGCGAACCGGCGGGCCCGGCCCGGAGCGGTCTCCTCCGGGTCCAGGAACCAGTACGCCACGTCACTGGGCGCGATCCCGTCGAAGCGGGCGGCGAGCAGGGCGATGTCGTCGTCCCGGTCGCCGGGGCCCAGCATGTCCAGGACGTCGTCGCACAGCGCCTCCAGCGGCGGCGGATGGTCGAGGCCGGTCAGCTGCGCGGTGGTGGCCAGGCGCTCGCGCAGCTGCTCGATGCCGGTCCACACGTCCCGCAGCCGGCTCTCGACCAGCCCGTCGGTGTAGAGCAGCAGCGTGGCACCGGCCGGCGCGTCCAGCTCCACGGCCTCGAAGTCGACGCCGCCGACCCCGATGGGTGCGCCGGGGGGCACGCGCAGCACCTCGGCACGGCCGCCGAGGTGCAGGAGCACCGGCGGCGGGTGGCCGGCGTTGGCGATGGTGATCCGGTGCGAGACCGGGTCGTAGACGGCGTACAGGCAGGTGGCCATGCGGTCGGAGCCGAGGCGCTGCGCCTGCTCGTCCAGGTGGTGCAGGACCTCGGCGGGCGGCAGGTCGAGCTGGGCCAGGGTCTGCGCGGTGGTCCGGAGCTGGCCCATGATCGCGGCCGAGGTCATGGAGTGGCCCATCACGTCGCCGACGACGAGCGCGACCCGGCTGCCGGGCAGCGGTATGGCGTCGTACCAGTCGCCGCCGACCCGGGCCGTCTCGGCGGCGGGCAGGTAGCGCGAGGCGAGCCGGACGCCGGTCGGCTGGGGCAGGCTGTCGGGGAGCATGGTGCGCTGGAGCTCGTCGGCGATGTACGCCTCGCGGCCGTACAGCACGGCCTTGTCGATGCCGAGTGCGGTGTGGGTGGCCAGCTGGGCGGCGACCAGGAGGTCGTTCTGCTCGAAGGCGGGCCGTTCGGGGCTGCGCAGGAACACGGCCGCGCCGATGACGCGGCGCCGGCCGCGGAGCGGCGCGAGGATGGCCCGCCGGCCGCGCGGTACGGGGTGCTCGGCGCCCAGCAGTTCCGGAAGGGCGTCCTTCGCGCCGACGGCGGACTCGAAGACCGGCCGTACGCCGCGCAGGACTTCGGCGAGTGCCCCGCCGGGGCGGATCTCGCACAGTTCGGCGGCGGGCAGGTCACCCTGCGGGCCGACCATCGGCAGCTGGCTGAAGTCGAGCTCGCCGCCGGCGCCCGCGGCCACCGCGGGCCCGGCACCCTCGGCTCCCGGGGTGCCCGCTGCCGACGCGGTCAGGGCTCCGGTCAGGTCGTCGATCGGGCGGAGCCGGTCGGTGCGGCGCAGCCTTAACACCACCGGGCCGACGGGACGCTCGTCCCCGACCGGCAGCGGGTCCCGCAGGTAGACGAGGATGGCGTCCGAGAAGGTCGGCACGGTGGCCCGGCACAGCCCGAGCACGATCTCGTCGAGGTCGATGCCGCGGGCGATGCGCCGGGTGGCGGCCCCGACGAAGCGCAGCCGGTCCCCTTCCCGGCGGGCCACTCCGCCGCCGGCCGCGGCGCCGCTCCCGCCGCCCGCGCCGCTCCCGTCCTCGCCGCCCTGCCCGGCGGGCGGGGCGGCGGGCTCCTGCACCGTGGGCCCGACCAGCCCCGCGGGGCCGTCCCCGGCCTCGGCCTGCCCGGCAGTCCCGCCCTGGACGTCGATGTCGTGGTCCCACCCGTCGACCGCGTTGTCCTCGCCGCTGCCGCCCGCGCCGCTGCCCGTGCTGCTGCCCGTGCCGCCGGGGGCTGCCGATGCGCTGCGGGCCGCCGCGAGCTCGCGCGTGCCGCCCGGTATCCCGGCTCCGTCGGCCGCCGCCGCACCGGCCGCCCGGCCACCGCCCGGCGCGGGGTCCTGGCCGTCGGGTGCCGCCGGGCCGCGGGCCGCGTTCTCCGCCGCCGCACCGTCGCGTCCCCGGGAGCCGCCGGCGCCGCGGGTGCGGGGCCGCGGGACCTCCGCGCCCCGCCCGCCGACCGGCGCCCCGGGGGCCGGTGCCCCGGGGGCCGGCCAGGACGCCTCGCCGTCGGTTTCCGCGTGCGGGCGCCCGGCGTCGCGGGCAGCGCCGCGTACGGCCTCGGCGTCCGGGACAGGGGCCTTGCCGTGGCCCAGCTCGTCGGTCCCTCCGCCGGCGGCGCCGGCCGTGCCGCGGCCGGGCGCGTCCGTCCCACCGCCGGAGGCAATGGCGGCGGGCTGCGGGCCCTCCTGCGAGGTGGGGTACTCCGTCACGCGTGGAATTCCGTCCGTTTGCGCTCGATGTGCGCTGCACTCAACTCGGTCAGTCGCGGTATACCCGCTCAGCGGCGGGGGCACCATCACCCGCGGTTCCGCGTCCCGCTCGTTACCTCTGGCTCTGCGCTGACCTCCGGTCAAGTCCCGCGTACGGCACGATCTTTACGCATGCACCCGCCGGTCGCGGCGTGCGCACCCGGCCTTGCGGAGGGAGATCTTACGGTTGCTCCCCGGGGGCGCATCAAGGGTCTCATGAGGTCATATGCGCCGGAGTGCGGTCCCAGTCCTCGGGCAGCACCGGAACCCCCCACGCCGGGTCCGGCCGCCAGTCCTGCCAGCCGTCACGGAACGGCGCCCCCCACGCCGTGATCAGGTCGACCGCCGCGCGTCCGGCCTCCTGCACCTGCCGCGCCTGCTCCGCGTCGATCAGACCGGACCGCTGCGCCTGCGCGAACTCGTCCTCGTCGCGCCACTCCCAGGTGCGGTCCGGGTAGACGGAGATGTCCAGGAAGTGGTCGACGGAGTCGACCCCGCCGGCCCACCGCGTCCGGGGCTCCTCAAGGTTCACGTACCAGTTCTTGAACCGCCAGCCGTGCTCCCAGAACAACCACACCGACCAGGGGTCGCCGGGCCGGGCCAGCTTCAGCACCCCCGCGCCGAACCAGCGCGAGCGCACGGTCGTGCGCGGCGCGGTGTAGCGGGTGGCGAGCGGCTCCTCGTGGACGGGAGTGCCGTCGGCGAGCACCGGCTTGACGCATTCGGTGCCGGGGGCCATCCACACCGCCAGGAGGTCGTCGGTGTCCCGCACCACGGTCACCGGACGGCAGATGTGGACCGCGCCCTTCAGCCCCGGGGCGTGGTCGCGGTAACGCCAGAGGATCTGCTCCCCCGGCCGCCAGCGGGTGCCTTGCGCGTCGCCGCCCCCGCGGCCTGCCGTCCCTGTCATGCGCAGATCTTAGGGCGGGGGCCCCCGCGCCCGCTGCGGTGCAGGTCACGGAGGTGTTCGGGGACGGGAAACGACCGAATCCGGCCCCTGCCCTGTGACGTTTTCAGGGCCTGGTCATCCGCAGGACGTCCAGGGCCTCGTCCAACTGCTCCAGGGTGAGGTCGCCGCGGTCCACGTAGCCGGACTCCAGGACGACCTCCCTGATCGTCTTCCGCTCCGCAAGGGACTTCTTGGCGACCTTGGCCGCCTCCTCGTAGCCGATGTACCGGTTCAGCGGGGTCACCACGGAGGGCGAGGACTCGGCGTACTCCCTGGCCCGGGCCGCATTGGCGGTGATCCCGTCGATCGTGCGGTCGGCCAGCAGGCGGCTCGCGTTGCCGAGGAGCCGGATCGATTCCAGGAGGTTCCTCGCCATCACCGGCAGCATCACATTGAGCTCGAAGTTGCCCGCCGCACCCGCGACGGCGACCGCAGTGTCGTTCCCGGTGACCTGTGCGGCGACCATGAGCACCGCCTCCGGGATCACCGGATTGACCTTCCCGGGCATGATCGAGGAGCCGGGCTGCAGGTCGGGCAGATTGATTTCGGCCAATCCTGTGCGCGGGCCCGAGGACATCCAGCGCAGATCGTTGGAGATCTTGGTGAGCGAGACGGCGATCGTACGGAGCACGCCCGAGGTCTCCACCAGCGCGTCCCGCGCCCCCTGGGCCTCGAAGTGGTTGCGGGCCTCGGTCAGCGGCAGCCCGGTCGCCCCGGCCACCTCTGCGATGACGGCCGCGGAGAATCCGGGCGGCGTGTTGATCCCCGTGCCCACCGCCGTCCCGCCGAGCGGCAGTTCGGCGAGCCGGGGCAGGGCCGAGCGCAGCCGCTCGACGCCGTTGCGCACCTGGGCGGCGTACCCGCCGAACTCCTGGCCCAGCGTCACCGGTGTGGCGTCCATCAGGTGGGTGCGGCCCGCCTTGACCACCTCGGAGAACTCGTCGGACTTGCGCTCCAGGGCGGTCGCGAGGTGCTCCAGGGCCGGGATCAGCTCGCCGGTGACGGCGGCGGTCGCGGCGATGTGGATGGAGGACGGGAACACGTCGTTGGAGCTCTGCGAGGCGTTGACGTGGTCGTTGGGGTGCACCTCGCGCCCGAGCCGCTCGGTCGCCAGGGTGGCGATCACCTCGTTGGTGTTCATGTTGGACGAGGTCCCGGAACCGGTCTGGAACACGTCCACGGGGAAGTGCTCGTCCCACCGGCCCTCGGCCACCTCGGCCGCGGCGGACCGGATGGCCCGCGCGACGTCCTCGTCCACCACGCCGAGGCGGGCGTTCACCTCGGCGGCGGCGGACTTGATCCGGGCCAGCGCCTCGATGTGGGCGCGCTCCAGGCGCTGCCCGGAGATCGGGAAGTTCTCCACCGCGCGCTGGGTCTGGGCCCGCCACTTGGCGTGCGCGGGTACCCGTACCTCGCCCATGGAGTCGTGCTCGGTGCGGTACGCGCCGTCGGTCTGATCGTCGGTCATGTTCACAGCCTCCTCAAAAAGTTGAGCAATTCTCTTGTTCAAACTGTTCCCAACTCCCCTACCGGCCAGTAAATACCCGGGGTAACACTGCTATCGGGGAGGCGTTCATGGGACGTGCACGCACGAAACCCAAGCTCAGATCTACCTTCGCCGCCGTCGCGGCGATCGCGGCCGCCCTCGGGGGCGTCACCGCCATCACTCCCATGGCCCAGGCGGCCACACCCGCCGGGGCCGTGACCCCGCTCTCGCCGGAGCTGGAGGCCGTCCGGGCCGCGGAGGCCACCCGGATCTACGGCGATCCGGCGATCCGGCCGCTCGCCGAGCGCAAGACCGGGCTGATCTCGCTGGGCGACAGCGAGATATCCGGTGAGGGCGTGGGGAACTACGACCCCGCGACCAACACCTCGGCCAACCAGTGCCACCGCTCGCCCGACACGGCGATCCACCGCACCGGCATCCCGGCCGACCTGACCTTCAACGTGGCCTGCTCCGGCGCGTACACCGGCAACATCAGGATCGGCGGCAGCAAGCAGTACGCCGACGAGCTGGTGCAGAGCGACAACCTGGCCATCAAGGCCCGCAACACCCGCATCAAGATGGTGCTGCTCGTCGCGGGCGCCAACGACGACCTCCAGTTCGGCCCGGTCATGACCGACTGCGTCACCCGCTGGGTGCTCAGCCAGGGCACCTGCGAGCCCAAGTACGGTCCCGGCTGGCAGGCGCGCGTCGACGGCCTGAAGCCGAAGGTGGAGTCGACCGTCGCCGACCTCAAGACGGTGATGCGCGAGGCGGGCTACGCCGACTCCGACTACAAGCTGGTCGTGATGGGCTACCCGAGCCCCATCGGGCCCGACTTCTACGACAACCCGGGCTTCCCCGGCAAGCTCCCCGGAGGCTGCGCCGGCTACGACTCCGACGCCACGTGGGGCCGCAACTACGCGGTGCCCACCTTCGAGAAGGGCATGCGCGAGGCGGCCCTCGCCTCCGGCGCCACCTACCTGGACAACTCGCGGCTCTTCCACGGCCACGAGGTGTGCATGGAGGACACCTGGGCCCGCGGCCTCTACCTGGACCTGGGCGACCACTTCCCGTGGGACGAGAACACCGCCCGGCAGTCCTTCCACCCCAACTACCGCGGCCACGGTGCCTTCGCGTCCTGCCTGACCCAGCTCTACACCTCGGGTCTGCGCGAGGCCTCCTGCGCCGACCCGGCCGGCACCGGGACACCGGTCCTCCAGGCCGGCGCCTGGGACGCGCTGTACAAGCCGCTGAAGAACGAGGCGAACGGCAACTGCCTCGACGCCGACGGCGGTTCCAGCGCCAACGGCACGAGGGTCCTCGGCTGGGACTGCCACGGCGGACGCAACCAGGGCTGGTGGTACGACTCCGCCAGGAAGGCCGTCCACATCGAGCTCACCCACGACCGTTGCCTGGACGCCCCGGGCGCCAACTACGGGGCCGGCACCGGCCTGATCCTCTGGAACTGCCACGGCGGAGCCAACCAGCAGTGGGTCCGCGACGGCGCCACCGTCCGGCCCGCGGCCGCCTCGGGCATGTGCCTGACCGTGGCGGGGGCGCACGAGCCGCTGCGGCTGCAGACCTGCAACGGGTCGGCGAACCAGCGCTTCGCGTAACCGCCGCCCGCGTCGCCAGACCCGTACCCGCCAGATCCGTACCCCCCACACCCGGCCGGCGCACCCCGGCCGGGTGTCCTGCACGGAGCCGTGCCCCGGCCCGTGCCTCACAGGCTGCGCAGGTACTCCCGTACCTCCCGGGGCCGGTTCGTGATCAGCGTGTCCACGCCGAGGCGCAGGCAGAGCTCCACGTCCTCCGTCTCGTCCACCGTCCACACCCGCACCCGAAGCCCCTTGGCCTTCAGCCGCCCCACCAGTCCCGGATCCCTGCGGACGAGGTCGATGCCCGGGCCGGCATGGCCCGCGAACGGCGGGCGCAGGGGCCGCAGCGGCCGCTCGATCAGATAGACGGCGGGCAGGCCCGGAGCGAGCCGGTGCAGCCGGGTCAGGGCGGCCCGCGAGAAGCTCATCACCTCGACGAGGCCGTCGGCGCCGTCGGCGAGCCCGTGTTCCTTGAGCACCCGCACGAGCTCGGCCTCCAGCCGGCCGCCGGCGCGGGTGGGGTGCTTGGTCTCGACGGCCAGCCCGACGGGCCGCTCGGCGGCCAGCGCCTCCTTGAGCAGGTCCTCGAAGAGCAGCACCTGCGCCCCGCGGTGCTCCTCGCCCTTCCACCGGCCGAAGTCGAGGGCGGACAGCTCCTCGTAGGTCATGGCGGAGACGACCCCGCGCCCGTCCGAGGTCCGCTCCACCCGCCGGTCGTGCACGCACACCAGCCGCCCGTCGGCGCTGAGCCGCACGTCGCACTCCAACGCGTCCGCGCCGTCGGCGATGGCCTGCCGGTAGGCGGCGAGGGTGTGTTCGGGGTGCTCGTGGGAAGCCCCGCGGTGGGCGATGACCCGCACGTCGCGGGCGGTGGGGAGCAGCTGTGTCATGGAGGAGACGTTAACCGGATGCGGTGCAGCACCCGGTACCGCATCATCCGCGGATGGCCGAATTCTGCGTGACATCGCCCTGCGAACCGTGCGACTCCTGCCGGCACGAGGTCGGGCAGCGCATCGTCGACGGCCGACTGCGCTGGGACGAGACGTCGCACTGCACCGCCGAGGGGCGCGCGTACGAGTCCTGCGGCGGTGGATGGGGCCCGCCGCCGCCGTGGGTCCGCCGGCGGATCGTCGCAGAGGAGGGCACGGTCCACCTCGCCGTCGGCGGGCCGGACGGACTCCCGCTGAAGGCCGTCCGCGAGGTGTACGCCCTCACGCTCCCGAAGCTGCGCGCGGTACGCGCGCACGGACTGGACGCGACCCCGGTCGAGGCCGAGTTGTTGCGCCGGATGCACGGCGGGCTCCGGGGGTGATCACCCCCGGAGCCCGAAGCTGCCGGACCGGTACCGGCCGGGGCGTTACGCCAGGCCGGGGCCGCGGACCGGGATGTGGGTGAAGGTGGGCTCCGGGGCCGGGTTCTGGAAGAAGTCGTTGCCCTTGTCGTCGACCACGATGAAGGCCGGGAAGTCCTCGACCTCGATCTTCCAGACCGCCTCCATGCCGAGCTCCTCGTACTCCAGGACCTCGACCTTCTTGATGCAGTCCTGGGCCAGGCGCGCGGCCGGGCCGCCGATCGAGCCCAGGTAGAAGCCGCCGTGCGTGCCGCACGCGTCCGTCACCTGCTGCGAGCGGTTGCCCTTGGCCAGCATGACCTTGGAGCCGCCCGCCGCCTGGAACTGCTCGACGTACGAGTCCATGCGCCCGGCCGTGGTCGGCCCGAAGGAGCCCGAGGCGTAGCCCTCGGGGGTCTTCGCCGGGCCGGCGTAGTAGACCGGGTGGTCCTTCAGGTACTGCGGCATGTCCTCGCCCGCGTCCAGCCGCTCCTTGATCTTGGCGTGGGCGATGTCGCGCGCCACGACCAGCGGGCCGGTCAGGGACAGGCGGGTCTTGACCGGGTGCTTGGTCAGCGTCGCCAGGATCTCGTCCATCGGCTGGTTCAGGTCGATGGAGACCACGTCGGAGGACTCGGCCAGCTGCTCGTCGGTGGTGTCCGGCAGGAAGCGGGCCGGGTCGCGCTCCAGCTGCTCCAGGAAGACGCC
Source organism: Streptomyces sp. NPDC043680 (assembly GCF_056436685.1). Classification (NCBI taxonomy): domain Bacteria; kingdom Bacillati; phylum Actinomycetota; class Actinomycetes; order Kitasatosporales; family Streptomycetaceae; genus Streptomyces; species Streptomyces sp. NPDC043680. The sequence continues at coordinate 497,450 of NZ_JBWKCE010000001.1, read as the reverse complement.
CTCGGCGGTGATCTTCGCGACCGCCTGGCGGTCGGCGGAGCAGGAGACCGCGATCGCGACCGGCAGGGACGCGCCGTGGCGGGGGAGGCGGACGACGCGGACGTCGTGGCAGAAGTACTTGCCGCCGAACTGCGCGCCGATGCCGATCTTCTGGGTCAGCTCGAAGACCTGCTGCTCCAGCGCCTCGTCGCGGAAGCCGTGGCCGAGGGCGGAGCCCTCGCGGGGCAGCTCGTCCAGGTAGTGCGCGGAGGCGTACTTCGCGGTCTTCAACGCGTGCTCGGCGGAGGTGCCGCCGACGACGATCGCCAGGTGGTAGGGCGGGCAGGCCGCCGTACCGAGCGAGCGGATCTTCTCCTCCAGGAACTTCATCATGGAGGCCTCGTTGAGGACCGCCTTGGTCTCCTGGTACAGGAAGGACTTGTTGGCCGAGCCGCCGCCCTTGGCCATGAAGAGGAACTTGTACGCGCCGCCGTCCGTCGCGTACAGCTCGATCTGCGCGGGCAGGTTCGAGCCGGTGTTCTTCTCCTCCCACATGGTGAGCGGGGCCATCTGCGAGTAGCGCAGGTTCAGCCGCGTGTACGCGTCGTAGATGCCGCGGGACAGGGCCGCCTCGTCGCCGCCCTCGGTCAGGACGTTCTGGCCGCGCTTGCCCATCACGATCGCCGTGCCCGTGTCCTGGCACATCGGCAGGACGCCGGCCGCCGCGATGTTCGCGTTCTTCAGCAGGTCGAGGGCGACGAACTTGTCGTTCGAGGAGGCCTCGGGGTCGTCGATGATGCGGCGCAGCTGCGCGAGGTGCGCCGGGCGCAGGAAGTGCTGGATGTCGTGGATGGCCTCTTCGGCGAGCTTGCGCAGCGCCTCCGGCTCGACCTTGAGGAACGTACGGCCGTCGGCCTCGAAGGTCGAGACGCCTTCGGAAGTCACCAGCCGGTAGGGGGTGGTGTCCTCGCCCAGGGGCAGCAGGTCGGTGTACGCAAATTCTGGCATGACGGCAGTCATTCCTCACTCGGCAGACAGCGCTGACGACCGTTGGCAGCGCAGTCAACCAGCCTAGGACCTCCGCCGAGCGCTGTGTCTGTGAGGTAGGGCTCACCGGCGACTATCGCGATCTATCGTGTCTCGCTATGCTGGTTGTCGTGGACCTGGAAAAGCACCTCGCCGCCTCTGCCGCCCCTGCCCCCGCCGCGCTGCGCGCCTCCGACGCCGACCGCGACCGGATCGCGCAGATCCTCGCCGACGCCCTGGCCGAGGGCCGGCTGACCGCCGACGAGCACGCCGAGCGCCTCGACTCGCTGTACGCGGTGAAGACGGTGGGGGAGCTGGAAGTGCTCGTACGGGACCTGCCCGCGCCCGGCGGCGCGGCGCAAGCCGTCCCCTCGTACGCTCACGCCCCGGCCGGGCCCGTCGGGACGGCGGGGACCGCCGAGACGGTCCTCGCCGTGTGCAGCAGCGCCTCCCGCAAGGGGCGCTGGCGCCCCGGCCCGCACACCCGCGCGGTGTCCGTGATGGGCGACATCGGCATCGACCTCACCGAGGCGGTCTTCGCCCAGCAGGTCACGGAGATCCAGGTGACCTGCATCCTCGGGAACGTCGAGGTCCTGGTGCCGGAGAACGTGACGCTGCGCGGCTACGGCGGCGGCGTCCTCGGCAACTTCGAGGTGCGCGGCGAGGGCGGCGCCGCCGCCGATCCGAACGCGCCGGTGGTGATCGTGCGGGGCTTCTCGCTCCTGGGCAACATCGAGGCCCGCCGCAAGCCCGGCGCCCGCCTGGTCGACCTCGCCCGGACCGAGCGCGACCGCCCCGACGGCCGGTAGCGGACGCTCGGCGGCCGGCGGCCGGTGCGTGTCCCGGCCGGCGTTCCCGGGGCGGATTTCGGTCGCATTTCCCCGGACCGGTACGCGGGCGGCACGCAGTGCTTAGGGGCGCGTACAGCGGGTAGGGACAGGTGCATCGTCTCTCGCTTGCGTACCCGTCGTCAGGAGTAGACCGTGCAGCATCCGCCGCATCAGTCCCTGCAGGTAGCCGCCATACCGAGCCTTAGGGCGCGTCCGGCGGCCGTGCCGAAGCCGCGGGTGCCGGCGAGGGAAGAGGACGGGCCGTGGCACGCGGAGGCGGTGTGCCGCCGGGACGAGGCGGGACTCTTCTTCGCGCCCTCCAAGGAGCCGACGGCGGCCAGGCTCGCCCGCGAAGAGGCCGCCAAGCGCGTCTGTGCCCGCTGCCCCGTCATGGTCGCCTGCCGCGAACACGCCCTGCTCCAGCCCGAACCGTACGGGGTCTGGGGCGGCCTCACCGCGGCCGAGCGCCGGGTCGTGCTCGCCCGTCGGCGCCGCAGGGCGGCCGAACTTCGCCAGGCCCCGGGGACGGGCCCGATCGCCGCCGCGGGCTGAGGCCGAGGACTCCCGCTCAGGACCGCGCGCCGGACGCCCCCGCTCACCGGACGACCGCGCCCACCCGCACTCCGCCCACGGACACCGGTCCACCGGACACCGGCCCACCGGACACCCGCCCACCGGACACCGAAGGGGCGGTCCCGCCGCACGCGGGACCGCCCCTTCGGTGTGCCGTCCGCGGCCTACTGGGCGCGGTCGAAGTCGATCGCGCTGTAGGCGCGCAGCTTCGAGAGGCGGTGGGTCGAGTCGATCTGCCGGATCGTGCCCGACTTCGAGCGCATGACCAGCGACGAGGTGGTCGCGGTCTCCGAGCGGTAGTGGACGCCGCGCAGCAGCTCGCCGTCCGTGATGCCGGTGGCGACGAAGAAGACGTTCTCGCCGGACACCAGGTCGTTGGTGTGCAGGACCCGGTCCAGGTCGTGGCCCGCGTCGATGGCCTTCTGGCGCTCGGCCTCGTCCTTCGGCCACAGCTTGCCCTGGATGGTGCCGCCGAGGCACTTGATCGCGCATGCCGAGATGATGCCCTCGGGGGTGCCGCCGATGCCCAGGAGCAGGTCCACGCCCGTGCCCTCGCGCACCGCCATGACCGACCCGGCGACGTCGCCGTCCGAGATGAACTTGATCCGGGCGCCCGTCTCGCGGATCTCCTTGACGATGCCCTCGTGGCGCGGGCGGTCCAGGATGACCACGGTGACGTCCTCGACGGCCATGTTCTTGGCCTTGGCGACGCGGCGGATGTTGACCGAGACCGGGGCGTTGATGTCGACGAAGTCGGCCGCCTCGGGGCCCGTGACCAGCTTCTCCATGTAGAAGACGGCGGACGGGTCGAACATGGTGCCGCGGTCGGCGGCGGCCAGGACGGCGATCGCGTTCGGCATGCCCTTGGCGTTGAGCGTGGTGCCGTCGATGGGGTCCACGGCGATGTCGACCTCGGCGCCGGAGCCGTCGCCGACCCGCTCGCCGTTGTAGAGCATCGGTGCTTCGTCCTTCTCGCCCTCGCCGATGACGACGACGCCGTTCATCGAGACGGTGGAGATCAGGGTCCGCATCGCGTTGACCGCGGCGCCGTCGGCTCCGATCTTGTCGCCGCGTCCGACCCACCGGCCCGCGGCCATGGCCGCGGCCTCGGTCACCCGGACGAGTTCCAGGGCAAGGTTGCGGTCGGGGGCCTCGGGAGAGACTTCGAGCTGGGGCGGCAGGTTGTGCTCGGTCATCGGAGCGCACCTTTCTGTACGACGACGGCCGGGAAGTGAGGGTGACTGGACTCTATCGGTACGTCGACAAATTGAGCATGGCGGGTCACGTATGAGCGGGATATCGGTCAGTCGTTTGGCCTGAGCGGACGTCTTGCGGTCGTCTCGGGTACGGTCGGCCTTCGCGCGGCCTTCGGGCGGCCGTCGGATGCGGGCGGGCACGGGCACGGGCGCCGCGCCGACCCCCGGCGGTGATCGCTCCCCGCCATGGGGGACGATGGTGCCGTGGCAGGTATGAAGGGCAAGCAGACGGTCTGGGACATGGTCCGGTCGCTGGCGGTGATCGGTGTCGTGGTCGCGGGTATCTACATTTTCGTCCCGCACGACGACAAGGCCGACCCGACGCACGTGGTCGACTACCGCGTGGAGACGATCACGGCCCGGCGCGCGGCGCCGTACCCGGTGGCCGCTCCGGTGGGACTCCCCGAACAGTGGCGGGCCACCTCGGTGAGCTTCGACCGCAAGGACGCCCACGCGTGGCACCTCGGCTTCCTGGACCCGCAGGGGCAGTACGTGGCGATCGAGCAGACCGGCGACGCCTCGGCCAAGCACATCGCCAAGGTGACCCACCAGGCGCAGCCCACGGGTGAGCGGCAGCAGGTCGGCGACCTGTCCTGGGAGCGCTGGGAGGGCGAGAAGTACGACGCCCTGGTCCGGCAGGAGCAGGGCCACGCCACCGTGGTGACCGGGACGGGCTCTTTCGAGGAGCTCGCCACGATGGCGGCGGCGCTGGAGTTCAAGCAGGGCCAGTAGAAGGCTCGCGCAGACGCGCAAAAGGCCGCGCACCCCGGGCTCCCGGGGTGCGCGGCCTTTTGCATGTCCGCTCAGACGGTGGTGATGACCTCGTCGAAGCTCAGGCGCGGGCCGCGCGGGAACCACGCGTCCTCACCCGGCTTGCCGATGTTGACGACCATCAGCGGGGTGTGGTCGTCGTCCAGGAACTCCTTCTGGACGGCGGCGAAGTCCAGGCCGGCCATCGGGCCGGCGGCCAGGCCGGCGGCGCGGATGCCGACGATGAAGTACGCGGCCTGCAGGGCGGCGTTCATCAGGGCGGTCCGCTCGCGGACCGGGCGCTCGGCGAAGAAGGCGTCCTTGGCCTGCGGGAAGTGCGGCAGCAGGGTGGGGAGCTCCTCGTGGAACTCGTTGTCCGCGGAGAGGATCGCGACGAGCGGCGCGGCGGCGGTCTTCGCCTGGTTGCCCTCGGCCATGTGGGCCACCAGGCGGGCGCGGGCCTCGGGGGAGCGGACCAGGGTGATGCGCAGCGGCGTCGAGTTGAAGGCGGTGGGGCCGTACTTGACGAGGTCGTAGATCGCCTGGACCTGCTCCTCGGTCACCGGCTCGTCGGAGAACGAGTTGGCGGTGCGTGCCTCGCGGAACAGCAGGTCCTGGGCGGCGGAGTCAAGAACGAGAGACATCGGGGAAGCCTTCTTCCATACGGAGGTGAAGCGATGTCCGAAACTCTACGGCCAAAGTAGTCGAATTTTCAACTAACCTGTCGTCGAGTGGCTTGAATCACGTTTGCCCCGCGACGCCCGGCCTCAGGCGTCCCGCCCGTCCCGCCCGCCGCCCTCCTCGCCCTCGGCCTCACGGGCCGCGAGCGCCGAGTCGAGCCTCGCGCGGGCGCCCTCCAACCAGCGGCGGCACACCTTCGCGAGCTCCTCCCCGCGCTCCCACAGAGCCAGCGAATCCTCCAGCGAGGTACCGCCCGCCTCCAGCTTCCGGACGACCTCGATGAGTTCGTCCCGCGCCTGCTCGTACCCCAACGAGGTACCGGTTTCAGTCATTCCCGTGCCCTTCCGTGTCCGCATTCCTGATCCGCCGTGCCCGCCCCGGCGCGGCGGGGCCCGCGGCCCGCCTCACTCGCGGACCCGTACGGAGAACTCGCCCTCAGCCACCCGGGCCCGCAGCACCTCGTCCGCCGCGACCTCCTGGGGGGAGCGGACCACGTGCCCGTCCGCCCGCTGGAGCACGGCGTACCCCCGCTCCAGCGTCGCCGCGGGGGAGAGGGCCACCACCCGGGCGAGCGTGTGCCCGAGCTCCGAGTCCGCCCGGTCCAGCAGATGCCCCAGCGTGCGCCGGCTGCGCCCGAGCAGGGCCTCCAGCTCGTCCTCCCGGCTCTCCACCATCCGCTGCGGATGGACGAAGACGGGCCGGGCCAGCGCCTGCGCCAGCCCGCGCTCCTCCCGGTCGAGCAGTCCGCGTACCGCGCGCAGCCCGCGGGCCTGGAGCTGGCGTACCCGCTCCAGCTCCTCGCCGACGTCCGGGACCACCTTCTTCGCCGCGTCCGTGGGCGTCGAGGCCCGCAGGTCCGCCACCAGGTCCAGCAGCGGCGAGTCCGGCTCGTGCCCGATCGCCGAGACGACCGGGGTGCGGGCCGCCGCGACCGTCCGTACGACCTCCTCGTCGGAAAACGGCAGCAGGTCCTCCACGCTGCCGCCGCCCCGCGCCACGATGATCACATCGACCTCGTCCAGGGCGTCGAGCTCCTTGACCGCCTGGATCACCTGCGGCACGGCATTCACCCCCTGCACCGCCACGTTGCGCACCTCGAAACGGACCGCCGGCCACCGCCGCCGGGCGTTCTCCAGCACATCGCGCTCGGCAGCCGAGGCCCGCCCGACCACCAGCCCGATCAGCTGCGGCAGGAACGGCAGCGGCTTCTTGCGCTCCAGCGCGAACAGGCCCTCCGAGGCCAGCGACCGCTTGAGCCGCTCCAGCCGGGCGAGCAGCTCCCCGATGCCGACCGGCCGTATCTCCGTCGCCCGCAGGGACAGCTGCCCGCGCGGCGCGTACCACTCCGGCTTGGCCAGTACGACGACCCGGGCGCCCTCCGTCACGGCGTCCGCGACCTCGTCGTACACCTGGCGGAAGCAGGTCACGCCGATCGAGATGTCGTGCGACGGGTCGCGCAGCGTCAGGAAGACCACCCCCGCCCCCGGCCGCCGGGAGAGCTGCGTGATCTGCCCCTCCACCCACACCTGCCCGAGCCGGTCGATCCAGCCCCCGATGAGCCGGGACACCTGACCGACCGGCAGCGGCGCCTCGGCCGACGTATTCAGACCCATGCACGCAGGCTAGCGGCCGGGACCGACACGGGTCAGAGGGCGTCCCCCGGATCCGCCGCGCGTCGGCCGCGCTGGACGGCCAGCACGCCCAGCCCCGCCGCCAGCCACACCGCCCCCGCCACCTGCGCCGTCCAGGACGCCCCGACGATCACCGCCACCATCACCGCCGCGCCCAGCACCGGCACCACCAGGTGCCGCCACCACACCGGCGCGCCCGCCGCCCGGCGCACGACGAACCACCCCACCACCGACGCGTGCAGCAGGGTGAACGCCACCAGCGCCCCGATGTCCACCACCGACACCAGGTGGTCGAGCCCGTCGTCGCGCCCGGCCGCCCACACCGCCGCCACCAGGGTCACCGCGGCCGCCACCAGCAGCGCCGGCCGCGGCGTCCCGGCCGAGGTCCGCGCCAGCACCCCCGGCAGCCGCCGCTCCCGGGCCATCGCGAACACCAGCCGCCCGGCCGCCGCCTGCCCGGCCAGCGCCGCGAACGCCGCGCCCACCGCCTTGCTCACCGCGACCAGGTCGTGCAGCCAGGAGCCCACCGAGGACTCCACGGCGGTGTAGAAGGCCGGCCCCTGCTGCGCCGGGTCCGCCGCCAGCTCCGCCGAGGACACCGGCATCAGCAGCGCTGCCAGATAGCTCTGCACGAGGAACAGCAGTCCCGCCAGCCCCAGGCAGAACAACACCGCCCGGGCCACCCGCTGCGAACCCCCCGTCACCTCCTCCGCGAACGAGGCGATCGCGTCGAAGCCGAGGTAGGACAGGACCGCGACGGACACCGCGCCCAGCACCGCGGCCACCGGGAAGCCGCCCGCCGCGCCGTCCCCGGTCAGCGGGGACAGCCAGCCGCGCCGCGCCCCGTCCCGGACCAGGACGGCCACCGCGCCGGCCATGAACACCAGCAGCACCGCGATCTCCAGGGTGAGCACGGCGAAGCCCACACGCGCCGCCGCCCGTACGCCCCGCAGGTTGAGCGCCGTCGTCACCAGCACCGCCAGCGCCGTCCACACCCAGCGCGACACCTGCGGCACCAGCGCGTTCATCGCGATCCCGCAGAACAAGTACGCGACGGCCGGGATCAGCAGGTAGTCGAGCATCGCCATCCACCCGGCGATCAGCCCCGGACCCTCGCCCAGCCCCTTGCGGGCGTACGTGAACACCGAACCGGCCTGCGGGGCCACCTGCACCATCTGCGCGTACGAGAAGGCCGTGAACGCCATCGCAGCGGTCGCGCAGAGGTACACGAGGGCGACGGCGCCGTGGGATTTCGCGTCGAGGGTGCCGAAGATCCCGACCGGGGCCATGGGGGCGATGAAGAGCAGCCCGTAGACGACCAGGTCCCGGAAGCCCAGGCTCCGCCGCAGGGCGGCCGCAGGCGTCGTACTGGAACCGGAATCCGTCACGGACGCCATCATTCCTCCGGGGGCGGTCGGTACGGACGTCCGACACCTGCACCCAGTCCGGGCGCGGCGGCCGACGCCCGGCCTTCGCAAGACCCCCGTACGATGGACCGCATGAGTGCTGCCGCCCCTGCTCCCGCTTCCCGCCGCGTCCTGCTCGCCGCCCCCCGCGGCTACTGCGCGGGCGTGGACCGAGCCGTGATCGCCGTCGAGAAGGCCCTCGAACAGTACGGGGCGCCGGTCTACGTCCGGCACGAGATCGTGCACAACAAGTACGTCGTCCAGACCCTGGAGAAGAAGGGGGCCATCTTCGTCGAGCGGACGGAGGAGGTGCCCGAGGGCTCCATCGTGATGTTCTCCGCGCACGGCGTGGCCCCGGTGGTGCACGAGGAGGCGGCGCGCGGCAGGCTCGCGACGATCGACGCGACCTGCCCGCTGGTCACCAAGGTCCACAAAGAGGCGATCCGGTACGCGCAGGAGGACTTCGACATCCTCCTCATCGGCCACGAGGGCCACGAGGAGGTCATCGGAACCTCCGGCGAGGCCCCGGACCACATCACGATCGTGGACGGCCCCGCGGACGTCGACAAGGTCGAGGTGCGCGACGAGTCCAAGGTCGTCTGGCTCTCCCAGACCACCCTCTCGGTCGACGAGACCATGGAGACGGTCGACGCGCTGAAGCAGAAGTTCCCCCTGCTCGTCTCCCCGCCGAGCGACGACATCTGCTACGCCACGTCGAACCGGCAGGCCGCGGTCAAGGCGATGGGCGCGGACTCCGACCTGGTCATCGTCGTCGGCTCCAAGAACTCCTCGAACTCGATCCGGCTGGTCGAGGTCGCGCTCGACGCCGGCGCGCGCGCCGCACACCTGGTCGACTTCGCGAGCGAGATCGACGAGGCCTGGCTGGAGGGCGTCGGCACGGTCGGCCTGACCTCGGGCGCCTCGGTGCCGGAGGTGCTGGTCGAGCAGGTGCTGGAGTGGCTGGCGGAGCGCGGCTTCGAGGACGTCGAGATCGTCAAGACCGCCGAGGAGTCGATCGTCTTCTCGCTGCCGAAGGAGCTGCGCCGCGACCTGCGCGCCGAAGCGGCTGCACTGGTCGCCGACAAGTAGCGGCTTCGTTTCGTACGGTGATTCCATGCAGATCTTCGGCGTGGACATCGGCGGTACCGGGATCAAGGGCGCTCCTGTGGACCTTGACCGTGGCGAGCTGGCGCAGGAGCGCCACAAAGTGCTGACACCGCATCCGGCCACCCCGGACGGGGTGGCCGGATGCGTGGCCGAGGTGGTGGACCACTTCGGCTGGGACGGCCCCGTGGGGGTGACGTTCCCGGGAGTGGTCACGGGCGGCGTCACCCGTTCGGCGGCCAACATGGACAAGGCGTGGATCGGCGTCGACACCGCCGCGCTGCTGCGCGAGCGCCTGGGCGGCCTGCCGGTCACCGTCCTGAACGACGCGGACGCCGCCGGCGTCGCGGAGATGACCTACGGCGCGGGCCGCGGGCGCACCGGCACGGTCATCCTGCTCACCCTGGGCACGGGCATCGGCAGCGCCCTGTTCACCGACGGCCGGCTGGTGCCGAACACGGAGCTCGGGCACCTGGAGCTGAAGGGCCACGACGCGGAGACGCGGGCGTCGGTCAAGGCCAAGGAGGACCACGAGCTCACCTGGGAGCGCTGGGCGAGGCGGCTGGAGAAGTACATGGCCCACGTGGAGATGCTGTTCTCCCCGGACCTCTTCATCCTGGGCGGCGGCGTCAGCCGCAAGCCGGAGAAGTTCCTCCCGCTGATCGACGGCATCCGGGCAGAGATCGTCCCCGCGGCCTTGCAGAACAACGCGGGAATCGTGGGGGCGGCCATGGCGGCGAAGGCCGCCGGGGTGACGTCGGCGGCCGACCGCTAGGGCCTGGGCGGGCAGCGGTCCGGCGGGCAGGCTCCGGCGGGCAGCGGTCCGCGTCCGGCGCGTACGGGCTCCGGCGGTCCGGCGGGTACGGGCTCAGGCGGTCCGGCGGGGGAGCCTGCGGCGCCCGATCAGCACCGCCTTGCGCACCAGCGCGACCAGGGCGGCGACGAGCGTCCCCCCGTACAGCCAGCCGGCGTGCAGGGACAGGGCCGACACGACGCCCATGAGCTGGGCGCCGAAGCCGCCGGAGCCGCCCGTGAGGGGCCACACTCCGGCGGCGAAGGCGATCGGCGCGCTGATCGGCGCCGTGATCAGGTCGGCGGGCCGGACCCACAGCGCCGTGGCGGCGCAGACGGGCAGGAAGAGGAGCCCGTATGCGAAGAGCGAGCTGTCGAAGAGCAGCCAGGCGATCGCGGCCGCCAGCGCCATGGCGGCGCAGGCGAACATCCCGCCGCCGAGCCCGGTCAGCCGGGCCCGCGGCATGCGGCGCACCGGCGCCGGCCGGGGCCGCGGACGCCCGCCCTGCGCGGGCACCTGGCCGTGCCGGTGCCGCTGTCCCTGCCGCTGTCGCTGCGGGTGATCCACCGAGCGCGTCCTGTATTGCTCCACCCCACCACGCTAGGCGCGACGGGCGCGGGATCGGGGCGGGGACACGCGTACAACGAGAGCAGCTCATCGGAAAGTAAACTGTCCGGTGGCCCTCTCCTGGGCCGCCGCCCCCTCCAGCTACGGGAAGTCGCCAACGTGTCGCTCACGATCGGAATCGTCGGTCTGCCGAATGTCGGCAAGTCGACCCTGTTCAACGCCCTGACCAAGAACGACGTGCTGGCGGCCAACTACCCGTTCGCCACGATCGAGCCGAACGTCGGCGTCGTCGGTGTCCCGGACCCCCGCCTGGCCGTCCTGGCCGGCATCTTCGGCTCGCAGCGGGTCCTCCCGGCCACGGTCGACTTCGTCGACATCGCCGGCATCGTCCGCGGCGCCTCGGAGGGCGAGGGCCTCGGCAACAAGTTCCTCGCCAACATCCGCGAGTCGGACGCGATCTGCCAGGTCATCCGGGCCTTCAAGGACGAGAACGTCGTACACGTCGACGGCAAGGTCTCGCCCAAGGACGACATCGAGACGATCAACACCGAGCTGATCCTCGCCGACCTCCAGTCCATCGAGAAGGCGGTCCCCCGCCTGACGAAGGAGTCCCGCCTCCAGAAGGACAAGGTCGCGGTCCTGGCGGCGGTCGAGAAGGCCCAGAAGATCCTGGAGGCGGGCGACACGCTCTTCTCCCAGGGCATCACGAAGGGCACCGAGCAGGGCGACCTCCTCCACGAGCTCCACCTGCTGACCACGAAGCCGTTCCTGTACGTCTTCAACGTGGACGAGGACGAGCTGATGGACGACGCCTTCAAGGCGGAGCAGAGCGCGCTGGTCGCCCCGGCGGAGGCGATCTTCCTGAACGCCAAGCTGGAGCAGGACCTCGCCGAGCTGGACGACGAGGAGGCCCTGGAGCTCCTCCAGTCGGTGGGCCAGCAGGAGCCCGGCCTGGCCACGCTGGGCCGCGTCGGCTTCCAGACCCTGGGCCTCCAGACCTACCTGACGGCCGGCCCGAAGGAAACCCGCGCCTGGACCATCAAGAAGGGCGCCACGGCCCCGGAGGCGGCGGGCGTGATCCACACGGACTTCCAGCGCGGCTTCATCAAGGCCGAGGTCATCTCCTTCGAGGACCTGGTCGCCTGCGGCTCGGTCACGGAGGCCCGCGCCAAGGGCAAGGCCCGCATGGAGGGCAAGGACTACGTCATGCAGGACGGCGACGTGGTCGAGTTCCGCTTCAACGTGTGATCCGGCCGTTGCCGCACCGCGAGCTGATCTCGCAAGCGCGCAGGTGAAGGGGTCGACTCCTCCAGGGGTCGGCCCCTTCGCCGTCACCGTGCTGGACGGGTACTGGAGATTCTGGCGCCGGATCAGCTCGTATCACGTGTCGTAGACGGTCGAGCGGTGTCCGACGTGCACGATCCACACCACGAGCTCTCCGTTGTCGATCGTGTAGACGAGGCGGTAGTCGCCGACCTGCAGGCGACGGCGTTCCGGCTGCGATACGAGCGCCGCGGTGTTGGATCCGAAGGGGTCGCTCTCCAGCTCGGTCAGCTTGGCCAGGATGCGCAGCGCCATGTCGCGGGGGATCTTGCGAAGCTCGGCCTGTGCCTCGGGGCGGAAGACGGTTCGGTACTCACTCACCGCGCGCCAGCGTCTCCCTCATGACGTCCTCGATCGGGATGCCGGGTGCCGGGTTGGCCATGCGCTCATCGATGATCCGGTTGATCTCGCGCTCTTCCCACTCCTGGTACTTGCGCAGCACCTCGATGGAGACGACGGCGGCCACTTCCTTGCCCCGGCGCGTGATCACCGTGGGGACGTCGTCGCGATCGGCGCGCTCCACGACCTCAGCCAGGTGTGCGCGTACCTCACGGATGGACTTCATGGGCAGCGGCTGTGTCATGCGCCCAAAGGTACCGAGTGTCTCATGTGTACACAATGCGTCGTTGTAGTCCTGGGATGGGGCGTCGAGGTGCGGGGCGGGGGACGGGTCGTGAGACTGGGGGTATGGCTGGCAAGGCAGTTCTTGAGGGCGGACCGGACGACCTGCAGGAGCGGGTCGTTCCCGCCGCCCCTTCCGGAGAAGACCTGAAGATCCGGCACCGGGGTGGCTACGAGCACTTCCGGGCCACCTCCCGGCAGCAGGACGGCCCCGAGGGGCGGATGCCGGTGTACGAGTGGTGGGAGCGGACCGAGATCGCCGAGTGAGGGGCCCGGGCCTCCGCCGCCGCTCTAGGTGAACCGCGCCGTCGCGACCGTCGAGCCGTCCGGTGCGAGGAGGCGGGCCGAGGACAGCGTCGTGGGGTCCACGTGGGCCGGCGCCACCCAGTAGCCGTAGCCCTCGCTGAGGGCGAAGGTGCCGAGCGAGGTGGTGCTGCCGTCCGGGTGGACCAGTACGCACCGGACCGCGCCGAGCTCCTCGCCCTCCAGGTCCACCGCCATGTAGACCCACCCCTCCGTACCGGGGTGGACGAATATCCGGCCCACCTCCAGCCCGTCCGCCATCAGGGGCGCCTGGACGAGCTCGGCGTTCGCCGGGGACGTGACGGAGGAGGGTGCGGTGGCCTGGTTGATCGCCGTGCCGGCCGCCCAGCCGGCGAATCCGCAGGCCACGGCCAGGGCCGCCGCCACGGCCGCCATCCGCGGCCGGAGGAGGCGCCGCCGTGCAGGCGGGTTGGACTGGCGCAGGGCCTTGGCCACGCGGGACTCGAAGCCGACCGGCGGTTCCGTGCCCGGCAGCAGTTCGAGCAGGACGTCGGCGGCCAGGGACAGCTGCTCGATGCGTACCCGGCAGTCGGCGCACCGGTCCAGGTGGGCGACCGCTCGGGCGCGTTCCTGGGCCGGGAGAATGCCCAGCGCCAGCTCGGCGTCGAGTTCCCTCAGGTGCTCGCAGGTCATCTCGCTCATCGCCGGCTCTCCTCGGCCCCCAGGGTGATCCGCAGCTTGTGCATCGCGGCCCTGATGCGGGTCTTCGCCGTACCCAGCGGGATCCGCTCCATGTCGGCGATCTGCTGCGCGGTCATGCCGTAGATCCCCGCCATCACCAGGGCGCGTGCCTGCTCCCTGGGCAGGGCCGCCACCGCGGTACGGACCCCGGCCGACGTCTCCGCGGCCACGGCCCGCTGCTCGGGGGTTTCCGTCACGACGTCGAGCAGGGCGTCCAAGTCCTCGGGGGCGACGGGGGCGGCCCGGCGGGCCCGGACCGCGTCGATCGCCAGGTTGTGCGCGATGGTCGTCAGCCAGGTGCGTACCGACCCTCGGCGGGCGTCGTAGATCTGGGCATGCTTCCACGCCCGCTCGAACGTCTGCTGTGCGACGTCCTCGGCGAGCTGCGGATCCCCCACCACGGCAATGGCCACGCCGAACACCGTCCGCTGGAAGCGCCGAACGAACGCGACAGCGATCTCTGGATCGCCGGTTGCCAGACCCGACAGCAGTGCCTCGTCCGGTGCGCGTCCGAGCGGCAGGCCCATTCTCTGCACATCACTGGATACGGGCGGCTCCCGCGATGGGATTGCGGCACACTGGCCCATTCTCTCCCAGATGCCCACAATCCTCAGCTCCACTCCGGCCGTATCCCCTCCGAGGGAACGTCCGGAGGGCTGAGTGATGGCGGGAACGAAGACGGGAACAGCGGGAACGGCGCGGGCACGCAGCCGGGCGGGCCTGGCCCTGGCGGCCGGAGCACTGGCCGCCGGGCTGCTCGGCGCCTGCGGGGACGGATCGGCCACTTCCACGACCGCTCCGCCGCCGGCGGGCGGGAGCGCGGTGGCGGCGGCCATGCGGGTCGAGGCGGACCTGAGCGACTTCCGCATCGGACTGTCGCAGAAGGCGTTCAAGGCCGGCCCTTACACGTTCGTGGTCAAGAACACCGGCCACCACCAGCACGCCCTGGAGATCGAGGGTCCGGGCGGGGAGCACCGCTCCAAGACCCTGGCTCCCGGGGAGAGCGACCACCTCGACATCACCCTGAAGTCCGGACGGTACGAGCTCTACTGCCCCGTCGACGGACACAAGGACTTGGGGATGGAGTCGGAGATCACCGTAACCGGCGCCTCCTGAGAGCCGCGGTCCCGGGCTCAGAGCCCGCGGACGGACGCGACCGTGAAGGTCGTCGGGGTCCCCGGGCCCATCGGGCCGCCCTTGTCGAACTGGGAGCGGACCACCAGCGTCCGGCCCGGCGTGTGGCTGAGGGTGGTCGGGATCTGCAGGGACGGGTCCGTGACCGTCCGGCTCAGCCGGGCCTCGGTGCCGTCGGGGCTTAGGCGCCAGCGGGTCAGGGTGTTCGTGGTGTTGTGGGCGACGCGCAGGGTGCCGTCGGGGGCGAGGTCGAGGCCGTCGGCATGCAGGAGGTCGCCCCCGTGCAGCGCCACCCGGGAGATCGCACCAGTGCGCAGGTCGATCCGGTGGAGGTCGCCCGCCACCATGTCCACGGCCAGCAGGAAGCGCCCGGCCGGGTCCGCCACGATGCCGTTGAGGGAGAAGCGGCCCTCGACGGGCGGGGTGAGGTACGGGCGCAGGTCGTACGCGGCGGTCAGCGGGCCCGAGCCCGCGGCGAGCAGCTCCGGGGTGACCCGGTAGACCACCCCGCGGACGCTGTCCGTCAGGTAGGCCGTGCCGTCCGGGGTGATGGCCAGGTCGTTGACGAAGAGGGGCTCGGACCCGGTGACTTCGAAGTGGGCCAGGCGCGTGCCGGAACCGGTGTCGTAGACGGAGACGCCCGAGGTGGAGTCGGTGACCCACAGGCGCCCGCGCAGGTCGACGCGCAGTCCGTTCGCGGTGTGGCGCCCGTCGGTGCCCGGGGGCAGGAAGACCTCGGCGGCGGCCCGGCCGGGACGGGCCCGGTAGACGGTGCCGTCCGCGTACGAGCCCACGTAGACGGTGTGGTTGCGCGGGTCGGCGGCTATGCCCTCGGGGTAGACCTTCTGGCCGGGGAGGGTGAACGCGGTGGTGATACGGCTGTCCGCAGGCGTGCGGCCGGCGGCCTGGGCGGCCGGCGCCGCGCCCAGGGCGAGCACGGTGGTCAGGGTCAGGAGCGGGACGGGCAGGAACTTCTTCGGCACGGCGATGTCCTCTTCCATGTAGGTGACCACGAAGATAGGTTAGAGCTCTAATCCATGCAAGGCCCGTAGGATGCGGGGATGACCTCCATGCCTCCCGAGGAGCGCATCGGCTCGCACATCAAGCGCGCCGAGCAGGCGCTCCTCGCGGCGAAGAACGCCGCCTGCAAGCCGGCCGGGGTAACGGTTCCGCAGTACGCCGCGCTGCTCTGGCTCGCCGAGAAGCCGGGGATCTCCGCCGCCGCCCTCGCCCGCCTGTGCGGGGTGACGCCGCCGACGATGAACACCGTGTTGAAGAACCTCCAGGAGCGCGGGCTCATCGAGCGGAGCCCGCACGAATGGCACCGCAACGTGCTGGAGACCCGGCTCACGGAGGAGGGGCGGGCCGCCATGGAGCTGGCCGACGCCGGCGCGGTGGAGGTCGAGCGGGCGCTCGCCGCCGCCTTCTCCGCGGAGGAGCGCGAGCTGCTGATCCGCCTGCTGGGCCGGTGCGCGGAGGCGCTCGAAGCGCAGAGGTGAGGGCCGCCGCCGTCCAGCAGGCCCCGCGCCCGCCGACCCGGTGCGTCCAGCCGGCCCCGCGCCCGCCCGACCCGCGTCCGCCGGCCCCCGTGCGCCCGGCAGACCCCGTAGCGAACCAGCCGTTCTGTCCCGTCGGGGGACAGGCATGACCGTTCGGAGCACCGTCCGTGGACCAGTACCCGTACCAGCAGCGCAAGCGCTCCCGGCGCGCGATATGGACCGGCGTCGCCGTGGCGTTCGCCCTCCTGCTCGGCGGCGCGGGCTTCGCCGCCTGGAAGCTCGACTGGTTCTCCGGCAACGGCGGCGCGGTGAGCTTCGGCAAGGCGCCGTCCCCCGCTCCCACCCCGGACGCCCCCGGCGGCGCCACGCCGTCGCCGGGGGCGCCGCAGACCCCGGCCAAGCCCAGCGGGGACCCGGACGTGGTCCTGCCGGCCGGCCCGAAGTCCGACTTCAAGCAGACGACCAAGCTCGATGACGGCACGGTCATCGCGAAGACCCGCCTCGCGGGCGCGAAGTCCGGCTTCGAGGGCGACGTCTGGGTGTGGACGCCCAAGGAGTACGACGACCCGACGTACGCCAAGAGCGCCTTCCCGGTGCTCATCGCGCTTCCCGGCGGCAACGGCTTCCCGACCAACTACTGGGCGGACCGCAGCCTGGGCCTGCAGAAGGCCGTCAGCGAGGGCGTCCAGGCCGGCACCAGCCTGCCGTTCATCCTGGTCATGCCGGTGCTGAACCCGGACAACAAGTACTACTACGACGGCTCCGACATCCCCGGTCAGCCGAAGATGGGCACCTGGATCGCCGAGGACGTCCCGGACTTCGCCCGCGCCAACTTCCGTACGTACAAGTCCCGCGACGGCTGGGCCTTCATGGGCTCCTCCTCGGGCGCCTTCGTCGGCATGAAGACCGTGCTGCAGTACCCCGACCGCTTCAAGGCGGTGATCGCCAGCGGTGGCGAGATCGTCCCCGACTCCCCGCTCTGGAAGGGCCACCAGGCGGAGATGGACGCGAACAACCCGGAGAAGCTCGCCCAGCAGCTGATCGACCGCAACGGACCCGAGGTCTACATCAACTTCCAGATCGGGACCAAGGAGAGCGGGAAGCAGCGGATGACCGCCTTCCAGCAGCAGTTCGGCAAGGGTCCGGTCAAGATGACCATCCGCGACATCCAGAACGGCGAGCACAACGGCTGGCACTACGTCAGGGGGATGAAGGAAGGCTCCCTGGAGTGGATCAGCAAGGTCCTGAAGGGTCCCCGGGCCGAGCCCGGCACCGGCTGAGCCCCGGTCCTGTTCGACTCCTTCCCTCGTACGTCCCGTTCCCACGTGGCACACACCACGTCACACCGGTCCCAGGCAACCCATGTGGTCGTTGAAACCTCAGTAAGGGGTGTAGGGGGACCAATCGGTCCGACCCGCGCTTGTGACCGAGCGCCGGAGAAGGAACGGGACAATTCCGTGCAGCATGACCAGCTTCAGGTCGGCGAGGGCAGCCTCATGACCGAGGAGGGCCCGACGACCACGGGCCGCCGCCGTCCGCAGCACCTGCGCAGACTCGTGATCAGCGGCGGGCTCGCGTTCGCCCTGGCCGCCGGGGGCGGCGCGGCCGCGTACAAGTACGGGCTCTTCTCGGACATAGGGGATCCGGTGTCCTTCGGGAAGGTCCAGGAGTCGGCGGCCGCCGAGGACGTCCGGCCGGGGGTGAGCATGCCGACCGGGCCGAAGGCCACGTTCGTCCGCACGCACCGGATGCCGGACGGCACCCAGATCGGCCGGACGACCCTCACCGGGGCGAAGTCCGGATTCACGGGCGACGTGTGGGTGTGGGTCCCGAAGGAGTACGACGACCCGAGGTACGCCAAGAGCGGCTTCCCGGTCCTCATCTCCTTGCCCGGCGGCCGCGGGTACCCCAAGAACTACTGGGGGACGGGCCCCGGGCTCGGCCTGGAGCAGGCCGTGATCGACGGGGCGAAGGCGGGCAAGAGCCTGCCCTTCATCCTCGTCATGCCGGTGATCAACGCCGACACCAAGCACCACTTCGACGGATCGGACATCCCCGGGCAGCCCAAGATGGGCACCTGGATGGCGGATGACGTCCCGGATTTCACGCGGGCCAATTTCCGCACCTTCACCTCCCGTGACGGGTGGGCCTTCATGGGCTCCTCCTCGGGCGGGTTCGGCGCCTTCAAGCACGTGCTGAAGTACCCCGAACGCTTCAAGGCGGCCATCGCCAGCGGTGTGGACTTCGTCCCCGACTCCCCGCTGTGGAAGGGGAACCAGCAGGCCATGGACGAGAACAACCCGGAGAAGCTCGCCGAGAAGCTGATCCGCGCCGGCGGCCCGGACGTCTACATCAACTTCCAGATCGGCACCGCCGAGGGCGGCCGGGACGCGACGGAGACGTTCATGCGGGAGTACGGGAAGGGTCCGGTGCACACCCGGCTCCAGGTGATCCAGGATGGGGAGCACAACGGAAAGTCCTACGTACGCGGTATGAAGGAGGGCTCCCTGGAGTGGATCAGCAAGGTCATGCTGGCACCGACACCCGACCCCGTTCCCGGCGTGCGGTGAACGCAGTGGTGAAGGGGGCCTCCGCGGCCGCCGCCGCCGGGCTGGCGGCGTTGCTCGCCGTCGCCTTCGTCAAGGCGACGGAGGCGAACGGCAGCGGGGTGCACCCCTTCCCCGCCGTGGGCGTGCTCATGGCGAACGGCGAGCACTGGTGCACGGCGAGCGTCGTCGACAGCCCGAAGGGCAACGTCGTCGCCACCGCCGCGCACTGCGTGGTCCCGGCCGGGGAGAACGGCGCACCGGGCGAGCTCGCGCACGACGGGCACGCCATCGGCGAGCTCTCCTTCGCCCCCGCGTTCTCCGGCGGGGGCGCAGGCCGCCGGCCCCTCGGCGTGTGGAAGGTCCGGGCGGTCCATGTGGACGACCGCTGGACGAGGTGGGGCGAGGACACCGCCGACTTCGCCTTCCTCAGCATCGAGCCGGACGCGGACGGGCACTCCGTCCAGCAGGCGGTCGGCGGCGCGATGGAGGCCCCGAAGCCCGACTGGACCTCGGGGTACGAGCGCGAGGTGACGGTGGTCGGCTATCCGGAGTCCGACCGCAACCCGCAGAACCAGCCCGTCTCCTGCACGACGCAGACCGGCCACGACCAGGACGACCCCGCCATGCTGTACATGAGCTGCGCGGGCTTCTGGACGGGCACCAGCGGCAGCCCCTGGATCGCCGACCGGGGCGGGCCGGGCAACCCGGGCCGGCTGATCGGGGTACTGAGCGGCGGGGACACGGACGTGGACTCCACGGCCGCGCTGTTCGACGAGCGGGCGAAGGCGCTGTACGAGCAGGCGGCCCGGGACTGACGCCGCCCCCGGCCCTCAGTCCTTGAGCAGGTCGTTCAGTTCGCGGTACGGGGCCGCATCGGCCAGCGCCTCGTACGTGCCGCCCGCGATCAGCTCGGCGGAGGCCCGCCGGACCAGCTGGTAGGCGGCCTCCGCGACCCAGGAGCCGAGGCTCACCCGGGCCACGCCGAGGGCGCCGAGCTCGCCGACGGAGGGGGCGCCGGGGCCGACGAGGATGTTGAGCGGGGCGTCGATGCCCTTGGCGAGCTCCGCGACGGTCGCCGGGTCGATCACGCCGGGCACGAAGATGCCGGAGGCCCCGGCCCGCAGGTAGGCGGCGGCACGGGCGAGGGTCTCGTCGAGCCGCGTCCCCTCCTCGCCGAGGCCGAAGAGGAAGGTGTCGATGCGGGCGTTGATGTAGAGCGGGATCCCGGCGGCGTCGGCGGCGGCGCGGGCCGCGGCCAGGCGCTCCGCGTGGTCGGCGGGGGCGCGGGTGCCGTCCTCGATGTTGACGCCGACCGCTCCGGCGGCGAGGACGCCGGCCACGGTCTCGGCCACCCCGGCGGGGTCGGCGCCGAAGCCGCTCTCGATGTCGGCGGTCACGGGGACGGAGACGGCGGCGGCGACGCGGGCGACGAGGTCGAGCGCGCGGTCGCGGCTCAGCGCGTCACCGTCGGGCGCACCGAGGGACCAGGCGACACCGGCGCTGGTGGTGGCGACGGCGGGTGCGCCGGAGGCCTCGACGAGACGGGCGCTGACCACGTCCCAGGCGTTGGCGAGGGCGAGCGGCGCGGCGGGGTCGTGCAGGGCGGTGAACCGGCGGGCGAGGTCAAGGCTGTTGGTCATGGGGGCAGTTCATCAGACCGCGGCCGCCCGGGCTGGCGATTTTCCGACACCTTCGTCCGGGCCGAGTCCGGGCCGGGTCCGGGTCCGGACCCGGGTCACTCGGGGAGGCCCGCCTTGGCGCCGGCGCCGCAGAGCGGGACCACCGCCGTGCGCCCCCTGAGCGGGTCCGCCGGGGACAGCGGCCCCACCGCCGCCCAGCAGGCGGCCGCCGTCGGCTCGACGAACAGGCCGCGGCGGGCCAGATCCCGCTGGGCAGCCCGCAGGGCCGGTTCCGTGACCGTCAGGAAGGTGCCCCCGGAGGCGCGCACCGCGGCAAGGATCTGCCGGGCCCGCGGCGGGGCCGGGATCGCGATCCCCTCCGCCAGCGTGGGCAGTTCGGGCACGGACGTCGCGTCCTCGGCGCCCGCGGAGAAGGCGGACGCCAGCGGGGCCACGACCTCCGCCTGCACGGCGATCAGCTGCGGCGGCCGCACGCCCCGGGCGGCGAGCTCCCGCACCGCCAGCGCCGCCCCGAGCAGGAGGGTGCCGTTGCCCACCGGCAGGACCAGGGTGTCGGGGAGCCGGCCGCCGAGTTCCTCCCACACCTCGTACACGTACGTCTTCGTCCCGTGCAGGAAGTACGGGTTGAAGACGTGGCTGGCGTAGAAGACGCCGGGGAGGTCCGCCTCGGCGCGCGCCGCCAGCGCCGCGGCCTCCCGGCCGCCGGGGACCACGCGGACCGAGGCGCCGTGCGCGCGCATCTGGTCGGTCTTCTTCGGGGAGGTGCCCTCGGGCACGAAAACTTCACAAGTGAGCCCCGCGCGGGCGCAGTACGCCGCGACCGCCGTTCCCGCGTTGCCGCTGCTGTCCGCCACGACCCGCTCCGGGCCCAGACGCCGGGCCAGCTCGGCGAGCATCACCGCACCCCGGTCCTTGAAGGACAGGGTCGGCATCAGGAAGTCGAGTTTGGCGTGAATCCGCTCCCCGAGCGGGACCAGCGGAGTCCTGCCCTCCGACATCGTCACGGAGAAGGCCCCCGGCAGCGGCAGTGCGCCGCCGTACCGCCACAGCGAGGGCGGTCCGCCGTCCGGGGCGAGCGGGCCGGCCGGATCCGGCGTGAAGTCGAGGTCCCACGGGCCGCCGCAGACCGGGCAGCACCACGGCGCCGTCCGGACGTCCGCGCGCGTCTCGTCCTCGGGGCAGACGTAGCCGGGGAGTGCGTGCGTCATGTGCGGAGCGCCTTTGCTCTTTCATGGCGGTCGTATGGCACGGATGTTACGCGTTCGCAGTCCTCTTGTGGGATGGCGAAAGGGTGGGTCAACCTTTCGGAAGCGGCGGCCCGGCACCCACTAATTGTCATGGGCATGCTTGCGGGCCGCTCCGTGTCGTCCACGAGGAGGACCCCCCACATGTCCGTGATACGCCACACCCGCCGCAAGATCGCGGGCCTCGGCGCGACCGCCGTCGCAGCCTTCGCGCTCGGCGCGGCAGCCGCCTTACCCGCTTCCGCTGCCGAGGGCGGCCCGCAGGGCGTCATCGAGAACGCCGGAGCGCCCGGCTCCGTCCCCGGCAGCTACATCGTGACCCTGAAGGACTCCGCCGCCCGCTCCACCGCCGACAGCGGCAAGGCGGTCGCCCGGCGCTACGGCGCGAAGATCGACCGGACCTACAGCGCCGCCCTCAACGGCTACTCCGTCGCGGTCTCCGAGGCGCAGGCCAGGAAGCTCGCGGCCGACCCCGCGGTCGCGTCCGTCGTCCAGAACCGCGTCTTCACGATCGACGACGCCCGGGGCACCCAGCCCGGCCCGCCGTCCTGGGGCCTGGACCGCATCGACCAGCGCGCGCTGCCGCTGGACAGCAGCTACACGTACCCGGACAAGGCCGGCGAGGGCGTCACCGCCTACATCATCGACACCGGCGTCCGCATCACGCACCAGGACCTCGGCGGCCGGGCGTCCTACGGCTACGACGCCGTCGACAACGACAACACCGCGCAGGACGGCCACGGCCACGGCACGCACGTCGCCGGCACGGTCGCGGGCACCACCTACGGCGTGGCCAAGAAGGCCAAGATCGTCGGCGTCCGCGTCCTCGACAACAACGGTTCCGGTACGACGGCCCAGGTCGTCGCGGGCATCGACTGGGTGACGCGGAACGCGGTGAAGCCCGCCGTGGCGAACATGTCCCTCGGCGGCGGCGCCGACTCCGCGCTCGACACCGCCGTGCGCAACTCCATCGCCTCCGGCATCACCTACGGTGTCGCCGCGGGCAACGAGTCCACGGACGCGAGCACCAAGTCCCCGGCGCGCGTCGCCGAAGCCATCACGGTGGGCGCCACCACCAGCGCCGACGCCAAGGCGAGCTACTCCAACTACGGCTCGATCCTCGACATCTTCGCCCCCGGCTCCTCCATCACCTCCTCCTGGGGCACCGGCGACACGGCGACCAACACCATCTCGGGCACCTCGATGGCGACCCCGCACGTGGTCGGCGCCGCCGCCCTGTACCTCTCGCAGAACCCGTCGAGCACGCCGGCCCAGGTCGCCTCGGCGCTGGTCGCCGCCGCCACCCCGAACGTGGTGACGGGTCCGGGCTCCGGCTCCCCGAACCGCCTGCTCCACGTCGGCGGCGGCACCACCCCGCCCACCGGCCCGCGCTTCGAGAACACGGCGGACTACGCGGTCAACGACAACGCGACCGTCGAGTCCCCGCTCACCGTCACCGGGGTCCCGGGCAACGCCCCGGCGGCGCTGAGCGTCGCGGTCGACATCAAGCACACGTACATCGGCGACCTGAAGGTCGACCTGGTCGCCCCCGACGGCACCCTCTACACCCTGCACAACCGCAGCGGCGGCAGTGCCGACAACCTCGTCAAGACCTACACGGTGAACGCCTCTTCCGAGGTGGCCAACGGGGTGTGGAAGCTCCGCGTGAACGACAACGCGAACCTCGACACCGGCAAGATCGACTCGTGGGCGCTGCAGTTCTGACCTTGCGGGCCGCGTGACGGCGGGGGCGACCGGTTGCCGGTCGCCCCCGCTGCGTACTATTTCGCGCATTCGTTCGCGATCTTTGTGATGGAGTCCCTCACCCCGTGAGCACCCCGCCCTCCCCCCACTGGCCCGCTCCGTCCCCGCAGCAGCCGTCCCGGGAGCCCGCGCTCAACGGTTTCGCCCTGGCGTCCCTGCTGGTCGGGCTGTTGTGCCTGCCGCCGCTCGGCATCGTCTTCGGGATCGCGGCCCTGGTGCAGATCGCCCGGAAGGGGGAGCGGGGCCGGTCGCTCGCGGTCGTGGGCCTGGCGGTGTCGGTCGTGCTGACGCTGTCCGCCGTGGCGGTCGTGGGCCGGTACGGGCCGGTGCTCCTGGACCGGCTGGAGGCGCTGCCGCAGTACGAGGGCGTCGAGGGCGAGTTGGCCGACATGGACGAACTGCGGGCCGGTGACTGCTTCAACGTCCCCGGCGGGGACCTCCTCGACGAGGAGCCGCTGATCCACCGGGTCGCCTGTACGCAGGCGCACCACGCGGAGGTCACCTCCTCGACCCGGTTCGAGGACGAGGTCTTCCCCGGCACGCAGCAGGTGGAGAAGTGGGCGGCGGACGCGTGCTGGAAGGCCCAGGACGCGTACGCCATGGACACCTGGGCGCTGCCCTCGTACGCGCAGATGTATTACTTCTCGCCCTCCCGCGAGGCGTGGAACGACGGCGACCGGCAGCTGCTGTGCGTGATCGGCACGGCCGGGCACGACCACCGGGGGAGCCTGCGCAAGGACGCCGGGATGCTGGAGCCGGAGCAGGTGGCCTTCCTGCGGGCGATGAACGAGGCCGATCTGGCGCTGGGGGGCGCGCCGGACGAGGAGATCGACGAGGCGCTGCCCTCGTACCGGGAGTGGGCGCGCGAGGTGGACGGGGCGCTGGGCGCGGAGGCCCGGATGCTGGAGGAGGCGAAGGCCCGGCCCGAGGCCGCCGCGGCGGCGGAGGCCCGGTTGAAGGAGGTCGCGGCGGCGCGCGGGCAGTGGCAGCGGGCTTCCCGGGCGACCCGACCGGCGGATTTCCAAGATGCCTGGGACACGGCGTCGGGGGCCTTGTCGGTGGGGGTGGAGAAGGCCCTGCGCGGGGCGTTCGGGCTGTCGACGGAGGTCCCGGAGTGGCTCGTGGACCAGCCGCGGGACGGCTCCGGCTCCGAAGCCGCCTGAAGCCCCCGAAGGTAACGCACGGTAACGGGTTTGAGTGACCAGGCTTCATCACTTCGGGTGAAACTCTGGCCCTCGCTTGCGGCGTACAACCGTCGGTTGCCAGGGTGTAGCTGTCTGTCAACCTGATGGGAGTGGCCAGTGACTTTCGGTGAGCAGCCGGCCTATCTGCGCGTCGCCGGGGATCTGCGACGGAAGATCGTCGATGGGTCCCTGCCCCCGCACGCCAGGCTCCCCTCCCAGGCCCGGATCCGCGAGGAGTACGGGGTCTCCGACACCGTGGCGCTGGAGGCGCGCAAGGTCCTCATGGCGGAGGGCCTGGTCGAGGGCCGGTCCGGATCGGGCACGTACGTACGGGAGCAGCCGGTTCCGAGACGGGTCGTGCGCTCCGGGTACCGCACGGGCGGGGCGTCGACCCCGTTCCGCCAGGAGCAGGCGGAGGCCGGCGCGCGCGGCACGTGGGACTCGAACAGCGAACAGACGGCCGCCCCGGCGGACATCGCCGAGCGGCTCGGGATCGCGCCGGGCGAGCGGGTGATGCGGACGCGGTACGTCTTCCGCGACGCGGGGGAGGCGATGATGCTGTCGACCTCCTGGGAGCCGCTCGCCGTGACCGGCAGGACCCCGGTGATGCTGCCCGAGGAGGGTCCGCTCGGGGGCTCGGGCGTGGTCGAGCGGATGGCCGCGATCGACGTGGTCGTCGACAACGTGGTGGAGGAGGTCGGGGCCCGGCCGGGTCTCGCCGAGGAGCTCATGCTGCTCGGAGGGGTCCCGGGCCACGTGGTGCTGGTGGTCGGGCGGACGTACTACGCCTCCGGACTGGCCGTGGAGACCGCCGACGTGGTGGTGCCGGCGGACCGCTACCGCCTCTCGTACCACCTGCCCGTGCGCTGACGACGCGAGGCGGGGCCGGGTGCAACGCCGGTGCCGCGGGGCGGGGTGATGGCGCGTCATGCATCGTTTTCGGGGCGACCGCCTGCCGCCGACGGCCCGTCGGAAACGGGCCGATCTGCTCCGCGCGCTGCCTCTCGGGCGGGACCTGCGCGAACGCCGGCCGCACCGCGCCGGAAGGGGGCGCAGGGGTGCTGCCGATGCCGAGGGTGCGCCGGTTCTGAACCGGCGTACGCGGCCCACTCGTACGCATGGCCGGATGCGTACGCCTGTGAGGTACCTCTTCGTGAAAAACCGTATCCGCTGTGTAAAGGTCGGGCGTAAGCTCGGGCATATGCGCAATGCGGTTTCCCGGGCAGGTACATCGGCGGAGGGTGAAACGCGATGAACGACAGCGGTGCCCTGCTCCCGTGGCTGGTCATACGTCAGGACGACAACGGCAACCGCTACCGGGTGGGCCGGTACGCCACCCGGGCCGAGGCCCAGAAGGTCGTCGACAGCCTCGACGACCGAGGACACAAGCAGCTCTACTGGGTCGAGCGGATCGGTCAGACCGCCACGACGAACTGAGCGTCGCAGGGCCGCGGCACCGGCAGCCGCGGCCCTGCCTTAGGCTCCGCCCATGACGGTACGCGTGGTCGTGGGTGGAGCCCTTTGTCGTGAGGGCCGCCTGTTGGCGGCCCGTCGCAGTGCGCCCCCCGAGTTGGCCGGCCGCTGGGAACTGCCGGGCGGCAAGGCCGAGCCCGGTGAGACCGCGCCCGAGGCGCTGGTGCGCGAACTGCGCGAGGAGCTCGGCGTGGAGGCCGAGCCGCTGGAACGGATCCCGGGGGAATGGCCCCTGCGGCCCGGGCTCGTGCTGCACGTGTGGACCGCGGCATTGCTCTCCGGCGAGCCGGCCCCGCTTGAGGACCACGACGAGCTGCGCTGGCTCGGCCCGGACGAGCTGGACGGGGTGGACTGGCTCGACCAGGACCGGCCGGGGGTGGCCGAGGTGGGCCGCCGGCTGCGCGACGGCCGGTACGGCGGGGCGGGCGGCGAGCGGCGCAGCCGACTGCACGGAGGGTCGCACGGGGGCGCGTGACAGCTCCGCTCTAGGCCGTCTGCGCCACAGTGCGCCGGTGCACGGGGGATCGAGTGGTACGACGCCTCGAATATCGGGTATGCCGCTATTAGTCCCTAATGTGCACAAGCCTCTCGTGGCTCTGTCCCTGCGGAATCGGACGGGGGCCCTTGCCGGCCCGGGAAGTGATCGGCGTGATCGACACAGACGGTGAATGCGCCGAGTGGGCCTTCCCCGCCGAACCCGGTGCCGTCCGCGCCGCCCGCCATGCCGTGCGCGGCCAGCTCCGCTCCTGGGGCCTCGAAGCCGTCGGCGATGTCACCGTCCTGCTGGTCAGCGAGCTGGTCACCAATTCCCTGCGGTACGCCTCCGGCCCCATCGGCGTGCGTCTGGAGCGGCGTGAATCAGCCGTCGACGGCGGCTCGGAGGGACCTGCCCTGCTCGTGGAAGTTTCCGATCCGCTTCCGGATCCGCCCCGCAAACGGCTTGCCGCACCCGACGAGGAGGGGGGCAGGGGACTGCACCTCGTGGCCGTCTCGGCGCAGAGCTGGGGGACGCGGCACGGGAAATCGGGCAAGACCGTGTGGTTCGAGTTGGCTCTTCCTGGTGAGTAACAAGGTGAAGGGTGGCCGACGATCACGGGATGTGGCTCGAAACAGTCGGGACCTTTTTGTGATCGTGAACGCCGTGCCGTCCGGGGCCGTGGTGCTGAATACTTCGGTCATGGCCGGTCCGGTTGCGGTGAGCTGGAGGGGACGGTCGCGTGAGCGAGATACCTGCGCAGGCACATCAGACCCGTGTGTCCGGGGAGACGTGGCACGACTCCCTGTGGCACAGCAGTCCGCCTGGCTCGATATATGACTACATAAAGGTCGCGTCGTTCTCGATCGGGCCCGACGGGCTCATCGACCAGTGGAGTCTGCGTGCCGAGGACCTGTTCGGGCTGACCGCCGCCCAGGCCGTGGGGCGCGATCCGGTCGACGCGTTCATGCCGCCGGAGCTGCGCCCCGACGGGCACCGCAGGGTTGCGGAGATTCTCGACGGCAAGGAGTGGACCGGTCTCGTCCCCTTCCGCGTCCCCGGCGGGAGCGGCGCACACGGTGTGGCCGAGATCTACGTGATGCCCACCCAGACGGAGACAGGCCGGCGGGCCGCGCTCTGTGTCGTGGTGGACGTACGCGCGCTGCGGCGGATCGAATCGGATCTGGCGGCCTCGCAGGCCATTTTCGGCCAATCCCCTTTCGGCTTCCTGCTCTTCGGTACGGACCTCACCGTGCAGCGGGCCAACCGCCGCTTCGCGACCGTCTTCGGCGGCGCAGTGGAGGAGCACCGCGGCCGCACCGTCCACGACTACCTCCCGCCGCAGGAGGCCGACCGGATGGCCGACGCCCTGCGGCGGGTCCTGGAGACCGGTGAATCGGTCACCGACCTCCAGATCAGCGGCTCCGCCCCCGGCAGCCGCGAGCACCGCCACTGGTCCATCAACCTCTACCGCGTGCACGGCGGCACCGGCCGCCCCGTCGGGGTCGCCGGCCTCGGCACCGACGTCACCCGCCGCCACCTCGCCGCCCGCGAGGCCGCCGGGGTCCGGCGCAACCTGGCCCTGCTCAACGAGGCCGGGCACCGCATCGGCAACTCCCTCGACCTGGAGACCACCGCCCGGGAGCTCCTGGACGTGACGGTGCCCGGCTTCTGCGACCTCGCCGCCGTCGACCTCTACCAGGGGCTGCTGCTCGGCGACGACGACCGGCCCGCCCGGCCCCAGGGCCCCGGAGTGCCGTCCATGCCCGCGGGGCTCGGCCCCGGCCGCGCGCCCTCCGCCCCGCTGCGCCGGGTCGCCTTCGCCTCGGCGGTCTCGGACGCCCCGCTCTCCGGCCCCGTCGCGCCGGTCACCGTGGGGGAGATCCACCGCTACCCGGCCGCCTCGCCGGTCGCGATGGCCCTGCGCACGGCACGCCCGCGGCTGATCGAGGGCGGCGGGGCGGACGACCTCGTGCAGTCGACGCTGGTCGTGCCGATGGTCGCCCACGACACCGTCGTCGGGCTCGCCCAGTTCTCCCGTACGAAGGGCAGCGAACCCTTCGGGGAACGGGACCGGGCGGTCGCGGTGGAACTCGCCGCCCGCGCCGCCGTCTGCATCGACAACGCCCGCCTCTACCGGCGCGAACACGAGCGGGCGCTGATCCTCCAGCGCAGCCTGCTCCCGCCCGGGGACCCGGAGGCGGCCGGCCTGGACATCGCCTGCCGGTACCTGCCGGGGAACGCGGCGACCGAGGTCGGCGGGGACTGGTTCGACGTCATCGAACTGCCCGGACACCGCACGGCCCTGGTCGTCGGCGACGTCATGGGCCGGGGGCTGCGGGCCGCCGTCGCCATGGGCGAACTGCGGACCGCCGTACGGACCCTGGCGCTGCTGGACCTGGAACCGGCGGAGGTGCTGTCGGCGCTGGACGAGATCGCGCGCGGCCTCGGCGCGCCCGGCGGATCCCAGCAGGCCTCCCGGGCGGCCCTGCACTCGCGGGACGCCGACCGTTCCGAGGTGTACCTCGCCACCTGCGTGTACGCCGTCTACGACCCGGTGACCCGGCGCTGCACGATCGCCAACGCGGGCCACATGCCGCCCGTTCTGGTGGAACCGGCGGAACCGGGCGCCCCGCCGCGGCCGGCGCTGCTGCTGGAGGTACCGCCCGGGATGCCGCTCGGCGTGGGCGGCGAGCCGTTCGAGGAGGTGGACGTGGAACTCCCGGAGGGCGCCCTGCTGGCGCTGTACACGGACGGGCTGGTGGAGTCGCGGGAGCACCCCCTGGAGGAGGGGCTGCGCGGGCTGCGGGAAGCGCTGGCCGACCCGGTGCGCCCGCTGGAGGACGTGTGCGACCACGTGCTCAACACGCTCGACACCCGGCACGGTGAGGACGACATCGCCCTGCTGATGGCACGCGTACAGGGGCTTCCGGTGGATGCCGTGGGGGACTGGCAGCTGCCCCGCGAGGCACGCTCGGTGGGCCGGGCCCGCGAGCTGGCCCGCGCGAAGCTCCCCGCCTGGGGGCTGGAGGGGCTGCTCGACACCACGGAGCTGCTGGTCAGCGAGCTCGTGACCAATGCCCTGCGGTACGGGGAGGGGGAGATCCGCCTGCGCCTCCTGCTCGACCGCACCCTCGTGTGCGAGGTGTGGGACGGGAACCTGGTCCAGCCGCGGCGCCGCCGCGCCCGGGACACGGACGAGGGCGGGCGGGGCCTCCAGCTGGTGGGCCTGCTCTCCGCGGGCTGGGGCACCCGCCGCACCCACCGGGGCAAGACCGTCTGGTTCGAGCTCCCGCTCCCGGGGGCCGCGGCCGAACCGGCATCGGAGCTGTCCGCGGAGCAGCTGCTGGGCATGTACGGCTGAGCCCGGCCGCCCGGGGGAGGGCGGCCCGCAGCCGGTCGGCCCTGCCCGGCCCGGCTCGCGGCCGGGAGTCCGCCTCAGCCCCGGGACACCGCGACCGCCGCCAGCTCCGCAAGCGCGAGTGCGAGGTGCTCGCCGACCAGGACCACCTGGCCGTCGAGCCGAGTCCGGTCCTGCCAGGCAGGCTCGCCGCTCGCGGCGTGCAGGGCGGTCAGCCGGTCCGGCGAAGCACACGGCAGCGGGGCGTCCGTGCCCTCGTCGGCGAAGGCCGTCCAGCGGGTTGTCCCGGTGCCGGCCCCCACGCAGCCCACTTCCGCCCCGCCCGGCCGGTGCGCGCTCGGCGCGGCCCCCCGCACCGGTTCCCCAG
This sequence comes from Streptomyces sp. NPDC043680, assembly GCF_056436685.1. NCBI lineage: Bacteria > Bacillati > Actinomycetota > Actinomycetes > Kitasatosporales > Streptomycetaceae > Streptomyces > Streptomyces sp. NPDC043680. The sequence goes on along the minus strand of NZ_JBWKCE010000001.1, from coordinate 467,215 downwards.
GGCGCCCGCGCAGCGCCTCCGTCACCGCCTGCGCCGACTCCGGCCGGTCCGTGGGGCAGCAGGCCGTCCTGCTGCCCCACGTCGTGCACCACCGTGGTGCCCGGGTGCTGGAGCCGCGCCCCGCTCGTCGCCTCGCGCCGGCCGAGTCGCCGGTGCAGCCGGTACCGGTCCGCCAGCCGATCCCCCACGGGCACCGCGAAGCCCCCTGACAACACGTCATCCGACGTTCCCCAGGGGGCATGGGGACCTGCGGAGCAAGCGGCCGGGAGCCGCTACGGCTCCGAGCGCCTGCGGATCCTGCTGCCGAGCCACACCAGCGGGTCGTACTTGCGGTCCACCGCCCGCTCCTTCAGCGGGATCAGTGCGTTGTCGGTGATCTTGATGCCCTCGGGGCAGACCTCCGTACAGCACTTGGTGATGTTGCAGTAGCCGAGTCCGTGCTCCTCCTGGGCGGTGCGCTTGCGGTCCAGACCCGCCTCCGCCGCCGCGTCCAGGGGGTGCATGTCCAGCTCGGCCACCCGCATCAGGAAGCGGGGGCCGGCGAAAGCGCCCTTGTTCTCCTCGTGGTCGCGCACCACATGGCAGGTGTCCTGGCACAGGAAGCACTCGATGCACTTGCGGAACTCCTGCGAGCGGTCCACGTCCACCTGCTGCATCCGGTACGCGCCCGCCGCCACGCCCTGCGGCGGTACGAAGGCCGGCACCTCCCGCGCCTTCTCGTAGTTGAAGGACACGTCCGTGACCAGGTCGCGGATGACCGGGAAGGCCCGCAACGGAGTGATCGTGACGGTCTCGGTCCGCTCGAAGGTGGACATGCGCGTCATGCACATCAGCCGCGGCCGGCCGTTTACCTCCGCACTGCACGAACCGCACTTGCCGGCCTTGCAGTTCCAGCGCACCGCCAGGTCCGAGGCCTGGGTGGCCTGGAGCCGGTGGACGATGTCGAGGACGACCTCCCCGTCGTGCACCTCGACGGTGAAGTCCCGCAGCTCCCCGCCCTCCGCGTCGCCCCGCCAGATCCGGAAGCGTGCGTCGTAGGTAGTCACTCGTAGAGCTCCTCTTCGGCGAGGTACTTGACCAGCTCTTCCTTCTCGAAGAGCGCGAGCAGGTCGGGGCGGATGGGTTCGGTGCGGGTCCGCACCAGGGTGATCCGGTCGGCGGCCGGGTCGGCGGGCGCGGGGTCCACCGGGCGGCACAGCAGGTTCACCGGGCGCCAGCTGCGCTCCATCGACGGGCAGTCCTCCCGGGTGTGCCCGCCCCGGCTCTCGGTGCGCTCCAGGGCCGCACGGGCCACGCACTCGCTGACCAGCAGCATGTTGCGCAGGTCCAGGGCGAGGTGCCAGCCCGGGTTGAACTGCCGGTGCCCCTCGACCCCCGCCCGGGAGGCCCGGACGCGCAGGGCCGCCAGCCTCTCCAGGGCCTCGGCCATCTCGCCCTCGCGGCGGATGATGCCGACCAGGTCGTTCATGGCCGTCTGGAGTTCCTGGTGCAGGGTGTACGGGTTCTCCGCGCCGTCGGCGGCGTGGAAGGGGGCCAGCGCCTCCGCGGCGGCCGCGTCGACCTCCTCCTGCGAGACGGCCGGGCGCGCGCCGGACGCGGAGGAGGCGTACTCCGCCGCGTGCAGACCGGCCCGCCGCCCGAAGACGAGCAGGTCGGACAGCGAGTTGCCGCCGAGCCGGTTCGAGCCGTGCATCCCGCCCGCGACCTCGCCCGCCGCGAACAGGCCCGGCACCCCGACGGTGGCCGCGGTGTCCGAGTCCACCGCGATACCGCCCATCACGTAGTGGCAGGTCGGCCCGACCTCCATCGGCTCCGCGGTGATGTCCACGTCCGCCAGCTCCTTGAACTGGTGGTACATGGAGGGCAGCCGCCGCTTGATCTTCTCGGCCGGCATGCGCGTGGACACGTCGAGGAAGACCCCGCCGTGCGGGGAGCCGCGACCGGCCTTGACCTCCGAGTTGATGGCGCGGGCCACCTCGTCGCGGGGCAGCAGCTCGGGGGGCCGCCGGTTGTGGTCGGGGTCCTCGTACCAGCGGTCGCCCTCCTCCTCGGACTCGGCGTACTTCTCCTTGAAGACGTCCGGGATGTAGTCGAACATGAACCGCTTGCCCTCGCTGTTGCGCAGCACCCCGCCGTCGCCGCGCACCGACTCGGTGACGAGGATGCCCTTGACCGAGGGCGGCCAGACCATGCCCGTGGGGTGGAACTGCACGAACTCCATGTTCAGCAGCGGGGCCCCGGCGAGCAGGGCCAGCGCGTGGCCGTCGCCGGTGTACTCCCAGGAGTTCGAGGTGGTCTTGAAGGACTTGCCGATGCCGCCCGTGGCGAGGACGACCGCCGGGGCCTCCAGGACGAAGAAGCGGCCGGACTCGCGCTCGTAGCAGAAGGCCCCCGAGACCCGCTGCCCTTCTTTGAGCACGCGCGTGACCGTGCACTCCTGGAAGACTTTGAGCCGGGCCTCGTAGTCGCCGTACTCCTTGAAGTCCTCCTGCTGGAGCGCGACGATCTTCTGCTGGAGGGTGCGGATCAGCTCCAGGCCGGTCCGGTCGCCCACGTGCGCGAGGCGCGGGTACTCGTGGCCGCCGAAGTTGCGCTGGGAGATCCTCCCGTCGGGGGTGCGGTCGAAGAGCGCACCCCAGGTCTCCAGCTCCCAGACCCGGTCCGGTGCCTCCTTGGCGTGCAGCTCGGCCATCCGCCACTGGTTCAGGAACTTGCCGCCCCGCATGGTGTCGCGGAAGTGGACCTGCCAGTTGTCGCCCTCGTTGACGTTGCCCATGGAGGCGGCGATCCCGCCCTCCGCCATCACCGTGTGGGCCTTGCCGAACAGCGACTTGCAGATCACGGCCGTACGGGCGCCCCGCTCGCGGGCCTCGATGGCGGCCCGCAGCCCGGCGCCGCCGGCGCCGACCACGACCACGTCCCACTGCTGCCGGTCGACTTGAGCCATGTCAGAAGATCCTCGGGTCGGTGACGGTGCCGCTGGCCAGCAGGTACACGTAGAAGTCGCACAGGGCCACGCTGACCAGGGACGCCCACGCCAGCTGCATGTGCCGGGAGTTGAGCCGGCTCACCCAGCCCCACATCCGGTAGCGCACCGGATGCTTGGAGAAGTGCTTCAGGCGGCCGCCCATGATGTGCCGGCAGGAGTGGCACGAAAGGGTGTAGGCCCAGATCAGCACGATGTTGAGGACGAACAGCAGCGTCCCCAGGCCCATGTGGCCCCACTCGTAGCGGTCGTTGCGGAAGGTCAGCACCGTGTCGTACGTGAGGATGCCCGCGACCGGCAGCGCCGCGTAGAAGAAGTACCGGTGCATGTTCTGGAAGACCAGTGGGAAGCGGGTCTCACCGGTGTACTTCGCGTGCGGCTCGGCGACGGCACAGGCGGGCGGCGATGCCCAGAAGCCCCGGTAGTACGCCTTGCGGTAGTAGTAGCAGGTCAGCCGGAAACCGAGCGGGAAGACCAGGATCAGCAGAGCGGGGGACAGGCCCCACCAGCTGCCGAAGAGGTCCAGGTTCGGTCCGCCGCGCATCTCCTGGCAGTTCTCCGCCAGGCACGGGGAGTAGAACGGGGAGACGTACGGGGCGGCGTAGTAGTCGGCGTTCGCGAAGGCCCGCCAGGTCGAGTAGACGATGAAGGCGAGCAGCCCGGCCGCGGTGCCGGCGGGGGCCAGCCACCACCGGTCGGTGCGCAGGTGCCGGGCGGCGATCGAGGCCCGGGAGGCGTCGCGGACGCCGGTCAGCTGCCGGGGTGGTTCGGTACCTGTGGCCAAGGGTGACTCCGGGAGGAGTGGTCAGGGTGGCCCGCCGGACACCGGCCGCCGCTGAGCGCGGGGGCCGGTGTCCGGGGGAGTGGCAGGGAACGGCTGCGGGGTCTAGGGCGCGCGGCGGTCGCGGGCGCCGAGGCCCTCGTCGTCGGTGTCCGTCCACAGCGTGCTGTCGTACGGGGTGTCCGGGACGGTCACCATGCCCGGCCCCGGCCGGTCGGCGGGCGCGGACCGGCCGCCCTCCGCCTGCTGCCGCCCGGCTTTGCGCTCCAGCTGCTCGACCTTGCGGGTGAGCTCGTCCAGGCTGCGCCGTACGGCGGTCAAATCGTCTTGCAGGGACATGACTTGCCCTCACTTCCGCAGGGTGCGGTGGCAACGCTCATGTGCGCCTGCGAGTGTCGCGCCTCATGTCCCCGCTTGTGAAGGGACATGCAGCGATTGCGGGCGCGCAGGCGCGATCTGTGCGCCCCTCCCTGCCCCCCATTCTCATCCCCCGCCCGAGGGAACGCTCGTCCGCAACGCAAGCGGGATTGGTCCGCACGGGTGGGCTTCGCGGCGTGGCGAGGGCCCGCTGCGGGGGGCGCGGCGAGCCGTCGATTTCAGTGGTTCCGGCACCCAGTGTGATCAGCTCCATATACCGCCAAACGTGATCAAGCTGTCCCTTTCGCGCCCCGTCCCGGAGGTACCACCCATGTCCCAGAGAAGGCGCAGGTCCTTGGCGCTGCTGACCTCGGGAGTCCTCGCACTGCCGCTGCTCGCGGGGTGCGGCGCCGGCGACGAGGGCGGCCCGGTGGCCGCCGGCCAGGACATCGCGGCGACGCCCCGGAACAAGGTCGCCGACGGCGGCGTGCTGCGCTGGGCCGTGGACAGCCTTCCCGACACCCTCAACACCTTCCAGGCCGACGCCGACGCCACGACCACCCGGATCGCCGGGGCGGTGCTGCCCCAGCTGTTCACCCTGGACGACAAGGGGCGCCCCGTCGCCAACCCGGACTACCTGGAGAAGGCGGAGGTCGTCGCACGTGAACCCAAGCAGGTGGTCCTGTACAAGCTGAACCAGCAGGCGGTGTGGAGCGACGGCCGCGAGATCGGCGCCGCCGACTTCGTGGCCCAGTGGCGCGCCCTGAACGGCAAGGACTCGGCGTACTGGACGGCCCGCAACGCCGGGTACGAGCGGATCGAGAAGATCGAGCGGGGCAAGACGGACCTGGAGGTCAAGGTCACCTTCGCCAAGCCCTACACGGACTGGCGGTCCCTGTTCTCACCGCTCTACCCCAAGCAGGTCACCGGCACCCCGGACGCCTTCAACGAGGGAGCGCGCGGCACCCTCAAGGTCACTGCCGGGCCGTTCAACCTCGGCGCGATCGACAAGAAGACCGCAACCGCCGCCCTGACCCGCAACCCCCGGTGGTGGGGACGCCCCGCCAAGCTGGACTCGCTGGTCCTGACGGCCGTGTCCCGGGCCGAGCGCCCGGCCGCGCTGGCCGCGGGCAAGCTGGACATCGCGGAGATCGACCGCAGCGGCGCCGACCGGATCGCCCTGGCGCACCGGGAGCGCTCGAACACCTCGGGCCCGGGCGGGGCCCCCGCCCACGGACCGGGCGCCCTGACCACCCCGGCCGAGGCCACCCTGTCCTGGGCGGTGGCGTACGGGGCGGACGAGGGCAAGGCCCGGGAGGAGCTGGACGCCCGGGTGCGGAACGCGGAGGCGGCCAGGAAGTACGACGCCGAGCAGGAGGCCCTGCGCGGCTTCACGATCCGCAAGTCCCTGGAGCCGTCCTACACCCAGCTCGCCCTGAACGGGGCCTCCGGCCCGCTGGCCGACGAGCGGGTCCGGCGGGCCGTGGCCCGGGCGCTGAACCGCAAGGAACTCGCCGAGCTCGTCCTCAAGCCCCTCGGCCTGCCCGCGAAGCCGGTCGGCAGCCATGTGGCGCTGGCCGGGCAGCGGGCGTACGCCGACAACAGCGACGCCCTCGGCGGCCAGGACACCAAGGCGGCCCAGGCCCTGCTCGCGGACGCCGGCTGGCGCCCCAACGGCAAGCTCACCGAACCGGAGGGGGCCAAGGCGGGCCCGGAGAGCGACGGGGAGGCGGGCCGCGACGACCAGAAGACCCCGGGGGGGCCCGGTACCGGCGACGACGGCCTCTACATCGTCGGCCAGGACGACGAGCGCAACGGCGAGGGGCTGAAGGGAGCCCTGGGGGCGGTCAAGCCGCTGGCCCAGCCCCCGCTCGCCGCGGACCAGAAGGCCTGGCTGCTCGCCCAGGCCGCCGCCGTCGGCTCGGCCGCACCCGCCGAGGACGACAAGGAGCCCGAGCGCGTCCCCTCTGAGGGCGAGGCGGGCGATCCCGCCAAGGCCACTTCCTCCCCGGCGCCCGCCCCGGCCAAGCAGCCCCGTACCTCGGGCTCCGTGCTCGCCAAGGACGGCAAGGCCCTCAGCCTCCGCTTCGTCCTGCCCGCCGGACCGGGCTCCGAGGCCCTGCGCACGGTCGGCGAGCGGATCGCCCAGATGCTCCAGAAGATCGGCGTGAGCACCGAGCTGACCAAGGTGGCCGACGAGAGCTTCTTCAAGGACCACATCGCCTCGGGCCAGTACGACCTGGCGCTGTACTCCTGGCCGGCCACCGCGTACCCGGCCACCGACGCGCGCCCCATCTTCGCCAAGCCGGAGCCGGCCGCGGACGGCTCGCTCCTCGTCGAACAGAACTACACCCGGGTCGGCACCGACCACATCGACCAGCTCTTCGACCAGGCCCTCGGCGAACTGGACGAGGAGGCCTCGCGGGAGCTGATCCGCAAGGCCGACGCCCGGATCTGGGCCGCCGCCGGCTCCATCCCGCTCTACCAGCGTCCCCAGCTGGTGGCGGTCAAGCCGTCCCTGGCCAACGCGGGCGCCTTCGGCCTCGGTACCCCCCGCTACCAGGACATCGGCTGGAAGAAGGCCCCGGCCACCGCGTCGAAGAACAAGGGGAAGAAGGAGTGACAAACCGGTGTCCGCCGGATTGACCTTCGGGTCGCAAGCTCAGATGTGACTCAATTCCCTTGCCCGCCGGCCACCCCGGCGGGCAAGGTCGTGGATACCCGTTGACCCGCAGGAACACCCGCAGGAATCCCCCAGCACCGATGGCCGGGCCCCCCACCCCACACCCGGCTTCTCTCAGTCCTCCGGCCTCTTGACAGACCCCCCGGCAGCCGGTTCCCGCCACGCGACGTACGATGGGGTAAGGCCGTGGCAGGTTTTCCGCCCGGTCGAGGCGCGCGTGCCGGACCGTACGCGACGCCATCCACGATCCCGGGAGAAGCGCCGAAGTGCCCACGCGCCACGACATCCGTAACGTCGCCATCGTCGCCCACGTCGACCATGGCAAGACGACCATCGTCGATGCCATGCTCAAGCAGGCCGGTGCCTTCGCCGCCCACCAGCAGCTCGACGACCGCATGATGGACTCGAACGACCTGGAGCGTGAGAAGGGCATCACGATCCTCGCCAAGAACACGGCGGTGAAGTACCACCCCAAGGACGGCGGGGCCCCGATCACGATCAACATCATCGACACCCCCGGCCACGCCGACTTCGGTGGCGAGGTCGAGCGCGGCCTGTCGATGGTCGACGCCGTCGTCCTGCTGGTGGACGCCTCCGAGGGTCCGCTGCCCCAGACCCGCTTCGTGCTGCGCAAGGCCCTGCAGGCGCGCATGCCGGTCATCCTCTGCATCAACAAGACCGACCGTCCGGACTCCCGGATCGACGAGGTCGTCAACGAGACGTACGACCTCTTCCTCGACCTGGACGCGGACGAGGACCAGATCGAGTTCCCGATCGTCTACGCCTGCGGCCGCGACGGCATCGCCTCGCTGACCAAGCCGGAGGACGGTACCGTCCCCGCGGACAGCGACAGCCTGGAGCCGTTCTTCTCCACCATCCTGGAGCACGTCCCGGCCCCGGTGTACGACGAGGACGCGCCGCTCCAGGCCCACGTCACCAACCTGGACGCCGACAACTTCCTCGGCCGCATCGCGCTGCTCCGCGTCGAGCAGGGCGAGCTGCGCAAGGGCCAGACGGTCGCGTGGATCAAGCGCGACGGCACGATCTCCAACGTCCGCATCACCGAGCTGATGATGACCGAGGCGCTCACCCGCAAGCCGGCCGAGGTGGCGGGCCCGGGTGACATCTGCGCGGTCGCCGGCATCCCCGACATCATGATCGGCGAGACCCTGGCCGACCCGGAGAACCCGATCGCCCTTCCGCTGATCACGGTGGACGAGCCGGCCATCTCCATGGTCATCGGCACCAACACCTCCCCGCTGGTCGGCCGCGGCGGCACCGGCAAGGGCGCCGACGCCAAGGCCGCGGTCAAGGACCGCAAGGTCACCGCGCGCCAGGTCAAGGACCGTCTGGACCGCGAGCTGATCGGCAACGTCTCGCTCCGCGTCCTGGACACCGAGCGTCCGGACGCCTGGGAGGTCCAGGGCCGTGGCGAGCTCGCGCTCGCGATCCTCGTCGAGCAGATGCGCCGTGAGGGCTTCGAGCTGACGATCGGCAAGCCGCAGGTCGTCACCAAGGAGGTCGACGGCAAGGTCCACGAGCCGGTCGAGCGCATGACGATCGACGTGCCCGAGGAGCACATGGGCGCCGTCACCCAGCTCATGGGCGTCCGCAAGGGCCGCATGGACAACATGTCCAACCACGGCTCCGGCTGGGTGCGCATGGAGTTCGTCGTCCCGTCCCGCGGCCTGATCGGCTTCCGCACGGAGTTCCTGACCCAGACCCGCGGCACCGGTATCGCCCACTCGATCCACGAGGGCCACGAGCCGTGGTTCGGCCCGCTGCAGACCCGCAACAACGGTTCGCTGGTCGCCGACCGCGCCGGTGCGGTCACCGCATTCGCGATGACCAACCTGCAGGAGCGCGGCGTGCTGTTCACCGACCCCGGCACCGAGGTGTACGAGGGCATGATCGTCGGCGAGAACTCGCGCTCCGACGACATGGACGTGAACATCACCAAGGAGAAGAAGCTCACCAACATGCGGTCCTCGTCGGCCGACTCCTTCGAGGCGATCGTTCCCCCGCGCAAGCTGTCGCTGGAGCAGTCGCTGGAGTTCTGCCGCGACGACGAGTGCGTCGAGGTGACCCCGGAGGCCGTCCGCATCCGCAAGGTCGTCCTGGACCAGAAGGAGCGCTCGCGCACCGCTTCGCGCGCCAAGGCCGCCAAGTAGCCCTGCGGGCCCCGGCCCACGCTTCACCGAGCAGCCCCTCCCCCACGGAATCCCGTGGCGGGAGGGGCTGTTCGCGTTTGTCAAGCGGATTGTTGCGTTCTGGTGTCCGGATACCGACCGTGACACTCCGGAGGATGAGCTAACCGTCCGTTTCGCACGTGTCTGTCTCCTATCCGTTTGTCCGGATTTCGGGTTTTCGCCATGGGGTGATGTTGTGAAAACGAGACCACTTAAGTGTGGTTTACGGTCTGGGCGTCCCTGAGGATGGCTCCATTGAGCTCGGGTCAATGGGTCACACGCTGTGGGGAGCGTCGACTCACGAGCACACACGATGGGGCCGGATCTCGCTGTCAGGGGTGTCAGCGGAGACCGGGTCCTTTCACGTATCGACAGTGACTCCTGAGGAGGCAAATACCCATGCGCGGAGCAACGAGCGCCAAGTGGGTCGCGGGTGCCGTCGTCGTGGCGCTGGCCGCCACGGCTTGCAGCACCAGCAAGGACTCGAACGCCGGCAAGTCCGGCGGAAACATCACCGTGGTGCTCGGCGAGCCGCAGCACGGCCTGGTGGGTCAGAACACCGCCGAGTCCGAGGGCGCGGAGGTTCTCAACGCGCTCTTCAAGGGCCTGGTGGACTACGACAACAAGACCAACGAGCCGAAGCTCGCGGTCGCGGAGTCGATCGAGACCACGGACTCGAAGACCTGGACCATCAAGATCAAGGACGGCTTCACCTTCCACAACGGCGAGAAGGTCGACGCGCAGTCGTTCGTCCGCGCCTGGAACTGGGGCGCCAACCAGAACAACGCCGCCGAGGGCCTGCCGTTCTACTCGAAGATCGAGGGCTCCGAGGAGCTGGCGCCGGGCAAGGACAAGAAGCCCACCGCCACCGAGCTCAAGGGCCTCAAGGTCGTTGACGAGAAGACCTTCACCGTCACGCTGAAGGAGCCGTTCTCCCAGTTCAAGACCATGCTGGGCTACAACGCCTTCTACCCGCTGCCGAAGGCGTTCGAGGCCGACCCGCAGAAGTTCGGCGAGGCCCCGATCGGTAACGGTCCGTTCCAGATGGACGGCGCCTGGGACCACAACAAGCAGATCAAGATCAAGAAGTACGACAAGTACCCGGCCGAGGGTCGCGCCAAGCTCGACGGCGTCACCTTCAAGATCTACGACAACCTGGACACGGCGTACAACGACCTGCGCGCCGACAACATCCAGATCGTCGACAAGCTCCCGATCTCGGCGATGGCCACCGTCTCCCAGGAGTTCGGCGACCGCTACATCTACAAGCCCGAGTCGGGTGTCGGCTACCTCGGTCTCCCGATCGCCACCAACCCGGAGGCCTTCGGCAAGCCCGAGATCCGCAAGGCCATCTCCATGGCCATCGACCGGGACGCCATCGGCAAGACCATCTTCAACGGCACCCGCAAGCCGGCCGACGACTTCATCAGCCCCATCATCCCGGGTTACCGCAAGGGCGCCCTGGGCGAGGCCGGCACCTACAACCCGGCCAAGGCCAAGGAACTCTGGACCCAGGCGGGCGGTGTTCCCGGCAACAAGATCGAGCTCGGCTACAACGCCGACGGTGGTCACAAGGAGTGGATCGAGGCCGTCGCCAACCAGCTGAAGGCGAACCTCGGCGTCGAGGTCACCGCCAAGCCGTACGCCAAGTTCGGCGACATGCTGGACGACCTGGGTGCCCAGAAGTACAAGGGCGGCTTCCGCATGGCGTGGTCCATGGACTACCCCGCGGCGGAGAACTACCTGCGTCCGATCTTCTCGAAGATCGCGATCGAGAACGGCTCCAACTACGGCGGCTACGTCAACGAGGAGTTCGAGGCGACCATGGCGGCGGCCGACAAGGCCACCGACCCCGCCGAGGGCCTGAAGCTGTACCAGAAGGCCGATGACATCATCATCAAGGACCTTCCGTACATCCCGGTCTTCACCTACATGTCTTCCTCGGCCTACTCCAAGTCCGTGAAGAACGTCGAGGTCGACGCCCAGGGCCGTATGGACCTGGCGAACGTCGAGCTCAACTAACACCCCTCTTCACACCAAGGGGACACCGGGGGCGGGCAGGCGGAATCAGGTTTCCGTCTGTCTGCCCCTTCCCCCTGCTCTTCTGTTGGAGGTCTGATGGGCCGCTACCTCATCCGCCGACTCATACAGGCGATCCCTGTACTGCTCGGTGCCACGTTCCTCATTTACTACCTCGCCTTCAGCCTGCCCGGCGACCCCGTTTCGGCGCTCGCGGGCGACAAGAAGGCGGACCCCACCGTCGCAGCCATGCTGCGGGCCAAGTACAACCTGGACGACCCGTTCCTGCTCCAGTACTGGCACTACATCACCAACCTCTTCCAGGGGAACTTCGGTGAGACGCTCCAGGGCCGCCAGGTCATCGACCTGATCAGCGAGGCCTTCCCCTACACGGTGAACCTCGCCCTCGTCGCGTTCGCCATCGAGGCCCTCGTCGGCATCGCCGCCGGTGTCATGTCGGCGCTGCGCCGCGGCAAGTTCATCGACCAGCTGGTGCTGATCACCACGCTGCTGGTCATCTCCATCCCGGTCTTCGTCTTCGGCTTCGTCCTCCAGCTCGTCCTGGGTGTCGAACTCAAGGACGCCTGGGGCATCGACTTCTTCCCGGTCTCCTTCAACGAGGCCGACGGTCTGCGCGGTTACCTCCTGCCGGGATTCGTGCTCGCCACCACCTCGCTCGCGTACGTGGCCCGACTGACCCGTACGAGCCTGATGGAGACCATGCGCGCGGACTACGTCCGCACCGCGACCGCGAAGGGCCTGCCCCGCCGCCGGGTCGTCGTGCGCCACGCGCTGCGCAACGCGCTCATCCCGATCATCACCTTCCTCGGCGCGGACCTCGGCTCGCTCATGGGCGGCGCGGTCATCACCGAGCGGATCTTCAACATCCACGGCATCGGCGGCACGTTGGCGATGTACGTCTGGCAGAAGCAGGGCGTCGTCGTGGTGGGCATCGTGACCCTCCTCGTCCTCGTCTACATGCTCGCCAACCTGATCGTGGACCTGCTGTACGCCGTGCTCGACCCGAGGATCCGTTATGCGTGACACAACTACGGTGGGGGACGAGTTGACCGAGACCGAGATCGTCGGCACCCCCTCCGCCGGCGACACCGCCGCCAAGGCCGGCCGGAAGAAGAAGGAGCGCGAGGCCAGCCTCTGGTCCGACGCCTTCTACGACCTGCGCCGCAACCCCGTCTTCCTGATCGGCGCCGCCCTGGTGCTGTTCATGGCCGTGGTCTCCCTGGTGCCGGGCCTGTTCACCTCGGTGGACGCCTACGCGCCGTGCGACCTGCACAGCTCCATGCTCAAGCCGAGCTCCGAGCACATCTTCGGCACCGACGTCCAGGGCTGCGACGTCTACGCCAAGACCGTGTACGCGGCGAGCAACTCGATCATCGTCGGTATCGCCACCACCGCCATGGTGGTCGTGGTGGGTGTCACCGCAGGCCTCCTCGCCGGCTGGTTCGGCGGCTTCATCGACACCCTGCTCTCCCGGTTCGCCGAGATCTTCTTCGCCATCCCGCTCATGCTCGGCGGCATGCTGATCATGTCCGGCCTCGGCAAGGGCAACGCCTGGACCGTCTCCCTGGTGCTCGCCACCCTGGGCTGGCCGCAGATCTTCCGCATCATGCGCTCCTCGGTCCTGGCCAACAAGCACAACGACTACGTGCAGGCCGCCCGCGCCCTCGGCGCCGGCACCTGGCGGATCACGCTGCGCCACATCCTCCCGAACGCCATCGCCCCCGTCATCGTGGTCGGCGCGATCAGCCTGGGTGTGTACATCTCCGCCGAGGCCGCCCTGTCGTACCTCGGCGTGGGCGTCCAGGCGCCGGAGATCTCGTGGGGCCTGATGGTCAGCGACGCCCAGGCGCGCTTCCTCCAGGCGCCCTACATGCTGCTGTTCCCGGCCGCCGCGCTGAGCGTCACGGTGCTCGCGTTCATCATGGTCGGCGACGCGGTCCGCGACGCCCTCGACCCGAAGCTGCGCTGAGGAAGGGCGTACGTTGACCATCATCGACAAGACCTCGAACGTCCCCGCGCCGCGCTCGGCGCCGGAGGGGACCCCGCTGCTCGAAGTGCGCGACCTGCACGTCGAGTTCCACACCCGCGACGGTGTCGCCAAGGCCGTCAACGGCGTCTCGTACTCGGTGAACGCCGGCGAGACCCTCGCCGTCCTCGGCGAGTCCGGCTCGGGCAAGTCCGTGACGGCGCAGGCCATCATGGGCATCCTCGACATGCCGCCCGGCAAGATCCCGTCCGGCGAGATCCTCTTCCAGGGCACCGACCTGCTGAAGCTCCCGGCCGAGGAGTACCGCAAGATCCGGGGTTCGAAGATCGCCATGATCTTCCAGGACGCGCTGTCCTCGCTGAACCCGGTGCACACCGTCGGCGCCCAGCTCGGCGAGATGTTCCGCGTGCACCGCGGGATGTCCAAGAAGGACGCCACGGCCAAGGCCGTCGAGCTCATGGACCGGGTGAAGATCCCCGCCGCCAAGGCGCGCGTGGGTGACTACCCGCACCAGTTCTCCGGCGGTATGCGCCAGCGCATCATGATCGCCATGGCGATGGCCCTGGAGCCGGACCTGATCATCGCCGACGAGCCGACCACGGCCCTCGACGTGACGGTCCAGGCCCAGGTCATGGACCTGCTCGCGGAGCTCCAGCGCGAGATGAACATGGGCCTGATCCTGATCACCCACGACCTCGGCGTCGTCGCCGACGTCGCGGACAAGATCGCCGTCATGTACGGCGGCCGGATCGTCGAGACCGCCCCCGTCCACGAGATCTACAGCCGCCCCGCGCACCCGTACACCCGCGGCCTGCTCGACTCGATCCCGCGCCTGGACCAGAAGGGCCAGGAGCTCTACGCGATCAAGGGTCTGCCGCCCAACCTGCTCAACATCCCGTCGGGCTGCGCCTTCAACCCGCGCTGCCCCAAGGCGCAGGACATCTGCCGCACCGACGTGCCGGTCCTGCACCCGGTGACCGAGCAGGACGGCACCGAGCTGCCCGGTCGCGGCAGCGCGTGCCACTTCTGGAAGGAGCAGCTCCATGGCTGAGCTCACCAAGAACGCCCCCGAGCGCGAGCCGATCCTCCAGGTCCGCAACCTGGTGAAGCACTTCCCGCTCACCCAGGGCATCCTGTTCAAGAAGCAGGTCGGCGCGGTCAAGGCCGTCGACGGGGTCTCCTTCGACCTCTACCAGGGCGAGACCCTCGGCATCGTCGGCGAGTCCGGCTGTGGCAAGTCCACCGTCGCCAAGCTCCTGATGAACCTGGAGAAGGCCACCGCCGGCGAGGTCTTCTACAAGGGCCAGGACATCACCAAGCTGTCGGGCAAGGCCCTCAAGGCCGTGCGCCGCAACATCCAGATGGTGTTCCAGGACCCGTACACCTCGCTGAACCCGCGCATGACGGTCGGCGACATCATCGGCGAGCCGTACGACATCCACCCCGAGGTGGCTCCCAAGGGCGACCGGCGCCGCAAGGTCCAGGAGCTCCTGGACGTCGTGGGCCTCAACCCCGAGTACATCAACCGCTACCCGCACCAGTTCTCCGGCGGCCAGCGCCAGCGCATCGGCATCGCCCGCGGCCTCGCGCTCAACCCGGAGATCATCATCTGCGACGAGCCGGTCTCCGCGCTCGACGTGTCGGTGCAGGCGCAGGTCATCAACCTGATGGAGAAGCTCCAGGACGAGTTCAACCTGTCCTACGTCTTCATCGCGCACGACCTGTCGATCGTCCGGCACATCTCGGACCGCGTGGGCGTCATGTACCTGGGCAAGATGGCCGAGATCGGCACCGACGCCCAGATCTACGACCACCCCACCCACCCGTACACCCAGGCGCTGCTCTCCGCCGTCCCGGTCCCGGACCCGGACGCCCGCGAGGGCCGCGAGCGGATCATCCTCACCGGTGACGTCCCGTCGCCGGCCAACCCGCCGTCGGGCTGCCGCTTCCGCACCCGCTGCTGGAAGGCCGTCGACAAGTGCGCCACCGAGGAGCCGCTGCTGGCGGTCCCGGAGCGCTTCAAGGGTCTGAACACCCTGGCCGCGCACGAGTCGGCCTGCCACTTCGCGGAGGAGAAGGCCATCCTGGCCGTCTGATCCCGCGGCTCGTCCGAACGGCTGGTCCCCGGTGCCCCAAAGCACCGGGGACCAGCCGTTTTTCGGCCGCGGACACCGGTACGGGAAACCCGCCGTACGGGTCGGCACCTGCCGGCGGCGTGAGCAGCGGCCGGCCCGATCGCGCAATTGCGTTGCGGCCCGGGCGGTGGCGGCCCGAAAGTGGGGCACATGCCGTTCATCGTCCGGCCCGCCGGGCCCGGGGACGCCCCCGACATCTGCGCCCTGCTCAACGCCGTCGACCTGATCGAGATCGGCAGGCCCGAGACGGATCTGGGCACCGTCGAAGCCGACCTCAACCATCCCGGCGTCGACCTCGCCACCGACTCCTGGCTCGCCTTCGCAGACGGCCGGCTCGTCGGCTACGCGCTGGTCTGGGCGGACTCCGGGCCGGGCCGGGTCGACTGCGACCACTACGTACTGCCCGGGCAGCGCCGGGCCGCCCTCACCCTGCTGGAGCGGATGGAGGCCCGGGCGCGCGAGATGGCCGCCGGAGCCGGGCCGGCCGTCCTGCGGCTCCAGCTCAACGTGAAACCCACCCTCGACCTCTCCCTGCTCACCGGCCGCGGCTACCGCACCGTGCGCCGCTACCAGGTGATGACCCGCTCCCTGAGCCCGGCCGCCGACCGCCCGCCCACCCCGCCGCCCGGACTCGTGCTCCGCGACTGCGCCGCCGACGAGGCCGACCGCCGCCGGGCCCACGCCCTGGTGGAGGAGACCTTCGCCGCCCACTTCGGCCATGTGGAACGACCCTACGAGCAGTGGCTCGACCACCTGGACGCCCGCGCCCTCGACTGGTCGCTGGTGTGGATCGCGAGCCTGCCCGCGCAGGGCGACGTGGCCGTGCTGCTCACCCGCGACGACCGCACCAGCATGGGCTGGCTCAGCCACATCGGCGTACGGGGAGGCCTGCGCGGCCGGGGCATCGGCGGGTTCCTGCTGCGCCACGGCTTCGCCGCCTACGCCGCCCGCGGCCGGGACACCGTGGGGCTCGGCGTGGACACCCTCAACGAGAGCCGCGCCCTCGCGCTGTACGAGGCGCACGGCATGGGCCTGCACTATGCGGTCGACACCTGGGAGCTGGCGTTGCACTCGCAGGGGTGACAGGGGCGGGACGCGAGGGTGCAATCGGTCCAACCAGGAGTGCACCGGCTCACTCATGGGGTGACATTGGCCCCCTAAGTGAGTCTCGGGAGCCATAGGAGGCACTCCATGCGCGGAGCCACCCACGCCAAGTGGGCCGCAGGTGCGGTGGCCGTCGCCCTCGTGGCGACGGCCTGCGGCGGCGGAAGCGACAGCGGCGGGGGCGGCGGCGCGGGCATCGTCAGTTCCTCCTGGGGCGACCCCCAGAACCCTCTGGAGCCCGCCAACACGAACGAGGTGCAGGGCGGCAAGGTCCTCGACATGCTCTTCCGGGGCCTCAAGCGGTACGACCCCAAGACCGGCGCGGCCGACAACATGCTCGCCGAGAAGATCGACACGACCGACAGCCAGAACTTCACGATCACCCTGAAGGACGGCTGGACCTTCAGCAACGGCGAGCCGGTCACCGCCCAGTCCTTCGTGGACGCCTGGAACTACGGGGCGGACGTCCGCAACAAGCAGAACAACTCCCCGTTCTTCGCCGACATCGTCGGTTACGCGGACGTGCACCCCGCCTCCGGCGAACCCAAGGCCAAGACCATGTCGGGGCTGGTCGTCAAGGACGCCAAGACCTTCACGGTCGCCCTGAAGGCGAAGTTCTCCACCTGGCCCGAGACCCTCGGCTACCAGGCCTTCTCCCCGCTGCCCAAGGCCTTCTTCACCGACCACGCGGGCTGGCTCGCCAAGCCCGTGGGCAACGGCCCGTACACGGTGGACTCGTACACCAAGGGCACCGGCATGAAGCTGCGCAAGTGGGACGGCTACCCCGGCGCGGACAAGGCCCAGAACGCCGGCGTGGACCTCAAGGTCTACACCGACAACAACACCGCCTACACCGACCTGATCTCCGGCAACCTCGACCTCGTCGACGACGTCCCGGCGCAGCAGCTCAAGAACGTCAAGAACGACCTCGGCGACCGGTACATCAACCAGCCCGCGCTCATCATCCAGACCCTCACCTTCCCCCTCTACGACCCGCAGTGGAACAAGGAGGGCATGGAGAAGGTCCGCCGCGGCATCTCCATGGCCATCAACCGCGACGAGATCACCAAGCAGATCTTCCGCGAGACCCGCACCCCCGCCAAGGACTGGACCTCGCCGGCGCTCGGCGAGAAGGGCGGCTTCAGCGCCGCCCTGTGCGGCGACGCCTGTACGTACGACCCCGCGGCGGCCAAGAAGCTGATCCAGGAGGGTGGCGGGCTGCCCGGCGGCGAGGTCACGCTGACCTCGAACGTCGACACCGGATCGCACCGCGACTGGATGGACGCCGTCTGCAACAGCATCAACAACGCCATCGGCGAGGGACCCGTCTGCACGGTCAACCCGGTCGGCACCTTCGCGGACTTCCGCAACCAGCAGAGCTCGTACAAGCTGACCGGGCCCTTCCGCTCCGGCTGGCAGGCCGACTACCCGCTCATCCAGAACTTCCTGCAGCCGCTCTACTACACCGGCGCCTCCTCCAACTACGGGAAGTTCAGCAACCCGGACTTCGACAAGCTCGTCGACGAGGCCAACCAGGAGGGTGACGCGGCCAAGGCGATCACCAAGTTCCAGGACGCCGAGAAGATCCTCGTGGCCCAGATGCCGGCCATCCCGCTCTGGTACCAGAACGGCAGCGCCGGCTACGCCGAGCGGCTCTCCGACGTGGCGCTCAACCAGTTCAGCGTCCCGGTCTACAACGAGATCAAGGTCAGCTGACCCTCCTACGGATCGGACCTGGAGCAGTCCATGGGACGTTACGTGATCCGGCGGCTGCTCCAGATGATCCCGGTGTTCATCGGCAGCACGTTCCTGATCTTCTTCATGGTGTACGCGCTCGGCGACCCCGTCGCCGCCCTCTTCGGCGACAAGGCCCCCGACCCCGCCACCGCCGCACGCATCCGCAAGGACCTCTACCTCGACCAGCCCCTGTGGAAGCAGTACCTCCACTACATGGGGCAGATCTTCCAGGGCGACTTCGGCACCGCCTTCAACGGCCAGCCGGTCACCGAGCTGATGGCCACCGCCTTCCCCGTCACCCTGCGCCTGACCCTCGTCGCGATCACCATCGAGATCATCGTCGGCATCACCCTCGGCGTGGTCAGCGGCCTGCGCCGCGGCAAGGCCATCGACACCACCCTGCTCGTGCTCACCCTGGTCGTCATCTCCGTGCCGACCTTCGTGACCGGCTACCTGCTGCAGTTCGTCCTCGGGGTCAAATGGGGCTGGGTCCGGCCCACCGTCTCGCCGAGCGCCCCCTTCGACGAGCTGATCCTGCCCGGCGTGGTGCTCGCGCTCGTCTCCCTCGCCTACGTCACCCGGCTCTCGCGCACCTCCATCGCCGAGAACGTCCGGGCCGACTACGTCCGCACCGCCATCGCCAAGGGACTGCCGCGCCGCCGGGTCATCACCCGCCACCTGCTGCGCAACTCGCTCATCCCCGTCGTCACCTTCATCGGCACCGACATCGGCGCCCTGATGGGCGGCGCCATCGTCACCGAGCGGATCTTCAACATCCACGGGGTCGGCTACCAGCTCTACCAGGGCATCCTGCGCAACAACTCGCCCACGGTCGTCGGCTTCGTGACCATCCTCGTCATCGTCTTCCTGCTGGCGAACCTGCTCGTCGACCTGCTGTACGCGGTCCTGGACCCGAGGATCCGCTATGCCTGAGCCGTACGACCCGCTCCAGCCCGGGGACCGGGAGGCCATCGCCCCGACGGGGCAGGGGGGAAGCATGGACCTCGCACTGGAAGAGGCCGAGAGCCTGGAGAAGAACCTCACACCGGCCGGGGGCCCCGGATCCGACGAGAAGGCCCGCTCCCTCTGGAGCGACGCCTGGCACCAACTGGCCCGCAACCCCGTCTTCGTCGTCTCGGCGCTGCTGATCCTCTTCCTCGTCGTCATCGCGATCTGGCCGCAGCTCATCGCCGGCGGCGACCCGCTGAAGTGCGACCTGTCCAAGTCCCAGCAGGGCTCCGCCCCCGGCCACCCCTTCGGCTACGACACCCAGGGCTGCGACGTCTACACCCGTACCGTCTACGGCGCCCGTGCCTCCATCACCGTCGGCGTCTGCGCCACCCTCGGCGCCGCCCTCCTCGGCTCCGCACTGGGCGGACTCGCGGGCTTCTTCGGCGGTTGGGGCGACGCCCTGCTCTCCCGGGTCGCGGACATCTTCTTCGGCATCCCCGTCGTCCTCGGCGGGCTGGTCTTCCTGTCCGTCGTCACCAGCAGCACCGTCTGGCCCGTCGTCGGCTTCATCGTGCTCCTCGGCTGGCCGCAGATCGCCCGCATCGCCCGCGGCTCCGTGATCACCGCCAAACAGAACGACTACGTACAGGCCGCCCGCGCCCTCGGCGCAGGCAACGCCCGGATGCTGCTGCGGCACGTCGCCCCCAACGCCGTCGCCCCGGTCATCGTCGTCGCCACGATCGCGCTCGGCACCTACATCGCGCTGGAGGCCACCCTCTCCTTCCTCGGAGTGGGCCTGCGCCCGCCCACTGTCTCCTGGGGCATCGACATCTCCAACGCGGCCTCCCAGATCCGCAACGCCCCGCACATGCTGCTCTACCCGGCGGGCGCGCTGAGCCTGACCGTGCTGGCGTTCATCATGCTCGGCGACGCCGTCCGTGACGCCCTCGACCCCAAACTGCGCTGAGGAGCCCTGCCGCCATGCTGCTCGAAGTGCGCGACCTGCACGTGGAATTCAGGACGCGCGACGGTGTCGCCAAGGCCGTCAACGGAGTGAACTACTCGGTGGACGAGGGTCAGACCCTCGCCGTGCTCGGCGAGTCCGGCTCGGGCAAATCGGTGACCGCGCAGGCCGTGATGGGGATCCTCGACATGCCGCCCGGCCGGATCGCGGGCGGCGAGATCCTGTTCAAGGGCAGGAACCTGCTCACCATGAAGGAGGACGAGCGGCGCAAGGTCCGCGGCGCCGAGATGGCGATGATCTTTCAGGACGCCCTGTCCTCGCTGAACCCCGTCCTGAGCGTGGGCGCCCAACTGGGGGAGATGTACGAGGTCCACCGCGGCATGTCCCGCAAGGACGCCCGGGCCAAGGCCGTCGAGCTGATGGACCGCGTGAAGATCCCGGCGGCCCGGCAGCGGGTGGGGGACTACCCGCACCAGTTCTCCGGAGGCATGCGCCAGCGCATCATGATCGCGATGGCGATGGCCCTGGAACCCTCCCTGATCATCGCGGACGAGCCGACGACCGCCCTGGACGTCACCGTCCAGGCCCAGGTGATGGACCTGCTCGCCGAGCTCCAGCGCGAGCTCAACATGGGGCTCATCCTGATCACCCACGACCTCGGCGTCGTCGCCGACGTGGCCGACCAGATCGCCGTCATGTACGCCGGCCGGATCGTCGAGTCCGCCCCCGTCCACGAGATCTACAAGGCCCCTGCCCACCCGTACACGCGGGGCCTGCTGGACTCCATCCCGCGTCTGGACCAGAAGGGCCAGGAGCTGTACGCCATCAAGGGCCTGCCCCCGAACCTCCTCGCCATCCCGCCCGGCTGCGCCTTCAACCCGCGCTGCCCGATGGCCCAGCCGGTCTGCCGCACCGACGTGCCGCCGCTGTACGAGGTGACCGAGTCCGCGGTGCCCCGGTCGAGCGCCTGCCACTTCTGGAAGGAGTGCCTCCGTGGCTGAAACCATCCTGGAGGTCCGCGACCTGGTCAAGTACTACCCGCTGACCCGGGGCATCCTGTTCAAGAAGCAGGTGGGCGCGGTCAAGGCCGTCGACGGCGTCTCTTTCGGCCTCGCCCAGGGGGAGACCCTGGGCATCGTCGGCGAATCGGGCTGCGGCAAGTCCACCGTCGCCAGGATGCTGGTCAATCTGGAACGCCCGACCGCCGGGGCGATCTCGTACAAGGGCGAGGACATCACGCGACTGTCGGGCAGGGCCCTCAAGGCCGTGCGCCGCAACATCCAGATGGTGTTCCAGGACCCGTACACCTCGCTGAACCCGCGCATGACGGTCGGCGACATCATCGGGGAGCCGTACGAGATCCACCCCGAGGTGGCTCCGAAGGGCGACCGGCGCCGCAAGGTCCAGGAGCTCCTGGACGTGGTCGGCCTCAACCCCGAGTACATCAACCGCTATCCACACCAGTTCTCCGGCGGCCAGCGCCAGCGCATCGGCATCGCCCGCGGCCTGGCCCTCCAGCCGGAGGTCATCGTCGCGGACGAGCCGGTCTCCGCCCTCGACGTGTCGGTCCAGGCGCAGGTCGTCAACCTGCTGGAACGCCTCCAGGCGGAATTCGACCTCTCGTACGTCTTCATCGCCCACGACCTCTCGATCGTCCGGCACATCTCCGACCGGGTCGGCGTCATGTACCTCGGCCGGGTGGTGGAGATCGGCACCGACACCCAGATCTACGACCACCCCACCCACCCCTACACCCAGGCGCTGCTCTCCGCCGTCCCGGTGCCCGATCCGGAGGCCCGCGCCCACCGCGAGCGGATCATCCTCAGCGGGGACGTCCCCTCGCCGGCCAACCCGCCCTCGGGCTGCCCCTTCCGCACCCGCTGCTGGAAGGCCCAGCGCCGCTGCGCCGAGGAGGTCCCGCTCCTCGCGGTCCCGGAGGCCTTCCCCTCCGGTCCGGCCGCCCACCCCTCGGCGTGCCACTTCGCCGCGGAGAAACAGGTGGTACCGCCCGCGGGGGAACTCGCGCCGCCGCCCGCGCCGCCGCCGGCCGCGCCGACACACCTGACGGACGAGTAGCGGGTACCGCTCATTTCTCGCCACCCGCGTGAATACGCCGCGTGGCGCGATCCGTCAGCCGGCCGCCGGTGGCAACACGGTTTACGTGCAGGCAACTTGACCGTTTCTGCCCGGAGATCTGCGGCGGGCAGCCTGAGGCCGTGCGGCCGTGCGGGTGCCGACAGCCGGCCGGGGAGGCGTACAGACTCCCCGGCCGGCCTCCCACGTGACCCTGCGCATGCGCGGCGTGCGCCCCTCGTGCTGCCGGAATTCGATCGATGCGCTGGTACGGATAGTTATGATCCGTAGCGCACGGTGGGTATGACTCCGCCGAGCACTGAGTACGAGTACGCGTACCGATGTCCGCTCGACGTGGAGGTGAAACGCCGTGGCACTCTCGATCTCGGCTGTGGTGCTGCTGGCGATCGTCGTCTTCCTGCTGGTCCGCAGGTCGGGCCTGAAGGCGGGACACGCCGTTGTCTGTGTGCTCCTCGGTTTCTACCTGGCGAGTTCGACCATCGCCCCGACCCTGAGCCAGCTCACCACGAATGTGGCGAGCATGATCAGTGGCCTCAAGTTGTAGGCGGGGCCTCGTAGTCTTGGCTCCATGAACGGTCTTCCCGCCCGTCGGCTGCTCCTGGTGCACGCGCACCCGGACGACGAGTCGATCAACAACGGCGTCACCATGGCCAAGTACGCGGCCGAGGGTGCGCACGTCACCCTGGTGACCTGCACCCTCGGCGAGGAGGGCGAGGTCATCCCGCCGGAGCTGGCCCACCTGGCGGCCGACCGAGACGACGCCCTCGGCGCCCACCGCGTCGGCGAGCTCGCCGCCGCCATGGCGGAACTGGGCGTCACCGACCACCGGTTCCTCGGCGGCCCCGGCCGCTTCCGGGACTCCGGGATGATGGGGGCCGAGCAGAACCGCCGCCCCGGCTCCTTCTGGTCCGCCGACGTGGACGAGGCCGCCGCCCACCTCGTCGAGGTGATCCGCGAGCTGCGCCCTCAGGTGCTGGTCACCTACGACCCCGACGGCGGGTACGGGCACCCCGACCACATCCAGGCCCACCGCGTCGCCATGCGCGCCGCGGAGCTCGCCGCCGAGCCCGCGTACCGCCGCGACCTCGGCGAGGCGCACGCCATCGAGAAGACCTACTGGAACCGCGTCCCGCGCTCCGTGGTCGAGGAGGGCTTCGCCCGCCTGCGGGCGGCCGCGGGGGACAAGGCCCCCTTCCCGGGGCTGGCTTCGCCCGAGGACGTGCCCGGCGTCGTCGACGACGAGCTGATCACCGCGGAGATCGCCGCCGACGAGTCGTTCGTCGCGGCCAAGGCGGCCGCCATGCGGGCCCATGCCACGCAGATCGCCGTGGACGGGCCCTTCTTCGCCCTCTCCAACGACTTGGCGCAGCCGCTGTTCGCCCGCGAGTACTACCAGCTGGTCGCCGGCCGGGCCGGCGCCCCCGCCGGGGAGCGCGAGCAGGACCTCTTCGCGGGGGTGCAGGCGTGACCGGAACCCTGACCCCGGGCCGGATCGCCGTCCTGCTCGGGCTGTTGGCCGCGGGGCTGCTGACCGGCGGGGCCGGCTGGCTCGTCGTGGACCTGTGGTCCCCGGGCGGGCTGCTGCTCGCCCTGCTGGCCTTGTTCGGGCTGTTCCTCGGAGGGCGGATCGCCGTCGGAACCGGGCTCGGCGTGGGCGCGGGAGCCCTCGGCTGGTTCCTCGCGTACGTGGTGCTCAGCGTGCCGCGCCCCGAGGGGGACTTCCTGCTCGGTTCGTCCGGAATCGGTGTGTACGCCTACCTTTTGGGCGGTGCCGCGCTGGCTGTGATCTGTGCCACGCTGCGGAGTCCGTTCGACCGGCCGGTTCCGGCCGCGCGGGCCGGTAAGTGACGTGCCGTTGAACTCGGTCGGGGTGTGTGTTCCCGGCGGTTGGGCGCGGGCGCGGACGGCCTCCGGAGGGTGCGCGGAGGGGCCCAAGAGGAACCTCGGATTCCCCTAGGTCAGTTGCGTGCGGGCGGCGGCCAGTATGGTGGTCGGGCCGCCGAGCTGCCCGCGCACGGTATGACGGGCGGCGGAGCCAACCGGGAGAACCTGCCTTGAGTCGTGAAACCGACAGTTCGTCCTCCGGGCCCCAGGGGCGCGGTGGAGCCGCCTACCCCTCGGGTACGCCGCCGTATGGAGCCGGCCAGAACCCGTCCACGGCTGTGGTTCCCCGGCGGGCCGCGGCGACTGCCTCGGAGGAGAACTCTGTGACCTCGAACCCGTCCACGCCCGACACCGACGGACCGAAGACCGAGACCACCCTGACGACGCGGATCCGGATCAACATCCCGGGTTCGCGGCCGATCCCGCCGGTGGTCGTACGCAAGCCGGTGGCGGCCGCCGCCGAGCCGGAGGCCGAGCCCGAGACCGCGCCGGCCGCGGCGGAGCCCGCACCGGCCGAGCCGGAGGAGGCGGCGACCAACAACTGGTTCGCCCCCCGCAAGCCGGCCGGCGGGACGCCCGCAGCCGGCCCGGCACCGGCTCCCGGCTCCGCGCCGGCGCCCGGTCCTGCGCCCGCGCTGCCGACCCGCACCCCGTCCGCGCCCGCGGCGGGCCCCGCGCCCGCGCTGCCGACGCGCACCCCGTCCGCCCCGGCGGCGCCGCTGCCCACCCGCACCCCGGCCCCGCCGCCGGGCCCGGCCGGTCCGCGCCCGGGCGCCCCCGGCGCGGGCTTCGCCCCGGGCGTCCCCGGCGCCCCCGCAGGCCCCGGCTCTCCCGCGGGCCCCGGTGCCCCCGGCGCCGCCGGACCGCGTACGGGTGCGCCCGCGGGCCCGGGCTTCGACACGCCCGCCGGCGGCTTCCCGCCCCCGGCCCCGCTCAGCGGCGGCTACCGCCCCGGCGGTCCCGCCGGCTCCCGGCCCGAGCCGCCCTACTCCGACGGCGGCCCCTCCACCGAGGCGTTCCCCGCGTACGGCGGCGGCCCCGCGGGCCCCGCAGGCCCCGCCGGACCGGCGGGCCCCACCGGCGGCCCCGCCCTCGGCAGCGTCCCCGTGGGCGCCCCCCACGCCGATGCGGCACCCCGCTGGCCCGGCCCCGGGCTCGACGACCCGCTGCCGACCCCGGTTCCCGCACCGGGTCCGGGCGCGGCCGGCGCCGCCCGCCCCGCCGCCGCCCGCCCCGCCCCGAAGCCGGCCTCCTCCGTGAAGCCGACCAAGATCAAGCGGGGCCACTCCCGCCTGGTCGTGCTCGGCGGCGGCCTCATCGCCCTCGTCGGCGTCGCGTACGGCGCCGGGCTGCTCCTGAACCACTCCGACGTCCCCAAGGGCACCACCGTCCTCGGCGTCGACATCAGCGGCAGCCGCGACGAGGCCGTCGCCAAGCTCCAGACGGCCTTCGGCAACCGCGCCGCCGCCCCGCTCCAGCTGACCGTCGCCGGCAAGCAGGTCGAGCTCAAGCCGGAGAAGGCCGGCCTGAGCCTGGACTGCCAGACCACCGTCCGCAACGCCGCGGGCAGCGACTACAACCCCGTCACGGTGATCGGCTCGCTCCTGGGCCAGGAGCGCGTCGCCGAGCCCGTGATGCCGGTCGACGAGGAGAAGCTCCAGGTCGCCCTCCAGGAACTGGCGGGGACCGCGGGCACCGCCACCGAGGGCACCATCAAGTTCGACACCGGCAAGCCCGTCGCCGTCCCCGGCAAGGCCGGCACGACCCTCGACGCGGACGCCTCGGCCGACCTGGTCACCAAGGCCTTCCGCACCATGGTCGCCACCGGGAAGGCGGACCCCGTAGAACTCCCCACGACCACCAAGGAGCCGGCGGTCAACCAGGCCGAACTGGACCGGGCGATGAAGGAGTTCGCCGAGCCCGCGATGTCCGGCATCGCCACCGTCAAGGCGGGCAACAAGTCCCTCGCCTTCGGCGCCAAGTCCCTGCCCAAGATCCTCAGCATGCAGGTCGTGGACGGCCACCTGGTCGAGAAGTACGACCTGGAGGCGCTCAAGGCGACCTACGGCAACACCTTCGACGGCGTCCTCGTCATGCGCGGCACCGGCGAGAAGACCGCGGTCACCCCGCAGGACGTGGCCGGGGCCCTCGGCAAGGCACTGCGCGGCAAGACCCCGACCGAGCGGACCGCCACCATCGACACCAACGCGAGCTGACGCACGGCCACGGCGCAGCACCCGCGGAAGAAGCCCCGCCCCTCCGGGAGGCGGGGCTTCGCCGTAACGTCACATCTGCGGCGTGACATCCGTCATCCGCTGGTCACGACCGCAGACACTGCCGCGCGCATCCCCGTGCGGGGGATTCTTCCCTCATGACGACGACGACCCCGGCGCACACCACCGCCGCCCGAGCCACCGCACCCGGTGCCGGCCCCGTGGTGAGCTTCCACGACGTGACCAAGAGCTACGGCGCGGTCCGCGCGGTCGACGGCCTCTCCCTGGAGCTCCACCCGGGCGAGACCGTCGCACTGCTCGGCCCCAACGGCGCCGGCAAATCCTCCACCCTCGACCTGCTGCTCGGCCTGCGCCCCGCCGACTCCGGCACCGTCCGGCTCTTCGGCGCCACCCCGCGCGAGGCCATCGCGGCCGGCCGGGTCGGCGCGATGCTGCAGAGCGGCGGCCTGATGGAGGACGTGACCGTACGCGAGGTCGTCACCCTCGGCTGCGCCCTGCACCCCCGCCCGTATCCCGTGGAGGAGGTGCTCAGCCGCGCCGGCATCGCAGAGATCGCGGGCCGGCTCGTCAACAAGCTCTCCGGCGGCCAGGAGCAGCGGGTCCGCTTCGCCCTCGCCACCGCCGGCCACAACGACCTCATCGTCCTCGACGAACCCACCACCGGCATGGACGTGACCTCCCGCCAGGCCTTCTGGGCCACCATGCGGGAACAGGCGGCCCAGGGCCGCACCGTCCTGTTCGCCACCCACTACCTGGAGGAGGCCGACGCGATCGCCGACCGCGTCCTCGTCCTCAACAAGGGCCGGCTGCTCGCCGACGGCACCGCCGCCGAGATCAAGGCCAAGGCCGGCGCCCGCCGGATCGCCTTCGACCTCCCCGGCGAAGGCGTCGACGAGACGGTGCTGCGCGCCCTCCCGCACCTGACCGGCTACGAACGCCACGGCGACACCGTGCGCCTCCAGTCCAGCGACGCCGACGCGACGGTCCACGCCGTCTACGCCCTCGGCCTCTACCCCCGCAACCTGGAAGTCGCCGGACTGGGCCTGGAGCAGGCCTTCATCGCCCTCACCGAGGCCGAGGAGGCCGAATAACCATGCTGACCACCGGAATGACCAAGCTCGTCACGCTTGAGATCCGCCGCGCCCTGCGCAACAAGAAGTACCTGTTCTTCACCGTCCTCTACCCGGCCGCCCTCTTCCTGATGCTCGGCGGCACCCTGGACGGCACGACCAAGGTCATGGGCACCGAACTGGCCATGCCCGCCTTCTACATGGTCGCCATGGCCTCCTTCGGCGCCCTGACCGCCGTCCTGGTGGGCAACAGCGAGCGCATCGCCAAGGAGCGCGAGAAGGGCTGGGTCCGCCAGCTGCGGCTGACCGCCCTGCCCGGCCGCGGCTACGTCCTTGCGAAGACGGCCAGCGCCGGGGTGCTGTCCCTGCCCGCGATCCTCGTCGTCTTCGCGGTCGCCGCAGGCATCAAGGGCGTGCGGTTCGAGGCCTGGCAGTGGCTCGCCCTGACGGGCTCCATCTGGGCCGGCAGTCTCGTCTTCGCCGCGCTCGGCGTGGCCATCGGCTACATGGCGAACGGCGACACCGTCCGCCCCCTCACGATGCTGGTGTACTTCGGCCTGTCGATCCTCGGCGGCCTGTGGATGCCCACCGCCAACTTCCCGCAGTGGCTCCGGAACATCTGTGAGTGGCTGCCGACCCGGGCGTACGCGGGCCTCGGCCAGGCCATCGAACTGGGTGGCGCGCCCCACCTGAAGGACGTGGCCGTGCTCGCGGTCTACTTCGCAGTGTTCACCGGTGCCGCCGCCTGGCTGTACCGCAAGGACTCACTGAAGGCTTGAACCCGTGGCACTGACGCAGGAATCGCCAGGCTTGAACCGCATCGGACAGGCACCGGAGACCACCACGCACAAGGTGGTGAAGAGCCTCTGGATCGTCATCTGGCTCTTCTACCTCAGCGCCCCCGTCACCGACCTGGTCAGCGGGGGACACAGCACCGGGGCCCGGCTCCTCGGAGGACTGGGCCTGGTGGCCTTCACCTCCTGGTACCTGGTGCTGGTCTTCCGCACGGTCCGGCAGATGGCGGTGCCGAAGGTCCTGGTCTCCGTGGCGGTGCTCGCCGCGCAGGCCACCGTGCTGTCGCTGACCCTGGGCCGCGAGTGGCTGGTGCTCTTCGTCTACGTGTCCATCTCCTCCGGGGCCGCGCTGCCGGGGGAGTACTCCCGCTGGACGGTGCCGGGCGCGACCGCGCTGATGATGGTGGTGGCCCCGGCGCTGCCCGGCTGGGACGCCTACCTGGCCGGGCTGGTGGTCCCCGCCCTGATGGGCGGGTTCGCGATGGTCGGCATCCGGGCGATGATCCGGACCACCATCGAACTGCGCGAGGCGCGCGCCACGGTGGCGCAGCTCGCGGCGAACGAGGAACGCCTGCGCATGGCCCGGGACCTGCACGACCTGCTGGGCCACTCGCTGTCCTTGATCACGCTGAAGAGCGAGCTGGCGGGACGGATGCTGCCGGAGCGGCCGGAGGCGGCGGCCCAGCAGGTGGCGGACATCGAGCGGGTCAGCCGCCAGGCGCTGGTGGACGTACGGGAGGCCGTGAGCGGCTACCGGAGGGCGACCCTGCCCGGCGAACTGGCCGGTGCGCGCACCGCCCTGACGGCGGCGGGCGTGGCGGCGGACCTTCCGGCGGAGCCCGAGGACGACCTCCCGGAGGAGGCCGAGGCCGCCCTCGCCTGGTCGCTGCGCGAGGCGGTGACCAACGTGGTCCGCCACAGCGGGGCCAAGCGGTGCACGGTCACGCTGGAGACCCGGCAGACCTTGGCGGGCCGGCTGGCGGAGCTGACGGTGTCGGACGACGGCGGCGGCGGGTCCGCCGCCCACGGCAACGGCCTGACCGGCCTGACCGAACGCCTGGAGGCGGTCGGCGGCACCCTGTCCGCCGGTCCGACGGGCAAGACGGGCTTCCGGCTGGTCGCCCGCGTACCCCTAGGATCGGGATCATGACCCCACGTCCCATCCGGATCCTCCTGGCCGAGGACCAGTCCATGGTCCGGGAGGCCCTCGCGGCCCTGCTCGGCCTGGAGCCGGACATCGAGGTCCTGGCCCAGGTCGCCCGCGGCGACGAGGTGGTGGCGGCGGCCCGCGCCCACGACGTGAACGTCGCGCTGCTGGACATAGAGATGCCGGGCATGACGGGCATAGAGGCGGCGTCGGCCCTGCGCTCCGAGCTCCCCGGCCTGCGGATCGTCATCCTGACCACCTTCGGGCGCCCCGGGTACCTGCGCGGGGCGATGGAGGCCGGCGCGTCGGCCTTCCTGGTCAAGGACGCCCCGGCCGCCCAGCTCGCCGAGGCGGTGCGCAAGGTCCTCGCCGGCGAGCGGGTCATCGACCCCACACTCGCGGCGGCGGCCCTCGCGGAGGGCGCGAACCCGCTGACCGACCGGGAGCGGGAGGTCCTGCGGGCGGCGGAGGACGGCGCGACCAACGCCGAACTCGCGGCGCGCCTGCACCTGTCCCAGGGCACGGTCCGCAACTACCTCTCGACCGCTATCCAGAAACTGGCCTCCCGCAACCGGACGGAAGCCGCCCGCGTGGCCCGCGAAAAGGGCTGGCTCTAGGCGGGTCAGTTCAGGAGGGCGCGGGCCGAGGCGGCCTCGCGGTGGATGCGGAGCGCGGCATCGGCGTCCACCGCCTGCACCACCTCCGCGTACGCGTCGAGCTCCGACGCCCCCGCGAGGAACTCCCCCCGCTCCACCAGCAACCGCGCCCGCTCGTAGCGCAGCGAGGCCGGGTGCGACGGCAGCAGCAGGGACAGGTCCACCGCCCACAGCGCGACGGCCGACTGCTCGGGCCGGGTCGAGGCCCACGCCCGGACGTTGTTCAGGATCCGCTGCACGATGTCCAACGTACGGGCCGGCTCCCGCGGCGCCCCCGCAGCCAGCTCCGCCGGCCCCGCCCCGAGGGACGCGCCACCCGCGAAGGGGTCCGCCACCACCCCCTCCTCCGGGTCCCCGAAGCCGACCACGAAGTGCCCCGGCAGCCCCAGCCCGTACACCGGCGCCCCCGCCCGCCGCGCCACCTCCATCCACACCACCGACAGCAGGATCGGCAGCCCGCGCCGCCGCCGCAGCACCTCGTGCAGGAGGGAGGAGGAGAGCCGGTCGTAGTCCGCGGGGGTGCCGTGGAAACCGAGCCGTCCGCCCAGCAGTTCCGCGACCGCCGAGGCCCAGGCCTTTCCGCCGCGCAGTCCGTACGGCAGCATCCCCGCCAGCCGGTCCAGCTCGATCTGCGCCCGGTCCATGGCCCGTTCGTCCAGGTCCGGGTCCGCCTCGGCGGCCAGCAGCAGGCACAGCAGGGCCAGGTCGGGCCGCTCCGAGCGGGCCTCCCGGGCGAACTCCGCGCGCCACGGCGAGCTCACGGCGCCGCCCGGTAGTGGTGGTACGCGTGGTGCAGCGCGAAGCCCAGCGGCTCGTACAGCGCCAGCGCCCCCGCGTTGTCCGTCTCCACCTGGAGCCAGGCCGCCGAGGCGCCCTCCTCCAGCGCCCGCCGCGCCAGCGCCGCCATCACCGCCGTCGCCAGGCCCTCGCGCCGGTGCGCGGGGTCGACTTCGACCGCCGCGAAGCCGGCCCACCGGCCATCCACCACCAGCCGTCCGATCGCGCGCCCGGGCACCGCCGCGAACCACACGGACTCCCCGGCCGCCAGCACCTTCCGCGCCGCCGCCGGATCCTCGACCCGGCCGTAGCGTGCCAGCCAGTCCTCGTCGGGGGCGCGGGTCAGCCGGACCTGCGCCACGTCCGCGTCCACGTCCGCGACCGGGGCGAGGGCTGCGATCCGGACCTCCGCGGACACCTCGTTCACCCAGCCCCGGCGCTCCAGCTCGGCGCAGAGCATCTCCTGGGTGCCGGCCGCCCCCGTGGCGGCCTGTACATACGCCGGAAGACCCCGTTCCGCGTACCAGGACGTCACTCGCGCGAGTGCTTCGTCCAGCGGTATGCCCGGGTCGCCGAGGGGCAGTGCGGAGTTGGCCCGGCGGGTGAACCCGGCCGACGCCCGCAGGATCCAGTCGCCCAGCGGTGCGCTCTCCAGCGGCTGCCAGGCCCGCGCACCCACCCGAGCCAGCTCCTCGAACGAGGCGGCGGGACCGCGCCGCCGGGCCGGTGCGGGCGGCACGACCTTGCCCGCGACCAGGGAGGATTCCGGGATGCGGACGGACTCGCCGTTCTTTCGTGTGATCGTCAGCACACCCTGGTCCCACGATGTGAGAACCCCTACCGTGTCGGTGAACGCCGACGACCCGCTCGTCCCGTTCTCCACCCGTCGTACGGATACTCGTTTACCCACGTCAGCGCGGGTGATACGGATCTCCAACAGTCCACCGGCAGTGATTTCCACAGCTCTGTCCGCCCCTCCTGTTCGGATCGTGCCCGGGAACGGAGATACTAGGCGTGGGCATCGACGACGCCGCGCTCCCGCGCGATATGGAAAGCCCTACCGAGGAGGAACGAGAGCGTGACCTACGTCATCGCGGAGCCTTGTGTCGACGTCAAGGACAAGGCATGCATCGAAGAGTGCCCCGTCGACTGCATCTACGAGGGCCAGCGGTCCTTGTACATCCACCCGGACGAATGCGTCGACTGTGGTGCGTGTGAGCCGGTCTGCCCGGTCGAGGCCATTTTCTACGAGGACGACACTCCGGAGGAGTGGAAGGACTACTACAAGGCGAACGTCGAGTTCTTCGACGAGCTCGGTTCGCCCGGCGGTGCTTCCAAGCTGGGCCTGATCGAGCGCGATCACCCCTTCATCGCCGCGCTGCCGCCCATGGGCGAGGGCCACTGACGGTCACCGCCCCTGGGCGTCCCCCCGGACCGAGTCCGGGGGAGGATGGTGTGCCTCGGTCCCGTACGGCCTTGTGCCGCGCGGGACCGAGCCGTTTCCGCAGTCCCCGTACGAGATGAGAGCAGAGAGCACCGTGGCCGCCGTATCCGCACGTCTTCCCGCCTTCCCCTGGGACAAGCTGCAGCCGTACAAGGCGACGGCGGCGGCCCACCCCGACGGCATCGTCGACCTGTCCGTCGGCACGCCCGTCGACCCGGTGCCGCAGCTGATCCAGGAGGCCCTGGTCGCGGCAGCCGACTCGCCGGGCTACCCCACGGTGTGGGGCACGGCCACCCTGCGCGACGCGATCACCGGCTGGCTGCGCGGCCGCCTCGGTGCGAGCGCCGCCGGGCACCGCAACGTCCTCCCGGTCGTCGGCTCGAAGGAACTGGTGGCCTGGCTGCCGACCCAGCTGGGCCTGGGCGCCGGCGACAAGGTCGCCTACCCGCGGCTCGCCTATCCCACGTACGAGGTCGGCGCGCGGCTGTGCGGCGCCGAGGCCGTCGTCTACGACGACCCGACGGAGCTGGACCCGGCCGGCGTGAAGCTGCTGTGGCTCAACTCCCCGTCCAACCCCACCGGGAAGGTCATCCCGAAGGAAGAGCTGGTCCGGATCGTCGCCTGGGCGCGCGAGCACGGCATCCTGCTCTTCAGCGACGAGTGCTACCTGGAGCTGGGCTGGGAGGCCGAGCCGGTCTCCGTCCTCCACGACGACGTGTGCGGCGGCTCCTACGAGGGCATCGTGGCCGTCCACTCCCTCTCCAAGCGCTCCAACCTGGCCGGCTACCGGGCCGCGTTCATCGCGGGCGACGCGGAGGTGCTCGGCGAGCTGCTGGAGATCCGCAAGCACGGCGGCATGATGACCCCGGCCCCCGTCCAGGCGGCCACGGTGGCGGCGCTCGGCGACGACGTGCACGTCGAGGAGCAGCGCGGGCGCTACGCCGCCCGGCGCGAGGCGCTGCGGGCGGCCCTGGAAGCCCACGGCTTCCGGATCGAGCACAGTGAGGCCAGCCTCTACCTGTGGGTCACCCGGGACGAGCCCTGCTGGGACACGGTGGCCCACCTCGCCGGCCTCGGCATCCTGGTCGCGCCGGGCGACTTCTACGGAGAGGCGGGCGCGCGGTTCGTACGGGTCGCCTTCACGGCGACCGACGAACGCGTCGAGGCGGCGGTCAAGCGCCTGTCCTGAGCGAGCGGTACGGACAACGCCCGAGGGGGCCGGGAGCAGGTGCTCCCGGCCCCCTCGGCCGTCGTGCGGGGCCGGCGGATCAGCCGCCGAGCACCGGCAGGCCGCCGGGCAGCGGCAGCCCCTGGGTGGGGACGGCACCGGTCACGGTGTCGGTCGCCACCGCGTCGGTCGGCAGCCCCTTCGCCGGCAGTCCGCCGAGCAGGGAGCCCGCGGTGTCGGCGACCTCGCCGGGGGCGCCCGGCAGGGTCTTGGCGGCGGTGTCCGTGGCCATCGCGGCGGCGGCCTCACCGGTGCCGACGGCCTCGCTCGCGGCACCCGTCGCCTGCGCGGTGTCCGGGCTGGTGAGGGCGCCCAGCTGCGGCACGGACTCCAGGCCCGCGGCGCTGGCCGCGCCGGCCGCACCGACCACGGGAGCTGCCCCGGCTGCGAGCAGCAGCGCGGTACGGGCGATCCGGCGGGTCAGGGGGAGGGACATGTTGCTCCTAAGCAATAGCGGCTGAGTACGCCGGTACAACCCCCCGGGGGCGGGGATGAGTTGCGGAGCCCGCGGGTAAAGGATCGGTAACGCATCGTTTAATCGGCTTCCGCGACAAGCCCATTGATGGCGCCTCGACCCGCTCCCACCTGGGGTTCCGTGCTTTGGGGAGCCCATCGGCCCGCTCGCCGGGCCACCCCCCGCACGGGGGACGCCTCGTACGGGTGCCCGGTCGGGTCAGCGGGCCACGAAGATCCGCACTTCGTCGCGCTCCGCGTTGTGCGGGTCCCCGTCGCCGGACTTCGCGCCGCGGCCGCCCTTCTGCTGCCACTGGCCCTTCGCCTCGCCGGCTATCCACCCCCGCCAGGCGTACGACACCCGGGCGATGTTCATCCCCCGCGCGTTGGCCACCGCCCAGCCGGCCATCGCCCGGCTGCCACGGGCGGCCGACTCGCCGCCGTCCCGCTTCTCCACCAGGGTGACCTCGGCCTCCTTGATCTCCCGGCCCGCGACCGCGGTCGCGGCGGGCTCCTTCGGCGCCGTGTGCAGCCCGTCCTTACCGAAGATCCGGTTCAGCTCCGCCCGCACCTTCTCCGGATTGCCGGGTCCGGTGGGCGCGGGGCCGCCGCAGGTCAGTTCGCCGTCGCCCGCGAGGGCGCCCGTCACCACGGCCGCGTCCGGCTCGTGCTTCGCGTACGCCTGGGGGAAGCCGCTGAGCTGCACCTGCTGCGCCGCCTCGGTCAGCGGGAGCCGCGCCCAGCCCTTCACCTCGACCAGCCGCTCGTAGAAGATCCCGGCCGAGTACACCGGGTCCATGATCTGCTGCGGGGTGCCCCAGCCCTGCGAGGGCCGCTGCTGGAACAGGCCGAGCGAATCCCGGTCGCCGTGGTCGAGGTTGCGCAGCGCCGACTCCTGCATGGCCGTCGCCAGTGCGATGGTCACGGCCCGGTCCGGCAGCCCCCTGGCCACCCCGACGGCCGCTATCGTCGCCGCGTTCGCCGCCTGCTCCGGGGACATGTCGTACGAGTCCCGGGGCCCCACCCGGGCCGTGCAGTGCGGAGCTCCGCCTCCGCCGACCGTCGAGTCGTACTGCACGGCGAAGTAGCCGATCAACGCGCACAGGACGAGCAGGCCGGCCGCCGTGCGCAGGGGCCGGCGGCGGCGGGGCCGGGGGCGGGGAAGATCGCTCTGGGACACGCCGCCCACCGTACTTGAGCCAGGTGACGCGTCCACCGTCCGGACGTGGGAGGTTCGTCGCAGCCCGGGGCGTTAGGGTCAGAGGCATGTCCGAATCCGAGCTGGACCTCACCCTGGACGCCGCCGAGCTGACCGCCCGGCTCGTCGACATTCCGTCCGTGAGCGGCGACGAGAAGGTCCTCGCCGACCTGGTGGAGCAGGCGCTGCGCGCCCTCCCGCACCTCACGGTGGACCGCTACGGCAACAACGTCGTGGCCCGTACGCACCTCGGCCGGGCCGAGCGCGTCGTCCTGGCCGGGCACCTCGACACCGTGCCGATCGCCGACAACGTCCCGTCCCGCCTCGACGAGAACGACGTCCTGTGGGGCTGCGGCACCACCGACATGAAGTCCGGCGTGGCCGTACAGCTGCGCATCGCCGCGACCGTACCCGAGCCGAACCGCGACCTCACCTTCGTCTTCTACGACCAGGAGGAGGTCGCCTCCGACCTCAACGGCCTCGGCAAGGTCGCCGCCGCCCACCCCGACTGGCTCACCGGCGACTTCGCGGTCCTGCTGGAGCCGTCGAACGGCGAGGTCGAGGGCGGCTGCCAGGGCACCCTGCGCGTCCTGCTCCGCACGGCCGGCGAGCGCGCCCACTCCGCCCGCAGCTGGATGGGCTCCAACGCCATCCACGCGGCGAGCCCGATCCTGGCCAGGCTGGCGGAGTACGAGCCGCGCAAGCCCGTCATCGACGGCCTGGAGTACCACGAGGGCCTCAACGCGGTCCGCATCGAGGGCGGCGTCGCCAACAACGTCATCCCCGACGCGTGCACGGTGACCGTGAACTTCCGCTACGCCCCCGACCGCTCCGAGGCCGAGGCCATCGCGCACGTCCGGGAGGTCTTCGCGGACTGCGGTGTCGCCGAGTTCGTCGTCGACGACTCCTCCGGCGGCGCCCTTCCGGGGCTCTCCCACCCGGCGGCGGCGGCCTTCATGGAGTCGGTCGGCGGCCGGGCCATGCCCAAGTTCGGCTGGACCGACGTCTCCCGCTTCAGCGCACTCGGCGTTCCGGCGGTCAACTACGGCCCGGGCGACGCCCTGCTGGCGCACAAGGTGGACGAGCGGGTGGAGACCAAGGCCATCCTGCACTGCGAGGAACGACTCCGCGCCTGGCTGACCTCCTGAATTCCGCTCCCGGTCACCTTCGTGCGCCTACCCTGATCCAACGATCAGCAGGAGGGAGCACATCATGGGCAACCACCGCAATTCCGACGGGTTCGCTCGTCGCCGGCCCGAGGAGCAGCAGCTCGGGCCGGTGCTGCGCAGGCGGGGCCAGGTGCAGGCGGGCAGTACGACGGACCAGCGGCTGCTGGACTCGGCCGGGCCCTCCGAGTGGGTGCACACCGATCCCTGGCGGGTCCTGCGCATCCAGTCGGAGTTCATCGAGGGCTTCGGCACGCTGGCGGAGCTGCCGCCGGCGATCAGTGTGTTCGGCTCGGCCCGCACCGCCGCGGGCACGCCGGAGTACGAGGCCGGCGAGCGGATCGGCAGCGCTCTCGTCGAGGCCGGCTTCGCGGTGATCACGGGCGGCGGCCCGGGCGCGATGGAAGCCGCCAACAAGGGGGCCCGCGAGGCGAACGGGATCTCGGTCGGACTCGGGATCGAGCTGCCCTTCGAGCAGGGGCTCAACCCGCACGTGGACCTCGGGCTGAACTTCCGGTACTTCTTCGTACGCAAGACGATGTTCGTGAAGTACAGCCAGGGCTTCGTGGTCCTGCCGGGCGGACTCGGCACGCTGGACGAGCTGTTCGAGGCCCTGACGCTGGTCCAGACCCGGAAGATCACCCGCTTCCCGATCGTGCTGTTCGGCACGGAGTACTGGGGCGGGCTGGTCGACTGGCTGAGGAACACGGTGATCGCCCAGGGCAAGGCGTCCGAGTACGACCTGATGCTCTTCCACGTCACGGACGACGTGGAGGAGGCGGTGACGCTGGTCAGCAAGGAGGTCGGCGAGGGCACGGGCGAACGCGTCGCCCTGGCCGCCACCGAGGAGGCGGCCCGGGAGGCCGGCGACTAGCTCTTGACGCCCTCTCGCACGGTTCGGCGCCGGGGCGCCTCCCCGGCGCCGAGCGGCTGCGCCCGCCTCCGCCCGCCGGGGCGGCCCGGCAGAGCCCCCCCCGGCGGGTCAGGCCAGGCCCCGGCGGGCGACCGCAGGGGGCCGGTGGCCCTGGATGGACGCCACCATGTCCAGGACCTGCTTCGTCTCGGCCACCTCGTGGACCCGGTAGACCTGGGCGCCGAGCCAGGCGGAGACGGCCGTCGTGGCCAGGGTGCCCAGCAGGCGTTCCTTCACGGGCCGGTCCAGGGTCTCGCCCACGAAGTCCTTGTTGGACAGGGACACCAGCACCGGCCAGCCCGTCTCCGCCATCTCCGCCAGGCGGCGGGTCGCCTCCAGGGAGTGGCGGGTGTTCTTCCCGAAGTCGTGCCCCGGGTCGATCATGATCGAGTCCCGGGGGACCCCCAGCGCCGCCGCCCGCTCGGCCAGCCCGACGGTGACCCGCAGGATGTCCGCCATCACGTCCTCGTACGCGGTCCGGTGCGGGCGGGTGCGCGGCTCGACCCCGCCGGCGTGCGTGCAGACCAGCCCGGCTCCGTGGCGGGCGGCCACCTCCGCCAGCTTCGGGTCCACACCGCCCCACGCGTCGTTGAGGAGGTCGGCCCCGGCCTCGCAGACCGCCTCGCCGACCTCGTGCCGCCAGGTGTCCACGCTGATCACCACGTCGGGGTGGCGGCGCCGTACCTCGGCCACGAAGCCCACGGTGCGCCGGGCCTCCTCGGCCGCGTCGACGTGCTCGCCCGGGCCGGCCTTGACCCCGCCGATGTCGATGATCGCGGCGCCTTCGGCCACGGCCTGCTCGACCCGCTCCAGGGCGGGCTCGTCGCGGAACGTCGCGCCCTGGTCGTAGAAGGAGTCCGGCGTCCGGTTCACGATGGCCATGATCACCGGCTCGTGGGTGTCGAACTCGCGCCTGCCCAGTCGCAGCATTCCGTTCTTTCCTCCTCCGGCGGCCCTCGCGCCTCGCCTGCGACCTTAACCTGGTGACCGGAGTGGGTCCCCCAGGTCCCCGGCAGCTTCTCAGGGAGAGTTGATCGTGTTCTGGTTCTTGCTGATCGCGCTGGTCGTGGTCGTCGCCGCGGTCACCCTCGCCGTGGTCGGCGGTGGTTCCGAGGCCGTCCTGCCGGAGGCGGAGCCGGACCGGGTGGCCGACGGGCTGCCGGAGAACCGTCCCGTCGTACGGGCCGACATCGACGCCCTGCGGCTGCCGGTGGCGCCGCGCGGCTACCGCATGGCCGAAGTGGACGAGGTGCTGGAGCGCCTCGCGGCCGAGCTCGCCGAGCGGGACGCGCGGATCGCGGAGCTCACGGCGGCAGCGGCGGCGCCTTCCCCGGCGGGGCGTGCGGCGGCGGGGCATGCGGCTGCGGCTGCGCCCGCGAGGGAGGTCCGGGAGTCCGAGGTCGACCTGCACAAGGCCGGGGGTGACCGGTGACCGCCCTCGCCGGTCCGGACGGGGGCCTGCGCTGCCCGTGGGCGCTCGCCACCGCGGACTACATCGCGTACCACGACACGGAGTGGGGCCGTCCGCTGCGCGGGGACGACGCCCTGTACGAGCGGCTCTGCCTGGAGGCCTTCCAGTCGGGCCTGTCCTGGCTGACGATCCTTCGGCGGCGGGAGGGTTTCCGCAAGGCCTTCGCGGACTTCGAGATCGCGGCAGTCGCCCGCTTTGACGAGACGGACGTGGAGCGGCTGCTCGCCGACGAGGGGATCATCCGCAACCGGGCCAAGATCGAGGCGACGCTCGCCAACGCGAAGGTGCTCGCCGCGTGGGAGCCGGGCGAACTGGACACCCTGATCTGGTCGCACGCCCCCGAACCGGGGCGCCCGGCACCGCAGTCGATCGCCGAGGTCCCGGCCGTCACGCCCGAGTCGACGGCGCTGTCCAAGGCCCTCAAGAAGGCCGGCATCCGGTTCGTCGGCCCGACCACGGCCTACGCCCTGATGCAGGCCTGCGGCCTGGTCAACGACCACCTCGCCGCCTGCACCGCCCGTACCCCCGCCTGAGCGGCGGGGGCCGGGGGCAGCGGCGCCGGGGTCAGCGGCCCAGGTACTTCGGGGCCTGCTTCGAGAGGAAGGCCTCGACGGCGATCGCGTGGTCCTCGGAGGCACCCGCACGGGCCTGGAGCGTGTCCTCGTGGGCCAGCGCCTCCGCCAGGGAGCGGGAGGCCCCGTAGGCGAGGGACTCCTTCAGCGCGGCGTAGGCGACCGTCGGGCCGGCCGCGAGGGTGCGAGCCACCGCCTCCGCCTCCGCGTGCAGCGCGTCCGAGGGGACGAGCCGGTTCACGATGCCCAGCTCGTACGCCTCCTGCGCCTTCACCGAGCGGGGGAACAGCAGCAGGTCGGAGGCGCGGGAGGCGCCGATCAGGCGGGGCAGGGTCCAGGAGACCCCCGAGTCGGCGGTCAGCGCCACCCCCGCGAACGAGGTGTTGAAGGAGGCGGTGTCGGCGACGACGCGGAAGTCCGCCGCCAGCGCGAAGCCGAAGCCCGCCCCGGCCGCGACCCCGTTCACCCCGGCCACGACCGGCTTCGGCATCTCGGTGAGCGCCCGCACGATGGGGTTGTAGTGGTCGGCGACCGTGTTCATGGTCAGCGTGGACCCGTTCGCGCGGTCCGCCGCCAGGTTCTCGACGTGCTCCTTGAGGTCCTGGCCGACGCAGAAGGCGCGGTTTCCGGCCGCCGTGAGCAGAACGGCCCGTACGGCCGGGTCCGCGGCCGCGGCCTGGACCGCGTCGCGCAGCGCGACCTTCGCCTCGGTGTTCATGGCGTTCATGGCGTCGGGACGGTTGATCGTGATGGTGGCGAGTCCGTCGGTCACTTCGTAGAGCACGCTGTCGGCCATGGCGGGGGTCCCCCTTCGTCGCGGGCTTGGCTACCGGCCGGTACCGGCCGGTCCAAGGGTCAGCATGGCGGACCGCGCGGGGCCGGGGCATGTGATGTGCGTCAAACGGAGCGCGGGGCGGACGCGGGGTGCGGCGGCGAAGTATCGCAGGCACATCCCCGAAATGAGTGGTTTTGGCCGAGCGCGTTGCCCAAGCGTTCCCCGCCGATGTTGGTCATCGGGTCCTGACATGCGGGATAATGGCCAAGAAGCAATGTGTTCGATGCCGGGTTCCAGGCGCCTGAATGGGGCCGTCGGCTGACGATGAGCTGGTTTCAGGAAGGGGAACGAGCATGGCGGCCATGAAGCCGCGGACGGGCGACGGCCCGCTCGAGGTCACCAAGGAGGGGCGGGGCATCGTCATGCGCGTACCGCTCGAGGGCGGCGGTCGGCTTGTCGTCGAGCTGACCCCGGACGAGGCGGAAGCCCTGGGTGACGCCCTGAAGAAGGTTGTCGGCTAACCGTCGGCACTGCGGTCACCATCCGCATTCTCCGTATTCCCTGCGCTGCCCCGACCCGCTCACCGCGGTCGGGGCAGCGTTGTGTTCCGGGCCCCTGGAGCCCGGCGCCCTCGGCTCAGCGCCGGACCGCGCACAGCAGCCCGTCGCCGACCGGCAGCAGCGCCGCCTCCAGCGCCGGGCTCTCCCGTACGCTGCGCAGCAGCTCCCGTACGCGCAGGACCTCCGCCTGCTGGGCCGTGGAGTCGACGGTGCGCCCGTCGGAGAAGACCCCTTCGAAGCAGACCAGCCCGCCGGGGCGCAGCAGCCGCAACGCCTCGGCGAGGTAGTCGAGGGACTCGGTGGGGTCCCCGTCGCAGAAGACGAGGTCGTAGCCGCCGTCCGCGAGGCGGGGCAGTACGTCGAGGGCGCGGCCGGGGATGAAGCGGGCCCGGTTGCCTGCGAAGCCCGCCGCGCGGAAGGCCTGGCGGGCGAAGGCCTGCCGGTCGGGTTCGGGATCGACCGTGGTCAGCACGCCGTCGGGGCGCATGCCGTGCAGGAGGTGGATGCCGGAGACGCCGGTGCCGGTGCCGATTTCGGCGACCGCCTTGGCGTCGGCGGTGGCGGCGAGCAGGCGCAGCGCGGCCCCGGTGCCGGGGGAGACGGAGCGCAGGCCCGCTTCCCTGGCCCGGTCGCGGGCCCACCGCAGAGCGTCGTCCTCGGCGACAAACGCGTCGGCGAACGCCCAGCTCGTCTGCCGGTTGCCGGTAATGACCCTCTCCTGTCCCCATAGTTGGCGCAACGGTGACTGTATCCGCTGACGTCGGGAACCCGCAGATGGGACCGGGCGTTGAAGGAGGCAGCGAGGAAAAGACAGTGATGCAGAAGGGACACGGGGACGGGGCCCGGGCGGGATGGATGGGACGGCACCGGGCAGATCGGCGGCCCGGAGGACCGAAGGACCGTGCAAAGTTACTGCAAAAATACTTATCCGGAGCTGACGGGAGGGGTGGCTATGGTAGGGACTCCACTGGACACCACCAGAGCCGATAGGGGAGGTGCGGCTGCGCCTGTGGATCGTGGAGGTGTATTCCGACGCCTCTTCTGGTCGGCGGGTGAGCCGAAATCCGTGACCGACATTGCTGACCGCTTCCACACCGCTGCCACCGCAACCACCGCGACCTTTGCCGCCGATGCGGGCACCCAGGCGTGGACCCCTCCCTCATGGGAGGAGATCGTCAGCACGCACAGTGCGCGGGTATACCGCCTCGCCTACCGTCTGACGGGCAACCAGCATGATGCCGAGGACCTGACCCAGGAGGTCTTCGTCCGCGTCTTCCGCTCGCTGTCCACCTATACGCCGGGCACCTTCGAGGGCTGGCTCCACCGGATCACCACCAACCTCTTCCTGGACATGGTCCGCCGCAAGCAGCGGATCCGCTTCGACGCGCTCGCCGACGACGCCGCCGAGCGGCTGCCGAGCCGCGAGCCGTCCCCGCAGCAGGTGCTCCACGACACCCACTTCGACGCCGATGTGCAGCAGGCACTCGACACGCTTGCGCCCGAGTTCCGCGCCGCCGTGGTGCTGTGCGACATCGAAGGCCTCTCGTACGAGGAGATCGCCGCGACGCTCGGGGTCAAGCTGGGCACCGTGCGCAGCCGCATCCACCGCGGCCGCTCGCACCTGCGCAAGGCACTCAAGCACCGGTCTCCCGGCGCCCGCGCCCAGCAGCGTGCGCTGGCGGGGGCGGCGGTGGGCACGCCCGGTGCCGGGGGAGAGGGCGGAGCCGAGTGAGCGGAGTCAGTCCGTCCCCTGCCGAACAGCACCTGGGCGACCGTCTCGCCGCCCTGGTGGACGGGGAGTTGAGCCATGACGCGCGGGAGCGGGTGCTGGCGCACCTGGCCACCTGTGCGAAGTGCAAGGCCGAGGCCGACGCGCAGCGCCGGGTGAAGTCGATGTTCGTGGAAAGTGCCCCGCCGCCCCTGTCGGCGGGTCTGCTGGCGCGCCTGCAGGGGTTGCCGGAGGACGGCCCTGACGGGCCGTCGGGACCGTTCGGGTATGTGGCGCCGACCGCGCCGCAGCAGGGCTTCCGCATCCACGAGGTGGGGCGGCCGAGGCGGCGCTTCGCCTTCGTCGCGGCCGGGGCGGTGTCGCTGGCCGCGTTCGCGCTGGGCGGCTCCCTGCCGGCGGACGGGGTGGTGGACCCGCGGATGCACGGCGAGGCCCCCGCGACGCGGCCGGGACCCGCGGTCCCGGTGTCCGATGCCGTGGCCCGCGACCGCGTCCCCGCGCCGGGCTTCACCGCCCGACCCCTGGTGCATCCCTGGCTGTCCCCCTCGCCCCAGCCGGTGTCCCTGAGGCCCTGAGCCGGGCCCTGCGCGGGCTTCGAACCCGCCGGTGATCCGCCGGACACCCCCTGGGGGTGGTTGAATCGGCCGCGGAGATACAGGTACGCGGGGAGCGCCCATGGCCGACAGTCAGCAGTCCGAACCGGCTCCGTCCTGGTGGAGCCGGCCCGACGGGTCCGCGGGCGCGCCCCCCGCCGGCTACGACCCCTGGGCCGCCGGCCCGCTCCACACGGTGGACGGCGGCAGGTCGGCGCCGGTGCCCGCCCGCGGCCTCGTGCTGCGCCAGGCCGTCGCCCTCGGCCTCGGCACCGCCCTCCTCGCAGGCGGCATCGGCGGCTACGTCGGCGTACTCGCCGAGCGCCGGGCCGGCGCCCGCCTGGAGCTCCCGCAGGCGGCCGCGGAGGCCAAGGACCGCGCCCCCGACAGCGTGGCCGGCATCGCCGCCACCGCGCTCCCCGGGGTGGTGACCCT
The DNA here is from genome assembly GCF_056436685.1 of Streptomyces sp. NPDC043680. Lineage (NCBI taxonomy): Bacteria > Bacillati > Actinomycetota > Actinomycetes > Kitasatosporales > Streptomycetaceae > Streptomyces > Streptomyces sp. NPDC043680. The sequence continues at coordinate 424,108 of NZ_JBWKCE010000001.1, read as the reverse complement.
GCACGTCCGCGGCAGCGCCGGCGGTGGCGGCACCGGCACCGGGTTCGTGCTCGACGCGCAGGGGCACATCCTGACCAACAACCACGTCGTCGCAGGGGCCAAGGACATAACGGTCACCTTCAGCACGGGCGACAGCGTCACCGCCGAACTCATCGGCCGCGACACCGGCTACGACCTGGCCGTGGTCAAGGTCGACGGCGTACGGGGCCTGAGGCCGCTGGCCCTCGGGAACTCCGAGAACGTCAAGGTCGGCGACCCGGTGGTGGCCATCGGCGCGCCCTTCGACCTCTCCAACACCGTCACCGCCGGGATCATCAGCGCCACGGGCCGGCCCATCACCGCGGGCGGCGACAAGGGCGACGGCAGCGACATCAGCTACGTCGACGCCCTGCAGACCGACGCGCCGATCAACCCCGGCAACTCCGGCGGCCCCCTCCTCGACGCCAAGGCCCACGTGATCGGCATCAACAGCGCCATCCGCGGCGCCGACGCGGGCGGCAACGGCGGCGACAGCGCGAAGCAGAGCGGCAGCATCGGCCTCGGCTTCGCCATCCCCGTCAACCAGGGCAAGCGGGTCGCCGAAGAGCTCATCCGCACCGGCCGCGCCACCCACCCCGTCATCGGGGTCACCCTCGACATGGAGTACTCGGGTGACGGGGCCCGCGTCGCCGCCCGGGGCGAGGGCGGCAAACCGGCCGTCACCCCCGACGGGCCGGGGGACCGGGCCGGACTCATGGGCGGCGACGTGATCACCAAGGTCGACGGCACGCGTGTCCACGGCGGCGACGAGCTCATCGTCAAGATCCGCGCCCACCGCCCTGGTGACCCGCTGAAACTGACCGTGCTCCGCGAAGGCCGGGAGCGCACCCTGGACATGGTCCTCGGTTCGGCCGACGGATCATGACGAGCCGGGGGCGCCGGGACGAAGTCCGGGGGAGAAACCCCGGCGGATGCGGCACCGAGGTAGGGGCCGTCGGACAACGCCGGGTACCGTGGGTGCGGGCCCGCAGTGAAGACAGCCGAGGAGCGGCAAGGTGTTCAACGACATAGGCGCACTCGAACTGGTCACGATCGTGGTGCTCGCCATTCTCGTCTTCGGTCCGGACAAGCTGCCGAAGGTGATCCAGGACGTGTCCGGGTTCATCCGGAAGATCCGCGCGTTCTCGGACAGTGCCAAGCAGGACATCCGCTCCGAACTCGGCCCGGAGTTCAAGGACTTCGAGTTCGAGGACCTGAACCCGAAGACGTTCATCCGCAAGCAGCTGACGGAGAACGAGGACCTCAGGGAGATCCGCAGCAGCTTCGACCTCCGCAAGGAGCTGAACGAGGTCACCGACGCCGTCAACAGCCGGGAGACCGCCCCCGCCTCCGGGGCCTCCGCCGTGGCCGCCGCCACCGGCCCGGACCTGCTGAAGAAGCCCGCGGCCCCGGCCGTCGACCAGCGCGCCCCCTTCGACGCCGACGCCACCTGAGGCGCGGCCTGCCAGGCGATCCCGGGTCGGATGGCTATCCTCCATGAGTCCGGACCCGGGACGCCCGAGGGTTTGGGGGTCCCCCAGCGGAGTGAGGGGGAGGGTCCCCCCAGCGAAGCGAGGGGGGAGGGCCGGCTCCGGACCCCACGCAACGAGAGGCCGCCCAGATGGAGACGACGAGCAGCAGCCGGGTAGCGACCCAGCCCGCCGACGCACCCGCGCCCGCCGCCGAGCCCGCCGCGCCTGCCGCATCCGCCGCGCCGGCTCCTGCATCCCCGCAGGCGCCGCCCGAGGCCGCCCCGGAGGCGACCACGCCCGTCCCGGCGGCCCGCCGGACGGCCCAGGGGTACCTGCGTGCCGAGTTCCCCTGGTACGGGCTGGACGGGGCCTTCACCGGCCCCCGCTGGCTCATGCAGGTCGGCACCGGAGCCGACGGCACCGTCGAGCACGGATCCACCGGGCACGGCGACGAGCCCTCCGTACGCGGGGAGCTCGCGACGGGCGAGAAGGAGCGCTTCGCGGTGGTCGTCACGGTCGCGAGCAATCCGCTGCGCCGCAGCAGCGACGGCACCGGCACCCTGGAGGCCACCTCGGTGTCCTCGGCGGCCTGGCTGGCCGGCTCCGGGCTGCTGGCCTACAGCTGGCCCGGCCAGATGGACCACACCCTGCGCAACGCCTGGCTGGAGCAGCAGACCGAGGCGGCCTGGGAGCTCGCCGACGACCTCGACGGGCCGGACTGGTCGACGCTGTCGCTGCCGGTCGACGGCGAGCCGACCCCCTTCCACTACCGCGAGTCCGAGTTCGGCTGGGTACTGGCCGGCTCCACGCGGGGCGGCGTGCACCTGGGTGCGTACGGGCGGGGGATGAGCGCGTACGGGCTCGGCTTCTCGGTGATCGGTGACCTGAGCGCCTACGAGTAGGCGGCGCGCGGGACGTACGGGGCGAACGGCAAAGGGCACCGCCGACCAGCGGTGCCCTTCACACGGCTCACACGGCGCGGCCCGGGTCCGGGCCGCCGCCCCTCAGAACTTGTTGCGCGGGGTGATGCCCAGCGACATGCCCGCGAGCCCGCGTGCGCGGCCGCCGAGCTTGCCCGCGATGGTGCGCAGCGCCGCGCCCGCCGGAGAGTCCGGGTCGGACAGGACGACGGGCTTGCCCTCGTCGCCGCCCTCGCGCAGCCGGACGTCGATCGGGATGGAGCCCAGCACCGGGACCGTCGCGCCGACCGTCTTGGTGAGGCCGTCGGCGACCTTCTGGCCGCCGCCCGTGCCGAACACGTCGACCATCTCGTCGCAGTGCGGGCAGGGCAGCCCGGACATGTTCTCGACCACGCCGACGATCTTCTGGTGGGTCTGCACGGCGATCGAGCCGGCCCGCTCCGCGACCTCGGCCGCGGCCTGCTGCGGGGTGGTCACGACCAGGATCTCCGCGTTCGGCACCAGCTGGGCCACGGAGATCGCGATGTCACCCGTACCGGGCGGCAGGTCGAGCAGCAGCACGTCCAGGTCGCCCCAGAACACGTCCGCCAGGAACTGCTGCAGGGCGCGGTGCAGCATCGGCCCGCGCCACACCACCGGGGCGTTGCCCGGGGTGAACATGCCGATGGAGATGACCTTCACGCCGTTCGCCGACGGCGGCATGATCATGTTCTCGACCTGGGTGGGGCGGCCGTCCACGCCCAGCATGCGCGGCACGCTGTGGCCGTAGATGTCCGCGTCCACGACGCCGACCTTCAGGCCGTCCGCCGCCATTGCCGCGGCGAGGTTGACGGTGACCGAGGACTTGCCGACGCCGCCCTTGCCCGAGGCGACCGCGTAGACGCGGGTCAGCGAGCCCGGCTTGGCGAACGGGACCTCGCGCTCGGCGGTGCCGCCGCGCAGCGAGGCCGCCAGCTCCTTGCGCTGCTCGTCACTCATCACGTCCAGCGTGACGGCCACCGAGGTGACGCCCGCGACCTTCTCCACGGCCTCGCTGACGTTCTTCGTGATGGTCTCGCGCATGGGACAGCCCGACACCGTCAGGTAGACCGTGACGGCGACGGCGCCGCCGTCGCCGATCTCCACCGATTTGACCATGCCGAGCTCGGTGATCGGCCGGTGGATCTCAGGGTCGTTCACCGTCGCCAGCGCGTCCAGGATCGCGTCCTGCTCGGGCACGGCGGCGGAGCTTGTGTCGGTAGCCATGCCCCGATGGTACGGCTCGGTAGCCTGCCTCAGGAAAGGCCGCTAGCGGTCGCCTTCGTCACTCTCCGCCGGGAACAGCCGCCGCTCGTCCATCTCCTTGATCAGGTCCTGGAACTCCGAGCGGATCCAGTCGCGGGTCGCGACCTCGCCCAGACCCATGCGCAGCGCCGCGATCTCGCGGGTCAGGTACTCGGTGTCCGCGATCGAACGCTCGTTCTGCTTGCGGTCCTGCTCCAGGTTGACCCGGTCCCGGTCGTCCTGCCGGTTCTGCGCCAGCAGGATCAGCGGAGCGGCGTAGGAGGCCTGCAGCGACAGCATCAGCGTCAGGAAGATGAACGGGTACTGGTCGAAGCGCAGGTGCTCCGGCGCGAAGACGTTCCACAGCACCCACACGACGACGACCAGCGTCATCCAGACGATGAACCGGCCCGTGCCGAGGAAGCGCGCCACCCGCTCCGACAGCCGCCCGAAGGCCTCGGGGTCGTACTCGGGCAGCAGCGAGCGGCGCTTGGCCCGCGGCAGGTCCAGGCGGACCCGCGAGCGCGTCAGCGCACTCGACCCGGTGGCCAGCCCCGCCTTGGCCCGTTCGGCCCGCTCGGCGGCGCGGTCCGCCCGCTCCGCCCGCTCGGTCCGCTCGGCCGCCTCCGCCACACCGTGCTCGCGGGCGTGCTCGCGCCGCTCCCGCCGCTCGCGCAGCTGCTCCCGGCGCCGCTCGCGGTCCCGCGCCTGGTCCCCGCGCCCCCGCTCACCGGCCACGGACGACCTCCTCGGAGTGGAAGTCCTTCTCGCGCCAGTCCTCCGGCAGCAGGTGGTCCAGTACGTCGTCCACCGTCACCGCGCCCAGCAGCGAGCCGCTCTCGTCGACCACCGGCACCGCGACCATGTTGTACGCGGCGAGGTAGCTGGTCACCACCGGCAGCGAGGCGTCCGGCGTCAGCGGCGGCAGGCCCGTGTCGACGATCGAGCTGACCAGGGTGAACGGCGGGTCGCGCAGCAGCCGCTGGAAGTGCACCGTGCCCAGGTACTTGCCGGTCGGCGTCTCGTCCGGCGGCCGGCACACGTACACCTGCGCCGCCAGCGCGGGCGACAGGTCCGCCTGCCGTACGCGGGCCAGCGCGTCCGCCACCGTCGCGTCCGGCCGCAGCACGATCGGCTCGGTCGTCATCAGGCCGCCCGCGGTGTTCTCCTCGTACGACAGCAGGCGGCGCACGTCCGCCGCGTCATCGGGCTGCATCAGCGTCAGCAGCCGCTCCTGGTCGTGTTCCGGCAGCTCCGAGAGCAGGTCGGCCGCGTCGTCCGGGTCCATCGCCTCCAGGACGTCGGCGGCGCGCTCCTCCTTGAGCTTGCCGAGGATCTCCACCTGTTCGTCCTCGGGAAGCTCTTCCATGACGTCCGCGAGCCGGTCGTCGTCGAGGGCGCTGGCCACCTCGGCGCGCCGCTTCGGCGTCAGGTGGTGCAGGACGCTCGCCACGTCGGCCGGGCGCATCTGCTCGAAGGTCGCCACCAGGTTCTCGGCGCCCTGGCCCTCCTCCTCCAGCGAGAAGCCGGTGACCGCCGACCACTCCACGGTCAGCGTCTCCCCGCGCCGGCGCAGGGCGCCGCCCTTGCCCTTGCGGACGAAGATCCGGTCGATCTCCCAGTCGCGGCGGGCCGGCAGCTGCTGGATGGCCACGTCCAGGACGGTGACCTCCTCGCCGGTCGAGACCAGTTTCACCCGGCGGTCCAGCAGCTCACCGAGGATCAGCCGCTCGGTGGGACGCTGTTCGAACCGCCGCATGTTGACGACACCGGTCGTGATGACCTGCCCGGACTCCACCCCGGTGACCCGGGTCATGGGCAGGAAGATCCGCCGTCGGCTGACCACCTCGACCACCAGGCCCAGCAGCCGCGGAGGCCGCCCGCCGACGCGCAGCATCGCCACCAGGTCGCGGACGCGGCCCACCTGGTCGCCGTTGGGGTCGAAGACGGGCACACCCGACAGATGGGAGACGAAGATCCGTGGGGCGCCACCGGCCATGCGAGCGCCTCCTCAAGCGTCGATCAACAGTCCTTGCGCCCCTCAGGCTAGCCCGTGCCCGCAGCGGACGCCCTGGCAGGCGGGTCCGCCCGGGCTGCCCGGCCGACCACCCCCCGGGTGCGCGCGTACGGGCGGGTACGCTGCCTGCTGCCCGGCAACGCTCCACCACGCTCCCACCCCGCTCGACCAGGACCCACCCGGCTCGACCGCGCACGACGAGAGGCACCTGCCCGTGACCGCCTACTTCCCCGCCGCACGGCTGCGCCGGGCGGCCTTCGTCGGTGTCCTGTGCGCGGGCCTGGCCGTCACCGGCACGGGCTGCGGGGCGGATCCCGACGAGGGCACGAACGGCGTCGGCAAGCTCTCCGCCGACCAGATCGAGGACAAGGCGAAGGCCGCGGCAGGATCCGCCGACTCCGTCCACCTGTCCGGCATGCTCGTCAGCAGCGGCAAGTCCTTCACGCTCGACATGCGGCTCGGCAAGGACGGCGGCTCCGGCGAGGTCAAGTCGCAGGAGGACACCTTCCAGCTGCTGCGCGTGGGCGACCAGCTGTACCTGAAGGCCAGCGCGGCGTTCTGGGGGAAGTCGGACTCGGCGGGCAAGCTCGGCGACAAGTACGTGAAGGTCCCCCAGAGCGACCCCACCTACAAGCAGTTCCGCGGGTTCACCGACATGCACGTCCTGCTGGACGGGCTGCTCGGGCTCGACGGCAAGCTCGCCAAGGGCGACTACACCAAGGTCGGACCGACCCGCGCGGTCCAGGTCACCGCGGACCAGGGCAAGGGCGGCAAACTCTCGGTCTCCCTGCAGGGGACCCCGTACCCGCTGCGCATGGAGCGAGCCGGAGGCGCGGGGCGGGTGGACCTGACCGACTGGGGCAAGGCGTTCCCGCTGGACCCGCCCGCGCAGGACCAGACGGTCGACTACGGGTCGCAGCTGCCGACGACCAAGGAGCAGGGCGGCGACTCCGCGCCGAGTCCGAGCCCCGGCAAGGGTTCCGGGCAGGGCGCGAACCCCACCACGTAGGAGGAGCGGGACGGGCGGGGAAGCGGGAGGAGCAGCCCGGCCGGCGGGGAAGCGGCAGGAGCAGCCGGAGGAGCGGCCCCGGCTAGCGGGCCGCCTTCTTCCGCTTGAGCAGCAGCTTCGGCAGCCCGGCCGGGACCGGCCTGCGGGTGATCGCGGGCGAAGCCGGTGGGGCGGCGGCCAGCGAGCCGCTCGGCAGGTCGGTGCTCGCCGCCACCGGCTCCAGCCGCAGCAGCCGGCACTCGCGCGCCCAGCGGTCGGTCATCTCCTCCGAGTCGGGCGCGTTCAGCCGCTTGCCCTTGAGCTCGGCCACCGCCGCCTCCCACGCCTCGCCACGGGGTGCGAGCTCCCGTACGGCCGCGGTCCAGGCCACCAGCCGGCCGCCCTTGTCCTTGCTGCGCACCGTCACCTCGGCGGAGCCCGCGTCGACGAGCCCCGGCAGCGGCTGCTCCCCGGGTCCGTCGCCCAGCACGTGGGCCGCGCCGTCCACCCAGGCGTGCCACAGGGCGCGGTCGGCCCCGGAGCCGCGGACCCAGATCAGGCCGGACTTCTTGGTGGCCTCCTCGACGAGGGCCAGGTCGAGCGTGCTGAGAGTCATGCGCACAGACTAGGCGGTGCCGTGCGGGGCCCTACAGCCAGCCGTGGCGGCGCAGGGCCCGGTGGATGGCGAAGCAGCTGCCGGCGATCGCGGCCATCACCATCGGATAGCCGTAGCGCCAGTGGAGCTCCGGCATGTGGTCGAAGTTCATGCCGTACACCCCGCAGATCATCGTCGGTACGGCGATGATCGCCGCCCAGGAGGTGATCTTGCGCATGTCCTCGTTCTGGGCGACCGTGGCCTGCGCGAGGTTCGCCTGGAGGATCGAGTTCAGCAGCTCGTCGAAGCCGACGACCTGCTCGTGCACCCGCGCCAGGTGGTCGGCGACGTCGCGGAAGTACTTCTGGATGTCCGGGTCGACCAGCCGCATCGGGCGCTCGCTCAGCAGCTCCATCGGCCGCAGCAGCGGGGCGACCGCCCGCTTGAACTCCAGCACCTCCCGCTTGAGCTGGTAGATGCGGCCCGCGTCGCCGCCGCGCGCACTGCCCTTGGCGGGCGCGGCGAAGACCGCGCTCTCCACCTCGTCGATGTCGTCCTGTACAGCTGCCGCGACCGCGATGTACCCGTCGACGACGTGGTCGGCGATCGAGTGCAGGACCGACGAGGGGCCCTTCGCCAGCAGATCGGGGTCGTCCTCCAGGCGGTGGCGCAGGCCCTTGAGGGAGCCCTGGCCGCCGTGCCGGACCGTGATGACGAAGTCGGGGCCGGTGAAGCACATCACCTCGCCGGTCTCCACGACCTCGCTGGTGGCGGTCAGTTCGGCGTGCTCGACGTAGTGGATCGTCTTGAAGACGGTGAAGAGGGTGTCGTCGTAGCGCTCCAGCTTCGGCCGCTGGTGGGCGTGGACCGCGTCCTCCACCGCGAGCGGGTGCAGGCCGAACGTGGCGGCGATCCCCGCGAATTCGGCCTCGGTCGGCTCGTGCAGCCCGATCCAGGCGAACCCGCCGTCCTCGCGGACCCTCCGCATCGCCTCACGCGGCGTCAGACACGCCGACCCGAGCGCGCGCCGGCCGTCGCGGTACACGGCGCAGTCGACGACCGCGCTGGTCGCCGACGGATCGCGGGTGGTGTCGTAGCCGGGCTGGGCGGGCGTGGACCGGCGCAGCGCGGGACGGACGGCGGCGCGCAGGTAGGGCAGCATCGACATGACAGGCTCCTTCGCACGCACGGCTGCGAACCGTACGGGTGGGAGGCCCTCCGTCTCGGACCGGCGGGCAGGGCCGGGCGTCAGGACGGAAGGAACAGGACGGGAGGACAAAGGTCTGCCGTCGCTCTTCGACCGATCAGAAGGCGACCACGGGGGATCGCCGGGTGATCAAACGGGGCGGTGCATGCCCCTGCGCAGAGTGGAAGAGCGGTTGGTACTGCACGATCGACTTCGATCCATTGCAGCCCCACCTCCTCCGGCCGGTCCCCCGTGAGGGACGTCCTGTCTCCGGAGCCTTGAAACGCAGTTCTCCGCGCGGCCCCGATCAGCGATCAACACTATCAGCCGACGGATGGTCAAGACCCGCCCTTTACCCGCCTGATACGAGTTCTATGCTCGCTCCATGGCAGAAATTCTGGCTCTCGTCGAGGCCCGGCTGCGCAGTGCGCTCGGCGAACCCGACGCCCGCGCCTCCGTCACCTTCCTTGGGACCGACCGCATCGAGGTGCTCCGCTTCGCCGAGGGCGACCTCGTGCGGTACGCGACCCTGGGCATGTCCGCCCACCCGATGACCGACCCGACCGCCGTCGTCGCCGACCCGTTGCGCGGACCGCGCGCCGAGCTGGTGCTGACCGTGCGGGCGGGTCTCGCACCCACCGACAAACTCCTGCGGCCGCTCGCGGTGCTGGCCGCGTCGCCGCAGGTCGAAGGGCTGGTGGTGGCCCCGGGGGCGTCACTGGACGTGGGCGGCCCGCTGTGGGACGGCGCGCCCTTCACCTCCGTGCTCGTCGCGGAGCCGGGCGGGCTCGTGGAGGACCTGGAACTGGACGAGCCCATGGACCCGGTCCAGTTCCTCCCCCTGCTGCCCATGACGGCGAACGAGGCCGCCTGGAAGCGGGTCCACGGCGCCGCCGCCCTCCAGGAACGCTGGCTCGCGCACGGCACGGATCTGCGGGACCCTCTCCGTACCGCGGTGACGCTGGACTGACACATCCGGACGGGTGATCGCGCCTTGACGGCGCGCCGGGCGGGGAGGAGCGTGGCATCTTATGAGGGGCGAACCGAGTTGCCCGAAATGCGGTGGCCGGGTCAGGGCGCCCGGCCTCTTCTCCGACTCCTGGCAGTGCGCGGTACACGGCGCGGTGTATCCCCTGCAACCCGTGATCCCGCCCAGCGTCGAGGGCCTGGGCGTGGTGGTGAACCGGGCCCAGGTGCCGGTGTGGATGCCGTGGCCGCTGCCGCTGGGATGGCTGTTCACCGGAGTGGCGGCCGCCGGGGACGACCGCAGCGGGGGGCGCGGGACGGCGGTGGCCTGCTCGGGCCCCGGGCCGCTGGGCGGCATGGGTGAACTGCTGCTCATCGCGGAGGAGCTGGGCGTCGGCCTGGGTGCGCGGTACGCGGGGATCGACGGGCCGGACCCGGGGGCGTACATCGACGTGTCGTCCCCGCCCCACGCCAAGGTGGTCGCCGGGGGCCGGCCGACGCCGCTGTGGCACCTGAACGGCGTCCCGGAGGACCGGGCGGTCTTCGCGGGCGAGGCGCGCGGGCTGTGGCTGTGGGCAGTGGTGTGGCCCGAGCAGTCGGGGCTGCTGATGTACGACGAACTGGTGCTGGCTGATCTGCGGGACGCGGGGGCGGAGCTCGAACTGCTGCCGTGCGGAGCGCTCAGCCCGCGGGTCCTGGGGCCGTAGCCCCGGCCGGTGTCCGGCCTGGCCCACCTCCCCCGCGTGCCCGGTACATCCGGTCCTGGCGGACGGTATCCTGAGGTGTCCCCCCGTCACCGCTAACCCTGGAGCCACGGCCGTGCGCATCGACCTGCACGCCCACTCCACCGCGTCCGACGGGACCGACAGCCCCGCCGAGCTGGTCCGCAATGCGGCCGCCGCCGGGCTCGACGTGGTGGCGCTGACCGACCACGACACCGTCAGGGGATACCCCGAGGCCATCGCCGCCGTACCGGCCGGTCTCACCCTCGTGCCCGGGATCGAGCTGTCCTGTCGGCTCGACGGCATCGGCGTGCACATGCTGGCGTACCTCTTCGACGCCGAGGAACCCGAGTTCGCCCGTGAGCGGGAGCTCGTCCGCGACGACCGCACCCCCCGCGCCCAGGCCATGATCGGCAAGCTGCGGGCCCTCGGCGTCGACGTCACCTGGGAGCAGGTGGCCCGCATCGCCGGCGGCGGCTCCGTCGGCCGACCGCACATCGCCACCGCCCTCGTCGAGCTGGGCGTCGTACCCACCGTGTCCGACGCGTTCACCGCGGACTGGCTCGCCGACGGCGGCCGCGCGTACGCGGAGAAGCACGAGCTCGACCCCTTCGACGCCATCCGCCTGGTCAAGGCGGCCGGCGGCGTCACCGTGTTCGCGCACCCCGGCGCCGCCAAGCGCGGCCACTGCGTGCCCGAGTCCGCGATAGCCGAGCTCGCCGCCGCGGGCCTCGACGGCATCGAGGTGGACCACATGGACCACGACGCCGACACGCGCGCCCGGCTGAGCGCCCTGGCCGCCGAGCTGGGTCTGCTGACGACCGGTTCCAGCGACTACCACGGCAGCCGCAAGACCTGCCGCCTCGGGGAGTACACGACCGACCCCGAGATCTTCGGCGAGATCACGCGCCGCGCGACGGGGGCCTTCCCCGTTCCCGGCGCCGGTGGAGACGCCCGCGCCTAGGCGCCCTCAGTCTCTTCCCTGGAAACACCCCTCTCTCCTGCAAGGCATCACTGTGTTCGACTTCGCCGTCTTCGGATCCCTTTTTCTCACGCTTTTTGTGATTATGGACCCGCCGGGCATCACGCCGATCTTCCTCGCCCTGACCTCCGGCCGCCCCGCCAAGGTGCAGCGCCGCATGGCCTGGCAGGCCGTCTGTGTGGCGTTCGGCGTCATCGCCGTCTTCGGTGTCTGCGGCCAGCAGATCCTGGACTACCTGCACGTCTCCGTACCCGCGCTGATGATCGCCGGTGGTCTGCTGCTCCTGCTCATCGCACTCGACCTGCTCACCGGCAAGACCGACGAGCCGAAGCAGACCAAGGACGTGAACGTCGCGCTCGTCCCGCTCGGCATGCCGCTGCTGGCCGGGCCCGGCGCGATCGTCTCCGTCATCCTCGCCGTGCAGAAGGCCGACGGCTTCAGCGGCCAGCTGTCGGTGTGGACCGCCATCGCCGCCATGCACGTGGTCCTGTGGCTCACCATGCGCTACTCGCTCGTGATCATCCGGGTCATCAAGGACGGCGGCGTCGTCCTCGTGACCCGGCTCGCCGGCATGATGCTCTCCGCCATTGCCGTGCAGCAGATCATCAACGGCGTGCTGCAGGTCGTGCACGGGGCCTGACCGGCACTCGGGCAGGCAAACGCCCCCCTGACCGGCTCTCGGTCAGGGGGGCGTCGACGTCGTCGGTGGTGTGGAGTGTCAGGAGGACGCACTCTCGGCCGGTCGGATCAGAATGCGCTGGCCGATCGACGCGGCCTGCTGCACGATCCGGTTGACGGAGGCCACGTCCACGACGGTGCTGTCCACGGCGGATCCGTCGACATCGTCCAGGCGCAGAATCTCGAAGCGCACGGGCTTCTCCCTTCGTCAGTGTTCTCCTTGCACTGTTCCAACGAAGTGTAAGAGGCAAACATTCCCTACGCTAAGGAAATTTTTTCACTAGCTAACGACCGACTGCCAGAACGCGGCCAGTGCACCCGCCGTGACCAGCGGGTTCTCCGCGTTGGGCGAGTGTTCGGTACCCGGCACCACCACGCGCTCAGCGCCGAGCCGATCTGTCATGTCGTCCATCAGCGGCACCGGCCACGCGTAGTCGACCTCCCCCGACACGACGAGCTTGGGCAGCTCCACCCGGCTCAACTCCTCGACCCGGTCCGGTTCGGAGACCAGGATGCGGCCCGTGGCCATCAGCTGCTCCGGGACGGTGGCCAGCCAGCGCTCGCGCAGGAAGCGCGCCAGCTCGGGGGAGTCCGGGACCGCGTCCTGCGGATCGTGCGCACGCATCGCCGTCCAGATGCCGGCCATGTCCCCGTGCATCGCCTCCAGGGCCGCGACCAGCAGCTTCGTGCGGGCCTGCTGCTCCTCGGAGATCGCCGCGGGACCGCTGCTCATCAGGGTGAGCGAGGCGAAGGGCGACGGGTCGCGCAGGACGGCGGCGCGGGCGATCAGTCCGCCCAGGGAGTGGCCGACCAGGTGGACGGAGCCCCCGTCGAGGGCCTCGGCCTGCGCGAGCACGTCCAGCGCCAGCTCCTCCAGGGCGTACGCCGCCTCTTCGCGGGGGCCGGGGCTCTCGTGCTGGCCCCGGCCGTCGACGGCGACGACCCGGTAACCGGCAGCCGCCAGCGGTTCCAGCAGGCCGATGAAGTCCTCCTTGCTGCCCGTGAAGCCCGGCACCAGCAGGGCGGTCCCCCGGGTCGGCGCTCCGGCCTCGTGCACGGCGAAAGCGCCCCGTGCGGTGGCGAGGCGGTACGCGCGGGCGTCGGACGGCAGCGTGAGGCGGGGCGGCTTGCTCATGGCCCGAGGTTACCGGCCCGTAGGAGTACGGCAACGGCCCCGGCCCCCCACGACAGGGGACCGGGGCCGTCGGTACGGCGGAGCGGGCCTAGGCCTCGGCGACCTTGCGGGTCCGGGTGCGCTTCGGCTTCGCGGGAGCCTCCGCGGCCTCGGCGGCCGGAGCGGCCTCCGCGACCTTGCGGGGGCGGGGGGTGCGGCGGGCCTTGACCGGCTCGGAGGGCGGCGCGATCTGGAAGTCCGGCTCGGGGGCGGTCTCGGCGACCGCTACCTTGCGCGTACGGGTGCGCTTCGGCCTGACCGGGGCCTCCTCGGCCGCGGCCACCGGGGCGGCCTCGGCGGCCGGAGCGGCCTCGGCGACCTTGCGGGGGCGGGTGGTGCGGCGGGCCTTGACCGGCTCGGAGGGCGGCGCGATCTGGAAGTCCGGCTCGGGGGCGGTCTCGGCGACCGCTACCTTGCGCGTACGGGTGCG
>NZ_JBWKCE010000001.1:403001-410599 GCF_056436685.1 Streptomyces sp. NPDC043680 | reverse complement strand
CGCTTCGGCCTGACCGGGGCCTCCTCGACGGGAGCCGCCGGCGCCACCGGGGCCTCGACGACCGCGGCCACCGGGGCTGCCTCGGCCACCGGGGCTGCCTCGGCCACCGCGACCGCGGCGGACGCGGCCGACACGCGGGTACGGCGGCGGCGCGGCCTGCGCGGCTCGTCCGCGGCCGGAGCCTCGGCCGCCTCGGCTGCTTCCGCGACCGGGGTCACGGAAGCGGCGGAGACCTCGGCACCGCCGCGCGTACGGCGGCGCTGGCGCGGGGTCCGCGTACGGGCGGGACGCTCCTCGACCACCGCGGCAGCGGCGGCGGCCGGTCCGCGGCCGCCACGGCCACCGCGGCCGCCGGTCTCGCCCAGGTCCTCAAGCTCCTCGGCCTTCAGACCCTCCCGCGTGCGCTCGGCGCGCGGCAGGATGCCCTTGGTGCCGGCCGGGATGTTCAGCAGCTCGTACAGGTGCGGGGACGTGGAGTACGTCTCCTCGGGCTCGTGGAAGTCCAGCTCCAGCGCCTTGTTGATCAGCTGCCAGCGGGGGATGTCGTCCCAGTCGACCAGGGTGACGGCGATGCCCTTGTTGCCCGCACGGCCGGTGCGGCCCACCCGGTGCAGGAAGGTCTTCTCGTCCTCCGGCGTCTGGTAGTTGATGACGTGGGTCACACCCTCGACATCGATACCGCGCGCGGCGACGTCGGTGCACACCAGCACGTCGACCTTGCCGTTGCGGAACGCGCGCAGCGCCTGCTCGCGCGCGCCCTGGCCCAGGTCGCCGTGGACGGCGCCGGACGCGAAACCGCGCTTCTCCAGCTGCTCGGCGATGTCGGCCGCCGTGCGCTTGGTACGGCAGAAGATCATGGCCAGGCCACGACCCTCGGCCTGCAGGATGCGGGAGACGAGCTCCGGCTTGTCCATGTTGTGCGCACGGAAGACGTGCTGCTTGATGTTGGCGACGGTCACGCCCTCGCCCTCGGGCGAGGTGGCGCGGATGTGCGTCGGCTGCGTCATGTACCGGCGGGCCAGGCCGATGACCGCGCCCGGCATGGTCGCCGAGAACAGCATCGTCTGACGCTTGGCCGGGAGGTAGTTGATGATCTTCTCGACGTCGGGCAGGAAGCCCAGGTCGAGCATCTCGTCGGCCTCGTCCAGGACGAGCGCCTTGACGTGCGACAGGTCGAGCTTCTTCTGGCCGGCCAGGTCGAGCAGGCGGCCCGGGGTGCCGACGATGACGTCGACGCCCTTCTTGAGCGCCTCGACCTGGGGCTCGTACGCGCGGCCGCCGTATATGGCGAGGACGCGGACGTTGCGGACCTTGCCCGCGGTCAGCAGGTCGTTGGTGACCTGGGTGCACAGCTCGCGCGTCGGGACGACGACGAGGGCCTGCGGGGCGTCGGTCAGCTGCTCGGGCGCGGCCCGGCCGGCCTCGACGTCCGCGGGGACGACGACCCGCTCCAGCAGCGGAAGGCCGAAACCGAGCGTCTTGCCGGTTCCGGTCTTCGCCTGGCCGATGACGTCCGTGCCGGAGAGGGCGACGGGGAGGGTCATCTCCTGGATCGGGAAGGGGGTCACGATGCCGACGGCCTCAAGGGCTTCGGCGGTTTCGGGAAGGATCCCGAGGTCTCGGAACGTAGTCAGGGTGCTGCCTCTTCTGTGAGACGCGGCGCGAGGCGGCGAGGGGGGTCGTACCGTGCCGGGCTTGCAGTACTGCGCCCGCCCATGTTCGGGAGGGTCGTACGAAGCTGCGCGGGACCACTGGCCTTCGCTCAAGCGCTTGTGCCGCTGAGGGGGCCCCTCGTGGGAGGCGGTACGCATGTGCGTACGCATCACACCGAGGGCGGTCGGGTGGAGCCGATCGGGCCACCGACCGGGCATCCTCATTCGGATGGCCCGCCGAGTATCCGGCAGGCGCTTTACCACTGTACCCCGGAATCGCGCAGCTGTGTCGGGTGAATTCACCTGGTAGTCGCGTTTAGGTGGACCGGCCATGCCCGGACGTGGTGCCCTGGGCGGCGTTCCGGCGGGCTATTGTGCGGAGCATGTCGACCGTAGAAAACGCATCGCCCGCCGACGACAGCACGCCCGCCGAGAAGAGCGGGATCGCGGCCCAGGACTGGGCGACCGCCTCCGCTTCGCCGCAGTACCGGGCCGCCGTCGTGGACCTGCTCGGCGCGCTCGCGTACGGAGAGCTCGCGGCCTTCGAGCGCCTCGCGGAGGACGCGAAGCTCGCGCCCACCCTCGACGACAAGGCCGAGCTCGCGAAGATGGCTTCCGCGGAGTTCCACCACTTCGAGCGGCTGCGCGACCGGCTCGCGGCGATCGAGGTCGAGCCGACCGCCGCCATGGAGCCCTTCGCCAAGGGCGTCGACGACTTCCACCGCCAGACCGCGCCGTCGGACTGGCTGGAAGGCCTGGTCAAGGCGTACGTCGGCGACTCGATCGCCAGCGACTTCTACCGCGAGGTCGCCACCCACCTGGACACCGACACCCGCGCGCTCGTCGTGAGCGTGCTCGACGACACCGGCCACGGCGGCTTCGCCGTCGAGAAGGTCCGCGCGGCCATCGAGGCCGACCCGCGGGTCGGCGGCCGGCTCGCGCTGTGGGCCCGCCGGCTGATGGGCGAGGCGCTCTCGCAGGCCCAGCGGGTGGTCGCCGAGCGCGACGCGCTCTCCACGATGCTCGTCGGCGGCGTCGACGGGATGGCCGCGGGCTTCGACCTGGCGGCCGTCGGCGAGATGTTCACCCGGATCACCAAGGCCCACACCAAGCGTATGGCGGCCCTCGGCCTCGCCGCCTAGAAGCCTCACCGCCCGGAAGCCTCGCCGCCCCCGTGGACGGCCGTCAGGCCCGGGCGTACGTCGGCCCCGGCGCGCAGGATCGCCTGCGCACCGGGGCCGACGTGTGTCCGCTTCAGGGCCGGCGGCGGCCGGTCAACCCCGCGACGGGAGCGAAAACGGAGCCGGGCGGGATGATCGTCGCGGCCCGGCGCCCGGGCGCAGCAGCAGCGACAGCACCACCGTCGCCACCAGCACGGCGCCGACGAAGGTCGCGGTCAGGGTGTTGTGCCCCGGGCCCAGCGCGTACTGCGTGAGGAACGCCCCGAACAGGGCCCCCAGGGTCCCGCTGACCAGCACCACTCTCGGGGACGGCAGCCGCTGCGCGAGCACCCGCACGGCCGCTCCGGACAGGGCGAGGCCCAGGAGGGCGGAGCCGAGCGCTTCCATCAGCAGCATGAAGGCCTCCCGAAGATCAGGGGCAAACCAGGTCACTGCGGTCCTACCCGAAGCGGAAGAAAGGGAAACGGCCCGGTGGAATCAACCACCGGGCCGTTTCACCCAGTTCCCGAAGCGGCCGGAGCGTCAGAGCGCGCCGAAGCCGACCTTGCGCACGCTCGGCTCGCCCACGTCGACGTACGACAGGCGGTCGGACGGCACCAGGACCTTGCGGCCCTTGGTGTCGGTCAGGCTCAGCAGCGGCTCCGAACCGGTCAGCGCGGCCGTGACGACGCGCTCCAGCTCCTCGGCGCTCAAGTCGCTCTCCAGCACGATCTCCCGGGGTGCGTGCTGCACGCCGATCTTGACCTCCACGGCTTTGTCCCTCCGACGGTCCGTTGTGCGCGTGTCGCCGCGCCGTACCCGGTCCACATTAGCCCGGAGAGGGGACGGCGACCCGGCGCTGCGGACATGCTCGCAGCGAACAGCGCCGAGCCCGGAGCCGGCGCCGGTGCCCGGACGCCGGTGCCCGGACTCAGGACTGCGCGCCCTGTCCGCCCTGCCCCGCGTCCGTGCCGTGCAGCGGGAAGCCGGCGATACCGCGCCAGGCCAGCGAGGTCAGCAGTCCCACCGCCGTGTCCCGGGCGACCGGGCTCTCGCTGGACAGCCAGTACCGGGCCACGACCTGCGAGACCCCGCCGAGGCCCACCGCCAGCAGCATCGACTCGTCCTTCGACAGGCCGGTGTCCTCGGCGATGACGTCGGAGATCGCCTCGGCGCACTGGAGCGAGACCCGGTCGACGCGCTCCCGCACCGCCGGCTCGTTGGTCAGGTCCGACTCGAAGACCAGCCGGAACGCGCCGCCCTCGTCCTCCACGTACGCGAAGTAGGCGTCCATGGTCGCGGCCACGCGCAGCTTGTTGTCCGTGGTCGACGCGAGCGCGGTGCGCACGGCGAGCAGCAGGGCCTCGCAATGCTGGTCCAGCAGCGCCAGGTACAGATCGAGCTTGCCGGGGAAGTGCTGGTAGAGCACCGGCTTGCTGACTCCGGCACGCTCGGCGATGTCGTCCATCGCCGCCGCGTGGTAACCCTGCGCGACGAAGACCTCCTGGGCCGCGCCCAGGAGCTGATTGCGTCGGGCTCGGCGCGGCAGGCGCGTGCCCCGGGGACGCGCTGCCTCGGTCTGCTCGATGGCTGTCACGCCGCCTCCCACTTTCTCTAAGAACACAGTGCGCTCTGCGCCGCGCCGCCATCGTACTTTTCGGTAACCGAATCTGTAGGGTCCGAGCCGAGTTTTCTCGCTGTGCGGACCACCCTGAGGTGCTGGTCAGCGGGGCTCGGCGGGGTACTCGGCGGTAGCGTCGCCCGTCAGCGGTAGTCGTCCTCGTCCAGGGGCACCACCCGCGCCTGCTCGACGGCGTCACCGTCGGTCGCCTCGTCGCGGTCGACACCGGTGACCCGGTCGTCCTCGTCCGGCTGCACCTCGGCCAGCTGCTCCGCGGTGTCCGCTTCGGGTGCCTCCGCGTCGAGGGGATCCCGGAAACGGTCGTGGAAGCTGTCCGGCTCTGCGGGATCGACACTCATCTGGCTCCCCTTCTTCCCTCACCCCTCGTGGGCCTGCTCACCTATGAGCCTAGGAGGATCGCCAATACCCCGCTACGCGGATCCGCATGCGCCTGTGATGCCGAACACAAGAGTCCGGACGTGATCGTCTCGTAACATTGCCCCCATGTCTTCGACCGAGCTGCCGGGCCTACGCTCCACCGCCGAGCCGTCCTCCCAGGTGGGGGCCGCCCGCGTGGCGGAGGGCGAGCAGGTGCGCACCGTCGTGCTGCCCGGCCTGGAGCTGGCCGTACGGTTCCGGCCACCGCGCCGCCCCGCTCTGCCTCCGGCCCTGTTCGTGCACGGACTCGGCGGTTCCTCGACGAACTGGTCGGACCTCATGGCGCAGTTGGAGGACGAGGTCGACGGCGAGGCCCTCGACCTCCCCGGCTTCGGCTGGTCCCCGCCGCCCGCCAACCGGGACTACTCGCTGACGGCGATGGCCCGCGCGGTCATCCGCCACCTCGACGCCGCCGGACGCGGCCCGGTGCACCTGTTCGGCAACTCCATGGGAGGCGCCGTCGTCACCCGCGTCGCAGCCGTCCGGCCCGACCTCGTGCGCACGCTGACCCTGGTCTCGCCCGCGCTGCCGGAGCTGCGCGTGCAGAGGTCGGCCGTGCCCACGGCGCTGCTCGCGGTCCCCGGAACGGCCGCGCTGCTCGCCCGGCTGACCCGCGGCCTGACCGCCGAGCAGCGCACCAGGGGGGTGACGGACCTCTGTTACGGCGACCCCTCACGGGTGACGCCCGAGGGCTTCCGCCACGCCGTGGAGGAGATGGAGCGGCGGCTCGCCCTTCCGTACTTCTGGGAGGCGATGACCCGCTCCTCGCGCGGCATCGTCGACGCCTACACCCTCGGCGGCCAGCACGGTCTGTGGCGTCAGGCGCAGCGGGTGCTCGCCCCGACCCTGCTGATCTACGGCGCCCGCGACCTGTTGGTCTCGTACCGTATGGCGCGCAAGGCCGCCGCGGCCTTCCGCGGTTCGCGGCTGCTGTGCCTGCCCGAGGCCGGGCACGTGGCCATGATGGAGTACCCCGAGGTGGTGGCGACCGCCTTCCGGGACCTGCTGAACGAGTCCGCACGCACTACCGAAGACGGCAGAGGCTGACGACCGTGGGACGACATAGTCGCAAGGGCCCCGCCCCCGCCCCCGCCCGGCCGGCGCCGGTGCCGGAGCCCGCGGCGCATCCCGGGTACGGGGAGGACCTCCCGTACGAGGAGTACCGGCCGTACGGCGAGGACCTCCCCTCCGCGGAGCACCGGCCGTACGAGGAGCACCTGCCGTACGGGGCCCGCCCCGCGCACGGGGGACCGGCTGGCCACCGCCACACCGAACCGACCGTCAGCCACCGGGGATACGCGCCCCGGCAGTGGCCCGAGCCGGACGCCCGTCCCGCGGGCCACCCAGAGCAGCACGAGCCCGGGGGCGCCTGGGGCGGCCGGCCCGGGCCCCCCGCCTGGGGCCGCCCCGCCGACGCGGACCCGGACCGCGGCGCCGTACCGCGCCCGCGCCGCAGCACCGCGGCCGTCCTGGACACCGACACCCCCGCCTTCGGCACGCCCGCGGTCGGCTTCCCGCAGGTCACCCTGCCCGCACAGGCCGTTGCGCCCGAACTGCGCACGCCCCCCGCGGCAGCCGACCCCGTCGCCTCCACCGGCTCGCACTGCCGGGTGCCCGGCCCGCGCGTCCCGCAGGCGCCGCGGACGCCCGAGGAGACCCCCGGCGAGGAGCGGACCGGCTCCGGCCGCGGCCGCAAGGCCCGTATGTACACCGGCATGGCCGCCGTGGCCGTGAGCACCGTGATCGCCGTGGTCGTGGCGGTGCACATGGCCTCCGAGGGACAGAGCGCGACGAGCGCCACGCGGTCCGCCGGCCAGGTGCCGGACCGGGCCCAGCCCGGGCAGTCCGCCGCCTCCCGGTCCGACGGCCGGCCGACCCCGCAGGCGCCGGTCGCCGCCGCGCCGGAGCTGTCGTACGAGCAGAAGATGGCCCAGCAGTTCCCCATCGACGAGAAGCTGAAGGGGTCGGGGGTCTTCGACACCGTGCCCGGGGTGGCTCCGGCGCCCGGCAAGGGCAAGGTGGTCCGCTACCGGGTCGACGTCGAGCAGGGGCTCGGCCTGGACCCCCAGCTGTTCGCCGAGGCCGTCCACCGCACGCTCAACGACGACCGCAGCTGGGGTCACGGCGGGGTGAAGACCTTCGAGCGGGTGCCGGGCGGCGAGGCCGACTTCGTGATCACCCTCGCCAGCCCCGGGACCACCGGGGTGTGGTGCGCGAAGTCCGGGCTGGACACCACGGTCGACAACGTCAGCTGCGATTCCGCATCCACCGACCGGGTGATGATCAACGCGTTCCGGTGGGCGCAGGGCTCGGCGACGTACGGCGCGGACCAGATGTTCGCCTACCGGCAGATGCTCATCAACCACGAGGTCGGCCACCGGCTCGGGCACGGGCACGTGAACTGCCAGACCCCGGGCGCCCTCGCGCCGATCATGCAGCAGCAGACGAAGTCGCTCGACATCGGCGGCATCCAGTGCAAGCCCAACCCGTGGGTTTTCCCCGGCAGTTGACCCCGGCTCCGGCAGGTCCGGCACGGGGGCCGGGGGACCCGGGGCGCCGCCCCCGGCTCTAGCGCGCTCGAACGCGGACCGTACGGGAAAGTTACGACTCTTCACCCCTTCCGGTGGCGGGGCCGGCAACCCTACGGAGGGCCCCCCGCGCCAAAGGATGTGTTGTACCCCGGGGGGGGCCCCCGCCGGGGGGCCCCGCCCGCAAACGGAGGAACGG
>NZ_JBWKCE010000001.1:0-402991 GCF_056436685.1 Streptomyces sp. NPDC043680 | reverse complement strand
GTGGCGCGACGGACAACCGTCCGTCGCGCCACCGGCACATCCGCTTGAGTTCTCCCGGGGCGGGTCACCGGACCGGAGGCGACCGCCTGAAACGGGAGAACGGGGGTGCCACTCGTGCGGATCGGACTGCTCACCGAAGGTGGTTATCCGTATGCGACGGGAGAGGCCAGGATCTGGTGTGACCGGCTCGTACGCGGCCTGCCGCAGCACGAGTTCGAGCTCTACGCGCTGAGCCGCAGCGCCGAGCAGGAGGAGCGCGGCCGGGTCGTCCTCCCCGAACACGTCACCCGGGTCTGGACCGCCCCGCTGTGGGCCCCGGCCGACGACGGCCGCAGCTACTCCCGACGCGAACGCCGGCGTTTCGCCGACTGCTTCAATGAGCTCGTCCGGGGCATCTGCGCCGACGAGCCCGCGGCCTTCGCCGCCGGACTGTACGGGCTGGCCGAACTCGCCCGCGAGCAGGGCGGGCTGTACGCGGCGCTGCGCTCCGAGACCGCGGTGCGCGCGGTGGAGGCCGCCTGCCGCGCCCCGGGAGCGCGCCGCTCCGTACAGCGCGCCCAGGTGGCGGACCTGCTGGAGTTCGTCGACGCCCTGGAGCGGCTGCTGCGGCCGCTGTCCCTCGACTGGTACGAGGACCTGCGCGAGGTCGACGTGTGCCACGCGGCCGCGGGCGGGGTGGCGGCGCTGCCCGGACTGCTGGCCAAACGCTTCTTCGGGGTTCCGCTGCTGGTCACGGAGTACGGGGTGCAGCTCCGGGCCCACTACCTGGAGGACGCCGAAGGCACCCGGCCGGCCGTGCGGGCCCTGCTCGCGGCCTTCCACGTACGGCTGGCCGCCGAGATCTACGCCCGCGCCGACCTGCTCACCCCCGGCAACGCGCACGCCCGCCGCTGGCAGGAGCGGTGCGGGGCGCAGCGGGAGCGGGTGCGGACGGTGTACCCGGGAATGGAGGCGGACCGATTCGCCACCGTCGGGGAGGCGCCGGACCGCGGAGACCCGGACACCCTGGTGTGGGTCGGCCGGATCGAGCCGGCCAAGGACCTGATCGCTTTGCTCCATGCGTTCGCCGAGGTCCGCAAGGGCGCGCCGGGGACCCGGCTGCGCCTCTTCGCCACGGCGGCGGTGCCGGGGTACCTCGCGGACTGCCGCTCGCTGGCGGCGCAGCTCTTCCCCGACGAGGCCGCCGACGCGGTCACGGTGGGGGAGAACCCGGTCACCTTCGAGGAGATCGGCGGACCCGAGGCCCCCTCGTCGGCCGACGCGTACGGCTCGGGACGCGTGGTCGTCCTGTCCTCCGTGATCGAGGGCTTCCCCATCACCTTGGCCGAGGCGATGTTCTGCGGGCGGGCCACCGTGTCCACCGACGTCGGGGCGGTGTGCGAGGTCATCGGCGGCACCGGCCTCGTCGTCCCCCCGCGCAATCCGCGGGCCCTGGCCGACGCCTGCCTGGCGCTGCTGGGCGACCCCGAGCGGGCCGGGCGGCTGGGCGCCGCCGCCCGGGCGCGGGCCATGGAGCTGTTCACCGTCGAGCAGAACGTGGCCGCCTTCCGGGAGATCTACCTGCAGCTGCTGGCCCGCGGGCCGGGGCGCGCGGGCGCGGGGGTCCCCTTCGCGCAACCCCCGGAGGCCCGGGTCCCGGGCCATTGGACGACCCCGACCTGGGCGTCCACGCCGAGCGCGGGCGCGGGGCCCGATGCCGGCCCGGCGACCGACGCGGGTCCGGCGACCGAGACGGATCCGGCCGCGGTGCCGGTTCCCGCCGCGGGCGCGGCGGCGGCTCCGGGCCCGGCTTCGGCCGCGGCCCCGGACGTGTATCCGGGCGCCGCGGGCCCCGGCGCGGCAGCCCCGTCGGAGGCGGCGGTATGACCCTCGACGAAGCGGCACCCCTCGCCCCCGTCCCCGGGACACCCCGCCGCCGCGCCGCCGGGGACCCCGTCAAGACCCTGCTGCACCGCCACCGGGCGCTGTGCGAACGGGCCGTGGACCCGCTGGAGATCGCCGCCGGGCTGGAGGCCCAGGGCATCACCGACCGGACCGCCGCCCGCTTCCGCCACCGCGACGTCTTCTCCCTCGCCGAGGAGCTGTACGCCCGGACCCCGCGCGGGGACGAGCCCGCCGCCCCGCCCGCCGGCCGGGCGGTCGACGCCCGTGCGTTACGCGGCTTCGGGTACGCCCTGCTGCCCGGGGCCCTCGCGCTCGGGGCCGCAGCCGCCGGGACGCCGTTCGCGGGCCCGATCGCCGTACTCGCCACCGTCGCCGCCCTGGTACGGCCCGGCCGGCCCGGCGGGGCCGCCGCCGGACGCTTCCCGTACGCCGCGCACCTCCTCGCCGCGGCCGCCGTCGGCTGGGCGGTGTACCGCCACGGCACCGCCCTCGGGGTCGCCCTCGCGCTGGCCGTGGCCCCCGGCCACCTGATCGGCGCCCTGTTCGCCGCCCGCGCCCGGCGCAGGCTCGCCGGGAGCCGCGCCCTGGAGGACTTCGCCGAGGGGACCCGGCCGCTGCTGCTCGGCGCGGTGGCCGCCTTCGCCGCAGCCGCCGCCGGGGCGGCCGCCCTCGCCGGGACACCGCTCGCGCTCGCCGTACCGCCGGCCGTCCTGCTGTTCCTCACCCGCCTGCTGCTCGGCCACGGCGCCGCGCGCGGGCCCGTGACCGCAGCCCTCGCCCTCGCCCTGGTCCCCGTCCCGCTCGCGGTGTCCGCCGCCGCGGCAGGGCTCCTCGTCCACGCCGTCGTCGCGCTGTCCCGCGCGTCCGCCCACGCAAGGCCCTGAACCGCCGAACCCGGCCCCCACCCCGACCCCGACACGACCCCTGCCCACCGACGAAGGAGACACAGGATGACCGGCCAGCCAACCGATCAAGGGGCCGCGCGATGAGGGTGCTGCTGATCGGAGCCAACGGATACCTCGGCCGCTACGTCGCCGACCGCCTGCTCGCCGACCCCGCCGTCCAGCTCACCGCGCTCGGCCGCGGCGACGACGCCGACGTCCGCTTCGACCTCGCCACCGGCAGCCCCGGCGCGCTCACCCGGTTCCTCGACGCCGTCCACCCGGGCGTCGTCATCAACTGCGCCGGCACCACCCGGGGCGGCGCCCGGGAACTGACCCGCCACAACACCGTCGCCGTGGCCACCATCTGCGAATCGCTGCGCCGCAGCGGCTGCGGGGCCCGCCTCGTCCAGCTCGGCTGCGCCGCCGAGTACGGGCCCAGCCAGCCCGGATCGTCCACGGCCGAGGACGCCGTGCCCAGACCCGGCGGACCGTACGGCGTCAGCAAGCTCGCCGCGACCGAGCTGGTGCTCGGCTCCGGACTCGACGCGGTCGTCCTGCGGATCTTCTCGCCCGTCGGCCCCGGCACCCCTGCCGGATCCCCGCTCGGCCGGCTCGCCGAGGCCATGCGGCGCGCCATGCAGAACGGGGACGGTGAGCTCAAGCTCAGCGGGCTCGGCGTCCAGCGCGACTTCGTGGACGTCCGGGACGTGGCGCGGGCCGTGCACGCCGCCTCGCTCTCCGCCGCCCAGGGCGTCGTCAACATCGGCACCGGCCGCGCGGTCCGGCTGCGCGACGCGGCGGCCGTGCTGGCCAGGGTCGCCGGCTACGGCGGGGCCCTGCACGAGCTGGACGTACCGCACGGCGGAGCGCAGCAGCACGCCCACGGGCACGGGCCCGGACACGGGCACCCGGGCCGGCCGGCCGGTCTGGCGGCCATCGGAGCCCCGCGTTCGGAGGCCACGCCCGAGCAGATCGCCGCGGCCGCCACGGTGCCTGCGGCGTACCCGTACCCCGACGGCTGCGGCGCCTGGCAGCAGGCCGACGTGCGCACCGCCCGGGACCGGCTCGGCTGGCGGCCCCGGATCAACCTGGAGGAATCCCTCGCGGACATCTGGATGGAGGCGGCGTGCCGCATCTGACGACACAGGCCGCGGCCGCCGCCACCGAGGCGGGCCGTCTCGGCCTGGGCGTGCCCGGCTACGCGCACCCGCTGCTCGCGCCGGTCGAATGGGCCGAGCTGACCCGTCCCGGGACCCCGCTGCACTGGACCGTGCTCAACGTCGCCGACGGGCCGGGCGGCCGGCCCGACCCGCACTGCACCGAAGCCGCGGCGAAGCTCCGTAACGCCGGCGGCACCGTACTCGGCCATCTGGCGATGCGGGACGGGTCCCGCTCCTTCGGGGAGCTCGTCTCCGACGCCCACCGCTACCGGGACTGGTACCGGGTGGACGGGTTCTACCTCGCCGACGCCCCCGCGGACCGGGCGGACCTGGTCGCGGTACGCCGGGTCGCCGACACGCTGCGCGGGCTCGGCGACGGGGGAGAGGCGCTGCGGATCGTGCTGGGACACGGCACGCACCCGTACGAGGGCTACGTGGAGGCCGCCGACCAGCTGGTCACCTTCTCCGGCGCATGGACGGACTACCGCTGGTCCCAGGTGGCGGAGTGGACCGCCGAGTACCCGGCGGAGCGGTTCTGCCACCTGGTCCACGGGGTGCCGCGCACGCACCTGGAGGAGGCGGTGCGGATCGCCCGCTGGCAGGGCGCGGGCACGATCTGGTTCACCGACCGGCGCGGGACGGGAGACCGGGACCCCTGGGCGTCAATGCCCGCGTACTGGGACGAAATCGTCTCACGCATCGGACCGGGTGTCTCGGAATGAAGAAGGGCGTGGCAGTGTTACGGAAAGAACCACCGTTCAGACATACCCATCTACGGAGTCCCCGTGTCGCTGCCACCCCTGGTCGAGCCAGCTGCTGAGCTCACCGTTGACGAGGTTCGTCGGTACTCCCGCCACCTGATCATCCCGGATGTCGGGATGGACGGCCAGAAGCGCCTGAAGAACGCCAAGGTGCTGGCCGTGGGCGCGGGCGGCCTCGGCTCTCCCGCCCTCATGTACCTCGCCGCGGCCGGCGTCGGCACGCTGGGCATCGTGGAGTTCGACGAGGTCGACGAGTCGAACCTGCAGCGTCAGATCATCCACAGCCAGGCGGACATCGGCCGGTCCAAGGCCGAGTCCGCGCGCGACAGCGTGCTGGGCATCAACCCGTACGTGAACGTGGTCCTTCACGAGGAGCGGCTCGAAGCCGACAACGTGATGGAGATCTTCAGCCAGTACGACCTCATCGTCGACGGCACGGACAACTTCGCCACGCGCTACCTGGTCAACGACGCCTGCGTGCTGCTGAACAAGCCGTACGTGTGGGGCTCGATCTACCGCTTCGACGGCCAGGCCTCGGTCTTCTGGTCCGAGCACGGACCGTGCTACCGCTGCCTGTACCCGGAGCCCCCGCCGCCGGGCATGGTTCCGAGCTGCGCCGAGGGCGGCGTCCTGGGCGTGCTGTGCGCGTCCATCGGGTCCATCCAGGTCACCGAGGCCATCAAGGTCCTCACGGGTGTCGGCGAGCCGCTGGTCGGCCGCCTGATGATCTACGACGCCCTGGAGATGCAGTACCGCCAGGTCAAGGTCCGCAAGGACCCCGACTGCGCGGTCTGCGGCCCGAACGCGACGGTCACCGAGCTCATCGACTACGAGGCCTTCTGCGGCGTCGTGTCGGAGGAGGCCCAGGAGGCCGCGGCCGGTTCGACGATCACTCCCAAGCAGCTCAAGGAGTGGATCGACGAGGGCGAGAACATCGAGATCATCGACGTCCGCGAGAAGAACGAGTACGAGATCGTCTCGATCCCCGGCGCGAAGCTGATCCCCAAGGGCGAGTTCCTGATGGGCACCGCGCTCCAGGACCTCCCGCAGGACAAGCGGATCGTCTTGCATTGCAAGACGGGTGTCCGTAGTGCGGAAGTCCTCGCGGTCCTGAAGTCCGCGGGCTTCGCGGACGCGGTCCACGTGGGCGGCGGCGTGATCGGCTGGGTCCACCAGATCGAGCCGGAGAAGCCGGTCTACTAGTCCTCCAGTCCTCCTCCCGGAGGCACTTCGCAGGCACTTGGACCTTCGAGGGGCCGTACCGCGCACGCGGTGCGGCCCCTCGGTCCGTTCCTACCCCGCCGAGGTGGAGGAGGCGGAGACGGCGGTCGCGGAGGAAGAGGCGGACGAAGAGGACGGGGTGCAGACGGTATTGGCCGCGGGCACCTTCCCGTCCAACAGGTAGGCGTTCACGGCCTGCTGCACGCACTTGTCGCCGCTGTTGTACGCCCCGTGCCCCTCGCCCTTGTACGTGAGTTCCACGCCGACACCGGGCCCGAGCCGCTCGACCATCCTGCGGGCGCCCTCGTACGGGGTCGCCGGGTCACCGGTGTTGCCGATCACCAGGATCGGGGCGGCGCCCGGGGCGGAGACGTCCGGGGTCTCCCAGGCGCCCGGGACCGGCCAGTCGGTGCAACTCATCAGCGCCCAGCCGAGGAAGTCCCCGAAGACGGGGGAGGCGGCGCGGAACTCCGGCAGCTTCGACCGGGTCTGCGCCAGGGTGAACCGGTCCTTGGAGTCGGCGCAGTTGATGGCGGCGTTGGCGGCGCCGATGTTGCTGTAATGGCCTTGCTGGTCACGCCCGTTGAGCGCATCGGACAACGCCATCAGCAACTGCCCCTGGCCGCCCTCCGCCTCGTCCACGCCCTGCTCCAGCAGCGGCCACAGCTCCTGCGAGTACAGGGCCTGGGCGATGCCGTTGGTCGCCGCGGAATCGGTGAGCATCCGGCCGCCGAGGCCGGGGATGGGCTTCGCGGCCAGGTCCTTCTGGAGCTTGAGGATGTTCTCCTCGATCTCCTGGGCGGTGCTGCCCTGGATCCGGCAGGCCTCGCCCCGGTCCACGCAGTCCTGCGCGAAGTTGCCGAGGGCCAGTTGGAAGCCCTTGGCCTGGCCGAGTGCACCTCCCTCCGCGGTCTTGGTGGGGTCGACGACGGCGTCGAAGACGGCCCGGCCGATGTTCTTCGGGAAGAGGTGCGCGTAGACCCCGCCGAGCTCGGTCCCGTAGGAGATCCCGAAGTAGTACAGCTTCTCGTCGCCGAGGGCCTGGCGGATCCGGTCCATGTCGCGGGCGGCGTTCTCCGTCCCGACGTAAGGCAGCACCTTCCCGGACTTCGTCTTGCAGGCCTGCTGGTACTTCTTGATGTTGTCGACGAAGACGACCTCTTCCTGAGGGGTGTCGGGCGTCGAGTCCTGGGAGTAGTAGGCGTCGAGCTGCTTGTCGTCCTCGCACTGGACGGGGGCGCTGCGGCCCACCCCGCGGGGATCGAAGCTGACCAGGTCGTAGCGGGCACGCAGGGCCTCGTACTCCTTGGCGGCGCCGGGCAGCGTACTGATCCCGGACCCGCCGGGCCCGCCGAAGTTGAACACCAGCGAACCGATCCGCTTGCCCTTGTCCCGCGCGGGCGCCTTGATCAGCGCGATCGGGATCGTCTCCCCCTCGGGCTTCGCGTAGTCGAGCGGCACGTGCAGGGTGGCGCACTGCCAGTCCTTGGGCGGCGCCTGCCCGCCGCCTTCGGCGACGGTGGGGGCCCCGCACTCCCCCCACTTGAGCGGCGCGGCCCCCTTGGTCCCGCCGGCCCGGGGGGTCTTCTCCTCCCCGCTGTCAGAACACCCACTGACCCCGGCCAGCAGGGTGGCGAGCACGGCGAGAGCGGAGATCCGCGGCAGGTTTCGCGACATACCCCCATCCTGCGCGCCCCCACTGACCCCCGCCCCCGCGCTGACCCATCCGGGTCGGACCGGCGAGCGGCCCCGTACCTCTGAGCCGGCGGGACCGCGATTCGGCCCGCGGCTCCCCGCTAGATGGCTTCCTTGCGGGTGAGGAAGTTGAACGAGATCCAGCCCGGGAGGACCGGGAGCCAGAAGGTCATCAGGCGGAACAGCAGGACCGCCGAGATGGCGACCTCCTTGTCCAGGCCGGCCGCGATCAGGCCGAGGGTCAGCGTCGTCTCCACCGCACCGATGCCGCCCGGGGTCGGGGCCGCCGAGCCCAGGGCGTTGCCGGCCAGGAAGACCACCGCGATGCTGGCGTAGCTCAGGGCCTCGCCGCCGCCGAAGGCACGGATCGAGGCGTCCAGGCACATCACGAAGCAGCCGGTCAGCAGCAGCATGCCGCCGATGCCCGTCATCAGCTTCTGCGGCCGCTGCAGGACGTCCAGCATGCGCGGCACCACGCCCGCGAACAGGGCGCGCACCCGCGTCACCACGAACTTGCGCAGGAACGGCACCGCCGTCACCACCAGCACCAGCACCGCCACCGTCAGCAGACCCGCGATGACCGTCCTGGACGGGGTCATCTCTGGGGTCTTCTCGGTGCCCGTCAGGTAGCCGAAGGCCAGCAGCAGCAGGACGTGGCTCGCGAGGCCGAACAGCTGCGAGGCGCCCACGCTCGCCACCGCCAGCCCCGGCCGGATCCCCGCGCGCTGCAGGAAGCGCGTGTTCAGGGCGACGCCGCCGACCGCCGCCGGGGCGACGAGCTTCACGAAGGACCCCGCCACCTGGGCGACCACGGTGCGCAGGAACGGCACCCGTTCCGGTACGAAGCCCAGCAGGCTCATCGCCGCCGCGAAGTAGGTGAGCGCCGAGAAGGCCAGTGCGGCCCCCACCCAGCCCCACTCCGCCTCGCCGATGATCGTCCCGAAGTCCACATGGGCCAGCTGCGTGAGCAGGAAGTACGCACCGAAGGCTCCGGCGATGAACGACACCAGCGTCCGCGGGCGGATGCGCTCCAGCCGGGCCGGCTCCACCGGGGCCTGCGGGCGGATCAGCAGCACCTGCTGGCGGATCTGGCTCAGCAGGTCCTCCTCCCGGGCCCCGTCCAGGGCGTCGTCCAGCGCCTTCTTCTCGGCCTTCCGGTCGGCCGCGGAGGTCGTCCCCGCACCGGACTCCGCCCCGGCGGCCGCCTCCCGCGCCGCCTTCGCCGCCCGCGAGGACTCCAGTACGGCCTCCCGCTGCCGGTCGGCCCGTTCCCGGGCCAGCCTGCGCAGCGTCGACCGGGTGGAACGGCTCAGCGCGATCGGCTGGAGCAGCGGCAGGCAGTCCGCCACAGTGTCGGGGCCGAGCACCGACACCGCCGAGGCCACCGCCCGCTCCGCGCCGACCCGCAGGCCGAGCGTGGTCAGCAGCTGCGCGGTGTCCATCCGGAGCACCAGGTCGCCGGCCGCGATCTCGCCGCCGCGCAGGTCGGTGAGGATGACCTTGCCGGAACGATCCACCAGCAGGGCGTCACCCTCAAGCCGGCGGTGCGCGATCCGGCGCGACTGCAGGGCCCGCACCTGCTCCCACGCGTTGCGGGTCAGGTCGTCGGTGATCTCCTCGTCGGCGAGGGCGTGCAGCGGCCGGGCATCGAGGTGCTCGTACACGAGCATGACGGCGTCCGGGCCCAGCTCGGAGGTGGCGATCAGCTTCGGCGCGTTGGCCCCGGCCGCGATGGCGGCGTACGCGAGCAGCGCCTCCTGCTCCAAGGCCTGGCGCAGCGACTGGAGGCTGCGCCGGGTGGTGATGCCGCGCAGCGTGAGGCGGCGCCAGACCCGGTAGAAGAAGCCGTGGGCCTGCTGCTCGCGGTCGACGACGGTGACGTCGAGCGGCGGGCCGTCCTCCAGGGTGACGTGGTAGCGGCGTCCCCGGTCGCTCACCTCGGGGGTGTCGCCGCCCTCGGGGACCTCGGCGCGCATCGCGCTGACCGGCTGGAACCCCACCCGGCGCAGCCCGGCCAGCAGGTGCTGCCCGGTGGGCCGCACGTTCGGCGAGCCGACGGCGTACAGCGTCCCGTACGCGACGCTCCAGCCGATCAGCACCGTCAGGATGATCGAGAACGGGGTCGTGTAGCCGCTCACCAGCATCGCGAACGCGTCGAGCAACAGCACCACCCAGAGGGCGACCCGCCAGCGGGGCCGCCGCGTCATGCCGACGGCGGTCATGTACGCGATGACCGGCGCGAGGTAGCCGTGCACCGGGTCGGTGAGGGCGCCGCCCGCCCCGGTGGCCCGGGTCAGGGCGTCCTGGATGGTCGCGGGGGCGGCCTGGGAGACCCACAGGTCGGTGGCGAGGGTGACGCCGTGGGCGAGTACGGCGGCGAGGACGCCGTCGGCGATGCGCAGCCCGTCGCGTTTGATCAGCCGTTCGATGGCGAAGGCGACGGGGACGAGCAGGACGGCGATGCTGGAGACCAGCCCGGCGACCTTGATCAGCAGGTCGGGCGCGGCACCGGTGCCCTGGGAGATGTCGGCTTCGAGGCCGGCGGTGGTGCCGTGGGCGAAGGCGGCGATGGCGAGGACGACGGCGATGCCGAGGATGCCGACGAGGAGGCGGACGAGGTCGGAGGGCCGGTGCACCCGGGCGGCGAGCAGCGGTTCGTCGCCCTCGACCTGGTCGGCGGGGTCGGAGCCGAGGCCGTGCTCCTCCCCGGACGCGGACCCGGCGGACCGGGCCCCGGCGCCGGACGCGGAGCCGGGCGCGGCAGGGGCGGTCTCCGGCCCGGTCCCGGGCTGCGACGCGGCCCTGCTCCGCTCGCCGGGGCCGGAGCCCGGGCGGGGTTCGGGGCGCGGGTCCGGGCGCGTGCCGTCGTCCTCTGCCGCGCCGTCCGGAGGGCTCACACCCTGCTCCTTCGTCGTCACTTCCGTCTCTTCTTGATCACGTATCACCAGTCACCGCCCGGAAGATGGTGGCACGGACCGGCGGGCAAGGGAGGCATCAGGGTGCGCGCCGGTGCGGAGGGAAGCCCTCCGCGGGCCCGTCGGCGACGTGCGGCACCATGGGCGGAATGAGCGAAGAGCTGCCCGCGTACGCGGAGCGGGTGCTGGAAGCGACCGAGCGGATTCCGCCCGGGCGGGTGATGACGTACGGGGACGTGGCCGAGTGGCTCGGCGAGGGCGGCCCGCGCCAAGTCGGCCGCGTCATGGCCCTGTACGGGGGAGCCGTGCCCTGGTGGCGGGTGGTGCGGGCGGACGGGCGGCCCCTCCCGGGCAGCGAGCACCGCGCCCTTCAGCACTACCGGGCCGAGGCCACGCCGCTGCGCCTGACCGCCGGCGGCGAGGCCCGGCTCGACATGCCGCGGGCGCGCTGGGACGGCCGGGACGTACGCGAAGAGCGGGAGGGGGCTCACACCTGACAGCTTCGTCCATCCGGGGCGCGAGCGGGTGGCCGAGTCCCCGTACGAAGGCCCGTACGGGGGACGGTACGCCTCCCCGGACGCCCCGCGGGCCTGCCCGCACGCCGGCCCGTCCGGTGCGGTGGGGAGCCCCCGGCCCCGAGCCGGCGCCCCACCTCGGGGAACTGCGCGGGGCGCGCCGGTTGCCGTAGCGTTGCCTCTTCGGCGGACGCGGCAGCGGCCGCGGCAACGGCAGACCCACCAGGACCGGCACCCCACGTGATCACCTCTCCCTCCGACCGCTCCGAGCGGCGGCGTACGCGGACCCCTGACGCGTACCGCCTCGTGCGCACCGGGCCGGAACGGGTGGATCCCCCTGTGCTGGACGCAGCGCAGCAGGCGGTGGTTGACCACACCCGCGGGCCGCTCCTGGTCCTGGCCGGGCCGGGCACCGGGAAGACGACCACGCTGGTCGAGGCGGCCGCCGCCCGCGTCGAGGCCGGTACGGACCCGGCCCGGATCCTGATCCTCACCTTCAGCCGCAAGGCGGCCGTGGAGCTGCGCGACCGGGCCGCGCTGCGCCTGGGCGGCGCGCGGGCGCCGCAGGCCACCACCTTCCACTCCTTCTGCTACGGGCTGGTGCGCGCCCACCAGGACACCGACCTGTTCGCGGATCCGCTGCGGCTGCTGTCCGGCCCCGAGCAGGACGTGATGGTCCGCACCCTGCTGGAGGGCCAGCGCCAGATCCGCTCGATCCGCTGGCCCGATGACCTGCGGGCCGCGCTGACCACGCGCGGCTTCGCGGACGAGGTCCGCGCGGTGCTCGCCCGCGCCCGCGAGCTGGGTCTCGGGCCGGAGGCGCTCGACGCGTTCGCCTCCCGGCTGGGGCGTCCGGACTGGAAGGCGGCGGCCGCGTTCCTCGCCGAGTACCTGGACGTCCTGGACATGCAGGGCACGCTGGACTACGCCGAGCTCCTCCACCGTGCGGTCCTGCTGGCCGAGCGCACGCCGTCGCTGTCCGGTGCGTACGACGTGATCTACGTGGACGAGTACCAGGACACCGACGCCTCGCAGCTGCGGCTGCTGCGGGCCCTGAACGGGCCGGCCGGCACGCTGGTCGCCTTCGGCGATCCGGACCAGTCGATCTACGCCTTCCGCGGCGCCGACCTGAACAACATCCTCGACTTCGAGGGGGTCTTCCCCGGCGCGGCCGTCCATGCCCTGACGGTCGGCCGCCGCTCGGCCGCGAACCTGCTGGCCGCGACCCGCCTGCTGACCGCGCGGATGCCGGTTCCGCGGCTGCCCGCGGCCGCCGTACGGGCGCACCGGGAGCTGCGGGCCACGCGGGAGGGCGGCCGGGTCGAGGTGTTCACGTACCCGACGGCCGGCGCCGAGCTTGACAACATCGCGGACATCCTGCGCAGGGCGCACCTGGAGGACGGCGTGCCCTGGCAGGACATGGCCGTCCTGGTCCGCTCGGGCGGGCGCACCCTGCCGGCGATGCGGCGCGCGCTGATCTCGGCGGGGGTCCCGGCCGAGACGGACGGCACGGACATCCCGCTGCGCCACGAGCCGGCGGTGTCCCCCCTGCTGACGGCGCTGCGCACGCTGGCCCTGTCCACCCTGCCCCCGGGCGCGGACCGGGCCTCGGCCGGACCGGTCCCGGCTTCCGCCGCCGCCGACGAGGCCGCCGGTGAGGCCGCAGCTCCTCCCGCCACCGTCCCCGCCCAGCGCCAAGCGGGCGCCCCCGCCACCCCGGCGTCCGCAGCCGCCGGGCCGGAGGCCGCAGCCCCGGCCGCGCCGAACGACGCCGAAGCCGAAGCCGAAGCCGAAGCCGGAGCCGCGGCCGGAGCCGTAGGCGGGCCCGGCGGCGCCCTTGATGAGGGGTGGGTCGGGGTGGAGGCCGCCATCACCCTGCTCGGTTCGCCCCTCGGCGGGATGGACTCCGCCGACCTGCGCCGGCTCGGGCGTGCGCTCCGCGACGAGGAGCGGGCCGCCGGGATCAAGGTGCCCGCACCGTCCGACGTGCTGCTGGCCCGCGCCCTCGCCGAACCGGAACGGCTCGTCGCGCACGACCCCTCGTACGCCCGCGGAGCGCAGCGCCTCGGCCTGCTCCTGCGCAAGGCCCGCGAGCTGCTCCAGGGCGGCGGCACCGCCGAAGAGGTGCTGTGGACCCTCTGGGACGGCACCCCCTGGCCGCAGCGGCTGGAGCGCAGCGCCCGCCGCGGGGGCCCGGCCGGCCGCAACGCCGACCGCGACCTCGACGCCGTCTGCGCGCTCTTCGACACGGCCGCCCGCGCCGAGGAGCGGACCGGCGGCCGCGGCGCCCTGAACTTCCTCGAACAGCTCGAAGCCGAGGACATCGCGGCCGACACGCTCACCCGCAAGGCCACCCGCACCGAAGCGGTCCGGCTGATGACCGCCCACCGCTCCAAGGGCCTGGAGTGGCGGCTCGTCGTCGTCGCCGGCGTGCAGGAAGGCCTCTGGCCCGACCTGCGCCGCCGCGGCTCCCTCCTCGAAGCCGACCGCATCGGCCGCGACGGCCTCGCCGAGCCCCTCACCCCCGGCGCCCTCCTCGCCGAGGAACGCCGCCTCTTCTACGTCGCCGCCACCCGCGCCCGCGAACGCCTCGTCGTCACCGCCGTCAAGGCCCCCGCCGAGGACGGCGACCAGCCCTCGCGCTTCCTCACCGAGCTCGGCGTCACCCCCAAGGACGTCGCCGGCCGGCCGCGCCGCCCCCTCGCCGTCCCGGCGCTCGTCGCCGAGCTGCGCGCCACCACCGTCGACCCCGAGGCCTCGCCCGCCCTGCGCGACGCGGCCGCCCGGCGGCTGGCCCGCCTCGCCGCGCTCACCGACGAGGAGGACCGCCCGCTCGTCCCCGCGGCGCATCCGCAGCGCTGGTGGGGCCTGTACGAGCCCACCCGCAGCAGCGTTCCGCTGCGCGACCGGGACCGCCCCGTCGCCCTGTCCGGCAGCGCCCTGGACCAGCTCGCCAACACCTGTTCCCTCCAGTGGTTCCTGGGCCGCGAGGTCAAGGCCGACGCACCCTCCACCGCCGCGCAGGGCTTCGGCAACGTCGTCCACGTCCTCGCCGACGAGGTCGCCTCCGGCCGCACCCCCGCCGACCTGGCCGTCCTGATGGAGCGCCTCGACTCCGTCTGGGACGCCCTCGCCTTCGACGCCCCCTGGAAGTCCCGCCAGGAGAAGGAGACCGCCCGCGCGGCCCTGGAGCGCTTCCTGCGCTGGCACACCACCGACCGCGGGGGCAGGGCGGCCGTGGCCACGGAGCACGCGTTCGACGTCACGCTCGAAGCGGGCGAGTACGCCGTTCGGATCCGGGGCTCCATGGACCGGGTCGAATCGGACCCGCAGGGGCGTGCGTACGTCGTGGACTTCAAGACCGGCAAGGCCGCGCCCACCAAGGCCGAGGTCGCCCGGCACCCGCAGCTCGCCGTCTACCAGCTCGCGGTGCGCGAAGGCGCCGTCGACGAGGTCTTCGACGGCCTGCGGCCGCAGCCGGGCGGCGCCGAGCTCGTCCACCTGCGCCAGGGCGCCGCCGTCCGCGAGGGCGGCGACGCCGTCCCCAAGGTGCAGGCCCAGGAGCCGCTGGACGGCGAGTGGGTCGGCGACCTGCTCGCCACCGCCGCGGGCCGGGTGCTCGACGAGCGCTTCACCCCCGCCGTCGGCAAGCACTGCGACCACTGCTCCTTCCGCAGTGCCTGCAGCGCCCGGCCGGAGGGCCGCCAGACGGTCGAGTGAGCGGGACTGTCGGCGGCTGCGGCTAGCCTCTTTCCCGTGCCCGCGCGTCCGTCCCCTCCCCCCTCCGCTCCCGCCG
Source organism: Streptomyces sp. NPDC043680 (assembly GCF_056436685.1). NCBI lineage: Bacteria > Bacillati > Actinomycetota > Actinomycetes > Kitasatosporales > Streptomycetaceae > Streptomyces > Streptomyces sp. NPDC043680. Next base: position 388,160 of record NZ_JBWKCE010000001.1, on the reverse strand, counting down.
CTCCCTCGCTTCCGGCCGTCCTCACCGACCCCGAGCAGCTCAAGGAGCTCCTCGGCATCCCCTTCACGCCCGAGCAGCTCGCCTGCATCACCGCGCCGCCCGCCCCGCAGGTCATCGTGGCCGGCGCCGGCTCGGGCAAGACCACCGTCATGGCCGCCCGCGTGGTCTGGCTGGTCGGCACCGGGGCGGTCGCGCCCGAGCAGGTCCTCGGCCTGACCTTCACCAACAAGGCCGCCGGCGAGCTCGCCGAGCGCGTCCGCAAGGCCCTCGCGGCGGCCGGCATCGGCGACCCCGACCCCGCCCCCCTCCTGACCGGGGTCGATGCGGTCGGCGGTGAGCCGCGGATCTCCACGTACCACGCGTTCGCCGGGCAGCTCCTCAAGGACCACGGCCTGCGCATCGGCCTGGAACCCAGCGCCCGGCTGCTCGCGGACGCCACCCGCTTCCAGCTCGCCGCGCGGGTGCTCCGCGAGGCGCCCGGCCCGTACCCGGCGCTGACCAGGTCCGTCCCCGACCTGGTCAGTGACCTGCTCGCGCTCGACGCCGAGCTCTCCGAGCACCTGGTCCCCCCGGAGCGGCTGCGCGCGTACGACACGGGGCTGCTGGACGTGCTGTCCGGCACCCGGCTCACCAACGACGACCTGCGCAAGGTCCCCGAGGCGGCGCGCGGCCGCCTGGAGCTGCTGGAGCTGACCGAGCGCTACCGCGCCGCCAAACGCTCCCGCGACCTGTTCGACTTCAGCGACCAGATAGCCCTGTCCGCGGAGCTCGCGACCACCCGGCCCGAGGTGGGGGCGCTGCTGCGCGAGGAGTTCCGGGTGGTCCTGCTCGACGAGTACCAGGACACCTCGGTGGCCCAGCGGCTGCTGCTGTCCGGGCTGTTCGGCGGGGGCAGCGGGCACGCCGTGACCGCCGTCGGCGACCCCTGTCAGGCGATCTACGGCTGGCGCGGTGCGTCCGTGGCCAACCTGGACGACTTCCCCGAGCACTTCCCGCACGCGGACGGCAGCCCGGCCACGCGCTTCTCGCTCAGCGAGAACCGGCGCAGCGGCGGCCGCCTCCTCGACCTGGCCAACGGGCTCGCGGCCCCGCTGCGGGCCATGCACGAGGGAGTCGAGGCGCTGCGGCCGGCGCCGGGGGAGGAGCAGGCCGGCTCCGTGCGCTGCGCGCTGCTGCCCACCCGCGCCGAGGAGCTGGAGTGGCTCGGGGACTCCGTCGCGCACCTGGTCCGGACGGGCACGGAGCCGCGGGAGATCGCGGTGCTGTGCCGTTCCGCCGCCGACTTCGCGCAGATCCAGGCGGTGCTGGTGGCCCGGGACGTGCCGGTCGAGGTCGTCGGCCTGTCGGGGCTCCTGCACCTCCCGGAGGTCGCGGACCTGGTCGCGGTGTGCGAGGTGCTCCAGGACCCGGGAGCCAACGCCTCGCTCGTACGCCTCCTCATCGGGCCGCGGTGGCGGATCGGCGCGCGCGACCTGGCCCTGCTCGGGCGGCGCGCGCGGCTGCTGATCGGCCGCTCGCCGGGCGGGGCGGAGGACCCGGACGAGCGCCTCGCGGCGGCGGTGGAGGGCGTGGACCCGGCGGAGATCATCTCGCTGGCGGACGCCCTGGAGACGTTCCTGGACGGCTCCGGCACGTCCTCGCAGCCGGACGACCTGCCGTTCTCGGCCGCCGCCCGGGTCCGCTTCGCGCACCTGGCCCAGGAGCTGCGCGACCTGCGGCGCTCGCTCGCCGACCCGCTGATGGACGTACTGCACCGGGTGCTGGCCGTGACCGGCCTCGACGTGGAACTGTCCGCCTCCCCGCACGCCCTGGCCGCGCGGCGGCGCGAGACGCTGTCCGGCTTCCTGGACGTGGCGGCGGGCTTCGCCTCCCTGGACGGGGAGGCGTCGCTGCTGGCGTTCCTGGCCTTCCTGCGCACGGCGGCCCAGTACGAGAAGGGCCTCGACCACGCCCTGCCCGGCGGCGAGAACACCGTGAAGGTGCTCACCGCGCACAAGTCCAAGGGGCTGGAGTGGGACGTGGTCGTGGTCCCGGAGCTGTGCGCGGGCGCGTTCCCGAAGGAGAACCCCCCGGAGGCCTGGACCTCGTACGCCAAGGTGCTGCCGTACGCCCTGCGCGGCGACGCCTCCACCCTTCCCGGTGATCCGGCGTGGACCTCGGCGGGGCTGAAGGCCTTCAAGGCGGCCCTGAAGGACCACAAGGAGACCGAGGAACTCCGCCTCGGCTACGTGACCTTCACCCGCCCCCGCTCCCTGCTGCTCGCCTCGGGGCACTGGTGGGGCCCCACGCAGAAGAAGCCGCGCGGACCGTCGTCTTTCCTGTCGGCGCTGTACGAGCACTGCGTCGCGGGACACGGCGAGATCGAGGCCTGGGCGCCTGAGCCGGCTCCGGGCGAGGAGAACCCGGCCCTGGCGGCGGGGTCGACGCAGGACCAGTCCTGGCCGCTGCCGCTGGACCCGGAGTCCCTCGCCCTGCGCCGCTCGGCGGCCGCCCTGGTCGAGTCGTACCTCACGGCCCGCCCCCCGCACCGACCGGCTGCGCCCCCGGCTTCCGCCTCCGCTCCCGCGGGGGAAGACCTCTGGGGCCCGCCCGCGGATGCACCGGCGGACGAGGACCACTACCTTGCGGCTCCGCCCGCAGCCGCCGCGGCCGACGACCCGTGCCGCGCGGCTCCGCGCCCGGCTTCCGCTTCCGCTCCTGCGGACGATCCGGCCCGCGAGGCTCCGGCCCCGGCTGCGCCCGGGGCCGACGACCCGTACCTCTGGCCCCCGGACTGCGAGGACCCGGCGTACGCGTCGGAGCCCCCGGAGCCGGAGCCGTGGACCGACGACCCGTTCCCGGGCGGGCACGGGGAGTCCGGGCTGCCCGCGGACGCGGCGCAGGGCCCCGGGCACTGGGCCGACGGCTCGGTCGGTTCCGGGGGCCGGGGCGGAGCCCCGGTTTCGGGAAGGGGCGGGGTGGGGAAGCCGAGCACCCGGGCCGCCGCCCCGCAGGACGACGAGCTCTGGCCGGAGGCGGAGCTCTGGGGCGCCGCCGCTCCGGAGGCCGCCCTCCGGGGCTCCGGCTCAGGCTCCGGCTCCCGCACCGGCAACGGCCCCGAGACGACGCCCGAGGAGGAGCGCACCATCGCGTCCTGGGACCGGGACCTCGACGCCCTCGAAGGCGAGCTCCGCCGTGCCCGCGCCACCGTCCGGGACGTGGAGCTCCCGGCCGCGCTCTCCGCCAGCCAGCTGCTGCGCCTCGCCGCGGACGAGCAGGCCTTCGCCCGCGATCTCGCCCGCCCCATGCCCAAGCCCCCGCAGCCCGCCGCCCGGCAGGGCACCCGCTTCCACGCGTGGGTGGAGTCCCGCTTCGACGAGCTGCCGCTGCCCTTCCTCGACCTGCTCGAACCGGAGACGGAGCTGCCCGGCTCCGACCAGGAGATCGCCGACGAGGCCGACCTTGACGCCCTCAAGGCGGCCTTCGAGCGCAGCCCGTACGCCGAGCGCACCCCCCACCGCATGGAGGTCCCGGTCCAGCTCACCCTCGCGGGCCGGGTGATCCGCGGCCGGATCGACGCCGTCTACCACGACCCCCGCCCCGGCGCCCCGTACGCGTACGAGATCGTCGACTGGAAGACCGGCCGCACCACGCAGGCCGATCCCCTCCAGCTCGCCGTCTACCGCCTCGCCTGGGCGGAAGCCACCGGCACCCCCCTCGACCGGGTCGCCGCCGCCTTCCTCCACGTCCGCAGCGGCCGCGTGATCCGGCCGCGGGACCTCCCCGACCGCGCCCGTCTTGAGCGGATCCTCCAAGGCAAATCGGGCACGGGCAGTGGCCCCGAGGCCGACAGATAGGCTCATGGGCATGAGCGAAATCCCGGCGGACAGCGTCGTCCGCACGTACATCGACACGCACCGCGCCGCCTTCCTCGACGACCTCGCCGAGTGGCTGCGCATCCCCTCCGTCTCGGCGCAGCCGGAGCACGCGGACGACGTACGGCGCAGCGCCGAGTGGCTCGCCGCGAAGCTCAAGGAGACCGGCTTCCCGGTCGCCGAGATATGGCCGACGCCCGGCGCGCCCGCCGTCTTCGCGGAGTGGCCCAGCGAGGACCCGGACGCGCCCACCGTCCTCGTCTACGGACACCACGACGTGCAGCCCGCCGCCCTGGCCGACGGCTGGCACACCGACCCCTTCGAGCCGGTCGTCCGGGACGGCCGGATGTACGGGCGCGGAGCCGCCGATGACAAGGGCCAGGTGTTCTTCCACACCTTGGGCGTACGGGCCCACCTGGCCGCCACCGGCGCCACCGCTCCCGCCGTGCACCTCAAGCTGCTGGTCGAGGGCGAGGAGGAGTCGGGCTCCCCGAACTTCCGGGCCCTGGTCGAGCGGGAGGCCTCGCGCCTGGCCGCCGACGTCGTGATCGTCTCCGACACCGGCATGTGGTCCGAGACCACCCCCACCGTCTGCACCGGCATGCGCGGCGTCGCCGACTGCGAGATCGACCTGCACGGGCCCGACCAGGACATCCACTCCGGCGCCTTCGGCGGGGCCGTGCCCAATCCGGCCACCGTCGCCGCCCGCCTGGTCGCGGCGCTGCACGACGCCGACGAGCGCGTGACCATCCCCGGCTTCTACGACAACATCGCCGAGCTCACCGACGAGGAGCGGGCGCTGATCGCCGAGCTGCCGTTCGACGAGTCCGAGTGGCTGCGTACGGCCAAGTCCCACGCCACCGCGGGCGAGCGGGGCTACTCCACCCTGGAGCGGGTCTGGGCCCGCCCGACCGCCGAGGTCAACGGCATCGGCGGCGGCTACCAGGGCCCCGGCGGCAAGACCATCGTGCCCGCCTCCGCGCACCTGAAGCTCTCGTTCCGCCTGGTGTCCGGGCAGGACCCGTACGAGGTCGAGGCGGCCGTCAGGGACTGGGTCGCCGCCCGGATCCCGGAGGGGATCCGGCATTCCATCGTGTTCGGCGCCCCCACCCGGCCGTGCCTGACGCCGCTGGACCACCCGGCGCTGCAGTCGGTCGTACGGGCCATGGGCCGCGCCTTCGGCGAGAAGGTCCGCTTCACCCGCGAGGGCGGCTCGGGACCGGCGGCGGACCTCCAGGACGTCCTGGACGCGCCCGTCCTGTTCCTCGGCATCTCCGTGCCGTCCGACGGCTGGCATGCGCCGAACGAGAAGGTCGAGCTGGACCTCCTCCTCAAGGGGGTGGAGACGGCCGCGTACCTGTGGGGTGATCTCGGCGCCCGGGGGAAGCCCGCCTGAGACCACCCCAGCCCGCCCGGGACCGCCGCGCCACAGCGCCACAGCGCCACACGCGGCGTCCCCGGCTCACCACCGTCCACGTTTCACCGAGCCTGCCTGTCTGTCCCACCACCGGGGGAGTTGGAAGTACCTGTGAGCACGCACACCGAGCGCCCTCTCTCGCTCGCCGCGGCCAGCGGAATCGACCGCGCCGCACACCACCGCCTCGACGAGGCCTGGCTCGCCGCCGCCTGGAGCCACCCGACCACGCGCGTCTTCGTCGTCTCCGGCGGCCAGGTCCTGATCGACGACACCCCCGACGGAGAGACCGGGATCGTGATGACCCCGGCCTTCGAGGCCCCGCTCACCGAGACGCACCGGTACTTCCTGGGCACCGACGAGGACGGCGTGCGGTACTTCGCGCTGCAGAAGGACTCGCTGCCGGGCCGGATGGACCAGTCGGCCCGCCCGGCCGGCCTGCGCGAGGCGGGCCTGCTGCTGTCCCCGCGCGACGCCGGGCTGATGGTCCACGCGGTGGCCCTGGAGAACTGGCAGCGGATGCACCGCTTCTGCTCCCGCTGCGGCGAGCGCACGGTCGTCGCGGCGGCCGGGCACATCCGCCGTTGCCCGGGCTGCGGCGCCGAGCACTACCCGCGCACCGACCCGGCCGTGATCATGCTCGTCACCGACGAGCACGACCGGGCCCTGCTGGGCCGCCAGGTGCACTGGCCGGAAGGGCGCTTCTCGACGCTGGCCGGCTTCGTGGAGCCGGGCGAATCGATCGAGCAGTCGGTGGTCCGGGAGGTGTGGGAGGAGGCCGGCGTCAAGGTCGGCGAGGTCGAGTACGTCGCCAGCCAGCCCTGGCCGTTCCCGTACAGCCTGATGCTGGGCTTCACGGCCCGCGCCGTCAGCTCCGAGATCACGGTCGACGGCGAGGAGATCGAGGAGGCCCGCTGGTTCTCCCGCGAGGAGCTGCGCGCGGCGTTCGAGTCGGGCGCGGTGATCCCCCCGTCGGGCATCTCCATCGCGGCCCGCCTGGTGGAACGCTGGTACGGCGAGCCGCTGCCGAAGCCGCTCGCGTAGCGCGCAGGCGTCGTTCGTCACAGCAGAAGGCCCCCGCCGCGGCGGGGGCCTTTCTGGGCTCCGGGTGCGCGGGGCGCGCAGGCGGATCAGCGGGATCAGACGGCGAGGGCCTGCTTGACCTGGGCGAGGCTCGGGTTCGTCATGACCGACTCGCTGCCGGCGGGGGAGACGACGAGCACGGTCGGAACCGTCTGGTTGCCGTTGTTCGCCTTCTCGACGAAAGCGGCGGACTCGGGGTCCAGCTCGATGTTGATCTCGTTGTACGCGATGCCTTCCCGGTCCAGCTGGGTCTTCAGCCGGCGGCAGTAGCCGCACCAGGTCGTGCTGTACATCGTCACGGAACCCGTGTCCTGCATGCTCGCTCCTCTGTGGTCTGGGTGGTCCGAGTACTCGAACGTACGGGAGTGCGGTGCCATTCCCGCACCCGTGGTGCACCGGGTCCGTCAAGTACGACGAATACGGTCGGCCTGTGGACGGATTTCCCGTCCGCCCCGGGCGACCTGGCAGCATGGCGGGGTGACAGCAGCAACGCACTTCCCTTCCCTCCCAGCCGACGCCGAGTCGGCCGACGCGGTGCTCCTGGGCCTGGACCCGGAGCAGCGCGAGGTCGCGACGACCCTGCGCGGGCCGGTGTGCGTCCTGGCGGGCGCCGGGACGGGCAAGACCCGGGCGATCACACACCGCATCGCCTACGGCGTCCGCTCCGGGCGGCTCATGCCGGCCAGTGTGCTTGCCGTCACCTTCACCAACCGCGCCGCCGGCGAGATGCGCGGCCGCCTGCGCTCCCTCGGCGCGGGCGGGGTCCAGGCGCGCACCTTCCACTCCGCCGCCCTGCGCCAGCTCCAGTACTTCTGGCCCAAGGCGATCGGCGGCGAGGTGCCGCGGCTCGTCGAGCGCAAGGTCCAGCTCGTCGCCGAGGCGGGTGCCCGCTGCCGCATCCGGCTCGACCGCGGCGAGCTGCGCGATGTCACCGGCGAGATCGAGTGGGCGAAGGTCACCCAGACCGTACCCGCCGACTATCCGGCGGCCGCGATCAAAGCCGGCCGCGAAGCCCCCCGGGACATGGCGGAGATCGCCCAGATCTACGGGACGTACGAGCAGCTCAAGCGCGACCGCGGCATGATCGACTTCGAGGACGTGCTGCTGCTCACCGTCGGCATCCTGCAGGACCGCCACGACATCGCCGAGCAGATCCGCGCCCAGTACCAGCACTTCGTCGTCGACGAGTACCAGGACGTCAGCCCGCTCCAGCAGCGGCTGCTGGAGCTGTGGCTCGGCGAGCGCGACAGCCTCTGCGTCGTCGGGGACGCCAGCCAGACCATCTACTCCTTCACCGGGGCCACCCCCGACCACCTGCTCAACTTCCGCACCCGCTACCCGCAGGCGACGGTGGTCAAGCTGGTCCGCGACTACCGGTCCACCCCCCAGGTCGTCCACCTCGCCAACGGGCTGCTGCGCCAGGCCAAGGGGCGCGCCGCCGAGCACCGCCTGGAGCTGGTCTCCCAGCGCGAGCCCGGCCCCGACCCGGTCTACGCGGAGTACCCGGACGAGCCCGCCGAGGCCGAGGGCGTCGCCGCGCGGATCCGTGACCTGATCGCGGCCGGCGTCCCGGCCGGCGAGATCGCCGTGCTGTACCGCATCAACGCCCAGTCCGAGGTCTACGAGCAGGCCCTCGCCGACGCCGGCGTCCCGTACCAGCTGCGCGGCGCGGAGCGCTTCTTCGAGCGGAACGAGGTGCAGAAGGCGATCCTCGCGCTGCGCGGCGCCGCCCGCTCCGGCGGGAACGACCCGCTGCTCGACGACGTCGTCGAGCTCGGCTCCCAGGTGCGGGCCGTGCTCAGCTCCACCGGCTGGCCGGCCGAGCCGCCCGCCGGCTCCGGCGCGGTGCGCGAGCAGTGGGAATCCGTGGCGGCGCTGGTCCGGCTCGCCGAGGACTTCTCCCGGGCGCGCCCGGGGGCCACCCTGGCCGACCTGGTGATCGAGCTGGACGAGCGCAGGGCCGCCCAGCACGCTCCGACCGTCCAGGGCGTCACCCTGGCCTCGCTGCATGCGGCGAAGGGCCTGGAGTGGGATGCCGTGTTCCTGGTCGGCCTCACCGACGGCATGGTGCCGATCACCTACGCCAAGACCGACGAGCAGGTCGAGGAGGAGCGTCGGCTCCTGTACGTCGGTGTCACGCGGGCCCGCCACCACCTGACCCTGTCCTGGGCGCTCTCCCGCTCCCCGGGCGGCCGGGCCTCCCGACGTGCCAGCCGCTTCCTGAACGGGCTGCGGCCGGGCTCCGCGCTCCCGGGAAGCCGGGTGGCCGCCGCGGGCGAGCAGCCGGCCCGCAAGCGGGGCCGCCGCGGGCCGGTGCGCTGCCGGGTCTGCGGCAAGACCCTGACCGAGGCCGGCGAGCTGAAGCTGATGCGCTGCGAGGACTGCCCGTCGGACATGGACGAGGGCCTTTACGAGCGGCTGCGGGAGTGGCGCGCGGACCGGTCGAAGGAGCAGGGACTGCCCCCATACTGCGTCTTCACGGACAAGACGCTCATGGCCATCGCGGAGGCCGCGCCGTCCGAGGCGGGAGAGCTCTCGATGATCTCGGGAGTGGGCGGCCGCAAGCTTGACCGGTACGGAGCCGAGGTGTTGGCCATCTGTGCAGGTCAGGCGCCTGGGGGTGCGGATGCTGACGACGCGTAGAAACTCGTCGGAAAAATAGTTTGCACATGCCCAGCGGATCCCCATAGGTTCTTAGCAACGGAAACGGTGGCTTCTTCGAAGCCCTGGATCCGTGCTGTACTTATCCGAATACGCATGGGACGGGCCCTCGGGCCCAGCTCCCCGAGACGCCGAGAGGAGGCGAGACCAGTGACCAGCTTCATCACCAGCACCAAAATGACCGATCGCTCGGTTGCCGCCTCCTGCCTGCTCGGCTCCTCCGCTTCGCTCCTGGGTACCGGTCTGTCCGCGATTTCCGCTGACAGCCGTGCCCTCCTGGCCACGCTTCCCGTGCGTGAGCGGAATGAGCGACCGACCCAGGCACCGGTGGCAGTAGCGGAAGCCCAGGCGCATGGCGCCTATGGCTTCGCGGCCGCAGCCGGTGCCGGATCCCAGACGACGCAGACGAAGCAGCAGCACCACCTGATGTGGGCCTTCCGTGGGCTCGAACCCTGGAGTGATCCAGCCTGATCTGACGATCAGGCCGGCGCCTTCAGGGCCGCGGAACCCCACCCGGGATCCGCGGCCCTTCTGTTTGTCCCCGAATGGGGACGACAGCACGAAGGAGCCTCGGGACTGGCAAGACCAGGTACCAGCCGCCCCCGGCCGAACCGGGCCGGACCGACTAGCCGATCAAGACGAGGAAGAAAACACCGTGCAACTCGAAGCGCACGCCCCGTCCGTACCGCAGACCCAGACGATCTCCCCGCCCGCAGTCCCGGAGGACTCCACCTTGACTCCCCTCACCGCGCTCACCGCGCTCGACGACGCCATCGAGAACCTCGGCGTACCCGTTGCCTGTCGTACCTACGACCCCGAGGTCTTCTTCGCCGAGTCCCCGGCCGACGTCGAGTACGCGAAGTCGCTCTGCCGGACCTGCCCGCTGGTCGAGGCCTGCCTCGCCGGGGCGATCGAGCGCCGCGAGCCCTGGGGTGTCTGGGGTGGCGAGCTGTTCGTCCAGGGCGTGGTCGTAGCCCGCAAGCGTCCCCGTGGCCGCCCGCGCAAGAACCCGGTTGTCGCGGCATGACCGCCATCGGAACCATCGACCGCCCCCTGACGCACGACCCCCTGAAGCAGGCCCCCATGACCGCCCTCACCACGAGCGAGCAGCCGAACGGCTCCGCCACCGCAGACTTCATCACCGCCGGCGCGATCACCTCGCGTCAGAACAGGACCCGCGAAATGCAACTCATCCCAGAAGCCCTGGCCCGTGCCCATATGGACGACCGCATGCGTGAGGCCGACGCCGAGCGTCGCGCCCTGCGCCTGGTCGCCGCCCGCCGCATGCAGCGGCGAGCCGAGCGCGTCTCGCTGCGCGCCCGCCGCGCGCTGGCCATGGCCGTCATGCACTAAGAGCCGAGAACAGCCACCGGGGGGACCGGTCCCGAAGGGACCGGTCCCCCCGGTGCGTTGCGGAAGGGTCCGCGCCCTGCGCGGAGGTATCGTCTGGAGGTGGACCAGCCGACTCCCCACCCTGCCCCGTCGGGACCCCAGGCCGAACCCGTCGTCTGCGCGAGCTGCGGCAAGAAGGCCCCTGACGGCGCCCCGCCCACCTGGACCTGCTCGGTGGAGAACGGGACCAGACAGTTCTTCTGCGTCGACTGCGCGCGGGCCAACCTCCGCGCGATCGAGGGCCGCCTCGACTCCTCCTGGTGGTGAACCGGCCGGCCGGCCGCGGGGCGCGCGGCAGCCGGGACTAATCCCGGTCCTGCACCCGGTCCTCGGACGAGAAGCCCGGGAGCCAGGAGTCCAGTTCGTCCCGCAGCCGCACCGTCGCGCCCAGCTGGCACAGCACCCCGATGGTGCTCAGCGTCACCCGGTGGATCAGCAGGTACGAGGGCGGCAGGTTGATCTGCCGTCCCAACTGGTGTGCGGGGGAACGGGGATCCGCGATCCGAGCCGCCTGGCCGCGCAGCCACGGCCGCGTGAAGGTGAACTCCTCCGCCTCGGCGGGCTCGATGATGGGCTTCAGGTAGTCCAGCACCGCATCCGGATCGAGCTCGATGGACTCGCGTACGAAACCTTCCGCGCACAGGTGCCCGTAGATCCCCTGGGCATCCCCCTCCAGCGTCATCCGCAGCGAGGTACCGATGGGCTTGGGCCAGCCGCCCGGAAGCCGGTCGACGGTGCCGAAGTCCAGCACGCCCAGCCGCGTCCGGCCGTCCGCCCCCTGTATCAGGCGGAAGTTGCCCGGGTGCGGGTCCGCGTGCAGCAGGCCCGTGCGCGCGGGCCCGGAGAAGAGGAACCGGGCCAGCAGCTGTCCGGCGCGGTCGCGCTCCTCCTGGGTGCCGTCGGCTATCACCTCCGACAGCGGGGTGCCTTCCATCCACTCGGTCACCAGCACCTGGTCGCCCTGGTGCACGACATCCGGTACTACCACGTCCGCGTCGCCCTCGAACGCATCGGCGTGCGTCCGCTGCGCCTCCGCTTCGAGCTCGTAGTCCAGCTCCTCCGAGACCCGGTCGCGCAGTTCCTTGATCAAAGGCTTCATGTCCATGCCGGGTATCAGCGGCCCCAGCAGTCCGGCGAACCGGCCCAGTTGCTTCAAGTCGGAGAGGAGTGCCTCTCCGGCGCCCGGATACTGGACCTTGACCGCGACCTGCCGGCCGTCGTGCCAGACCGCCCGGTGCACTTGCCCGATCGAGGCCGCCGCGGCCGGCTTGTCCTCGAACTGCTCGAACAGGTCCCGCCAGTCGGCGCCCAGCCGGTCCGCCAGCACCTGGTGCACCGTCGCCGCGGGAAGCGGCGGCGCCGCCTCCTGCAGCTTGGTCAGCGCCGCCCGGTACGGCCCGGCGACCTCCTCGGGCAGGGCCGACTCGAAGACCGAGAGGGCCTGCCCGAACTTCATGGCACCGCCCTTCAACTCCCCGAGGGTGCGGAACAGCTGGTCGGCGGTGCGCTGTTGGAGCTCGCGCGCCACGATCTCCGCCGACTTGCCCCCGATCCGCTTCCCCAGCCCCCAAGTGACCCGGCCCGCGATGCCGAGCGGCAGCGCGGCCAGCTTGACGGTACGGGTGACCGCCTTCCGGGGAAGATCAGACATACGCCCCTCCAAATCCCAGACAGCTGCGCCCCACAAGGCGTTTCAGCGCGGCGCCCTCGGCCCCTTGCATCCTGTCATGGCCTTCCCGCGCCCCCCTGGCCGAGTCGGCCGCCGGCGGATGGCGGGAACCGGGCCGTCTGCCGGACAGCGTTCACCCCCATGGGACAGCATGGCCGGACAGTGGGTCGAGCAGTGAGCCGAAAGGGCTGCGGATGGCGGTGCGGGGGCCTTCGAGGCAGGAGCTGATCCGACGGCGGCGCTCCAGCGGCTTCATCGGGCGCCAGGGGCAGGTCACGGCGTTCCGCGAGGTCCTGCGGCAACCGCCCCAGGAGGCGGCGCAGTTCCTCTTCCACATCCGCGGCCCGGCCGGCGTCGGCAAGTCCACCCTGGTGCGCCAGCTGGACACCACGGCCCGCGAGGGTGGGGCGATCACTGCCTACGTGGACGAGTCGGTCGCGGACGTGATCGAGACGATGGAGGTCATCAGCGCCCAGTTCACCCAGCAGGGAGCGGCGCTCAAGAACTTCGACAAACTGCTGTCCACCTATCGCCAGCGCCGGCACGAGGCCGATGCCGGGGTCGCCTCGGCCGTGGCCGTGGCCGGGGCGGACGCGGCAGCCGGCGGCGGGCCGTCCCCGTCCCCGTCCAGCGTGATCGCCTCGCAGCTGGGGCTGGTCGGGCTGGGCATGATCCCGGGGGTCGGCGCCTTCACCGGTGCGGTCGACCCGAACCAGCTCGCCGCCGGCGCCGACCGGGTCAAGACCCTCCTCAGCACCCGCCTGCGCAGCCACGGCGATGTCGAGCTGGTGCTGTCCCCCGTGGACGCCCTGGCCCCGGTCTTCCTTGAAGAGCTCGGCGAGGTGGCCCGCAGACATCCGTGGGTCGCGCTGTTCTTCGACACCTATGAGCGCACCGGCCCGATGCTCGACACCTGGCTGCGTGACGTGCTGGTCAGCGACCGCCACGGCGAACTGCCCGCGAACGTACTCGTCACCCTGGCCGGGCAGGCGCCACTGGCCGCCCGCTGCTGGGAGGACTGGCGCGACCTGGTCACCGACTGGCCGCTGGAGGTGTTCACGGACTCCGAAGCCCGCCAACTGCTGACGGGCAAGGGTGTGACGGACGAACGGGTCGTCGAGATGATCCTGCACCTGTCCGGGCGGCTCCCGGTCCTGGTCTCCACCCTGGCCGAGGCCCAGCCCGGCACGGTGGAGGAGATCGGGGACCCCAGCGGCACCGCCGTCGAGCGGTTCCTGAAGTGGGAAACCGACCCCGCCCGCCGAGCCGCAGCCCTGGCCTGTGCCTTTCCCCAGGAGCTGGACGAGGACGTGTACCGGGCTGCCGTCGAGGAAGAGGCCGCCGAACTCTTCGGCTGGCTCCGGTCGATGCCCTTCGTCACCGACCGCTCGGGCCACTGCCGCTACCACGAGGTGGTCCGCAGCACCATGCTGCGCCTGCAGCGCAGGCAGTCCCCGGCCCGCTGGGAGCAGCTGCACACCCGGCTCGCCGGCGCCTTCGGGCAGCGCCGCGCCCGGCTGGAGGAGGCCGCCACCCCGGCCGACGGCTGGTGGTCGGACGAGAGCTGGCGCGGACACCGCCTGCAGGAGACCTACCACCGGCTCTGCGCCGCCCCCCGTGGCGCCATGCCGGCCGCCCTGCGGGAACTCCTCGACGCCTACGACCACGACGTGACCACGCTGCACCGCTGGGTACAGGTGGTGGTCAGGGCCGGCCGCGACACCGAATCCGGCGACCTGACCGGCTGGGGCGAGCGGCTCCAGACGGCCCTGGGCCGGCCCGACCCCGGTACCGCCACCCTGACCCTTCTCCTGACCCGAGCCGGACTCGCCCCCGACGGCCGGTGCCTGGCCCTGACCCTCCGTGCCCGAGACCACCGCAACGCCGGGCGATATCCGCAAGCCTTGACCGACTACGCCCAGGCACTCGCCCTGGATCCCGAAGCCGCCCGCGTCCACTTCGGCCTCGGACGGACGCACGAGCTCATGGAGCGGTACGAGGAGGCGATCGCGGACTACTCGCGCGCGCTCGAACTCAAGCCCGGCGACTTCCTGACGCTGGCCAACCGCGGGGTCTCGTACCGCTTTGCCGAGCGGTTCGAAGAGGCGCTGGCCGATCTCGACCGCGCCGTCGAGCTCGACCCGACCGTGCACTGGGTGCTCACCATCCGCGGGATCGTCCACCAGCTGACGGGACGGCACGAGGAAGCCACGGCGGACTTCACCCGTGCCATGGAGACCGGGGGCGGGAGCGCATGGGCCTGCGTGAACCGGGGGAACACCCACACCCTCGGGGGACGCTATGAGCAGGCGTTGGCGGACTTCGACCATGCCATCGAACTGGCCCCGGACTACTACCCGGCCTTCACCAGCCGCGGGCTCGTGCACCGATACCTGGGGCGGTACGAGGAGGCGCTGGCCGACTTCCGGCGCGCCCTTGAACTGAGGCCCGACAGTGCCTGGGCCCTCGCCTGCAAAGGCGACATCCACCGATCGATGCAGCGGTACGACGAGGCGCTGGCCGACTTCGACCGGGCCATCGAACGCGAGCCGGATTCCAGCTGGGCCCTCACCGGACGGGGTGAGACCTTCCGGTTGATGGCCCGGCACGAGGAGGCATTGGCCGACTTCGACCGGGTCGTCGAGCGCGCCCCGGACGACCACTGGGCTCTCCACCTGCGGGCCTCGCTGCTTGAGAAGCTCGGTCGCTTCGAGGGGGCACTGGCCGACTTCGTGCGCCTCGGCGAGCTCCGTCCCGACGACCACTGGGCAGCCACCAAGCGGGGTGATGTCCATCGCCTGCTGGGCCGGTACGAGGAGGCCTTGGCGGACTACGGCGTGGCCGCCGCACTCCGGCCGGCCAGCGCATCCGCCCTCACCGCCCGAGGACTCACCTACCGTCTGCTCGGCCGGTACGACGAGGCTCTGGCCGACCTCACCCGCGCCACCGGGCTCGAACCGGGCTTCGCCTGGACGCATTACGAGAAGGCCGTCGTGCTGCACGCGCTGCGGCACCCGGATCGGGACGGAGAGCTGGCGCGCACGGTCGAGATCCTCGCCACTGGCGACGCAGGTGACCGTTCCACTTCCGATGTGGGCAATCTCCTGCTTGCGCACTGCCTCTGGCCGAGGTGGGAGCAGGCCGAGCAGAATCTTGCGGAGTTCCTCGGCTGCAATCCGCCTCCTGGGCAGATGCGTGAGATGGTCGCCGCCCTGCGCAGCCTGGCGCTGGTGGTCCCCTCGGCGCAGCCCCGCCTCGAAGCGCTCTGTCGCACCGTCGAGGACAGGATCGCGGAGCCGTCGTAACAGCCTCCTCATGACGGCACCGCCTCTTCCACCGGGACCGCCGCGCCACACGGGCACTCCGGGTCGGGGCGGACGTCCGTGCGCTCCCAGTGCAGCCCCGGGAGGGCCGCCTCCCAGCGGGAGGCGGTGGAGGCCGGGAGTTCGCCGTCGAGGAAGGACAGGGCGTGGGCCGCGGCCAGGCCCGCCACCGCCGTGGACAGGCCCAGGTCGCAGGCTCCGCCGGCCCGGCGGCGGTGCGCCGATCGCCACTGGACCAGCATCCGGGGCCAGGCGGGATCCTGCGCGACCCGGTCCCGCTCCATACAGCCCGCGCAGGCCGTGGCACCCGGCAGCACCAGCGGCCCCACCACTCCCGTGCCCTCCAGCACCCCGGCGTACAGGTGGGGCGTGCCCGTGGCGATCCAGTCGGCGGCCGTGCCCGGATCCGGGGCCCAGGCATGCAGCCCGTCCCGGGGTGCGACCACCACCAGGGCCAACCCGGGCTCGGGGCCCTCGCGCTCCTCGGCCCGCGGCGCGCGCCCCGGAGCCGACGCCCGCACCAGCCCGGCCGCGGCCTCGGCCCGCAGCCGGCCCACGCCGGCCGGTCCCAGCCCGCCCGGGGCCACGTCCCCCGGCTCGACCCGGCCGCCGTCGAGCACTTCGACCCGGCCCACGCCCGCTCCCGCCAGGACCGCCGCGATCACCGCGCCCACCCGGCCGCTGCCGCGCACCTGCACTCTTATCTGCCGGCGCGCCGCAGCCCCCCGCAGGTTGCCCCCCGGTTCGCGGTGGACCAGGGAGAGGGAGCCCAGATCGGGCCCGAGCCGCTCCAGCTCCTTCGGGCGCCGGCGCATGTCCTGGGCCCGTGGGCCGCCCGCCGTGGCGTCGTCGAGCAGCCCGGCCGATGCCAGTCGCCGGACCAGCCCGTCCACCTGGCCCTCCGGCAACCCCATCCCCGCCGCCTCAGCCCGCAGCAGCTCCATCCCCCGCGTCCCGTCGATCCGCTCGATGAGCGATCCGGTCGCCGTGTCCACCGGTTCCAGCACCACCGCATGCGCGGGCGTCACCCCGAACTGCACCGTCTGCAGATCCCGCCAGGCCCTCGCCAGCGCCGGCTTCACCTTCGGATACATGGCCGTCCCCTTGTCAGAATCCCGCTCTGGATTTCCGCTCCTCCGCAGAGTGCCCGCCCCCCGGATTTCCCGTCCGTATTTGTCCACAGGCAAGCCCTATTAGGCATATGAGATGGAGAAATGGTGTGTTTCCTGCGCCACCGCGGAATCGATCATGTTCGAAGCGTGGAGCAGGGGGACTTCGGCCGCGGCGAGCAGGTACGGTCTTGGGCGTGTCCGCCGACCCACCCCAGCGCGCCGTCGAAGTTCGCCGGAGCGCGCGCCGCCGCAGGACCGTATCCGCCTACCGCGAGGGTGACCGTACGGTCGTCCTCATCCCTGCCCGGATGTCGGAGGCGGAGGAGCGGCGCTGGGTGGGCGTGATGCTCGACAAGCTGGCGGCCCAGGAGAACAAGCGCACCCTGGGAGACGGGGAACTCACCGCGCGCGCCGAGCGTTTGTCCGAGCAGTACTTCGGCTCCCGGGCCCGTCCCCGCTCCGTGCGCTGGGTCACCAACCAGAACACCCGCTGGGGCTCCTGCACCCCCGCCGAGGGCAGCATCCGGCTCTCGCACCGCCTCCAGGGGATGCCCGAGTACGTGGTCGACTACGTACTGCTGCACGAGCTGGCCCACCTCCTCGTGCCCGGACACGGGCCGCGTTTCTGGGAGTTGCTGGCGGCCTATCCGCGCACCGAGCGGGCCCGCGGCTATCTGGAGGGAATCGTCGCCGCCGAACGCCTTCCCGCGGTTCCCGCCGCCCGGGGCGAATGACCGCGGCCACACCCCGGGCGGCGGCTGGGACGGGATGTACCGGATCGGTACCGGCTTGGCCGGATGTCGGCAGTTGCGGCTAGCCTGAGCGCCACGCAATTCACTGTCGGGATGGGGGACGGTCGTTACGTATGGCCAGGGAATTCCAACGCGGTCACAAGGCCAGGATCAGCGATCTGACGGCAGGCACGGACCTGTACGTAGGCGTCCAGATCGCCGGGCCGGGACTCGCCATCGACATCAGCTGCTTCGGTCTCGACGCCCATGAGCAGTTGTCGGACGACCGCTACTTCGTCTTCTACAACCAGCCGAAGTCGCCCGAGGAGTCCATCCAGCAGCTCGGCGCCCAGGCCGGTGACACCGAGTCCTTCCGGGTGACGCTGGACCGCATCCCGGCGAACATCCACAAGCTGTCCTTCGCCGCCTCCATCGACGGCCCCGGACAGATGTCGCAGATCGGCCCCGGCTACATCCGCATCGTGGCGGGCGGCGAGGAAGTCGTCCGCTACTCCTTCACCGGTGCGGAGTTCAGCACCGAGCGGGCGCTGATGATCGGCGACTTCTACCTGAAGGACGTGTGGCGCTTCGCCGCCGTGGGCCAGGGCTTCGACGGCGGCCTCGCCGCCCTGCTGGAGAACTTCGGCGGAGAGGTCGCCGAGGAGGAGCAGCCCGCGCAGGCCCAGCCTCCGGCCCAGAGCGGCGCCGCGCCCGGATTCGCCCCGCCGCCGCAGGGCGCCGCTCCCGCGCCGTCCTTCGGCGCCCCGGTCCAGGCCCCCGCCCCGCAGGCGCCCGCCGCCCAGGCGCCTGCCCCGCAACCTCCGGCCCCCGCCCCGCAGTACCAGCAGCCCCCGGCTCCCCCCGGGCCGGCGGCCCCGGTGCACTCGGCGCCCACCATGGTCGCGCCGCTGGGCGCGCCCGCCCCGGCGTACGGTCAGCCGCCCCAGCCTCCGCAGCAGGCCGACCCGCCCTCGTACGGCCAGCTGCCCGGCCACGGCCAGCAGCAGGGTTACGGCCAGCAGCCCGGCTACGGCCAGGTGCCGCCGCCCGCCCCGGCCCCCGCGCCTTACGGCCAGGTCCCCGGCCAGCAGCCGCCCCCGTACGGCCAGCAGCCCGGCTACGGGCAGGTCCCGCCGCACGCAGGCGCCCCGAACGCCGCTGCCCCGCACGCCGCCGGAGCCGGCCTCGCCGCCGCCCTCCAGCCGTACAAGGAAGCCCCCACCGGCGCCCGCTGGACCCCGCAGAACCAGCAGCTCATGCGCGTCGACCTGTCGATGGGCGGCCAGCCCGTCCTCGCCCGTCAGGGCAGCATGGTGCTCTACCAGGGCAAGGTCGACTTCAGCTACAAGGGCGCGGGCTTCGCCGGCCGCATCGTCGGCAACGCCACCGGCCAGGAGATGCAGCTGATGCGCTGCAGCGGCCGCGGTCAGGTCTTCCTCGCCGAGAACGGCGCCCACCTGCACGCCATCGAGCTCCAAGGCGACGGGATCTGCGTCTCCGCCGAGTCCGTCCTCGCCTTCGACGAGTCCCTCCAGCACGAGGTCCGCCGGATCGAAGGCCACGGCATCCCGGGCGGCGCGCTGTTCACCATGCTCTTCCAGGGCACCGGCACGGTGATCGTCAAGACGCACGGCGTGCCCGTCGTCCTGCCCGTCACCCCGACGACCTTCGCCGACAGCAACGCCATCGTCGCGTGGTCCGCCGCCTCGCAGGTGATCGTCTCCAGCCAGGTCCGGCTGCGGCGCAACGCCTACCCCGGCCACAGCGGGGAGACCGTGAACCTCCAGTTCCGCGGCGCCCCCGGCAACTTCATCGTCGTCCAGCCGTACGAGGTCTGAGGGAGCCCGTCATGAACGCAATGAACCAGCAGCTCGCGGGCTACGCCCCCACCCCCGTCACGGCCCGCATGGAGAACCACGGCCGCGCCATGCTCAAGGTCGCCATGCAGAGCGGCCAGGACCTCTTCGCCCGCACCGGATCGATGGTCGCCTACGAGGGCTTCGTCCAGTACGAGCCCAACCCGCCCGCCCTGCGCCAGATGGCCTCGCAGTGGCTCACCGGCGAGGGCGCACCGCTGATGAAGTGCACCGGCGACGGCCTGCTCTACCTCGCCGACTACGGCGCGGACGTCGTCGTCATCAATCTCAACAACGACGCGCTGTCCGTCAACGGCACCAACCTGCTCGCCTTCGACGCCCACCTCCAGTGGGGCGTCGAGCGGGTCAGGGGCATGGCCAAGTTCGCCGGCCAGGGACTCTTCAACGTGCAGATCGCCGGCACCGGCTGGGTCGCGATCACCTCCCGGGGCACCCCGATCGTGGTCGACTGCGGCCGCGGCGAGGACGAGACGTACGTCGACCCGGACGCGCTCGTCGCCTGGTCGCCGAACCTCAAGGTCAAGGGGAAGCGCAGCTTCAAGGCCTCGTCGATGATCGGCCGAGGAAGCGGGGAGGCCTACCAGATGGCCTTCTCCGGCCAGGGCATCGTCGTCGTACAGCCCAGCGAGGACAGCACCGACCGGCTCCGGACCCGGGGCTGAGGGGGAGCGGACACATCATGCAGAGCGCACTTTTCGCCCACGCCGAGGCGCAGTCCCAGGAGCGGTACACCGTGCAGAACCCGCAGCTGCTGCGGGTCACGCTGAGCGGCTCCGACGACGTCCTGGCCCGAAAGGGCGCGATGGTCGCCTACCAGGGGATCATCGACTTCGACGGCGAGTACCAGAACACCACCCAGCGCACCGCCCGCAGCCGCACCGGCGAGGGCCTGGACCTGATGCGCTGCTCCGGGCAGGGCACGGTCTACCTGGCCAACCTCGCCCAGTACGTGCACGTGGTGGACGTGGACCACGACGGCCTCACCGTCGACAGCAGCTACGTGCTGGCGCTGGACTCCACGCTGCACACCGAGGTCATCGCGGTGGACAGCCAGTACGGGATCTCCGGCTCGGGCAAGTACCAGCTCAACATCAGCGGCCGCGGCAAGGTCGCGCTGATGACCTCCGGGCAGCCGCTGATGATGCAGGTCACGCCCGACAAATACGTCAACGCCGACGCCGACGCGATCGTCGCCTGGTCCACCTCGCTGCGCGTGCAGATGCAGGCCCAGACGCACTCCAGCGGCGTCTGGCGGCGGCGCGGCAACACGGGCGAGGGCTGGGAGCTCAGCTTCCTCGGCACCGGTTTCGCGCTGGTGCAGCCCAGCGAGGTGCTGCCGCCGCAGAACGCCCAGCTCGGCCAGGGCGTCGCCGCCCAGTTCGGCATGGGCCAGCACGGCGCCCACGCCCAGAACCAGAACAACGCCTGGAACTGAGCACCACGCATTACCGGCGGCCCACGGGCCGCCATGCAGTGAGGGGCGGCCCGCATCCGCGGGACCGCCCCTCACCCATCCTCCCCAGGGCGTCAGAGCCGCGCCCGGGTCGCCTCCACCAGCCGTACGACCGAGGCGTCGGCCACCGACGCCACCTCCTCGTACGGGAACCAGCGCAGGTCGAGCGACTCCTCGCTGATCTCGGCCAGGGCCCCGGCCGGTGCCAGGGCCGCGTACTGCACGTCCAGGTGCCAGTTGCACGGTGCCGGGATCGGATGCCGGTCCAGCCGCACCGGGCCGCCCGGCAGCAGGCTCAGCCCCGTGCCGATCCCGGACTCCTCGACGGCCTCCCGCAGCGCCGCCGAGGCCAGCGTCGTGTCACCGGGCTCGCAGTGGCCGCCCATCTGGAGCCACATGCCGAGCTTCTTGTGCAGGGTCAGCAGCACGCGCCCCCGCTCCGGGTCGACCACCAGCGCACTGCCGGTGATGTGCCCGGCCGTGCAGGGCTTGTACACCCCGTCGGGATGCGTGCCGAGGTGCTCCAGGTACAGGTCGCGCAGGTCGGGCTGGTCCTCGTAGGACTCCAGGACGCGGACTGCGTCTTCGTGCAGGCTCACTTCTGGTCTTCGCCCTCGCCCTTGCCGTCACCCTGATCCCGCTTCTGCGCGGCCTCTCCGAGCATCTTGTCGATCTCCGAGAAGTCCAGCTGCTCGCGGTGCACGAACCCGTCCGGGTCGTCGAGGTCGGAGGCCGTCGGCAGCATGTCCGGGTGCTCCCACAGCCCGTCGCGGCCCTCCATGCCGCGCGCGTCGGTGAGGGAGGCCCACAGCCGCGAGGCGTCGCGCAGCCGGCGCGGGCGCAGCTCCAGGCCGATCAGGGTCGCGAAGGTCTGCTCCGCCGGTCCGCCCGAGGCGCGCCGCCGGCGCATGGTCTCGCGCATGGCGTCCGCCGAGGTCAGCCGGGGCTTGGCCGCCTCGTGCACGACGGCGTCCACCCAGCCCTCGACCAGCGCGAGGGCCGTCTCCAGGCGGGCCAGGGCCGCCTTCTGCTCCGGGGTGTCCTGCGGCTGGAACATGCCGCCCTGGAGCGCTTCCTGGAGCTGCTCCGGGTTGGTCGGGTCGATCTGGCCGACCACGTCCTCCAGCTTCGAGGTGTCGACCTTGATGCCGCGCGCGTACCCCTCGACCGTGCCGAGCAGGTGCGAACGCAGCCACGGCACGTGCGCGAACAGCCGCGCGTGGGCCGCCTCGCGCAGCGCCAGGTAGAGGCGCACCTCCTCGGAGGGGACGCCGAGGTCCTTGCCGAAGCCCTCGATGTTCAGCGGGAGCAGCGCCGCCTTGCCGGCCGGGCCCAGCGGCAGGCCGATGTCGGTCGAGCCGACGACCTCGCCCGCGAGCACGCCCACGGCCTGCCCGATCTGCTGGCCGAACATGGCCCCGCCCATCGAGCGCATCATGCCGAGCAGCGGGCCCGCCATGGCCTGCATCTCCTCGGGCAGCACATTGCCCATGGCCGCGCCGACGCGCTCGGCGACCGGGTCCACGAGCTCCTTCCACACCGGGAGGGTCGCTTCGACCCACTCGGCGCGGCTCCACGCGACGGCGGTGGTGGCGCCCGAGGGCAGCGAGGTCACCCCGTCCAGCCAGTGGTCGGCGAGGCGTACGGCCTCCTCCACCGCGGACTTCTCGGCGAGGCCGACGCTCGTGTCCTTGACGCCGTCCGCCGTGCCCTGCGCCACGGTCTGGCGGGCGATGTCCTTGGCCATGTCCCAGTTCACGGGACCGCCCTCGTAGCTGAGCATCTGGCCGAGCTGCTGGAAGGCCGCCCCCAGGTCGTTCGGGTTCATCGCGCCGAACATCGCGGCGAAGGGATTGTCCGCACCGCCCGGGCCGCCGGCGCCGCCCGGCAGGCCCATGCCGCCGGGGAACCCGAACGGATTCGGGCCGCCCTGGCCGCCCTGACTGCCCTTCTTCTTGCCCTCGTCGCCGTTCTCCGGCTCCTCCGGCGGAAGGCCGAATCCGAATGGGGTGTCGCTCACGGGTTTCCTCGGCTCGTAGGGCCGCCGGCGGGAGCCGACGGGCGATGGTCCGACAACACCACCCAGCGTAGACACCGGACCCGCTTCCGGGCTCGGTGCTCCACCCACTCCCGCGCTGCGGCAGGATGGACGCCAACTGGTGGGCACGCGTCACGGCGCGTCCCTACTGAAGACAACCGCTGGAGACGCCCCGTGAGTTCCCCAGATCCGCAGCTTCGCCCGCCGCACGACGGCGAAGACCGCCCTGAGCACGGTGACGGCGCCCAGGGCGTTCGCCAGCCGCGAAACCAGTCGGCCCCCCGACGCCCGAGCCCCGTGATCGCCGTCACGGGCGCCGCCTCCGGCGTCGGGGCGGCACTCGTGAACCGCCTGGTCGACTCCGACGAGGTCAAGCAGGTCGTCGCCATCGACGAGCGGCGCGGCGACTGTGCGGCCGCGCAGTGGCACGTCCTGGACGTACGCGACCCGGCGATCGCCGAGAAACTCCGCGGCGCCGACGTGGTGGTCCACCTCGCGCTGGACCTGGACCTGGAGACGGACCCGGCGGCCCGTACCGCGTACAACGTGCGCGGCACCCAGACCGTCCTGACGGCGGCCGCGGCGGCCGGGGTGCACCGGGTCGTGCTCTGCACCTCGGCGATGGTCTACGGGGCCCTGCCGGACAACGACATCCCGCTCTCGGAGGACTCCGAGCTGCGGGCCACGGCCGAGGCGACCGGCGTCGGCGACCTGCTGGAGATCGAGCGGCTCGGCCGCCGGGCCCCGCGTGCGCACCCGGGGCTGAACGTGACCGTGATCCGCCCGGCCGTGCTGGTCGGCGGCACCGACACGGCGCTGACCCGCTACTTCGAGTCCCCGCGCCTGCTGGTGGTGGCCGGATCCCGGCCGACCTGGCAGTTCTGCCATGTCGAGGACCTGGTCAGCGCCCTGGAGTACGCCGCCCTGGAGAAGGTCGAGGGCGAGCTCGCGGTGGGCTGCGAGGGCTGGCTGGAGCAGGAGGAGGTCGAGGAGCTCAGCGGCATCCGCCGGATGGAGCTGCCGTCCGCGGTCGCCCTCGGTGCGGCGGCCCGGCTGCACCGCATCGGCCTCACGCCGTCCCCTGCGGGCGACCTCGCGTACACCATGCACCCCTGGGTGGTCAGCGTCAGCGGCCTGCACGCGGCGGGCTGGCGGCCGCGCTGGACGAACGAGGAGGTGCTGGCCGAGCTCCTGCAGGAGGTCGCGGGCCGGCACACCGTCGCGGGCCGCAGGCTCGGCCGCAAGGACGCCACGGCCGCAGGTGCGGCGGGTGCCACGGTCGCGCTGCTGGGAGCCGCCGCGGTGGTCCGCCGGGCCCGCCGGCGGCGCGGGATCTGACCGCTGCGCTGCCAGGGGCGCGCGCGGTCCTGTAGGAGGCTCCCAAGTGCGGGGGCGCGGCACGGGTGAATCGGCTATTTCGCGACCATGGAGGCTAGGGCACGATGGAAGGCATGGCACCGCACTTCGACCACCCCGGCGAGCAGGCCGCTCCGGACCCGATCCGGCTGCTCCAGATCCGCGAGACCCCGCTGTCGATCGACGAGGTCTTCCAGGCCGTCGGCGACGACGCGACGGGCGGCACGACGCTCTTCGTCGGCACGGTGCGCAACCACGACGGAGGGGCGGACGTCGACTCGCTCGGCTACTCCTGCCACCCGACGGCCGAGGCCGAGATGCGCCGCATCGCCGAGCGCGTCGTGGCGAAGTACCCGGTGCGCGCCCTGGCCGCCGTCCACCGCATCGGCGACCTGTCGGTCGGTGACCTGGCGGTCGTCGTCGCCGTGTCCTGTCCGCACCGCGGGGAGGCCTTCGAGGCCTGCCGCATGCTGATCGACGACCTCAAGCACGAGGTCCCGATCTGGAAGCACCAGACCTTCTCGGACGGCACCGAGGAGTGGGTCGGCGCCTGCTAGGCGATCTTGTCGTTCGCCTGCTGAGGCGACCTCGGCGCGGTCGGCAGGGGGCGGTGCGTGCCCAGCCCGGGGGTCGTTGAAACCCGGTCGGCGGGGCGGTGTACTGTCCCACCCGTTCGGCCGCGCAACACGCCCTCGATTTGCGTAACCCCCCCACGGGCACGAGCGTTGAAGCCACCAACGACACGCACTTCGGGGTAGGGAGGCACGTCCATGGCGTCACTGGCGTGGTTGCTGATTCCGCTGTTCGCCGCGATCGGAGCAGCGATATGGGGCAGCTGGGCGGCCCGCGACCGTACCCAAGGTGACATATCCGAGCTCGCGGGCTACGCGAGGTTCCGTGAAGCCATGGGGAAGGCCGAGCAGAGCAGGGTGAAGGCAGAGGCACACTCCGGTTCCGACGCCGTCTGACGCGTCCCGTACTGTCGATCCATGCCACGCCGCACTGCGACGATGCTCGCCTCCACGCTCATGCTGTTCGCGCTGCTCTGCGCAGGGGTGTTCATCAAGGTTCCGTACTCGGAGATGAGCCCGGGCCCCACGGTGAACACGCTCGGAGACTCGCACGGCGCGCCCGTCATCAGCATCGCGGACCGCAAGACCTATCCGACCAGCGGCCACCTCAACATGACGACCGTCCGCGTCACGGGCGCGGACTACGACATGAACCTGCTGGAAGCGGTCTACGGCTGGCTGTCCGGCGACAACATCGTCGTCCCGCACGAGAACCTCTACCCGGACGGCAAGACGGAAGAGCAGTCCACCCAGGAGAACGCCGAGGAGTTCAGCCAGTCGCAGGAGAGCGCCAAGGTGGCGGCACTCAAGCAGCTGGGCGTCCCGGGAGTCAGCACCCGCGTGGTGGTCTCCTCCGTGGTCAAGGGCAGTCCCGCCGAGGGCAAGCTGCACGCCGGGGACGTGATCCGCGCGGTCGACGGCACCGCGGTCACCGCCCCCGACGACGTGGCCAGGCTCGTCACCAAGCACAAGCCGGGCGAACCGGTCGAGTTCACCCTCGTGCCCGCCGCCGAAGCGGCCGAGGCCGAGAAGACGCACCGCGAGCCCACCGGCTCGACCAAGGTCACCATCACCACCGCCAAGGCGCAGGGCGACGGGCACGCCATCGTCGGCATCCGGGCGGGCACCGACCACACCTTCCCGTTCGCCATCGACATCAAGCTCGCCGACGTCGGCGGCCCCAGCGCGGGCCTGATGTTCTCCCTCGGCATCGTCGACAAGCTCACCCCGGGCGACCTGACCGGCGGGAAGTTCGTCGCGGGCACCGGCACCATCGACGACACGGGCAAGGTCGGCCCCATCGGCGGCATCCAGATGAAGACCATCGGCGCCCGCAACGCCGGCGCCGAGTACTTCCTGACCCCCGCCGAGAACTGCGCCTCGGCCGCCAAGAACGTCCCCGACGGCCTGACCCTGGTGAAGGTCTCCACCATCGGCGACGCCACCCAGGCGCTGGAGAAGATCGGCAAGGGGGACCCGGCCGGGCTGCCGCAGTGCGGCACGCCCTGACCGCTCCCGCAGGGACCGGCCCGCGGGGAGCCCCCCCGCGGGAGTCCGCCCCCGCGTTACGCGAACGTCGCGGCCAGCGCCTCCGCCAGCCCGGGCACCAGGCCCCCGCCGGTGAGCACCTCGGTCGAGGAGTCCTTCTCCCGCAGCCGTACGGCAGACTCGCGCGATCCGTCGCGCAGCACGGCCACGGTCAGGCGCACCTCCTGCCGCTCCGGGTGGCCGGCGACCCACTTCGCCAGCTGCTTGTCGCCGAGCCCTTCCGGTACGGAGGCCTCCGCGGACGGCGGCAGCATCAGCCGCTCCACGGTCAGGGCGCAGCCGACGACGGAGTCGGGCCAGGCGATGGTGCCCAGGAACTTGTCGAGGGGGGTCCCGGCGGGCAGCTCTTCCTGCTCGATGGGGGTGAGGGAGGACTTGCCGGCGTCGTCCTGGTCGAGGCCGAGCTGGTTTGCGAGACGGGGCTCCTGCCTCTTGAGCTTGGCCGTGTCGACGAGGGCGAACAGCCGCGCGGGCTGGTCCCAGCCCAGGCCGGCCGCGTACTCGTCGATCTCAAGGCAGGCGCGGGTGAGCGGGCTGGCCGCCATCGGCGTGCCGGGGGAAGGGGAAACGTTGGACATGGACAACATCCTGCCTCGTTTCCACCCGATAACGGGAACTGACTAAAGCCTCAGTAAGTTGCATGAGTGGGCCCTACGATCGGGGGCCCAGCTTTTGAAATGCCCCATCACCAGACTCAGCGACTTTCGAGGTGCGCACCTTGGCTTTCCAGATGCCGGACCGCGGCGGAGGCCCCTCCGGGCCACGGATGAGAGTCGGCCGCCCCTCCCGGCGGTCCCGCACTCTTCTGATGACCTTGGGCGTGCTGGCCGTCCTGGGCATGGCGTTCGTCATGTTCGCGGGCTTCTGGACCGACTGGCTCTGGTTCCGCTCCGTCAAGTACTCCACCGTCTTCACCACCACCCTGTGGACCAAGATCGGCCTCTTCGCCGTCTTCGGCCTGCTGATGGCCGGCGCCGTCGGGCTGAACATCTGGCTGGCCCACCGGCTGCGGCCGCCGCTCAGCGCGATGTCGATGGAGCAGCAGAGCCTCGACCGCTACCGGATGAGCATCGCCCCGTACAAGAAGTGGCTGCTCTTCGGGATCGCCGCGCTCGTCGGCATGATCGCGGGGGCTTCGGCGGCCGGCCAGTGGAAGACCTGGCTGATGTACGTGAACGGGGTGCCCTTCGGCGAGAAGGACCCCCAGTTCCACCTCGACGTGTCCTTCTACACCTTCGAGCTGCCCTGGTACCGCTTCCTCCTGGGCTTCGGCTTCGCGGCGGTCGTGCTGTCCGTGATCGCCGCGGTCGTCGTCCACTACCTGTACGGCGGCCTGCGCGTGACCAGCCCGGGCGCCCGGGCCACCGCCGCCGCGACCGGGCACCTGTCGGTGCTGCTCGGCCTGTTCGTCACGCTCAAGGCGGTCGCGTACTGGCTGGACCGGTACGGGCTCGCGGTGAAGTCCAGCGACTTCAAGGCCGCCGACAACTGGACCGGCCTGCGCTACGTCGACGCGAACGCGTACCTCCCGGCCAAGACGATCCTCGTCGCCATCGCCGCCATCTGCGCCGTGCTCTTCTTCGCGACCCTGTGGCGCCGCACCTGGCAGCTGCCGGTGATCGGCTTCGGCCTGATGGTGCTCTCGGCCATCCTGATCGGCGGGCTGTATCCGGCGATCGTCCAGAAGTTCCAGGTCCAGCCGAACGAGCAGGCCAAGGAATCGCCGTACGTCGAGAAGAACATCAAGGCCACCCGCGATGCGTACGGGATCGACCGGTCCGAGGTGAAGGACTACCCGGGCGTGCCGCAGACGCAGGACAAGTCGAAGCTGCGGCAGGCCGCCGACACCACGGCCAGCGTCCGCCTCCTCGACCCCAACATCGTCTCCCCGGCGTTCCAGCAGCTCCAGCAGGTCAAGGGGTACTACGCCTTCCCGTCCACGCTCGCCGTGGACCGGTACAAGGGCCAGGACACCGTCATCGGGCTGCGTGAGCTGAACATCGGCGGCATCCCGAAGAACAACTGGATCAACGACCACTTCAAGTACACGCACGGATACGGCGTGGTCGCCGCCAAGGGCACCACCGTCGGCGACCAGGGCGCCCCCGACTTCACCCAGTCCGACCTGCCCTCCAAGGGCATGTTCGGCACCGACTTCGAGCAGCGCATCTACTACGGCGAGCAGACGAAGCAGTACTCGATCGTCGGCGGTCCGCAGAAGGAGCTCGACTACTCGGACGACAAGGGCGAGAAGGAGACGAGCTACCAGGGCGACTCCGGTGTCAACCTGGACAACCCGGTCAACCGGGCCGCGTACGCCCTGGCCTTCAGCGAGCCCCAGATCCTGTACTCCGGTGCCATCGGGGACGGTTCGCGGATCCTCTACCACCGCACGCCCAAGGAGCGCGTCGAGGCGGTCGCCCCGTGGCTGACCATCGACGGCGCCCCGTACCCGGCGGTCATCGACGGCCGGATCAAGTGGATCGTCGACGCCTACACGACGACGAACGGCTACCCCTACGCCTCGCGCACCACGCTGGGCCAGAGCACCGCGGACTCGCTGACCAACAGCCAGCGCGCGGTGGTGGCGCAGGAGAACCAGGTCAACTACATCCGCAACTCGGTGAAGGCGACCGTCGACGCGTACGACGGCACGGTCAGCCTCTACCAGTGGGACACCAAGGACCCGGTCCTGCGCACCTGGATGAAGGCGTTCCCCGGCACGGTCAAGACCAAGGGCGAGATCCCCAAGTCGCTCATGGAGCACCTGCGCTACCCGCAGGACCTCTTCAAGGTCCAGCGCGAGCTGCTGACCCGCTACCACGTCACGGACCCGCAGACCTTCCTCAGCGGCAGTGAGGCCTGGGCCGTCCCCGACGACCCGACGACCAAGGCCGGTACGGCCGTTCCGCCGTACTACCTGTCGATGAAGATGCCGGACCAGAAGGAGAAGGACCAGGTCTTCTCCCTCACGACGACCTTCACGCCCAACGAGCGGCCCAACCTGAGTGCCTTCATGGCGGTCAACGCCGATCCCGGCACCCCGGACTACGGCAAGATCAGCATCCTGAAGCTGCCGACCAGCAAGCCGGTCGACGGCCCGGGCCAGGTGCAGAGCAAGTTCCAGTCCGAGCCGAAGATCGCCGAGTCGATCCGGCTGCTGCGCGGCGGCGACTCCGAGGTCGAGTACGGCAATCTGCTCGCCGTGCCGCTCGACGGCGGAATGCTGTACGTGGAGCCGGTGTACGTGCGCAGTTCCGGGCTGAAGTACCCGCTGCTGCGCAAGGTGCTGGTGACCTACGGCGGCCAGACCGCGTTCGAGGACACCCTGGAGAAGGCGCTGAACGTGGTCTTCGGGGCGGAGGCGCCGACCGTGCCGACGACGCCGGTGACCCCGCCGGGCGACGGGACGGCCACGCCGCCGACCGCCCAGGACCCGACGGTCAAGGCCGCGCTCGCGGATGCCCAGAAGGCCGTCGAGGACGCAGAGAAGGCCCGCCAGGCCGGTGACTGGGCGGCGTTCGGCAAGGCGCAGGACGAGATCAAGGCGGCGCTGAAGCGGGCGATCGACGCGGAGGCGAAGCTCACGACCCCCAAGCCGGGGGGCTGAGCGCCCGGCGTAATGGCTCGGCCCCGCGTCGTGATACTGTGGTTTCACCGACGCGGGGTGGAGCAGCTCGGTAGCTCGCTGGGCTCATAACCCAGAGGTCGCAGGTTCAAATCCTGTCCCCGCTACTGAAGATGAAGGCCCGGATCCATGGGATCCGGGCCTTCGTCGTGCCCGGGACGGGTGCATGGGGAGCATGAGGTAGCTGGGGCGGGTGAGTTGGGGGCGGAGCGTGTTTGACTTATCTCTCTGTGGGCATGTCGACAAAACGCTGTAGTGACCTCACAGGCTGCGACATACCAGGTGTACGCGGGTAGCAGGTGATGCGACGATGGGATTTATGGGGGACAGGTCAACTCTGCTGGAGGCAGGGCGGTTTGTGAGGACGGCAGCCGCATCGGGCACAGAGGCCATGGAGGAGGCTCCGGTCGTTAACGCGCAGACCGCACTGACCGATGCGGATTTCGCGGAGGAAATGTTCGCCGAGACCGACCCGGCGAGCGACGCCGAGCTGGAGGCACGGCACCGGGTCGCGGCGGACCGGGGCGACCCGGGCGCGATGAGCGTGCTCGGGGCGCTGCTGCTGCGCCGCGGAGACCTGGACGGCGCCGAGCCGTACCTGAGGGGGGCCACCGCGGAGGGGGACCGCGCCGCCGCCAACAACCTCGGGGTGCTGCTGCTCCAGCGGGGCTACCCGGACGAGGCCGCCGGCTGGTGGCGGGTCGCCGCCGTGGCCGGCTCCGCGCCGGCCGCGCACGCCCTGGGCCGCCACTTCCGCGAACGCGGGGACGAGCCCGCCGCCGAGTACTGGCTGCGCCAGGCGGCGGAATCCGGTCATGCCCTGGGCGCGTACGGCCTGGCCGAGCTGCTGGAGCACCGCGGGGACAAGGGCGTCGAGCGGTGGTACCGCCAGGCCGCCGAACAGGGCCACCGCGAGGCCGCCTACCGGCTGGCCCGGCACCTGCGCAAGGGCGACCCCGCAGAGGCCGAGCAGTGGTACCGGCAGGCCGCCGCGCGCGGCCACCGGCGGGCAGCGCTGCACCTGGGCGCCCTCCTGGAGGCGCGCGGCGAGCTCAAGGAGGCCGCCCGCTGGTACCTGACCTCCGCCAAGCAGGGCGAGGCCAGGGCCGCGTGTGCGCTCGGCTTCCTGCTGCGCGACGCCGGTGACGAGGAGAGCGCCGTCGCGTGGTGGAACCGCGCCGCGCAGGACGGCGACGGCAACGCCGCGAACGCGCTGGGTGCGCTGCACGCCGCCCGGGGGGAGACCGAGACCGCGGAGAAGTGGTACCGGACCGCCATGGACGCGGGCGACCAGAACGGGGCGTACAACCTTGCTTTGCTGTGCGCCGCACAGGACCGGACCGCGCAGGCCGAGCAGTGGTACCGGCGGGCCGCCTACGCGGGGCACCGGGAGGCGGCCAACGCCCTCGCCATCATGCTGCTCCAGGTCGGCGACGCGGCCGGGGCGGAGCCGTGGTTCTCGAAGGCGGCGGAAGCCGGCAGCGTGGACGCCGCCTTCAACCTCGGCATCCTGTTCGCGAGCCGGGACGAGGACCGCACCGCCCTGAAGTGGTACGAGCGGGCCGCGTCCGCCGGGCACACCGACGCCGCGCTCCAGGTCGGCATCGCGCTGGTCCGGGACGGCGAGGAGCGGGCGGCCGAGCGGCACCTGCGGTGCGCGGCGGGCGGCGGCAGCGCCGAGGCCGCGTTCCGGCTGGCCGCGCTGCTCGAATCGCTGGCTCCGCCGCCGGAACCGGTGGCGCTGGGCGAGCCGGTGGGCGGAGCCCCGAAGACCGAGAGCGAGGAGTGGTACGAGCGGGCCGCGGAGCTCGGGCACCGCCGGGCGCAGGTGCGGGTCGGGATGCTGGCCGCCGCGCGGGGCGAGCTCGCCGCGGCCGCCCGGTGGTACCGGGAGGCGGCGGAGGCCGGCTCCCGCAACGGTGCCTTCAACCTCGGGCTGCTGCTCGCCCGCGAGGGGAACGAGCCGGAGGCGGCGCTGTGGTGGACCCGTGCGGCCGTCGCCGGCCACGGCCGGGCGGCGCTGCGGCTGGGGCTGCTGGCGGCCCGGCACGGGGATCTGGCGGAGGGGCAGAAGTGGTGCGTCCGCGCCATGGAGCTGGGGCCGGCGGAGGTCTCGGAGCGGGCGGCGCGGCTGCGCGACGCGCTGGCCGAGGAGCTGTCCGCCTGACCTGCGGCCGGGGCCCGAAGCCCCGGCCGCAGGTCCGCGCCCGTTAACCGATTTGCATGTGTCGCGGGGTGTCACGTAACGTTGGGTTTACCGACGCGGGGTGGAGCAGCTCGGTAGCTCGCTGGGCTCATAACCCAGAGGTCGCAGGTTCAAATCCTGTCCCCGCTACTGAAGGCTGAAGGCCTGGATCCTTGGATCCGGGCCTTCAGTCGTTTCCGGTCCCGTTCAGGTCTGCGCAAGGGGCCCCCTTCGGGCACGCGCAAAGGGCCGGGGGCTGCGGCCCCCGGCCCTGCTTGCTTTCCTCAGCGGCGTGCCGCGCCGCTCACGCGCCCGCGCAGTTCGGGCACAGGCCCCGGTAGGTCACCTCGACCGCCGACACCACGAAGCCGAAGCGCTCGGCGTCCGGCAGGTCGGCCAGCGGGTTGCCCGCCGGGTGGACGTCCCGGATCGAGCCGCACTGTGCGCAGACCAGGTGCTGGTGGGGCTGGTGGGCGTTCGGGTCGTACCGCTTGGCGCGGCGGTCGGTCGAGACTTCCAGTACCTCGCCGAGGGACACGAGCTCGCCCAGGGTGTTGTAGACGGTCGCGCGGGATATCTCGGGCAGCTTCTCCACCGCGCGCGCGTGCACCTCGTCCGCCGTCAGGTGAACGTGGTCACCGTCGAGCACCTCGGCCACGACACGCCGCTGTGCGGTCATGCGCCATCCGCGTCCGCGAAGTCGTTCCAGCAGGTCACTCATGGACACCAGCCTAACAGTGAGGGGATTCGGTGTAACTCCCGAATCAGTGCGGACTTGGATCCTTGCTTGACTTAGACAAAGTCCATCGTAGGATCGAGTACGGCAGAGGCCGAGGGCAGGACACGCAGGAATGACGCAGGAGGCGCACGTGACGCAGGGACCGCTCACCACGGAGGCCGGGGCGCCGGTCGCCGACAACCAGAACAGCGAGACCGCGGGCATCGGCGGCCCCGTCCTGGTCCAGGACCAGCTCCTGCTGGAGAAGCTCGCCCACTTCAACCGCGAGCGCATCCCGGAGCGCGTGGTGCACGCCCGCGGCGCCGGCGCCTACGGCACCTTCACCCTCACCCGTGACGTCTCGCAGTGGACCCGGGCGAAGTTCCTGTCCGAGGTCGGCAAGCAGACCGAGACCTTCCTGCGCTTCTCCACCGTCGCGGGCAACCTCGGTGCCGCCGACGCGGTGCGCGACCCCCGCGGCTGGGCGCTGAAGTTCTACACCGAAGAGGGCAACTACGACCTCGTCGGCAACAACACGCCGGTGTTCTTCATCAAGGACGCCATCAAGTTCCCCGACTTCATCCACACCCAGAAGCGCGACCCGTACACCGGCTCGACCGAGGCGGACAACGTCTGGGACTTCTGGGGCCTGTCGCCCGAGTCCACCCACCAGGTGACCTGGCTCTTCGGTGACCGCGGCATCCCGGCGTCCTACCGCCACATGAACGGCTACGGCTCCCACACCTACCAGTGGAACAACGAGGCCGGCGAGGTCTTCTGGGTCAAGTACCACTTCAAGACCGACCAGGGCATCAAGAACCTCACCCAGGCCGAGGCCAACCGGCTCGCCGGCGAGGACCCCGACTCGCACCAGCGCGACCTGCGCGAGGCCATCGAGCGCGGCGACTTCCCCAGCTGGACCGTGCAGGTCCAGATCATGCCGGCGGCCGAGGCGGCCGAGTACCGCTTCAACCCGTTCGACCTCACCAAGGTGTGGCCGCACGAGGACTACCCGCCGATCGAGATCGGCAAGCTGGAGCTCAACCGCAACCCGGAGAACATCTTCGCCGAGGTCGAGCAGTCGATCTTCTCTCCGGCGCACTTCGTCCCCGGCATCGGTCCCTCCCCGGACAAGATGCTCCAGGGCCGCCTCTTCGCGTACGGCGACGCCCACCGCTACCGCGTCGGCATCAACGCCGACCACCTGCCGGTGAACCGGCCGCACGCCACCGAGGCCCGCACCAACTCCCGTGACGGCTTCCTCTACGACGGCCGCCACAAGGGTGCGAAGAACTACGAGCCGAACAGCTTCGGCGGTCCGCACCAGATCGACCGACCGCTGTGGCAGTCCCTCTCGCTGACCGGCGGCACGGGCAACCACGCCGCGCCGGTGCACCGCGAGGACAACGACTTCGTCCAGGCGGGCAACCTCTACCGCCTGATGTCCGAGGACGAGAAGTCCCGTCTGATCGAGAACCTCTCCGGCTTCATCGCCAAGGTCTCCCGTGACGACATCGCCGAGCGGGCGATCAACAACTTCCGCCAGGCGGACGGCGACTTCGGCAAGCGGCTGGAGGCCGCGGTCCAGGCCCTTCGCGGCTGACCCGCTCGCCGAAAGCAGGAGGGCCGGACCCCGCGGGGTCCGGCCCTCCGGCGTTCACGCAGGGACGGTGCGGCGGGCGGGTGCCCAGCAGCGGATGACGTCACGGACGGACACGATGCCCACGGGGCCGCCGTCCTCCAGCACGATCAGATGCCGGAAGCCGCCGTGGACCATCGCCTCGGCGGCTTCCTGGACGGTGGCCTGCGGGGTGCAGAACACCACGTTGTTGGTGGTGTGGGTGCCCACGGTCTCCCGGTCGGGATCGTGGCCGGCGCCGATCGAGTTGAGGATGTCGCGTTCGGTGAGGATGCCGACGCCGCTGTGGTCGGGGTCGAGGACGACGGCCGCGCCGACGCGACGGCCGGACATCAGGCAGGCCGCCTGCCGGAGGGTGTGGGCGGGTCCGAGGGTGAGGATCACGGTGCTCATGGCGTCACGGACGAGCATGAAGAGAGCCACCTCCTGAGGAGAGTCCCTCCGCTGGAGAAAGCCTTCACAAGCGCACAAGCGGAGGAGTCCCAGATTCCCACGGGCACGGAGGGTCATCAAGAGGGCGCACCGGGTTGTCCGGGTGCAGGCCCGCGCCCGGCTCAGGCGCGGGGGCGCAGGTAGCCGAGCATCTCCTCGTGCAGCAGCCCGTTCGAAGCGGCCGCGTTCCCGCCGTGTACGCCCTCGACCCCGTCCAGGCTGGTGAAACGGCCTCCGGCCTCCTGGACGACGACCGCGACGGCGGCCATGTCCCACAGGTTCAGCTCCGGCTCGGCGCACAGGTCGAGCGAGCCCTCCGCGACCATCATGTACGGCCAGAAATCGCCGTAGCCGCGCGTACGCCAGCACTGCCGGGTCAGGTCCAGGAACCCGTCGAGCCGCCCCTGCTCCTCCCAGCCGCTCAGCGAGGAGTAGGCGAACGAGGCGTCGCCCAGGGAGGCCACCTTCGACACGCCGATCGGGGTGGTCCCGCCCAGCGCACCGCCGGCGTACGCGCCCGCGCCGCGCGCCGCCCACCAGCGGCGGCCCAGCGCCGGCGCCGAGACGACACCCACCACCGGCCGGAACACGCCGTCCGGGTCCTCCTGCATCAGCGAGATCAGGGTCGCCCAGACGGGGACACCGCGGACGTAGTTCTTCGTACCGTCGATCGGGTCCACCACCCAGCGGCGCGGGCCGCTGCCCTTGAGCCCGTACTCCTCGCCCAGGATCGCGTCGGCGGGCCGCGCGGTCCCGATCCCGGCCCGGACGACCTCCTCCGCGGCCTGGTCGGCCTCGCTCACCGGAGTCATGTCCGGCTTGGTCTCGACCTTCAGGTCGAGGGCGCGGAAGCGCTGCATCGTGGCGGCGTCCGCCGCGTCGGCGAGCTCAAGGGCAAGGCGCAGGTCATCGTCATACTCGGGCATGGCCGAACAATATCGAGACTGCCCGGGCCCGGCGAACGGCGTTCACGGAGCGGCCGGCAGGCGCCCTTGACAGGATCTGTCGACCCGTCAACTCTGGCGGGAAGGCCCAGCGGGGAAAGCGGAGCGGGGAGGCGCGGATGCCGGCAGCCCGGGAGTCCTTGCTGGAAGCGGCGGGAGCGGCGCTCGCGACGCGCCCCTGGCCGTCGGTGCGGATGGTCGACGTGGCTGCCGCCGCCGGGGTGTCCCGGCAGACCCTCTACAACGAGTTCGGCGGCAAGGCGGGCCTCGGCCGGGCCCTGGTGCGGCGGGAGGCCGACTGGTACCTCGACGGGGTGGACCGGGCCCTGCGCTCCCCGGCGGCCGGCGGCGAGCGCCTCGCCTCGGTCGCGGAGTGGACCGTGCGGGCGGCTCGCGCGCGTCCGCTCGTACGGGCCCTGCTGACGGGGTGCTGGGACGGGAACCTGCCGGTGCCGCCCGGCCAGGGGGCGCGCCCGGGGGTCCCGGCGCCCGGCCCCGGAGAACTGGCGCGGGCCGTCCGCGACCGGGCCTCGGCCGCGCTGCGGCCGGGGGAGGGGGCGCAGCGCTTCGAGCTCGCCGTACGCCTCGCGCTGTCCTACGTGATAGCCCCCGGGGAGGAACCGGGGCTCGGGGAGCTGATGCGCCTGCTGCGGCTGCTCAGTGAGCCGAGCCCGACAGCTGGAGGCCGATGACCCCGAGGATGACCAGCGAGATCGAGACGAGCTTGAGGGTGGAGACCAGGTCGCCGAGGAAGACCATGCCGTAGATGGCCGTTCCTGCGGCGCCGATGCCCGTCCACACCGCGTACGCGGGACCCACGTCGAGTTTCTTCAGGGCGAGCGTCAGCAGGCCGAAGCTGCCGAGTGCGAAGGCGGCGAAGGCGATGGTCGGCCACAGGCGGGTGAAGCCGTGGGACAGCTTGAGGCAGACCGCGAAACCCGTCTCCAGGAACCCGGCCACCACGACCAGCAGCCACGCCATGGCGTATGCCTCCCCGTGTCACGTGACGTCGCATCACTTCGGGCGCTCGTGCATCGAGTGCATCACGACAGACTTGACCCTTGGCAAACGCGGCCAAACCCCGTCGGGCGCTCAGTCCCCTTCGCGGCGCTCGCGCGTCTCCAGCAGCCGCCGCAGCGAATACAGCCGGGCCGGGTCCGCGTGGCCGTCCTGTACCCACTGGTCGAGCGCGCAGTCCGGCTCGTCGTGGCTGCACGCGCGCGGGCAGCCCTCCGTGCCCGGGACGAGGTCCGGGAAGGCCAGGATCACCCGGGACGGGTCCACGTGGTGCAGGCCGAAGGAGCGCACACCGGGGGTGTCGATGACCCAGCCGTCGCCCGAGGGCAGCGGCAGCGCGAGCGCCGAGGTGGTGGTGTGCCGGCCGCGGCCGGTCACCGCGTTGACGTGGCCCGTGGCGCGCTGGCGCCCCTCGGCGACGAGCGCATTCACCAGGGTGGTCTTGCCGACGCCCGAATGGCCGACGAAGGCGGTGATCCGGCCGGTCAGCCGCTCCCGCACCCGGTCCGCCGCATCACCGTTGGCCAGCTCCTCGCGGTTGGTGACCACGTAGTTCAGGCCGAGCGTCGAGTAAATCTCCAGGATCTTGTCCGCGGAGGTCAGATCGGACTTGGTCAGCACCAGCAGCGGTTCCAGCCCGGCGTCGTACGCGGCCACCAGACAGCGGTCGATCATGCGGGGCCGCGGCTCCGGGTCGGCCAGCGCCGTGACGATCGCCAGCTGGTCGGCGTTGGCCACGACCACGCGCTCGTACGGGTCGTCGTCGTCTGCGGTGCGCCGCAGCACCGACTTGCGCTCCTCGATCCGCACGATCCGCGCGAGCGTGTCCTTCTTGCCGGTCAGATCGCCCACGATCCACACCCGGTCGCCGACCACCGCCGCCTTGCGGCCCAGCTCGCGGGCCTTCATCGCGACGATCGTGCGGTCTTCGACCAGACAGGTGAGCCGACCGCGGTCCACGGTCAGGACGAAGCCCTCGGCCGCGTCCTCGTGCTTGGGCCGGATGCTCGTTCGCGGCCGGTTGCCCTTGGGATTGGGGCGGGAGCGGATGTCGTCCTCGTCGGTGTGCTTGCCGTACCTGCGCATGACCGGCCCTACGCTCCCGCGCTCCGCGGAGCTCGGCCGAGCATGTCGGCCCACATCCTCGGGAAGTCCGGCAGGGTCTTCGCGGTCGTCGCCACGTTCTCGATCTGCACGCCCTCCACGGCCAGGCCGATCACCGCGCCCGCGGTGGCCATCCGGTGGTCGTCGTAGGTGTGGAACACCCCGCCGTGCAGCGGGCGCGGGCGGATGTGCAGGCCGTCCGCGGTCTCGGTGACCTCGCCGCCGAGCCCGTTGATCTCCGCGGTCAGGGCCGCCAGCCGGTCCGTCTCGTGCAGCCGAAGGTGTGCCACCCCGCGCAGGGTGGAGGGGGAGTCGGCGAGCGCGGCCACGGCGGCGATGCCGGGGGTCAGCTCGCCGACCTCGCCCAGGTCCACGTCGATGCCGTGGATCTTGCCGCTGCCGGTGAAGACCAGCCCGGCGTCGGTCAGCTCGCAGGATCCGCCCATCTCCGTGAAGATCCGGCGCAGCTCGTCGCCGGGCTGCGTGGTGCGCAGCGGCCAGTCCGGGATGGTCACCGTGCCGCCGGTGATCAGGGCCGCCGCCAGGAAGGGCTGGGCGTTCGACAGGTCCGGCTCCACGATCATGTCGCGGCCCAGGAGGGCGCTCGGCGCCACCCGCCACACGTTCGGCTCGCCGCCTGCCT
Source organism: Streptomyces sp. NPDC043680 (assembly GCF_056436685.1). NCBI lineage: Bacteria > Bacillati > Actinomycetota > Actinomycetes > Kitasatosporales > Streptomycetaceae > Streptomyces > Streptomyces sp. NPDC043680. The sequence continues at coordinate 349,767 of NZ_JBWKCE010000001.1, read as the reverse complement.
CCGGGGTGTCGACCTGGGCGCCCGCCGCCCGCAGCATCTCCACCGTCATCCGGATGTGCGGCATCGAGGGCAGGGTGGTGCCGACGTGGCGGACCTCGACGCCCTGGTTGAACCGGGGAGCGGACAGCAGCAGCGCCGAGATGAACTGCGAGGAGTTCGAGGCGTCGATCTCGATCGTGCCGCCCTCCAGGGCCCCGCCGCCCTGGACGGTCATGGGCAGGGAGCCCCGGCCGTCGTCGTCGATCCGGGCGCCCAGCGCGCGCAGGGCGTTGATGACCTGCCCGAGCGGACGCTCGTAGGAGCGCGGGTCGCCGTCGAAGCGGATGTCGCCCGCGGCGAGCGTGGCGACCGGGGGCAGGAAGCGCATGACCGTGCCCGCGTTGCCGACGTCGACGGTGGCCGGGCCGTGCAGGGCCGCCGGGATGATCCGCCACGCCTCGCCACCGGCCTGGCCGCCGGAGCCGGAGCCGGAGCCGGAGCTGGAGGAGACGGTCTCCTCGATGCCGACACCCATCGCACGCAGCGCATCGGCCATCAGCCGGGAGTCGCGCGAACGCAGCGGGCGGCGCACCCAGCCGGGCTCGGCGGCGAGCGCCGCGAGCACGAGGGCTCGGTTGGTGACCGACTTCGACCCGGGCACGGAGACGGTGGCCTGGACGGTTCCGTCGGCGAGCGGCGCGGGCCAGAGGGCGGGGAGAGCGGGGGTCTCGGTCATGTCGACCACTTTAGTGGCTCGCCAGGGCTCCAGATCTTGATCGTGGCCCGTGCGGGGCCCCGTCTCAGAGGCCGAGAAGCCAGCGCCCGCCGCCGATGAGCGAACACAGTGCGACGGCGTGGAAGAGGAGCAGCCAGGCCACCGGATGGACGTGGGTGAGCCGGCCGAGCTGGTCGGCGTCGGAGTCGGGGGCTCCGCCGTGCCGGCGCATGGCGCCCAGCTCGAAGACCGGCCGTACGCCGCCCAGCAGCAGGAACCACACCACGGCGTACGCGAACAGGGCCTGCACCTCGGCGGGGGTCTGCCAGGACACCAGCACGAAGGTCCCGCCGACCAGCAGCACCGTCAGGACGCCGTACGCGTTGCGGATCATCACCAGCATCGCCACCAGCAGGGCCGTCGCCGCCCACAGCAGCACCGTGATCCGGTGGGCCGACAGCAGTGCGGCCCCGCCGAGGCCCAGCAGCGAGGGCGCCGTGTACCCGGCCGCGGCGGTCAGGACCATCCCGATCCCGGTCGGCCGGCCCCGGCTGAGGGTGACCCCGCTGGTGTCCGAGTGCAGCCGGATGCCGTCCAGCTTGCGTCCCGTCAGCAGGGCCAGCAGTCCGTGGCCGCCCTCGTGCGCGATGGTCACGGCGTTGCGGGACAGCCGCCACACCGGGTGGGGCGCCACGGCGCATAGTGCGAGCACGCCCGTCACGATCACCACCCACACGGGGGGCGAGGCCTGTATGCCGGTGAGCCGGTCCCACAGACCGGCGGCCGTCGTGGTGCTGTCCATAGAGTGGCGGACTCCTTGCGGTGGTGGTCGGGTCGCATGGCAGTGTGGCAGCCATGTGCGGACGGTATGCAGCGAGTCGCAGGCCCGAGGACCTGGTCGAGCTCTTCGGCATCGAGAAGTGGGAGCCCGAGGAGACCCTGGCCCCCGACTGGAACGTGGCGCCGACGAAGGAGGTCCACGTCGTCCTCGACCGTCCCCTGAAAGACGCCGCGGACCCGCGTCCGGTTCGGCAGCTGCGCGTCCTGAAGTGGGGGCTCGTCCCCTCCTGGGCCCAGAACCCCGACGGCGCCGCCCGCATGATCAACGCCCGGTCCGAGACGCTGGCCGAGAAGCCGTCCTTCCGCCGGGCCTTCGCACAGCGCCGCTGCATCATCCCTGCCGACGGCTATTACGAGTGGGTCACCGCCCACGACGAACGGCAGCTGGAGGTCGAGGGGAAGAAGAAACGGGCGCGCAAACAGCCCTACTTCGTGCTGCCCGCCGACGGCACCGTCTTCGCCATGGCGGGGATATACGAGTTCTGGCGCGACCGGACCCTGCCCGACCAGCACCCGCTCGCCTGGCGGGTGACCTGCTCGGTGATCACCACGGAGGCCGAGACCGGACCGCTGGCCACGGGGCCCGCCGAGGGGCCGCGCTCCCTGTCCGAGATCCACCCGCGGATGCCGCTGATGCTGACCCCGGACCGGTGGGACCGCTGGCTGGACCCCGCGGACACGGACACCGAGGGCTCGCTGCGGGACCTGCTGGCGCCGCCTCCGGGCGGGCTGATGCGGGCGTACCCGGTGTCCACCGCCGTGAGCAGCGCGCGCAACAACGGGCCCGAGCTGCTGACGGAGCTCGCCGCGCCGGAGGAGGGCACGCTCTTCTGAGGAGCGGCCCGGGGCAGGATGGGCCCCATGACCACCCGCACCGAGAGCGTCGACACCCCCGCGGGCCAGGCCCGCATCACCTGGCACACCGCCTTCGGAGCCTCCCTCGTGCTCGCCGTCGGTCACGGCGCGGGCGGCGGGATCGAGGCGCGGGACCTGCAGGCGCTGGCCGGCGCCCTGCCCGCGCTGGGCACCACCGTGGCCCTGGTCGAACAACCCTGGCGGGTCGCCGGGAAGAAGGTCGCCGCCGCGCCCAAGGTGCTGGACGAGGGCTGGCGGGGGCTGTGGCCCGCCCTGGCGGCACCCGGCCTGCCGGTGGTGGCCGGCGGGCGCAGCGCCGGGGCGCGGGTGGCCTGCCGGACCGCCGCCGAGCTGGGTGCCGTCGGCGCCCTGGCCCTGGCGTTCCCGCTGCACCCGCCGGGGCGGCCCGAGAAGTCCCGCGCCGGGGAGCTGCTCGGCGCGGGGGTGCCCACGCTGGTGGTGCAGGGCGGCCGGGACCCCTTCGGACGCCCGGAGGAGTTCCCGCCGGCGGCCGGGCAGACGGCGTACGAGCTGGTGGAGGTCCCCCACGGCGATCACGGCTTCGCGGTGCCCAAGAAGGCGGACCTGACCCAGGACGGGGCGCTCCGGGTGATCACGGAGGCGGTCGCCGGATGGCTCGGCGGGCTCCCGCGGTGACCCGGGCCTCCCCGCCGACCTGACAGGGTCCGTACGGCCCGTGCCCGCGCGGGAATGCGCGACCCGGCCGCTCTGTTGTGCCGGATGTCAGAACGCACGGAACCCGTCGGAGGAGAGGGAGCGCATGACCCAGGTCATCAGCCAGGAGCGTCCGCAGGTCGCCGGCCTGGGGGCCCCGTCCAGCGGCAGCTGGGGGAGGACGGTCCTGCCCGCGCCCAAGCGCAGCCCGCTTCGGGCGGCGGAAGGCCGGGATGGTCGACTATTCTCCGATTCGAGCGGGTCCGCTTTCGGAGCCGTCACGCAGTCGGAGGAGGTGGGTCCTGTCGCTGGGACCGACGAAGGCCACGCGGAGGAAACGACCCCGGAGCGCAATGCGCGCTTCGAGAGGGACGCCCTCGGCTACCTCGACCAGATGTACTCGGCCGCCCTGCGCATGACGCGCAACCCGGCCGACGCCGAGGACCTGGTCCAGGAAACGTATGCGAAGGCGTACGCGTCCTTCCACCAGTTCCGCGAGGGCACCAATCTGAAGGCGTGGCTTTACCGCATTCTGACCAATACGTTCATCAACTCCTACCGCAAGAAGCAGCGCGAGCCGCAGCGCAGCGCCGCGGAGGAGATCGAGGACTGGCAGCTGGCGCGCGCCGAGTCGCACATGTCGACGGGGCTGCGTTCCGCGGAGTCCCAGGCGCTCGACCACCTGCCCGATTCCGACGTGAAGGAAGCGCTTCAGGCCATTCCGGAGGAGTTCCGCATCGCGGTCTATCTTGCCGACGTAGAAGGCTTTGCGTACAAGGAGATCGCGGACATCATGGGTACACCCATCGGTACGGTCATGTCCCGACTGCACCGTGGCCGCCGTCAACTCCGCGGAATGCTGGAGGACTACGCCCGTGAGCGCGGGCTGGTCCCGGCCGGCGCGGGAGAGTCGAACGACCTGAAAGGCTCGGGCTCATGAGCTGCGGAGAGCCGCACGAGACGGAGTGCTCGGAGGTACTTGACCACCTCTACGAGTTCCTGGACCACGAGATGCCGGACAGTGACTGCACGAAGTTCGAAACACACTTCGGCGAGTGCAATCCCTGTCTGGAGAAGTACGGCCTGGAGCAGGCCGTGAAGAAGCTGGTGAAGCGCTGCTGCGGGTCGGACGACGTGCCCAGCGACCTGCGGTCGAAGGTGATGGGGCGGATCGAGCTGATCCGGTCCGGTCAGGCCGTCCCCGACCACGACGTCACCGCGGATCCCGCCACCGGCTGAGCTGACCAGTTGACCAGCTGACAGCTGATGGGACAACCGCCCCTGGAAGACCCCTTCGTTCACTCGAAGGTGCTAATCCGGGGGCGCCCGTACGGCGCAATACGAAAATGTGGCCCACTTCGCAAGGGGCCCCACTTATTCTCCCCAAACGGTGCTGGTTGGATCGGTACCTGATGTGCACGGCACAGGGGAGGAGAGCGCCATGCGGGTACTTCCGGCAGGGGCGCGCGCCCTCATCCTGTGCGCCGTTCTCGCGGCATGCGCCTGCACCGCCCCCGCGCTCGCGGATCCCCGGACCCCCTGGCCGGCCGTGGGGCTGCTCATGCTCCTCTATGCCGGCTGCGAGCTCGTGAAGGTCTGCCCCTTCGTGGGCAGCCGGGTTCCCGAGGGCATCGGCTCCTTCTTCCCCGTGCTGCTCGCCGCGGTCTTCCTGCTGCCTCCCTCCGCCGCGGCGCTCGTCGCGCTGCCCGGGGGGTTCGCCCAGGCCGTCGACCAGCGCCCCGCCCGGGTACGCCGGGTCTGGCACGCGGCGCAGCAGGCGCTCGCCGCCTGGGCCGCGGGGCGGGCGTACGGACTGCTGGGCGCCCCCGGCGCGCTGGGCGGCTCCGGCTCCGGTCAGCCCGGCCGCACCGCGGACTTCCCGTACGTGCTGGTGCCCGCGGCGGCGGGGGCCGTCGCCTTCTCCCTCGTCCTGACCGCCCTCGACGCGGGCATCCTCGCCCTGGCCGAGCGGCGCCCGGCGCGGACCGCCTGGCGCGGGCCGGTGACCCGGTCCCTGGCACCGCACTGCGTGCACGGGCTCGCCGGACTGATGATGGCCGTGATGTGGCGCAGCCCGTACGGGGTCCCGGCCGCGCTGCTCGTCCTGCTGCCGATGTACATCTCCTGCTGGGTCTTCGCCCAGTACCACCGCGAGCGCGCCGCCCACCGGGCCACCATCCGGGCGCTCGTCCAGGCCGTCGACATCAAGGACCGCTACACGCGCGGCCACAGTGAGCGGGTCGGCCAGGCCTCCGCGATGATCGCCCGCGAGCTGGGCATGGGCGAGGAGCGCCTCGAAGTGGTCCGGATCGCCGGGATCCTGCACGACGTGGGCAAGCTCGGCGTCCCGACGCGGCTGCTGCGCAAGGACGGGCCGCTGACCCCCGAGGAGCGGCGGGTCATCGAACTGCATCCCGAGTACGGCCACGAGATGGTCCGCGGCATCGGCTTCCTCGGCGAGGCCCGGGCCGCGATTCTGCACCACCACGAGCGGGTCGACGGCTCCGGCTACCCGTACGGGCTGAGCGGTGAGCAGATCCCGGAGCTGGCCCGGGTGGTGGCGGTGGCCGATGCCTTCGACGCGATGACCTCGACCCGCTCGTACAGCCGGGCCAGGCCGGTACCGACCGCGCTGGCCGAGCTGGAGCGGTGTGCGGGGGCCCAGTTCGACCCGGCGATGGTGCACGCGCTGGTGGACGCCATCGGGCGGCACGGCTGGCATCCGGTGGTGACGGCGGACGAGGACGTCCCGGCGGCGCTGCCCGCTCAGGGCGGCCGGGCCGCGGGGGCCGCCCGGCCGCCTGCCCCGGCGCCGTCCGCCCCGGCCCCGGTCGGCCCCCGGTCGCGGGCCGGGAGCGGGCAGGCCCCGCGGGACGCCGAGCGCGGGGGCGGGCCGTGACGGGGTGGGCCGTGTGGGGGGTGCGGGGAGCCGCCGGGGCGCTCACCCTCGCGGCGCTCGGGCACACCCTGTGGAACGGCGTCGTCGAACCGGGCACCGCCCTGGCCTTCGCCGCCCTGATCGCCTGCGGAGAGCTCGCCCGCCGGGACACCCGGGACGGCCCCGACGACCGCCACCCCGCGCCGCTCGGCTTCGCGGGCGCCCTCGCGTACGCCCTGCTCGGGCGCAGCGCCGCCCTGCCCACCCACCACGGGGTGCTCCAGATCGTCGCCGTCACCGTCGCCGCGGCCCTCGTCGGGATCGTCCCGCACATCGCCCGGGGTCGCGGGCCCGCCGTCGACCACCTGGCCCGACGGGTGCTGACCGTCGCCTTCGCCGCGGCCTGCTTCCAGCCGCTCTACAACTCCGGCCGGCTGGAGCAGTGGCTCGGCCGGAGCCCGTACCTCGTCCTCTTCCTGCTGCTCCTGCTTGGGCTCACCGCCCTGTGCGACGCCGTCCTGGCCGCCGCGCTGGCCGGGGCCCGCACCGGCTGGCCGTACGGGCCCCTGCTGCGCGACGGGCTGCGGGCCCAGCTCGGCATCGGCTCGGCGATCTGCGCCACCGGCGCCGTCATGGCCCTCGGCGCCGCCGTCGCCGGCCTGTGGGCGCTGCCCGTCTTCTGCGTGCCGCTGCTGCTCACCCAGATGTCCTTCCACCGGATCACCGCGATCCGCACCACCTACCGCCAGACCATCACCTCCCTGGCCCGCGCCACCGAGATCGCCGGCTACACCCGGCCCGGCCACGCCCGCCGGGTCGCCGTTCTGAGCTGCGCCGTCGGCAGGGAGCTCGGCCTCACGGAGCGGGAGCTCACGGTGCTGGAGTACGCCGCCCTCATGCACGACATCGGCCAGCTCTCCCTCGTCGACCCCGTCCACGCCGGGGCCACCGCCGAGCTGCCGGCGGCCGAGGCCTGCCGGATCGCCGGGCTCGGCGGCGAGGTGGCCCGCCGGACGGGAGTGCCCGCCGAGGTCGCCCGAATCGTGGAGCGCCAGGCCGATCCGTACCGGGAGCAGCCGGTCGCCGCACGCATCGTGCGCGCGGTCAACGCGTACGACGACCTGCTCGGCGGGAGCCGTCACCCGGGCAGCTCACTGGAGGCGCTGGAACAGCTCCGGCTGGGCACCGGCCACGACTACCAGCCGGAGGTCGTGGAATGCCTGGCCAGGGTTCTGGCCAGGGGCGGACGTGACAGAGTTGTTCCCGTCCCACCTGGGTAACCCATGGGTAATGAGCGGCCGTCCGAGTGGGCATGGTTGGATGCCAGTAGGAGTGTCCGCAAGGCTGCACCTTGTCCCAGCGACCGCTGGGAGGTGCCCCCAGGCAGGCGGGAATCGTGAGGATCTTCGGGAAGGTACGGCATCGGCCCTCCGCCTCGTGGCGGCAGGCCACCGACCGCGCGTTCACGCTGATCGGCGACGGTCGGTACGAGGACGCGGGGGCGCTGCTCACCAGAGCCGCCGACCTGGAGCCCTGGCTGTCCGAGTCCTGGTTCAACCTCGCCCTGCTGCACAAGTTCCGGCACGACTGGGAGCAGGCACGGGCCGCCGGACTGCGCGCCGTGGCCCTCCTCGACCGCGGGACCGGAGCTCCGGACTGGTGGAACGTCGGGATCGCCGCCACCGCGCTGCAGGACTGGCCGCTGGCCCGCCGTGCCTGGCAGGCGTACGGGCTGAAGGTCCCCGGGGATCCGCACGGCGCGGGCGGAGGCGGCGAGCCGGTCGGCATGGAGCTCGGCAGCGCCGCCGTCCGGCTCTCGCCCGAGGGCGAGGCCGAAGTGGTGTGGGGCCGCCGGCTGGACCCGGCGCGCATGGAGATCCTGTCGATCCCGCTGCCCTCCTCGGGGCGGCGCTGGGGCGAGGTCGTCCTGCACGACGGGGTCCCGCACGGCGAGCGGGTCACCGCGGCCGGGCCGGCGTACCCGGTCTTCGACGAGATCGAGCTGTGGGCGCCCTCGCCGGTGCCGACCTGGGTGGTGCTGCTGGAGGCGGCCACCGAGGCGGACCGCGACGCCCTGGAACAGCTCGCCTCGGACGCCGGCTTCGCCGCCGAGGACTGGTCGTCCTCCGTGCGGCTGCTGTGCCGGACCTGCTCGGAGAGCGTGATGCCGAGCGCCGAGGGCGACGGCGAGCAGCTCGACCCGCACGACCACAGCGAACCGGGGCACCCCGGCCCGCTGGGGCACCGTACGGCCGGCTCGGGCTCGCTGTGGGTGCCCGAGCGCGAATGCGGTATCGCGGCGCCGGCCGGCCTGGTGCGCGGACTGCTCGACGGCTGGGTCGCGGACAGCCCGGACACCCGTGAGTGGCGGGATCTCGAAGAGGTCTGCTGACCGCGCACCGTAGGCTGTACCGGCACATTGGTGAACGGGTGGACTTACGGAAGGCGTACGGCGGACATGGCGCAGCAGGAGAACGAGGTTGTCGGTGGTGTCGAGGCCGTCAACGACGGGTACGTCGTGGACACCGAGGACTGTGCGGCGCGTGAGCTCGCCCACCGCGAGCGCGGCACCGCCCGGCCGATCACCGTGGTCGGCAACCCGGTCCTGCACCGTGAGTGCAAGGACGTCACCGAGTTCGGCGACGAGCTGGCGCAGCTGATCGACGACATGTTCGCCAGCCAGAAGGCCGCCGAGGGCGTGGGCCTGGCGGCGAACCAGATCGGCGTGGACGCCAAGGTGTTCGTCTACGACTGCCCGGACGACGAGGGCGTGCGCCACACCGGCGTCGTGGTCAACCCGAAGCTGGTGGAGCTGCCGGCCTCCGCCCGCGTGCTGGACGACTCCAACGAGGGCTGCCTGTCGGTCCCCACCGCGTACGCCTCGCTGGCCCGCCCGGACTACGCGGAGGTCGAGGGCCAGGACGCGCAGGGCAACCCGATCAAGGTGCGCGGCACGGGCTACTTCGCCCGCTGCCTCCAGCACGAGACGGACCACCTGTACGGCTACCTCTACATCGACCGCCTCTCCAAGCGCGACCGCAAGGACGCCTTGCGCCAGATGGCCGAGGGCACCCCGCGCTACGAGACCGTCCCGAACGAGTAGTCCGCGGGCGGCCGCGGACCGCGGAAGTCCCGGAACGCCGGATCGGCCGGCAGCCGCACGAGGCGGCTGCCGGCCGATCACCTGCCCGGGAGGAGGAGGCGAGGGCTCAGAAGTCCTCGTCCAGGTCGACGGTCCCCTCGACCGCGACCTGGTAGGCCGACGGGCGGCGCTCGAAGAAGTTGGTCAGTTCCTGGACGCCCTGGAGCTCCATGAACGAGAACGGGTTCTGCGAGCCGTACACCGGCGGGAAGCCGAGGCGGACCAGGCGCTGGTCCGCGACGCACTCCAGGTACTCGCGCATGGACTCGGTGTTCATGCCCGGCAGGCCGTCACCGCACAGGTCGCGGCCGAACTGGAGCTCCGCCTCCACGGCCTCCTTCAGCATGTCGGTGACCTGCTGCTGGAGGGCGTCGTCGAAGAGCTCCGGCTCCTCCTTGCGGACCGTGTCCACGACCTCGAAGGCGAAGTTCATGTGCATGGTCTCGTCACGGAACACCCAGTTGGTGCCGGTGGCCAGGCCGTGCAGCAGGCCCCGCGAGCGGAACCAGTAGACGTACGCGAAGGCGCCGTAGAAGAACAGGCCCTCGATGCACGCGGCGAAGCAGATCAGGTTCAGCAGGAAGCGACGGCGGTCGGCCTGCGTCTCCAGCCGCTCGATCTTCTCGACCGAGTCCATCCACTTGAAGCAGAACTGGGCCTTCTCGCGGATCGACGGAATCTCCTCGACCGCGTCGAAGGCGGCCGCGCGGTCGTCCGGGTCGGGCAGGTAGGTGTCGAGCAGCGTCAGGTAGAACTGGACGTGCACGGCCTCCTCGAACAGCTGGCGCGACAGGTACAGGCGCGCTTCCGGGGAGTTGATGTGCTTGTAGAGCGTCAGCACCAGGTTGTTCGAGACGATCGAGTCGCCCGTCGCGAAGAAGGCGACCAGCCGGCCGATCATGTGCTGCTCGGCGGGCGTCAGCTTCGCGAGGTCGGCGACGTCCGAGTGGAGGTCGACCTCCTCCACGGTCCAGGTGTTCTTGATCGCGTCCCGGTAGCGCTCGTAGAAGTCCGGGTAGCGCATGGGGCGGAGCGTGAGCTCGAAGCCCGGGTCCAGGAGGTTCTTCTTCTCGGTGGTCATTACTGGCAGGCCTCGCAGGACTCGGGGTTCTCAAGGGAGCAGGCCAGCGCCTCGGCGTCGACGGCCTGCGGGAGCGGGGTGGCGGCGGCCGGGACGGCGGCCGAGCCGGACGCGGCGCGGGCGATCTTCGTCGCCGGGCGCGAGCGCAGGTAGTACGTGGTCTTCAGGCCCTGCTTCCAGGCGTACGCGTACATCGAGGACAGCTTCCCGATGGTCGGCGTCTCCAGGAACAGGTTCAGCGACTGCGACTGGTCCAGGTACGGGGTGCGGGCCGCCGCCATGTCGATCAGGCCGCGCTGCGGGATCTCCCACGCCGTGCGGTACAGCTCGCGCACCTCGGCCGGGATCCAGCCGAAGCCCTGGACGGAGCCGCTGGAGTCGCGCAGCGCCTCGCGGGTCTGGGCGTCCCAGACGCCGAGCTTCTTCAGGTCCTCCACCAGGTAGGCGTTGACCTGGAGGAACTCGCCGCTCAGCGTCTCGCGCTTGAACAGGTTGGACACCTGCGGCTCGATGCACTCGTACACGCCGGCGATCGAGGCGATCGTCGCCGTCGGGGCGATGGCGAGGAGCAGCGAGTTGCGCATACCGGTGGTCGCGATGCGGGCGCGCAGCGCGTCCCAGCGCTCCGGCCAGCTGAGCTCGACGTCGTAGTGGTCGGGGTGCAGCACGCCCTGGGCGGTACGGGTCTGCTCCCAGGCCGGGAGCGTGCCGTGCCGCTCGGCCAGGTCGGCGGAGGCCTCGTAGGCCGCCAGCATGATCCGCTCGGCGATCTTCGTGGAGAGCGCCTTGGCCTCGGCGGAGTCGAAGGGCAGGCGCAGCTTGAAGAAGACGTCCTGCAGACCCATCGCACCCAGGCCCACCGGACGCCACTTGGCGTTGGAGCGGCCGGCCTGCTCGGTCGGGTAGAAGTTGATGTCCACGACGCGGTCGAGGAAGGTCACGGCGGTGCGGACCGTCTCGTCGAGGCGCTCCCAGTCCATCTCGCCCGTCCCGGTGAGCACGAAGGCGCCGAGGTTGACCGAGCCGAGGTTGCACACGGCGGTCTCGCCGTCGTTGGTGACCTCGATGATCTCGGTGCACAGGTTCGACGAGTGGACCACCGTGCCGGGCAGGGCGGTCTGGTTCGCGGTCCGGTTGGAGGCGTCCTTGAACGTCATCCAGCCCTGGCCGGTCTGCGCGAGGGTGCGCATCATGCGGCCGTACAGGTCGCGGGCCGGCATGGTCTTCTTCGCGAGGCCCGCCGCCTCGGCCTTGCGGTAGGCGACGTCGAACTCGTCGCCGTACAGGTCGACGAGCTCGGGCACGTCGGCCGGGGAGAACAGCGACCAGTCGGCGTCGGCGTTCACGCGGCGCATGAACTCGTCCGGCACCCAGTGCGCCAGGTTGAGGTTGTGCGTGCGGCGCTGGTCCTCGCCGGTGTTGTCGCGCAGCTCCAGGAACTCCTCGATGTCCGCGTGCCAGGTCTCCAGGTAGACGGCGGCGGCGCCCTTGCGGCGGCCGCCCTGGTTTACGGCGGCGACGGAGGCGTCGAGGGTCTTCAGGAACGGCACGATGCCGTTGGAGTGGCCGTTGGTGCCGCGGATCAGCGAACCGCGGGCCCGGATGCGGGAGTACGAGAGGCCGATGCCGCCGGCGTGCTTGGAGAGGCGGGCGACCTGGTGGTAGCGGTCGTAGATCGAGTCGAGCTCGTCCAGCGGGGAGTCCAGCAGGTAGCAGGAGGACATCTGGGGGTGCCGGGTGCCGGAGTTGAAGAGCGTGGGGGAGGACGGCAGGTAGTCCAGGCGGCTCATCAGCCGGTAGAGCGAGGCCACTTCCTCGACGGCCTGGATGCTGTCGTTCTCGGCGAGGCCGCAGGCCACGCGCAGCATGAAGTGCTGCGGCGTCTCGACGACCTGGCGCGTGATCGGGTGGCGCAGCAGGTAGCGGCTGTGCAGGGTGCGCAGGCCGAAGAAGCCGAAGCGGTCGTCGGCGCCCTCGGCGAGGCTGTGCTCGACCAGCGCGTCGAGGCGGCTCGCGTGCAGCGCCACGAACTCGGCCGTGCGGTCGGCGATCAGGCCCTCGCGGTGGCCGACCGCGACGGAGGCGGAGAAGGAGGTGGCCCCCTGGCCGGCCGCCTCGTCCGCGACGGCCATCGTCAGCAGCCGGGCGGCGAGCCGGGAGTACGCCGGGTCCTCGGAGATCAGCCCGGCGGCGGCTTCGGTGGCCAGCGCGCGCAGTTCGGCCTCGTCGGCGGCGGAGCTGCGCCCGCGCAGCGCGGCGGCGGCGACCCGGCCGGGGTCGGTGTCGGGGAGGTCGGCCGTCAGCTCGGTGAGGGTACGCAGCAGCGCGGCCCCCGGACCCTCGGTCTCGGGGTGGTCGGACTCGGCGCGCGGTGCGGAAGGCGCGATGGTCACGGGGAGCTCTCCCTCGCTCGGCCCGGTCAACGGCGGGTCGGGGCAGGGGGAAGCGCGTGCGGGCAGGGCAGGGAGCGCGCAGGCCGCATGGCGTCCACCGGCCCAACCGCGAGGCCCGGACGAATCGGCACCCGGTTCGGTCGAGCCGGGCGCACTGTCGGCAGGTCCTCGGACTTGCGGTAGCACCGTGGGTGTACGTCATACCGTTGCGGGACAGTTCCGGATTCGCACCGGATTCCCCTGCGGCGACAGCGAGCACGAGCATACATGTGGGGGGCCGTTGCTGCGTGCACCCCCACATGTTGTGTCGGCGCTGGTGGTGTTGGCGCTTGCTGAGCGTGGCGTCACAGCTCCAGTCGGTAGGTGAGCAGCCTCAGCGCGGGGATCGGCGACCAGTCCCGCTCGGGAGTCCGCACGAAGCCCAGGCGCGTGTAGATCCGCTGGGCGCCCCGCATGGCCGGCTGGGTGGACAGGACCAGGGCCGTGACCCCGCCGACCGCACGGGCCCGCTCGATGCAGGCCCGTACGAGAGCCTCCCCGACGCCCTTTCCGCGGGCTGCGGCAGCCACCGCCAGCATCCGGAACTCGGCCTCGTCCGGTCCGGCGATGTCGGCGAGCGGGCTGCCGGGCGCGGCGAAGGTCACCCCGCCGAGGAGCTCCCCGTCCTGGACGGCGACGAGGACCTCGCCGTCGCCGGCCCGGCCCGCGACATCGTGCAGGACGTTCAGGTAGGTGTCGTCGTCGTTCAGGTCGAGCAGCCCGTCCCCGGTGTAGGCCAGCCCGGTGATCCGGCCCAGCCGCTCGTACTCGGCGGGTGCGGCCCTGCGTATCTCGAAGTCCATGCGGTCGAGTGTGCAGTACGGCTGTCGGCGCCCGGCGCTATCGTCGGAGACAGCACCGTCGAGGAAGGCGAGCGAGGCATGAGCGTCATGACCGAACGTCCCCACATGTCGACCGCGTGCTTCGAGCACCTGGCCCGCATAGCCGCCCGCGAGGAGGAGGGGCTGCGACTGGAATTCATCGGTGGGGTGCTGAGGAGCAAGGCCATGCCAGACGGGGACCACGGGCGGATCATTCTGTGGTTGACCCGGATCTGTATGCAGCACCACCCGGACTTCTGGCTGCACCCGGGGCAGGGGATCAAGGCGGAACAGTACCGAGAGGGCCGCGCCATTCCGGACGGGGTTCTGGCGCACGAGGACGCGTTCGTTGGACAGGGCGACTGGGTGGATCCGGGCCCGATCCTGATGGCCGTCGAGGTGACCTCGTGGGACTCCGACACCGAGCGGCGCGACCGGATCGAGAAGCCGCGTGCTTATGCGGAGACCGGTATCCCCGTCTACCTGCTCATCGACCGGCTCAAGTGCCAGGTTCTCGTCCACAGCGACCCGGATGGCGACCGCTACGAGACCGTGCGCACCGTTCCCTTCGGTAAAGAGGTCAAGCTTCCCGACCCCGTCGGCATCACCCTCCAGACCGAGCCCCTCAAGGACTGGGTGCGCTGAGTACGCGGAAGGGGCCCCCGCCGGCTGACCGGCGGGGGCCCCTTCACGCTGTCAGCAGCAGCGGAAGCCCTCGCGGGGGTCGCCCTCGCGCGCGTCGGTGCGGGCGCGTTCGAAGGCGCGCCGGGTCATGACCTCCGCGTCCGGGTCGTGCGAGCGGGTGTGGGCGACGTACCGGTCGTAGGCCGCCTCGCCCGAGAACTCCCGTACGAAGAACCGCGCCTTCGCCAGCGCTCCGCGGACGCCGCTCACGCCACCGGCTCCTTGGCGCGGCCGCCGCCCGAGTCGAGACCGGCGGCGGCGAGCTCGGCCCGCTCCTCGGCCGTCGCGATCAGCCCGGCCGGGGCGATGATCTTCGACTCGGTCCACGGGACCTCGGACAGCGTGGCCGACTCCGGCGCGCGGACTGCCTTCAGGCAGGTCCGGGCCGCGTCCAGCAGGACGATGATGATCAGGAGGGCGAAGAGCGCCGACAGCACGCCGTCGACCGTGGCGTTGGTGACCACGGTGTGCATCTCGTCCATGTTCTTGGCGGGCTTGAGCACCTTCCCCGCGTCGATGCCCTGCTGGTACTTGTCGCGCTGCGCGAAGAAGCCGATCTTCACGTCGTCGGAGAAGACCTTCTGGTAGCTCGCGGTGAGGGTGACGGCCACGTCCCAGGCCAGCGGAACGGCGGTCACCCAGGCCCACTTGAGCCGACCCGACTTCACCAGCAGGGTCGTGCAGACGGCCAGGGCCACCGCGGCGAGCAGCTGGTTCGCGATGCCGAACAGTGGGAACAGCTGGTTGATGCCGCCCAGCGGGTCCTTGACGCCGACCCACAGGAAGTAGCCCCAGCCGCCGACCACGACCGCGCTGGCCAGCCACACACCGGGCTTCCAGCTGACGTTTCTGAAGGACTTGTGCACGTTGCCGAGGGTGTCCTGGAGCATGAACCGGCCGACCCGGGTGCCGGCGTCGACCGTGGTCAGGATGAACAAGGCCTCGAACATGATGGCGAAGTGATACCAGAACGCCTTCATCCCGGCGCCGCCGATCACGGCCGAGAAGATCTCCGACATCCCGAGTGCGAACGTCGGCGCGCCACCCGTGCGGGAGAGCAGGGAGGTCTCCTCGACGTCCTTCGCGGCCTGGGTGAGGAACTCCGGGGAAATGGCGAAGCCGAAGTCGGACACCGCCTGCGAGGCGGTCTGGACGGTGGTGCCGATGACCCCGGCGGGGGAGTTCACGGCGAAGAAGAGCCCGGGCTCGATGATGGTGGCCGCGATCATCGCCATGACGGCGACGCAGGACTCGGTCAGCATGGCGCCGTAGCCGATGACCCGGACCTGGGTCTCCTTTTGGATCATCTTCGGCGTGGTGCCGGAGGAGACCAGCGCGTGGAAGCCGGACAGGGCTCCGCAGGCGATGGTGATGAACACGAAGGGGAACATCGAGCCGGCGAAGACCGGGCCGTCCCCGCGCGTGGCGAAGTCGGTGATCGCCGGCATCTTCAGCGTCGGCATGGCGATGACGACGCCCAGCGCGAGCAGCCCGATCGTGCCGACCTTCATGAAGGTGGAGAGGTAGTCGCGGGGTGCGAGCAGCATCCACACCGGCAGCACCGAGGCGATGAAGCCGTACCCGATCATCCACAGGACCAGCGTCTCCTTCTCCAGGGTGAAGGTGGACGCGAGGGAGGACTCGGCGACCCAGCCGCCCGCGACGATGGCGAGCAGCAGCAGCGCGACACCGATGACGGAGACCTCGGTGACCCGGCCCGGGCGCAGCACGCGCAGGTAGAAGCCCATGAACAGGGCGATCGGGATGGTCATGCCGATGGAGAACACGCCCCAGGGGGAGTGCCCCAGTGCGTTGACGATGACCAGCCCGAGCACCGCCAGCAGGATGATCATGATGGTGAACACGGCGAGCAGCGCGGCGGCTCCGCCGACGGGGCCGATCTCGTCGCGGGCCATCTGCCCGAGCGAACGCCCGTCACGGCGGGTGGAGAAGAAGAGCGTGACCATGTCCTGGACGGCGCCCGCGAAGATGACGCCCGCGACGATCCAGATGGTGCCCGGGAGGTATCCCATCTGCGCGGCGAGCACGGGACCGACCAGCGGTCCGGCGCCGGCGACGGCGGCGAAGTGGTGGCCGAAGAGCACGCGGCGGTCGGTCGGGTGGAAGTCCACGCCGTTGTCGAGGCGTTCGGCGGGGGTGGCCCGGGTCTTGTCGACCTTCAGGACGCGGTGGGCGATGAAGCGCGCATAGAAGCGGTAGCCGATGGCGTACGAGCCCAGCGCGGCGGCGAGCATCCAGGCGGCCGAGATGTCCTCGCCGCGCGACAGCGCCAGCATGCCCCAGCCGATGGCCCCGACGAGGGCGACCAGCACCCACACGGCGATCGAAGCGGGCGTCATGCGCCCGGATGCGGAAGGCGAGCCCGGCTCGGTGCCCGGGCCCGCCGTGTTCCGTTCTGTCCCTGTTGCTTCCGGTTCCGGCATGACCCTCGTCCCCTCGTCGATCATCTGCTGAGCGCAGGGAATCTACGGGGGACGGCCCGGTGAGCGTAAGACCCCGTCCGCAATCCGGTACCGGGGCCGGCTGTCAGACGGCGGGGCGCTGGAGGCGGGCGACGAACTTGTAGCGGTCGCCGCGGTACACCGACCGCACCCACTCGACGGGTTCGCCGTCCGCGTCCAGGGAGTGCCGCGAGAGCATCAGCATCGGCAGGCCGACGTCGGTGCCGAGCAGGCCCGCCTCGCGCGGGGTGGCCAGTGAGGTCTCGATCGTCTCCTCGGCCTCGGCGAGGCGGACGTCGTACACCTCGGCGAGGGCGGTGTAGAGGGAGGTGTACTTGGCCAGTGAACGGCGCAGCGCGGGGAAGCGCTTGGCCGAGAGGTGGGTGGTCTCGATGGCCATGGGCTCGCCGCTGGCCAGGCGCAGCCGCTCGATGCGCAGGACCCGGCCGCCGGTGGCGATCTTGAGCAGGCCGGCCAGGGTGTCGTCGGCCGTCACGTAGCCGATGTCCAGGAGCTGGGAGGTGGGCTCCAGCCCCTGGGCCCGCATGTCCTCCGTGTACGAGGACAGTTGGAGCGGCTGGGACACCTTCGGTTTCGCGACGAAGGTGCCCTTGCCCTGGATGCGCTCCAGGCGGCCCTCCACGACGAGCTCTTGCAGCGCCTGGCGCACGGTGGTCCGCGAGGTGTCGAATTCGGCCGCGAGCGTGCGCTCCGGCGGCACGGGGGTGCCGGGGGGCAGGGTCTCGGTCATGTCGAGCAAGTGCCGCTTGAGTCGGTAGTACTTGGGCACCCGCGCCGTGCGAGTGGCCGCCCCGCCTTCCGGCTCGGTGGTCGCCCCTTCGGTGGCCATCGCCGCCCGCCTTCCCGACTCCAGTTTCGCTGCCGTCACCGGCTCCTCCGATATGTGCGGTCACATGGTGACACGGGCGGGAGGGCAGGCCTCCTCCCTCCCCCAGGTGTCGGTCCGGTAACGGACCCGGCACCCGCTCATTAGACCCTTGACACCCCTAAAGGTCTAGGCCAAGCTCCGGTTACTGGTCTAAACCAATGCGGATCAGATCCCGGCCCCAGGGCAGTACTTGGTGCATGTCACCGCGGCGGGCGAGGGAAGGTGCAGGCAGCATCCCTGAGGAGGGTGGCGTGAAGCGCAAGCTCATCGCGGCGGTCAGTGTCGCGGGCATGATGGTCGGGGTCGCGGCGTGCGGCGGCAACGACGGCGACGGCAAGGGGAAGACCGACGCGGGCGGCGCCAAGGAGATCACCGTCTGGGTGATGGACGGCTCCGCGCCGAAGGCCTGGATCGACGAGGTCAACAAGGAGTTCTCGGCCAAGCACCCGGGCGTCACCGTCAAGGTGGAAGAGCAACAGTGGAAGGGCATCCAGGAGAAGGTCACCACGGCCCTCTCCGAGGACACCCCGCCGGACGTCCTGGAGCTCGGCAACACCCAGGCCGTCGGCTACGCCGTCACCGGCGGTCTCGCCGACCTGACCAAGGACAAGGCCAAGCTCGGCGCCGACGCCTGGCAGAAGAGCATGCTCGCCTCGGCCGAGTACGAGGGCAAGCTCTACTCCGCCCCGTGGTACGCCGCCAACCGCGTCGTCGTCTACGACAAGAAGGCCTTCGCGAAGGCCGGCGTCACCCCGCCGACCACCCGTGACGAGTGGATCGCCGGCCTGGAGAAGCTGAAGGCCGCCGACCCCTCCTCGCAGCCCATCTACCTGCCCGGCCAGAGCTGGTACGTCCTCGCCGGACTCGTCTGGGACGAGGGCGGCGACCTCGCCGTCAAGGACGGCGGCAAGTGGAAGGGCGGACTCGGCACCCCCCAGGCCGCCTCCGCCATGGAGTTCTACAAGAAGCTCCAGTCCTACTCCACCGCTCCCAAGGACAAGGACGAGGCCACCCCGCAGCAGTCCACCGACATCGTCCCCAAGGGCGGCGTCGCCTCCTGGATCGGTCTCGGCTGGGAAGCCGGCGGAGCGGAGAAGGCCCTGAAGGAGGCGGGCAAGGAGGCCGACTTCGGCTACTTCCCGATCCCGGGCAAGACCGCCGACAAGCCGGGCACCGTCTTCCTCGGCGGCTCGAACCTCGCCGTCGCCGAGCGCTCCAAGAACAAGGAGCTCGCCAAGGAGTGGCTGGCCCTCGCCGCCGGCAAGGACCAGATGACCAAGTACGCCGCCGAGACCAAGGGCGCGCTGCTCCCCAACCAGGCGGCCGCCAACTTCACCCCCGCCGCGGGTTCCTTCGCCGAGGCCATGGGCAAGGCCGGCGTCAACGGCAAGATCACCCCGGTCACCCCGAACTGGGCGAACGTCGAGACCGAGCCCAACCCGGTCAAGGAGTTCATGACCAAGGTGCTGAAGGGTGAGGACGCCGCCAAGGCGGGCGAGGCCGCGGACAAGGACATCGCGAGCCGCCTCAACAAGTAGCACCCGACGTACCGGCAGTGAACGCACCGGGGTGTGCGGCCGGCGCCCGCGCGCCCGCCGCACCCCCCGGTCGCGCTTGGACAGACGTAGGCGACGCCCGAACGCAGCCGAGGTAACCACGACATGACCGTGCACTCCCAGGGAGCGGTGACCGCTCCACAGGACGCACCACCCACGTCCGCCGGACGGCAGCAGACGCCGCCCCCCGCCGGGACCACCCCGCCGCCCCCCGGCCGCGGCAGGACCTCCCGCCCCACCGGCTGGCTGCCCTACCTGCTGATCGGACCGGCCGTCCTCAGCCTGGCGACGCTGCTGCTGTACCCGCTGGCCAAGAACGTGATCCTGTCCTTCCAGAAGGTCGACAAGATCGAGTTCATCCAGCGGAAGTCGCCCTTCAACGGCGTTGCGAACTACACCCAGCTGCTCGGCGACACCCACTTCTGGACCGTCGTCCTGCGCACCTTCGCCTTCACCGCCGCCAACGTCGTGCTGATCATGGTGATCGGCAGCCTCGTCGGCATCCTGCTGAACCGGCTCGGCACGTGGATGCGCCTGGTCC
Source organism: Streptomyces sp. NPDC043680 (assembly GCF_056436685.1). Lineage (NCBI taxonomy): Bacteria > Bacillati > Actinomycetota > Actinomycetes > Kitasatosporales > Streptomycetaceae > Streptomyces > Streptomyces sp. NPDC043680. Next base: position 330,217 of record NZ_JBWKCE010000001.1, on the reverse strand, counting down.
TCTCGATGGCGCTGGTGATGGCCTGGGCCATGCCCATCGTCGCCTCCGTCACCGTCTTCCACTGGCTGTTCGACGAGCAACTCGGCGTCATGAACTGGGTGATGCGCACCCTCGGCTTCTCCGGCTACGAGCAGCACAACTGGTTCGAGACCGGCCTCTCCACCCTGACGATCATCACGGTCCTGGTGGTCTGGGGCTCCGTCCCCTTCGTCGCCCTCAACATGTACGCCGGCCTGACCACGGTCAGCGGCGAACTGTACGAGGCCGCGCGCATGGACGGCGCCAACGGCTGGCAGACCTTCTGGCAGGTCATCTTCCCCAACCTCAAGCCGTTCTTCCTCGTGACGACCTTCCTTGAGGTGATCTGGGTCTTCAAGGCCTTCACCCAGGTCTACGCGATGAACAAGGGCGGCCCCGACCGCGCCTCCGAGACCCTTCCCGTCTTCGCGTACGTCGAGGGCCAGAGCCAGGGCCACTACGCCCTCGCCGCGGCGATCTCCGTCCTGACGATCGTGATGCTCGTGATCGTCATGTCCTTCTACTTCCGCCTGATCCTGAAGCAGGAGGAGGAGCAGTGAACACGACCACCGCGCCGAAGCAGGTCTCCCAGGCCGCCCCGACCCCCGCCCGGCAGCTGCGCACGCGCCGCCCGCTGCGCCCGGGGACCCTCGCCAAGAACCTCGGCGCCCTGCTCCTGGCCGCCGTCTTCGTCTTCCCCGTCTACTGGATGTTCTCCTCGGCGCTCAAGCCGTCCGGCGAGATCCTCTCCAAGGACCCGGTCTTCGTCTTCACCCCGACGCTGGACAACTTCACCAAGGCCACCGGCGTCGAGCTGTTCTGGACCTACGTCACCAACAGCCTGGTCGTCACCGTCGGGGCCGTCCTGCTCGCCCTGGTCGTCGCGCTCGCCGCGAGTTTCGCGATCGCCCGGATGAAGTTCAAGGGCCGCAAGGGCCTCGTCCTCGCCGTGATGATGGCCCAGATGGCCCCCTGGGAGGTCATGGTCATCGCGATGTACATGATCGCCCGCGACGCCGAGACGCTGAACAGCCTCCCGCTGCTGACCGCCATCTACTTCGTGATGGTCCTCCCCTTCACCATCTGGACCCTGCGCGGCTTCATCGCCGCCGTCCCGGTGACCCTGGAGGAGGCCGCCCAGATCGACGGCTGCACCCGCGGTCAGGCCTTCCGCAAGGTGATCTTCCCGCTGCTCGCGCCGGGCCTGATGTCCACCTCGCTCTTCGGCTTCATCACCGCCTGGAACGAGTTCGCGATGGTCCTGATCCTGAACAAGGAGAAGACCGCGCAGACCCTCCCGCTGTGGCTGACCCAGTTCCAGACGGCCTTCGGCAACGACTGGGGCGCCACCATGGCCGCGTCCACGCTCTTCGCGCTCCCGGTCCTGGTGATCTTCATCTTCCTCCAGCGCAAGGCCGTCGGCGGAATGACCGCCGGCGCCGTGAAGGGATAACGGCCCATGACTGTCCTTGCGCACCGCACCACCGCGTCCGGTCCGGACGACGGCCTCACCCGCGACGCCCTCGCGGTCCTCCAGCCCGGCTTCGAGGGCACCACCGCCCCCGCCTGGCTGCTGCGCAGGATCGGCGAAGGCCTCACCTCCGTCGGCCTGTTCGGCCGCAACATCGCCTCGACCGGGCAACTCGCCGCGCTCACCTCGCAGCTGCGCGCCGAGCGCGACGACGTCCTCGTCGCCATCGACGAGGAGGGCGGCGACGTCACGCGCCTGGAAGTACGCGGCGGCTCGTCGTTCCCCGGCAACCTGGCCCTCGGCGCCGTCGACGACACCGCCCTGACCCGCGGGGTCGCCCGCGAGCTGGGCCGCAGGCTCGCGGAGTGCGGGGTCAACCTCAACTGGGCGCCGTCCGCCGACGTCAACTCCAATCCGGACAACCCCGTCATCGGCGTACGGTCCTTCGGGGCCGACACCGCCCTCGCCGCCCGGCACACCGCCGCGTACGTCGAGGGCCTGCAAGCCGCCGGGATAGCCGCCTGCACCAAGCACTTCCCCGGCCACGGCGACACCAACGTCGACTCCCACCACGCGCTGCCCCGCATCGACGCGGACCTCGACACCCTCCAGGTCCGCGAGCTCATCCCCTTCAAGGCCGCCATCGAGGCCGGCACCCGGGCCGTGATGAGCGCGCACATCCTGGTGCCCGCCCTCGACCCGACCCGCCCCGCCACGCTCAGCCCGCAGATCCTGACCGGCCTGCTGCGCAAGGAGCTCGGCTACGAGGGCCTGATCGTCACCGACGGCATGGAGATGAACGCCATCGCCGGGACGTACGGCATCGAACGCGGCTCGGTCCTCGCCATCGCGGCCGGCGCCGACGCCATCTGCGTGGGCGGCGGGCTCGCCGACGAGGCCACCGTGCTCCGGCTGCGCGACGCCCTGGTCGCGGCCGTACGGGAGGGGACGCTCCCCGAGGAGCGGCTCGCCGACGCCGCCGCCCGGGTACGGGAGCTGGCCGCCTGGACCCGGCAGGCCCGGGCAGCAGCCGCCGTGCCGGGCGCGCCGGAGGGGGGTGCGCCCGGCATCGGCCTGACGGCGGCCCGCCGCGCGCTGGCCGTGACGGGCGCCGCCGCGCCGGTGTCCGCCCCGTACGTCGCCACCCTCGCACCCGTCGCGAACATCGCGGTGGGCGACGAGACCCCCTGGGGCCTGGCCGCCGAACTGGCCGCGCTGGTGCCGGACACCGCCTCGGGCGTGTACCCGGAGGGCGCCTCGGCCCGGGACGTCCTGGCGGCGGCGGGCAGCCGCACCGTGGTCGCGGTGGTCCGCGACGCGCACCGGCACCCCTGGATGGCCGAGGCCCTGGACGCGCTGGTCGCGGCCCGGCCGGACACCGTGGTGGTCGAGATGGGCCTCCCGCGGGCCGAGCCGCGCGGGGCCCTGTACATCGCCACCCACGGCGCCTCCCGCGTCTGCGGCCGCGCGGCGGCGGAGGTCATCGCGGGGGCGTAACCGGGCGGGCCGCCGCCCGGCGGCAGCCCCGTGCACGACGGAGGGCCGGACCCGCGACAGGGGTCCGGCCCTCCGTACGTACGGCTACAGGCCCTGCCAGGCGGGCTTGTCGGCGTAGGTGTGGCGGAAGTAGTCGGCCAGCTTCAGCTTCGAGGCGGCGGCCTCGTCCACGACGACGGTCGCGTGCGGGTGCAGCTGGAGCGCGGAGGCCGGGACGAGGGCGGACAGCGGGCCCTCGACGCTCTGCGCGACGGCCTCGGCCTTGCCCTCGCCGGTGGCCAGGAGCACCAGGTGGCGGGCGTCGAGTATGGTCCCGATGCCCTGGGTGATGACGTGGTGCGGCACCTGGTCCAGGTCGTCGTCGAAGAACCGCGCGTTGTCGACGCGGGTCTGCTGCGTCAGCGTCTTGATGCGGGTGCGGGAGGCCAGCGAGGAGCAGGGCTCGTTGAAGCCGATGTGCCCGTCGGTGCCGATGCCCAGCAGCTGGAGGTCGACCCCGCCCGCCTCGGCCAGGGCCCGGTCGTACGCCTCGCACGCGGCGACGATGTCCTCGGCCGAGCCGTCCGGGCCCATGAAGGAGGCCTCGGAGAGGCCGAGCGGCTCGACGACCTCGCGCAGCACGACCGCGCGGTAGGACTCGGGGTGCCCGGCCGGCAGGCCGACGTACTCGTCGAGCTGGCAGATCCGGGCCCGGGAGGCGTCGACCTCACCGGCCCTGACCTTGGCGGCGAGCGCTTCGTAGACGGGCAGGGGAGTCGAGCCGGTCGCCACGCCGAGCAGGGCGTCCGGCTTGCGGCGTACCAGGGCGGCCATGGCCTCCGCGATGAGCTCGCCGCCTGCCTTGGCGTCCGGGACGATGACAACTTCCACGCGGGGCCTGCCGATCTGGAGTGCGGTGGTGTGGTATAGACCAATCTAGCAGAGCCCGGGCAGCGCGGGCAGGGGTTCAGGGGGCTCCCGGCCCCCTTTTCCATGGTGGTCCGGATCCCCGTCCGCGGCCTCCCGTCCGAGGCCTCCCGGCCCCGGCTCCACGGCTCCGCTCGAAGCAGCGCGAGCTGCAGGCAGCCGGTGGCGTCCGGGTGCCGGCCGGTCACCCAGCGGGAGTCCGGCGAGGCGGGGAAGGCCACCACGTCGGCGGCCTCCTCGGCCGTACCCACCCGCCGGCCGGGATCGCGGGCAGGGTGATCCATCGGGGTGTCCCGGCAGGCGCGCGACGGCGCGGGGCGGGCGGGGCTGGAGGCGGTGGCGGAGCCGGCCGTACGGGCCTGGCCGCAGTAGCGGACGCCGTACGGGGGGCGCGGGGGGCGATCTCCGTACGGGTCTGGCCTCGGTACGGTCGCCGGTTCCTCTGGGCCACGGTGCCAGGACGGGACCCTCAACCCGTCCGGCACCGTAGCCCGGAGTACTTACGGCCGGCGGGTGTGCGGTTCCCGCGGCCGGGGGAGGTGCCTGCGCGGTCAGGGCAGAGCGCGCGGCTACCTCTATCCGTCCTCCTGTGCGGGGAGGGCGGAAGCTTATGGCAATTGTGGACTAGACCAATCTGTCCTGTCCATCCAATGACGGGGTCTGCGCACCCGTCACTTCCTCCAACAGTACGCGTCCCGGACCCCTCCTGGATACTCCTGAGTAGGGCGGCGTGTGGAATGTCATGGCCCCTACCCGGGGTACGCTCGCCACGTGCCCTCCATGAACGACCTCGTACGCCAGCACACCGCTCTCGGTGAAACCGACCTGGAGTGGCTGCACCTGCTGGTTTCGGAGTGGCAGCTGCTCTCCGACCTGTCCTTCGCCGACCTCGTGCTGTGGGTCCCCACCCTGGACGGCACCCGGTACGTCTCGGTCGCGCAGATGCGCCCGAACACGGGTCCGACCTCCTACCAGGACGACATGGTCGGCCACCTGGTGCCCCGCGGCCGGCGCCCGCTGCTCGATGCCGCCCTCGACGAGGGCCGGATCGTGCGCGAGGGCGACCCGGAGTGGCGCGAGGAGGTGCCCGTACGGGTCGAGTCCATCCCCGTGCGCCGCGAGGGCCGGGTCCTGGGCGTGATCGCCCGCAACACCAACCTGCTCACGGTGCGCACCCCGAGCCGGCTGGAGCTGACGTACCTCCAGTCCGCCTCCGACCTCGCCCAGATGATCGCCGCCGGCTCCTTCCCGTTCCCCGGGCAGCAGGTCGACATGGACGCCTCCCCGCGGGTCGGGGACGGCCTGATCCGCCTCGACGCCGACGGCGTGGTCACGTACGCGTCCCCGAACGCGCTCTCCGCCTACCACCGCCTGGGGCTCGCCTCGGACCTGGTCGGCCAGCACCTGGGCACCACCACCGCCGAACTGGCCCCTTCCCGAGGTCCGGTGGACGAGGCGCTCGTCAAACTCGCCAGTGGCTGGGCCCCGCGCGAGACGGAGATCGAGGGCAACGGCGGGGTCATCCAGCTGCGCGCGATCCCGCTCAAGCCCAAGGGGATCCGGATCGGCTCCCTGGTCCTGTGCCGCGACGTCACCGAACTGCGCCGCCGCGAACGGGAATTGATCACCAAGGACGCGACCATCCGGGAGATCCACCACCGGGTGAAGAACAACCTGCAGACCGTGGCCGCCCTGCTGCGCCTCCAGGCCCGCCGGATGGACTCCGAGGGCGGCCGCGAGGCCCTCAACGAGGCCGTCCGCCGGGTCGGTTCGATCGCCATCGTCCACGAGACGCTGTCTCAGAACCTGGACGAGCGGGTGGAGTTCGACGAGATCGCCGACCGGGTCATTGCGATGGTCTCGGAGATCTCCCCGGGCAAGGTGGACTGCCGGCGCACCGGCCGCTTCGGGATCCTCGACGCAGAAGTCGCCACACCGCTGTCGATGGTGCTGACCGAGATCCTGCAGAACGCCCTGGAGCACGCCTTCACCCAGGGGGAGGGCGGCACCGTGGAGGTGTCCGCGACGCGCACCGGCACCGGCCGCGCCGACGCCCGGCTGCTGATCACGGTGCTCGACGACGGGTCGGGCCTGCCCGAGGGATTCGACCCCCAGCGGGCCGGCAATCTCGGGCTGCAGATCGTACGCACCCTGGTGGAGGGCGAGCTCGGCGGCACGTTCGACATGGTCCGGGCCGAGCCGCGCGGCACCAGGGTGGTCCTGGACGTCCCGGCCAGCCCGCAGAAGTAGCAGGCCGCCGGTCGCGGCGGGAGGCGGACAGCCGACCGTCACTCAGCGTGAGCGAAGGAGTCCCGTCGGCGCCCCGCACAGCACTGAGCCCCGGACCGAAGGGTTCCCGGTCCGGGGCTCAAGAGCACGTTGCTGAGCGCTTGTACGGTGTTACTACGCGCTGCGTCGAGGCTCGAAAGTCAAATGTCAGGCGCTGGCGTTGCGCGCCCGGTTGCGAGCGGCGCGGCGCTTCATGGCGCGGCGCTCGTCCTCGCTGAGACCGCCCCAGACGCCGGAGTCCTGACCGGACTCAAGCGCCCACTGCAGGCACTGCTCCATGACGGGGCAACGGCGGCAGACGGCCTTGGCTTCCTCGATCTGCAGCAGCGCAGGACCGGTGTTGCCGATGGGGAAGAAGAGTTCCGGGTCTTCCTCACGACAAACGGCGTTGTGACGCCAGTCCATGGCTGCTCCATCTCCTTGTATTGCGGGCAGGTTGCTTGTGAATGTGAACGCTTTCACGAATCCCCCCGTGAGGGAAGGGCGACCATCCAGTCACCTGGAAGGTCAGTCGAAGATTCGTGGTGGGGTTCTGGCGGTCTGTTGGGGTGCCGGGTTCTGCGGGCCGTCCCGATCGCCATGAAGAGATTCGCAAACCTCGGACGGGGATACAACCCCTTCCGGAAAGTTTTTTTTGATTCGTCGGTGTCTACTAGGTCACAGCCCTACATCGTGAGGGTGGACCGGCGTGTAAACGTTCGAGTGAAAGGACTTTAGGCCCTTCCACTCACACAATCACACGCAGTGCACGGCGTACGCCTGTGAACCGAACGCTGGTCCGCAGACCGAGATGGTCGCCGTCCATCTGGAAGGGCAGGGGGACCTTCGAATGCAAGGTGAAGTCGGTCAGATCGTGCAGAGACACCGCGTGCTTGCCCTGGGGACCGCGCTCAGGAGTCGAGGTCAGGAGCTGTGTCGCGTACCGCGCGACGGCCGGAGTTGACAAACGGTCCAGCGCCAATACGTCAAGTGCAGTATCGAACGAGGCCTCCGGCGAGGCGTACAGCGGACGATTGCCCAGATACGTCCAGGGGGAGGTGTTGCAGACTATCGACAGCACCAGATCGGCGACGGGATCCGCGCCGGGGCGCTCCAACGTGATCGTTCCGTGCCGCCGGTTCGGCTCATCCCAGAACTGGCGCATCAGCTGCCGTACATACAGGGCGTGCGTCGAACGCTTGCCGCGCTCGCGCTGCTGTTCGACCCGCCCGACCACACCCGCGTCGAAACCGAAGCCCGCGCAGAAGGTGAACCAGCGCGCCGGGACCGACTCGTCCTCCGTGCCCGGGGTGCCGGCCGCGAGGCCGAGTCCCACCGTGCGCTCGCGCCGCTCGCGCAGTGCGTCCAGCAGGGCCCCGGTCGCCTCGACCGCGTCATTGGGCAGGCCGAGCGCGCGGGCGAAGACATTGGTGGAACCGCCGGGGACCACCGCCAGCCCGGGCAGCCGCTCCGGATCGGGCCCGCTGTGCAGCAGTCCGTTGACCACCTCGTTGACCGTGCCGTCGCCGCCCAGCGCCACGACGAGGTCGATGCCGTTCTCCGCGGCCTTGCGTGCCAGGTCCCGGGCGTGTCCCCGGTACTCGGTGGTCACCGCCTCCAGCTTCATCTCGCTGGCCAGGGCGTGGGTGAGCACGTCGCGGGTGCGCGCACTCGTGGTCGTCGCTGCTGGGTTGGCCACGAGAAGTGCACGCATGCACGTCAGCCTACCGACCCGTCCATGGGCCGCCCATACTGCCCGTCCCGTCCGGCTCCGGGGGCACGCGGCTACCCTGCTGGGGTGAGTACCAAGCCCACCCCCGCCCCGGCCCGGACGAGCGCCCCGCTGCCCCGCCGACTGACCGCCGCCGCCGCGCTCACCGCCCTGGAGGGCCTCGCGCTGGCCGGCCTCGGCGCCTACCTGCTGTTCGTGGGCATCGCCGGCGACCCCGACTCCCCCCAGCAGGCCGAGACTGGCGGGATCACGGTGCTCGTGCTCGCCGCGCTGCCCCTGCTCGCGGCCCGCGGGCTGCGCCTGGGCCGCCGCTGGAGCCGGGGCCCCGCGCTGATCACCCAGCTGATGGCGCTGCCGGTGGCGTGGACCCTGTACACCACCGGCGGGGCGATGATCGCCGCCGCCGTCGCGCTGGCCCTGTCCGCCGTGGCGGTGGTGGCGCTGCTGGTGAACCCGACGGCCACCGAGGCCCTGGGCATCGGGCCCGGCGAGCAGACCCGATGACCCCTCCAGGTGCGTACCGGTAGCCCCGTACGCACCTGTCCTACTCCTCGACCAAGAGCTTCTCGCGGAGCTGGGCCAGGGTGCGGGCCAGCAGGCGCGAGACGTGCATCTGGGAGATGCCGACCTCCTGCGCGATCTGCGACTGGGTCATGTTGCCGAAGAAGCGCAGCAGCAGGATCCGCTTCTCCCGCGGCGGCAGCCCCTCCAGCAGCGGCTTGAGCGACTCGCGGTACTCGACGCCCTCCAGCGCCTCGTCCTCCGCGCCCAGGGTGTCCGCGACCGCCGGCGACTCGTCGTCCGTGTCCGGGACGTCCAGCGAGAGCGTGCTGTAGGCATTGGCCGATTCCAGGCCCTCCAACACCTCCTCCTCGGAGATCCCGAGCCGCTCGGCCAGCTCGTGGACCGTGGGGGAGCGGCCGTGCTGCTGGGACAGCTCGGCCGTGGCCGTCGTCAGCGAGAGCCGCAGCTCCTGCAGCCGCCGGGGTACACGTACCGCCCACCCCTTGTCCCGGAAGTGGCGCTTGATCTCGCCGACCACCGTCGGGGTCGCGTACGTGGAGAACTCGACCCCGCGGTCCGGGTCGAACCGGTCCACCGACTTGATGAGGCCGATCGTGGCGACCTGCGTCAGGTCGTCCAGCGGCTCGCCGCGATTGCGGAACCGCCGGGCCAGGTGCTCGACCAGCGGCAGGTGCATCCGCACGAGCCGGTTGCGCAGCTCGGCCTTCTCCGGCGAGCCGTCGGGCAGCGCCCGCAGCTCGATGAACAGGGCCCGCGCCCCGCTGCGGTCCCGTGGATCCGGCAGCACCGAAGCGGGCACCGGGAGGACCGGCGCCTGATCGGTGTCCGGATCCGTGTCCGTCGGCGCATCCGTCAACGGCCCCGCGTGCTGCTCCGGGGCTGCGGCAGCGGCCCCGGGTGGCTGCGCCGCCAGTGGTTCTTCGTGCTGGTTCTCGCTCATAGGGCCCGCCCGTCGCTCCGCCGAGTCCAAAAAGCCGTCTTCCGCATCCGCGTCAGCCGGGTGCGGCCGGGCGTGCTGCTGCTCCGGGATGCCGCCGTCGACCTCGTGCCGTACCCGGGGCCGATCCCCGCCCCGCACCGGGATCTCCCCGCCGCTCACGCCGGGCCTGGACCCGCGCCGCGCTGTTTGTAGAGGCTGATGCTCACCGTACGGTCCTCCTCGACCGTCGACTCGACCTTCCCGGCCAGTGCGGACAGGACGGTCCAGGCGAACGTGTCGCGCTCCGGCGCACGCCCGTCCGTGGTCGGCGCCGAGACGGTCACCTCCAGCGAATCGTCGACCAACCGGAACACGCAGCTGAGGACGGAGCCGGGCACGGCCTGCTGGAGCAGGATCGCGCAGGCTTCGTCCACCGCGATGCGGAGGTCCTCGATCTCGTCGAGGGTGAAGTCCAACCGTGCCGCGAGACCGGCCGTGGCCGTGCGCAGCACTGACAGGTAGGCACCCGCAGCGGGCAGCCGGACTTCCACGAAGTCCTGGGTCCCGGGCTCGCCTGCGATCTGGGACACCCTCACCTCCAAGGTGGTACGAGCTCTGTTCGCCGGTGACGCTACCGCGATCCGGGCGATCGTGTCGCGGCACCCCTCATGACGCCCGCTGCGGACACCCTCGCCTACGGCCAGTGACTGATGGTATGCCCATGGGTACGCACAGTGGCTAGGGGTCTGCGGGTCCAAATCGGGGGAACCGGCGGAGGGTTGAACTACCCCGCCTCAGACGATCGAACCGTCGACAAAACACCACCGCCAGGTCTCGCCCGGTTCGAAGCTGCGCATCACCGGATGGCCGGTGGCCTGGTAGTGCGCCGTGGCGTGCCGGTGGGGGGAGGAGTCGCAGCAGGCGACGTACCCGCACCCGAGGCACATCCGCAGCTGGACCGGGTGACTGCCGAGTGCCAGACATTCCGGGCAGGTCTGGGCAGCCGGGACAGGCTCGGGGCGCGGCAGTTCGGGAACATGCGTGCACTCGCTCATGATGGCCAGCGTACTGAGGTGCGGGCGCCCGAGGACGACCAATTCCGAGGAGAATGGATCTTCGATGGAGGTATTGCCGCTGGTGGCGCTGGTGGCGGGCAGCGCGGTCGTCGCAGGGGTCGCTCGCCGTACGCCGGTGCCGGCGCCGCTGCTGCTGGTCGCGGTCGGGCTGATCGCCTCGTACATCCCGGGACTGCCCGCGTACGGCCTCGATCCGCACATCGTGCTGCCGCTGCTGCTGCCGCCACTGCTCCACACGGCCGCCGTCGACAGCTCGTACCTGGACCTGCGGGCCAACGTACGGCCGGTCGCGCTGCTGTCGGTGGGCTACGTGCTCTTCGCGACGCTCGCCGTGGGCTGTGCGGCGTACCTGGTGGTGCCCGGACTGTCGCTGCCCGTGGCGCTGGTGCTGGGCGCGGTGATCGCGCCGCCCGACGCGGTGGCCGCGACCGCGATCGCGCGCAGGCTCGGGCTGCCGAACCGGATCACGACCATCCTGCAGGGCGAGTCCCTGGTCAACGACGCCACCGCCATCACCGCGTACAAGGTGGCGCTGGCCGCGGCCGTGGGCACCGGCGTGGGCTGGGCGGGCGGGATCGCGGAGTTCCTGCTCGCCTCGGTGGGCGGGATCGGGGTGGGCCTGGTGCTGATGGTGCCGATCCACCACCTGCGCAAGCGGCTGCGGGAGCCGCTGCTGCAGAACACCCTGTCGCTGCTGATCCCCTTCGTGGCGTACGCGGCGGCCGAGCGGGTGCACGCCTCGGGCGTGCTCGCGGTGGTCGTGGTGGCGCTCTACCTCGGGCACCGCAACTGGCAGGTCGACTTCGCCACCCGGCTCCAGGAGGAGGCGGTGTGGAAGATGGTCGCCTTCATCCTGGAGTCGGTGGTCTTCGCGCTGATCGGGCTGCAGCTGCCGGTGGTGCTGCGGGGGCTGGAGGAGTACGAGGGCCTGCACGCGGCCTGGTACGCGCTCGCGGTGTTCCTGGCGGTCGTGGTTGCGCGGTTCCTCTGGGTGTTCCCGGCCACCTTCGTACCGCGGTGGGTGTCGCAGCGGATCCGGGAGCGGGAGCCGGACACCACCTGGAAGGCGCCGGTGGTGGTGGGCTGGGCCGGGATGCGCGGGGTGGTCTCGCTGGCGATCGCCTTCTCGGTGCCGATGAGCGTCCCGCACCGGAACCTGATCCTCTTCCTCACCTTCACGGCGGTGATCGGCACGCTCGTGGTGCAGGGGCTGACGCTACCGCCCCTGATCCGGCTGCTGCGGCTGCCCCAGCGGGACCAGCAGCAGCAGACCCTGGCGGAGGCCCAGGCGCAGAACGAGGCCTCGCGGGCGGCGGAGGAGCGGCTCGCGGAGATGCTGGCCGAGCCGGAGAACGCACTGCCGCCGCCGCTGGCGGAGCGGCTCCGCACGGTGATGGAGCGGCGGCGCAACGCGGTGTGGGAACGGCTGGGCGAGACCAACCCGGTCACCGGCGAATCCGCCGACGACGTCTACCGGCGCCTCGCCCGGGAGATGATCGCGGCGGAGCGGGAGGTGTTCGTGTCCCTGCGCGACCGGCGCCGGATCGACGACGAGATGCTGCGGGGCCTGCTCCGCCGCCTGGACCTGGAGGAGGCGGCGGCCTACCGCGAGGAAGGGGCCTGATCCCAGGCCTGGGGGCGGCCGGTGACGACGGCCGTCAGGGTGGTGCCGCGGGGGAAGGCGCCGGACGCGGTGAGGGCGGCCAGGGCCCAGAGCAGTTTGGCCACGTAGATCCGCTCGACCGGGATGCCGTGCCGCGCCTCGAAATCGGCGGCGAAGGCCTCCAGCTCGGCGGGGACACGGGCGTAGCCGCCGTGGTGGAAGCCCTCCGCCAGGCTCCATTTCCCGGCCGGGCCGCCGAAGGCCGCCCGCTGGAGGGAACGTATCTCCTCCGCGAGGAAGCCCCCCGCCAGCACCGGCACGCCGAGGGCCCGCTGGCCGGGGGCGAGGCCGGCCGCCAGGCCTGCCAGGGTGCCGCCCGTACCGCAGGCCACCGCCACCACCTCGCCCGCGCCGTGCAGCTCGCGCCCCAACTCCGCACAGCCGTGCAGGGCGAGGGCGTTGCTGCCGCCTTCCGGGACCCGGTACGCGGCGTCGGCGCCGGCCGCGGACAGCAGCCGGGCCAGCACCTCGGGGTCGGACTTGCGCCGGTACTCCGCACGGGAGACGAAGTGCAGCCGCATCCCGTCCGCCGCGCACCGGCCGAGGGAGTCGTTGAGCGGCCGGCCTGCCAGCTCGTCGCCGCGGACGATGCCGACGGTGGCCAGCCCCAGCAGCCGCCCGGCCGCGGCGGTGGCCCGCAGATGGTTGGAGTACGCCCCGCCGAAGGTCACCAGCGCCGGAAACCCCCCGGCGACGGCGGCCCGCAGATTGGGCGCGAGCTTGCGCCACTTGTTGCCGGGCAGCTCCGGGTGGACGAGGTCGTCCCGCTTCAGCACCAAGCGCACCCCGTGCCGCTCGAACCGCTCGTCGCGGAGCTCCTCCAGGGCGGAGGGCGGCCGGGGCTGCAGGAGCACGTCAAGGTACGCGGGGCGGTTCACCCGTCCATTGTCGCGGGAGGGGGGCGGGCGGGCGGCGCGACTCCTGGTCATTTGAGGCGGTTCGCCACGCGGGCGCGGAAGGAGTCCATCGTGAAGCCCTTCGGGTCGATCTTGCCCGGCTGCCATTCGAGGTGGCCGATCACCGAGCGTTCCGTCCAGGCGTGGACCCGGCAGAGAGCCGCCGCCGCGCGGGCCATGGCGTCGAGCTGGACCTCCGGCCAGGGGTCCTTGCCGTCGCCCAGGTTTTCGCATTCGAAGCCGTAGAAGTGGCGGTTGCCGTCGGTGTTCGCGTGGTGGTCCGGGGGGAGCCGCTTTTCCGCGATCACCGCCGCCAGGACGTCGGAGTCGCCCGCGCCCGCGTGGTTGGCGCGGCCGTAGCCGACCAGGTGGACCCGGCCGTCCTTGGTGATCACGCCGTGGCAGAGCGGGCCGGGCAGGGCCTCGTCGCCGTCGCGGCAGAGCTGCACGGTGTAGGCCGTGCCGTGGGTGACCGTGTGGTGGACCATCACCCCGTGCACCGGGCCCCAGGGGCCTTTGTGGTTGCGGTTGTGGGTGCGCCAGGCGCCGACCTCGACGACGGTCAGACCCTCGTTGCGCAGGGCGTTGATGAACCGGCTCGCGGACATGGGTGCGGACACGGCCGCCTCCTCTCCGGTGCACGGCGGTCACGTCACGTGTCCACCTCGTTACAGACCGGTGTAGTGGAGGCCACCCCTCCGGGCTAGTGCCTTCGTACGGTGAGCGAGCGAATCCGGACAACCGGGCAGCGTCCTGCCGCAGCAGCGGGGGGTTCGCACGGGCGGGAAGGGTGCCCACGCCGCGGACGGAGTAGTCCCACACTTTTGTGTAATGGTCCCACCACGCTCCGTGCTGAAAAGCTGCTCCCGCAGATCCATGGAGTGATCGAAGGGGAAACACATGTCGGTCCAGGCGGGTTCCGAAACCGAGGCCCAGGCCCCCCAGCGGAGTCTTGGCACCTCGGCCGCGCGGAACTTGGCGACCACGACCAAGTCCGCGCCGCAGATGCAGGAGATCACCTCGCGGTGGCTTCTGAAGGCGCTCCCGTGGGTGTCCGTCCAGGGCGGTACGTACCGGGTGAACCGGCGCCTGAGCTACACGGTCGGTGACGGACGCGTGGAGTTCATCAAGACGGGGACGCAAGTCCAGGTCATCCCGGCCGAGCTCGGCGAGCTCCCCCTGCTGCGCACGTACGAGGACCTGGACGTGCTCACCGAGCTCGCCCGGCGCTGCCGGCAGGTCGACTTCGAGGCCGGCCAGGAGCTGACCTCCTTCGGCAGCTCCTCCGACCGCGTGTTCCTGCTCGCCCACGGCCGGATCGAGCAGATCGGGCCCGGCCCGTACGGCGAGGACGCCGTCCTGCGGACGGTCGCCGACGGCGCCTATTTCGGCGAGGACTCCCTCGTCGACGAGGAGGCGATCTGGGAGTACACCGCCCGCTCCGTCACCTCCGGCACCGCGCTCGTCCTGACCCGCCAGGACTTCCGGCTGCTCGCCGACCGCGTCGACTCGCTGCGCGCGCACGTGGAGGGCGCGCGCTCGCTGCCTGCCCAGCGCACCAACGCGTATGGCGAGGCCGCGATCGACCTCTCCGCCGGCCACCAGGGCGAGGCCGTCCTCCCCGGCACCTTCGTCGACTACGAGGCCAGCCCGCGCGAGTACGAACTCTCCCTTGCACAAACGGTCCTGCGCGTGCACACCCGCGTCGCCGACCTGTACAACCATCCGATGAACCAGACCGAGCAGCAGCTGCGGCTCACGGTCGAGGCGCTGCGCGAGCGCCAAGAGCACGAGATGGTCAACAACCGCGAGTTCGGCCTGCTCCACAACGCCGACTACGACCAGCGCATCCAGCCCCACGACGGCGTGCCCAGCCCCGACGACATGGATCAGCTGCTCAGCATGCGGCGCGGTTCCAAGCTCTTCCTCGCCCACCCCAAGGCCATCGCCGCCTTCGGCCGCGAGTGCAACAAGCGCGGGCTGTATCCGGAGGCGGTCGACGTCGGCGGACACCGGGTGACGTCCTGGCGGGGCGTGCCGATCTTCCCGTGCGACAAGATCCCGATCAGTGACGCGCGTACGACGTCCATCCTCTGCATGCGTACCGGCGAGGAGGAGTCGGGCGTCATCGGTCTCCACCAGCCGGGCATCCCCGACGAGATCGAGCCGAGCATGTCGGTGCGCTTCATGGGCATCAGCGAGCAGGCGATCATCTCGTACCTGGTCACCGCCTACTTCTCCGCCGCAGTGCTGGTGCCGGACGCCCTCGGCGTCCTGGAGAACGTCGAGATCGCCCGCTGGCGCTGAAATGATCACCACCGGTGAGGGGCAGGAAGCCGCGGTCCTGCTGGAGCGGGCAAGAGAAACGGTCAACCCGGAACTGCGCCGGACGATCGAGGGGCTGCCCGGTGCGATGCGGCGCGTGGCGATGTACCACTTCGGCTTCGAGCAGGAGGACGGCACCCCGGCGGCCGGCCACGCGGGCAAGGCCATCCGGCCCGCCCTGGTGCTCGCCGCCGCCCAGGCCCTGCACGGCCCGCACACGGCTGCGGCCGAGGGCGCGGTGCGGGCGGCGGTGGCCGTGGAACTGGCGCACAACTTCACGCTGCTGCACGATGACGTGGTCGACCAGGACGTGCGGCGCCGGGGCCGCGCCACGGCCTGGACCGTCTTCGGGACACCGGACGCGGTCATCACCGGCGACGCCATGATGGCGCTCGCACTGCGGCTGCTGGCGCAGGACCCGCATCCCGCCTCGGCGGCGGCCTCCTCGCGGCTCGCCACCTGCATCATCGAACTGTGCGCGGGACAGCAGGCGGACTGCGCCTTCGAGCAGCGGCCGTACGTCTCGCTCGACGAGTGCCTGAGCATGGCGATGGCCAAGACCGGCGCCCTGCTGGGCTGCGCGTGCGCACTCGGCGCCCTGTACGCGGGCGCCGGGCCGGACGAGGTCGACGCGATGGACGCCTTCGGGCGTGAGGCGGGTCTGGCCTTCCAGCTGATCGACGACCTGATCGGCATCTGGGGGGATCCCGGGCACACCGGCAAGCCCGCCGGGGCCGATCTGCTCGCCCGGAAGAAGTCCCTGCCGGTGGTGGCCGCCCTCACCTCCGGCACCACGGCGGGCGAGGAACTGGCCGCCCTGTACGCGGGTCCCATGACCGGGGGCGACGTGCGCAAGGCTGCCGATGCGGTGGACCGGGCGGGTGGCCGCGACTGGGCGCAGGCCCATGCCGCGGACCGGATGGGCCGGGCGGTGCAGCAGCTGTCGCGGGCCGTGCCGGACCTCGCGGCGGCGGGCGGGCTGCTCGCGCTGGCGGAGTACGTCACGCGGCGCACCAGGTGAGGCCGGGGGAGGGAGCGCGGCAGCAGTAGGAGGGGAAGCGCGGGACGCAAGCCCTGTTCCGGCACCGCATGGTGCCGGAACAGGGCTTTCCGCCGGTGCGGGCCAACTCTAGGATCACTCGCGGTCGTTGACACGTGAGCGAAAGGTGTGGCCAGTGGGACTGGAGATACGTCAGGCGCAGCAGTCGGACCGCGACGCGGTGGCGCGGCTGCTCGACGAGGCCTTCCGCACCGACCCCGTGAGCAGCTGGGTCTTCCCCGACCCGGAGCACCGGGCCGCCGTGCACGGCGCGTTCCTCGGCGTGTTCGTGGACGTGGCGCTGGAGGAGGGCCGGATCGACTACGCGGCCGACGGCTCGGCGGCCGCCCTCTGGCTGCGGATCCCGGCGGGCGAGCCGGAGGGCGAGGACGAGGTCCCGGCCCGGATGCGGGCGGTGGCCGACCCCGGCAACGAGCGGTGCGAGCTGGTCGGACGGCTGACGGGCGCCGTGCACCCGACGGCCGAGGAGCACGAGTACCTGCTGATGATCGCGGTGGCCCCGGACCGGCAGGGCCAGGGGCTGGGGACCGAGCTGATCAGGCCGGTGCTGGAGCGCTGCGACCGGGACGGCGTGCCGGCGTACCTGGAGGCGAGCAGCGAGCGGAGCCGGGGCCTGTACGAGCGGCTCGGCTGGGAGTTCACGGGGACGGCGGTACAGCTGCCGGACGGCCCGCAGATGTGGCCGATGTGGCGCAAGCCGCGGGTGTAGGGGGAGCGCTCGTCGCCGGACGGCCGGGTTGCCCTCGTCCACCGTTGCCGGACCACTACAAGTGAAGTACTTTATGCGACGTGCCCCGGGAGTCGGGGCGCCGTCGAACGGAAGAGAATCGCTTGCGCAAGCTCACGTACTTCATCGCCGCGACGGTCGACGGGTTCATCGGAGCCCCGAACGGCGACGCGGACTTCCTCTACGCGTTCCTCGACCCCGAGTTCATCGACCACCTGAAGGCCGAATATCCCGAGACGGTTTCCGGCCAGGGCCGCAAGCAGCTCGGGATCGAGGGCGCCGCGCCGAAGCGGTTCGACACGGTGCTCATGGGGCGGGGTACATACGAGCCGGGCCTCAAGGCGGGCATGGCCAGCCCGTACGGGCACATGCGCGAGCAGTACGTCGTCTCGCGCTCCCTCACGGAGGCCCCCGACCCCGAGGTGCAGCTGATCAGCGGGGACGTCGCGGCCCGGGTCCGCGAGCTCAAGGCACAGGACGGGCTCGACATCTGGCTGTGCGGCGGCGCGGACCTCGCGGCCCAGCTGGTCGACGAGATCGACGAGTACATCGTCAAGACGTACCCCGTCGTGGTCGGCACCGGCATGCCGATGTCCCGGGCCGGCTTCGGCGTGCGCCCGCTGGAACTGACCGGCTGCGCCGCCCTCGGCGGAGGCCAGGTCATCACCTCGTACACCGTCAAGCGCTGACCCGCCGGAGACGGAAAACCGGCCTACCGTGGAGGTATGGCCGGTGAGCAGCAGCACGAGCACGAGCACGAGCACGAGGCGGTCGCCCCGCAGGCCGGGCACGCGGAACACACGTGCCCGGCCTGCGGGCGCCCCGTCGAGACCGTCGTCCGGCGGCGCAAATCGCTCGGGATCTTCGTCCCGGAGTGGGCTCCGGGTCCCTGCCGGAACCCGGACTGCCCGCGGTACGTTCCCCTGGTGGCCGGCTAGCTCTTCGTGCCCAGGCCGGAGGCGGCGAGGCCGTTCGCCCACAGCTGGTTCACGCGCGCCCGCTCGGTGCTGTTCGGGTAGGCGTTCTGGCAGGAGGTGCCCGGACCGCCGCCCGACATCAGCTCGGAGCACGGGCCCGAGTAGTGGTCGGGCAGGCCGAGCACGTGGCCGGTCTCGTGCGCGGTCACCCGGGTGGAGTTGTACTGCTGGTTCTGCTGGTAGTCGAGGAAGATGTAGCCGCGGCCGTGCCCGTCGGTGCTCGCGTACGAACCGCGGGAGTCACTGCCCTCGTAGTACGCGAAGTTCCCGCCGGAGGAGACCTCCTGCAGCTTCACGTTGGACACCGAGCTGTTCCATATCTGCGTGGAGCGCGATATCTGGCTGCGGAAGCTGGGTGCGTTGCGGGTGTTGTACGTGACGGTCACGGCCAGGAGCCCCGGGTTCGCGGCGCGCTGCTCGGCGACCGAGCGCTGCACGGCCTCGAAGAAGGCGCGGTTCGCGTCCTGGTTCTCCTGGGAGCGCTCGTAGGCGGCGTACGTCGCGGGGCTGCCGGTGGGGGCGGCGGCGCTCGCGGCGGGCACGACACCGCCGAGGGCGGCGGCGAGCCCGAGGCCGATGGCGGTGGCGAGCATGGCCTTGCGGGAGGTGCGGGGCATGCCGGAGGGGCGCATGTGGGGGGCTCCTACTCATCCGGTGTGTGGGGGGTGGGTCGTTCCGGTACCGGAGTCTGAGGGAGCGGGAGCGGTCGGCGGATGATGTCAGCCACCGATAGCGCCGGACTATCGGGAGGATTTCAGGCGCCAACTTCCTTGAGATTGGCGTGATTCGATGGGGTGTCAGTGGCTGGTGCGGTCGGCGGGGGCCGCCCTACCCTCTGGGCATGGAGCTTGAGGTCAGGCACTTGCGCGCCCTGTGCGCCATCGCCGACGCCGGCAGCCTGCACAAGGCGGCGCGGCAGCTCGGCGTGAGCCAGCCCTCCCTGACGACCCAGCTCCAGCGGATCGAACGCGCCCTGGACGGCGAGCTGTTCCTGCGCGAGCGCACCGGCTGCCGCCCCACCCCGTTCGGCCGCACCGTCCTCGGCCGGGCCCGGCCGCTGCTCGACGAGATGACCGCCCTCGTCGCCGAGGCCAGGGCACTGGCCCGCGGGCCGCGCCTGCGCATCGGCTCGACGGCCAGCCGAGCGCTGCCCGGATGGCTGCGCAGACTGCACCGGCGGCATCCGGACACGGAGACCTCACTGGTGGTGGACGTCTCCCCGAACGCCCTGCTGAGGATGGTGGCTTCGGGACAGCTCGACGTGGCGTTCGTGCACGAGGTCGAGGGCAGCCCGCTGCGGGTGCCGGCGGGGCTGGAGCTGCGGGTCCTGATGGAGCGGGAGCCGCAGTTCGTGTCGATGGCCCTGGACCATCCGGCGGCGCGGCGGCCCGTCGTGGAGTTGGGGGACCTCGCGGCCGACCGGTGGACCGTGGACCCGTCCGTGGACGGGGAATGGGACGGGCTGCGGCGGGTGTTCGCCCGGGCCGGGCTGGATCCGCCGGTGCTGCACGCCGATTACCACACCGCGGCCTCCCTGATCCTCTCCGGTGAGGCGGTCGCCCCCTGCCAGCCGACCTCGGGGCCGCGGGACGGCATGGCGATCCGGCCGCTCTCGGGCGACCCGCTGGCGGTCCGGCTGCTGCTCGCGACGCGGCCCGGCGCGCATGCCGAGGTGTACGAGGACCTGCGGGCGGCCTACCGCGAGGCCGCCCTGCGCACGCCGCCGTACCGGGCGTGGCTGCACCACCATGCGAGTCCGCTGCTGGCGGCGTAGCCGCGCCCGGGGCGGAAGGCTAGGGGCGGGCGTAGGGCCGGGTCATGACCTCCAGGTTGTGGCCGTCCGGGTCGGTGAAGTAGGCGCCGCGGCCGCCGAACAGCCTGTTGATGCGGCCGGGCTCGGTGTGGGCGGGGTCGGCGTAGTAGGTGACCCCGACCGCTTCCAGGCGGGCGATCACCCCGTCGAACCGCTCCTCGGCGACGAGGAAGGCGTAATGCTGTGACTGGATGGGCTCGTCGCGCTTCTCGTAGTAGTCGAGGGTCACCCCGTTGCCGAGGTCGACGGGCAGGAACGGCCCGAACGGCGCGCCCACCTCCAACCCCATGACCACGGCCAGGAACTCGGCCGACAGCCGCCGGTCACTGGCGTAGACGGCGGTGTGGTCCAGGCGGACGGGCGGCTGCGGGTGCGGCTGTGCGTCGTGCATGAGTGGTGTGTGTCTCCGTGTCTCGGATGCGCTGGGACGGCGCCGCGCAAGGGCGCCGGGGCAAGAGGACGCGGAGGGGTGGCGGGGCTCTGGCCCGCCCCGTGCTCACGCCGAGGCCGGGAATCCCACTCGTGCATGGCTCAAGGCCGACCCGGCAGTCACCCGCCCGACTGTAGTGATCATCACGGCGGCTCGCAACGCAGTTCCGAGCCCCTGCGCGGCCGCCGCCGCTCTTGACTTCAGCCAACCGCGATATATCGTGTTCTTCGAGAGACGCGATATGTTGCGCGAGTCCGTACGCCCAGGAGGGCCCCATGGCAGAGCAGAAGACGTGGTCCGTCGCCGCACCGCAGAAGCTCACCTTCGACGAGCCGGTGACCGAGGTCCGCGTCCGTGTCGTCGCCGGCACGGTCAACGTCGTCGCCGACGAGGGCCCGGCCCGGCTGGAGGTGGCCGAGGTCGACGGGCCGCCCCTCTACGTGGTGCAGGAAGCCGGTGCCCTCACCGTCTCCTACGAGGACCTGCCCTGGAACGGGTCACAGGGCTTCAAGAAGTGGTTCGAGGGCAAGCCGTGGAAGGCCTGGACCGGTTCGGGCTCCGGCCGCAAGGCGTGGGAGCGCAGCGTCACCGTCACGCTCACCGTCCCCGCCGCCACCCGCGTGCAGCTCGCCGCCGTCAGTGCCGCCGCCGTGGTCTCCGGCATCGCGGGCGGCACCGAGCTCAACGGGGTCTCCGGGGATGCCACGCTGGTCGGGTTGTCCGGCAGCGTCAAGGCGCACACCGTCTCCGGCAGCGTCGAAGCCCAGTCCGTCACCGGCGAGCTCACGTTCCACTCGGTCTCCGGCGGCCTGACGGTGGTCGACGGCTCGGGCGTGAGCGTACGGGCCGACTCGGTCAGCGGGGACATGCTCATCGACCTCGAAGCCGATCCGGCGGCCCCCCGCCCCGTGGACATGACCCTCAACTCCGTGTCCGGGCAGGTCGCCATCCGGCTTCCGCACCCGGCGGACGCACGGGTGGAGGCCAACACCGCCACCGGCGGCCTCTCCAACGCCTTCGAGGACCTGCGGGTCTCCGGCCAGCTGGGCACCAAGCGGATCACCGGCACTCTGGGCTCCGGCACCGGGACCCTGCGCGCCACCACCGTCTCGGGCGCCATCGCCCTGCTGCGCCGCCCCGCCGCCGACGCCCCGGCCGCGCCCCTCGTGCTCGACAAGAAGGTGCTCTGACATGCCGCCCGTCTTCGCCCACGGACGCCTGCGCCTCTACCTGCTCAAGCTGCTGGACGAGGCCCCGCGCCACGGGTACGAGGTGATCCGCCTGCTGGAGGAGCGCTTCCAGGGCCTGTACGCGCCCTCGGCGGGCACCGTCTACCCACGGCTGGCCAAGCTGGAGGCCGAGGGGCTGGTCACGCACGCCACCGAAGGCGGCCGCAAGGTGTACTCCATCACCGACGCCGGCCGCGCCGAACTGGCCGACCGGGGCGGGGAACTGGCCGCCCTGGAACTGGAGATCCGCGACTCCGTCTCGGAGCTGGCTGCCGAGATCCGCGACGACGTACGGGGCGCCGCGGGTGCTCTGCGGCGGGAGATCCGGGCCGCCGCCACCGCGACCGCCACCCCGGTCGAGGACGCCTCCTGGGCCGCGGCCAAGGAGGAGCTGCGCCGGGCCAAGCAGGAGTGGAAGGAGCAGGCCCGCCGGGCGAAGGACGAGAGCCGCCGGGCCCGCGAGGAGGCCCAGCAGGCCCGCCGCCAGGCCAAGGAGGCACAGGAGCGGGCCCGGGAGGAGGTCATACGGATCGCGGGGCAGCTACAGGAGCAGTTCGCCAAGTCGGGCGGGGTCCTGGGCAACCTGGCCGGCAGCTGGCTGGCCGGCGCCACCCCGCCGGTCCCCACGGCCGCGCCCGCCGGAGCGGAGACCGGAGCGGAGGCCGCCCCGAACGCCGGTGCGAAGGCCGACGCCGAGGCCGGAGCCGGAGCCGGAGCCGGTACGGGCTGGGCGGAGGACCTCACCCCGAGCGGCGACGCCGCCCGCGACCTGGACCGGCTGCTCGACCGCTTCCGCGACGACGTGCGCGATGCGGCCCGCGACCACGGCATCACGGCCGCCCAACTGGCGCAGGCGCGCAGCCACCTGGCGGCGGCGGCAGCCCACCTCGCGGACACCCTGCGCTCCGCCCGCTGAGCCCGCCCCCGGCCGGCCCCGCACGAGGGCCCCCGTACCCGCACGGGTCCGCGGGCCCTCGCGGGTCACGGCTTCAGGACGATCTTGCCGAAGAGGTCCCCGGCCGCCAGCTTCTCGAAGCCCTCCCGCGCCCGGTCGAGCGGGAGCACCTCGTCGATCACCGGCCGGACTCCGGTCGTGGCGCAGAAGGACAGCAGGTCCTCCAGCTCGTCCTTGGACCCCATCGTCGACCCGACGACCTTCAGCTCCAAGAAGAAGATCCGGGTCAGTTCGGCGTGCGCCGGGCGGTCCCCGCTGGTGGCGCCCGAGATGACCAGGGTGCCGCCCGGCCGCAGGGACTTGACGGAGTGCGACCAGGTGGCCGCGCCGACCGTCTCGATCACCGCGTCCACCCGCTGCGGCAGCCGCGCGCCCGGCTCGTACGCCTCCAGGGCGCCCAGCTCGACGGCCCGCTTGCGCTTGGCCTCGTCCCGGCTCGTGGCGAAGACCCGCAGGCCCGCCGCCTTGCCGAGGGCGATCGCGGCGGTGGCGACGCCGCCGCCCGCGCCCTGGACGAGCACCGAGTCCCCGGGGCGTACGCCCGCGTTCGTGAAGAGCATCCGGTACGCCGTCAGCCAGGCCGTCGGCAGGCAGGCGGCCTCCTCGAAGGACAGCTCGGCGGGCTTGCGCAGGACGTTCCAGGCGGGGACGGTGACCTGCTCGGCGAAGGTCCCCTGGTAGCGCTCGGTCAGGATGGAGCGCGGCTCGTCCGGGCCGACCCCGTGGCCGCTCTGCCCGATCACGGAGTGCAGGACGACCTCGTTGCCGTCCTCGTCGATGCCTGCGGCGTCGCAGCCGAGGATCATGGGGAGTTTGTCCTCGCCGAGGCCCACCCCGCGCAGCGACCACAGGTCGTGGTGGTTGAGCGAGGCGGCCTTGACGTTCACGGTCACCCAGCCGGGGCGTGCCTCGGGGGCCGGGCGCTCGCCCAGCTCAAGGCCGCTCAGCGGCTGGTCACGGTCGATTCGGGCGGCGTAGGCAGCGAACATGCCGCCAGACGCTACCGCTCGGTAGGGGCGGGGGCCAGGCCCGTCGGGGTGCTGCCGGTGAGGCGTTCGTCGCACAGGTCCGGCGCGGGCCCTGCACCGCGCGTACGCGCAGAGCAAGAAAGGCGGGAACCGGACAGGGGTGTTCCGGCGTCCTGAATGGCCCTCCGGGAGCCTGAACGGAACTGTCCGTCGCCCCGCCAACTACCGTCCGTACGTGCAGTCTTGTGTTGTCACCGACGGAAAGCGGAATGCGCGGATCGGGCTTCGGAGAGGGGTAATATTCAAGCCGCGCGGCCGGCTGATCATGAGCCTGTCACCGTGGACCGCGCGCTCTTCCGTGCACCCGGGGCGCCTTGCGGCGCGCCCTGCACGGAAAGTCCGCGGCGCGGCGACCCCTCCCGGTTCGGGGGCCAGGAGGGTGCGTCGGCGGCGCGGCCGCGCCGTCGGACGCAGTCCGACGCAGCGGACCGGAGCCGGAGAGGCCCGCCAGGGCCGAGCCGTACGGGGGCGCGAACGAAAAGCAGAGGCCCGGCCGGAGTGATCCGGCCGGGCCTTCTGGTGCGTGTGCTGCGGGTCAGACCAGGCGGGCCACGCCGTCGGCCTTCGCCGCCGCGGCGACCGCGGTGGCGACGGCCTCGGCCACGCGCTCGTCGAAGGGCGACGGGATCACGTAGTCGGCGGCGAGCTCGTCACCCACGACACCGGCGATGGCGTCGGCAGCGGCGATCTTCATGCCCTCGGTGATCCGGCTGGCGCGGACCTTGAGGGCGCCCGCGAAGATGCCGGGGAAGGCGAGCACGTTGTTGATCTGGTTCGGGAAGTCCGACCGGCCCGTGGCCACGACCGCCGCGTACTTGTGCGCGACGTCGGGGTGGACCTCCGGGTTCGGGTTGGCCATGGCGAAGACGAACGCGTTCTGCGCCATCGAGGCCACCGCCTCCTCCGGCACCGTGCCGCCGGAGACGCCGATGAAGACGTCCGCGCCGGCCAGGGCGCTCTCCAGGGAGCCGGTGAGGCCGGTCTTGTTGGTCAGGCCCGCGATCTCGGCCTTGACGTCCGTCAGGTCCTCGCGGTCGGCCGAGACGACGCCCTTGCGGTCGGTGACGCAGACGTCGCCGATGCCGGCGTCCACGAGGATCTTGGCGATGGCGATGCCCGCCGCACCGGCACCCGAGATCACGGCGCGCAGGTCACCGAGCGTGCGCCCGGTCAGCTTCGCGGCGTTGCCCAGGGCGGCCAGCGTCACGATGGCGGTGCCGTGCTGGTCGTCGTGGAAGATCGGGATGTCCAGCTGCTCCTGCAGCCGGCGCTCGATCTCGAAGCAGCGGGGCGCGGAGATGTCCTCCAGGTTCACCCCGCCGAAGGACGGCGCGAGACGGACGACGGTCTCGATGATCTCGTCCGTGTCCTTGGTGGCGAGCGCGATCGGGACCGCGTCCACGCCGCCGAACTGCTTGAAGAGGATGGCCTTGCCCTCCATCACGGGGAGGGAGGCCTCGGGTCCGATGTCACCGAGTCCGAGCACGGCCGTGCCATCGGTGACGACGGCGACCACGTTGGACTTCCAGGTGTACTCGTTGACCAGCTCGGGCTGCTCCGCAATGGCGCTGCAGACCTTCGCCACGCCGGGCGTGTACGCGAGGGACAGGTCATCCTTGTTCTGGACCGGCACCGTGGCCTGAATGGCCATCTTGCCGCCCCTGTGCAGCGCGAACACCGCGTCCGGGTTGTTGTCCGTCGCGCTGTCGCTGCGAGGATTGACGATCTCCGCTGCCACTTTCTTGGCCCCTTAGGTCTTTGAATCGTTGAGGGTGGCCACTCCTGGTTAAGGGGTGGGCGGGCACCGCGTCCGTACTCCGCATCGACGGTTGGCCCGTCTCCGCGAAGGGGAGGTTCGTACGCGCGGGCGCGCCGCACGCGCGCCCTGAGCCCCGGATGAGGGGTGTAAGGATCCGTTGTACCGGATGAACGCTCACCCAGACGAGTCGATTCCTGCTCGACTGTAAGCCCCTTGTCCCGTTTTCGGCGAAAGGTCCAAACGGCTCTGTCCAACAGGCGAGACGTGCTGCAAATAGTCCGTCAAAAGCGCCTGGTCGCCGGGGTTCCTGCGGCGTCGGGGCCTGCTGCCCGCAGGGCTGTTGGGTACCCCCGCCCACCCGTTATCCGATTTTGACCTGACGAACTGCCTGAATGCGTCAGTCCGAATGGCAAGATGCCGTAATCACACGAGGTCGCGACACTCGAAGGTGCGTGCCCGACCGCTCTCGGATGCTTTCCCCAGCCACCCGGAGGAACCAGCTCATGACCGCTAGCACCACTCGTCGTACGACCGCCGCCCGGTCCCGGATCGCCGCGGTCGGCGCGATCGCGGTCGCCGGCGCCCTGATCCTCACCGGCTGTGGTGACCAGACGGAGAAGGGCTCCACGTCCACTCCGACGGGCGGTGCGGCGTCCAAGGACACCTCCGCCCCGCTCTTCTCGGCCCTGCCGAAGAAGATCCAGGACGCCGGTGTCATCAAGGTGGGTACGGACTCCGCGTACGCCCCGATGGAATTCGTCGAGAACGGCAAGATCGTCGGTGTCGACCCCGACATCGCCGAGGCCCTCGGCAAGCAGCTCGGCGTGAAGTTCCAGTTCACCGCGGGCACCTTCGACGGCCTGATCACCTCGATCTACTCGGGCCGCCAGGACGCGATCATGTCGTCGATCACCGACAACAAGAAGCGCCAGGAAGGCCTTGACGACAAGGGCCAGAAGATCGGCAAGGGCGTCGACTTCGTCGACTACTTCTCCTCCGGCCTCTCCCTCCTCGTGAAGAAGGGGAACCCCGAGGGCATCAAGTCCATGGACGACCTCTGCGGCAAGACCGTCGCCGTCCAGCGCGGCACGATCTACGAGGACACCTTCAAGGCCCAGGCCGAGAAGTGCGGTGACAAGAAGCTCACCATCCAGGCCTTCGACACCGACGCCGAGGCGCAGACCCGCGTCAAGGCCGGCGGCGCTGTCGCCGACCTGAACGACTACCCGGTCGCCGCCTACACGGTGAAGACCTCGGGCGGCGGCAACGACTTCGAGATCGCCGGCCAGCAGAGCGACGTCGGCCTCTTCGGCATCGGCGTGAGCAAGGAGAACACCCAGCTCCGCGACGCCCTCAAGCAGGCCCTCGACGCCATCATCAAGGACGGCTCCTACGCCAAGGTCCTGGAGAAGTGGAACGTCGCGGACAGTGCCGTGAAGGAAGCCACGGTCAACGCCGGCCAGTGACCCCCCACGCACCAACGAGTTCCACTGAAGGGCAGTCATTGTGACTGACAAGATCGACAAGGGTCCGGCCGCAACCCCGCCGGCCGGACCCGGCGCCTCGGGCACCCCGTACGAGGCCATCAAGGCAATCCCGGTCCGGCACTACGGTCGCTGGATCAGCGGCGTGATCGTGGTCGCGCTGCTCGGCTGGCTCGTCTACGCCTTCTCCCAGGGCAACGTGATCTGGGCGACGGTCGGCGACAAGCTGTTCGACCCGGCGATCATGAGCGGTCTCGGGAACACCGTGATCATCAGCGTCTCCGCCATGGCGCTGGGCCTCGTGCTCGGCATCCTCTTCGCGGTGATGCGCCTCTCCAAGAACCCGGTGACGAACTCCGTCGCCTGGCTCTACATCTGGTTCTTCCGCGGCACCCCGGTGTACGTCCAGCTGCTGGTGTGGTTCAACCTGTCGCTGATCTTCCAGTACATCAACCTCGGTCCGATCTACAAGAACGAGACCGTTGACGTCATGACCCCGTTCATGGTGGCCCTGCTGGGCCTCGGCCTGAACGAGGGCGCGTACATGGCGGAGATCGTCCGGGCCGGCATCCAGTCCGTCGACGAGGGCCAGACCGAGGCGGCGCACGCACTCGGCATGCCCCAGACGAAGACCATGGCCCGCGTCGTGCTGCCCCAGGCGATGCGCGTGATCATCCCGCCGACCGGCAACGAGTTCATCAACATGCTGAAGACCTCGTCCCTGGTCTCGGCGGTGCAGTACACCGAACTCCTGCGGGCCTCCTCGAACATCGGCAACACGGCCGGTGCCATCATGGAGATGCTGTTCGTGGCCTCGGTCTGGTACCTGGCCCTGACCAGTGTGTTCAGCGTCGGCCAGTACTACCTGGAGCGCCGCTTCGCCCGTGGTTCCACGCGGAACCTGCCGCCGACGCCGTTCCAGCGCCTGCGTGCCAACCTGAACATGTTCCGCCGTACGGAGGTCGCGCGATGACCGCCCAGCCGATGGTCAAGGCAGAAGGCGTCCACAAGTCGTACGGCGCCGCCCACATCCTCCGGGGCATCGACCTCGAAGTCGCCCCCCGGGAGGTGTTCTGCCTGGTCGGCCCGTCCGGCTCCGGCAAGTCCACCTTCCTGCGGTGCATCAACCACCTGGAGCGCATCAACTCCGGGCGGCTCTCGGTCGACGGCCAGCTGGTGGGCTACCGCCAGAAGGGCGACAAGCTCTACGAGCTGAAGGACAGCGAGGTCGCGGCCCAGCGCCGTGAGATCGGCATGGTCTTCCAGCGCTTCAACCTGTTCCCGCACATGACGGCCATCGAGAACGTCATGGAGGCCCCCGTCCAGGTCAAGGGCGAGAGCAAGTCGGTGGCGCGGGCGCGCGCCGTCAAGCTGCTCGACCGCGTCGGCCTGGGCGACAAGGGCGGGAACTACCCCTCGCAGCTCTCCGGCGGCCAGCAGCAGCGGGTGGCCATCGCCCGTGCGCTCGCCATGGAGCCCAAGCTGATGCTCTTCGACGAGCCCACCTCGGCGCTCGACCCGGAGCTCGTCGGCGACGTCCTCGACGTCATGCGGGACCTGGCCGAGTCGGGCATGACCATGATCGTGGTGACCCACGAGATGGGCTTCGCCCGCGAGGTCGGCGACAACCTCGTCTTCATGGACGGCGGCGTCGTGGTCGAATCCGGCCACCCGCGCGAGGTCCTCGGCAACCCGCAGCACGACCGGACGAAGGCGTTCCTGTCCAAGGTGCTGTGACGCTGCGCTTGCTCGGCATGAGGAGGGGCGGTACGGGATCCCGTACCGCCCTTCCTGTGTTTCGATTCTTACTTTCCTACAAGTCCCTACCTGAGACCTAGGACCAGGGCGTCGGAGGGGGAGCGCCACACCGTCCGGGCCTCCGCGAAACCCGCCTCGCGCAGGGCGCGGACGTGCCAGGCCGCGTCGGGGGTGTCGCCGTCCGCGTGCTCCCCGTAGATCTCGTAGCGGCGCCTGGTCGGCTCCGCGAGCACCGGATCGGCGGCGGCCAGCGCCCACCAGTCCGCCCAGTCCAGCGCCCCCGCGGCGCGGGCCCGGTCCATGGCGGCGTGCCGGTGGGCGCGGTCGGCGGCGTTTATCCGCGGGGTCGCCGGATCGGGCATGTGGTCGGCGTTCATGAACACCCCGCCCTCCCGCACCAGTGGCGCGATCTGCCCGTACAGCACGGCGAGCTCGGGGCTGTGCAGCCAGTGCAGGGCGGTGGCCGTCAGGACCGCGTCGTACGAGGGGTGCGGGAGCGCCGAGACCCAGGCGGGGTCCTTCAGGTCGGCGGCGACGAAGGCGGCCCGGTCGTCTCCCGCGAAGTGGCCCCGGGCGATGGTCAGCAGCGCCGGGTCGAGATCGACGCCCGTGCTGGTGGCGTTCGGGAACCGCTTGAGGACGCGGTCCGTGATACTTCCCGTACCGCACGCCAGATCCAGAACCCGGGGGGTGGGCCCGACCAGCGCCTCGACCATGTCCAGCACCACCCGGAACCGCTCCTCGCGGTCGGGCATGTACCACTCCTGCTGCCGGTCCCAGCTGTCCTGCCAGGCCTGCCAGTCGGTCGTGGTCTCTGCCATCGCGAACCCCTCCGCCCGTAATACCCTCGAAAGTGTCTCAGCCGTTACCGAGACCCTAATCCGCAGCCGTAAGGACTACAAGTGGAACTGGCCCATTACTCGGACTATGCCGTGCGCCTGGTCAACACCGAGGAGCCGGCCCGCAACAAGGACGCCCTCACCTCCGTGGACGCCGTCCGCTCGCTCTTCGGCCCCGGGGTCCAGGCCGCCCGCCGGGTCACCGACGCCGACGTCACCCGCTTCCGCAACGTCCGCGGCCGCCTGCGCGCCGTCTTCGAGGCCGCCGACGGCGGCGACCACGTCCTCGCGGTCGACCTGCTGAACTCTCTCCTCATGGAGTTCCCGGTCAGCCCACAGGTCTCCGGCCACGACCACGTCGGCGAGGACGGCCGCCCCAACTGGCACATCCACCTCGCCGACCACCCCTCGAACGCCTCCGCCGGATACGCGGCCATCGCGTCCTTCGGGCTGGCCTTCCACCTCACCGAGCACGGCCCCGACCGGCTCGGCCTGTGCCAGGCGGCCCCCTGCCGCAACGCCTACCTGGACACCTCCACCAACCGCTCCCGGCGCTACTGCTCCGACCGCTGCGCCACCCGCGCCAACGTCGCCGCCTACCGCGCCCGCAAGCGGCTGGAGGCCGAGGCGTCCGCCCACAGCGGGCGAAGCGCCGAGGCGGCCCAGGACAACCGCGCCCTCAGCGAGCTCTGACCGGCCGGGCGCGGCCTGAAGCGCAGCACGGCCGTCGCGAGCACCAGCTCCTCGGGCACCGTCCCGTAGTCGGTGCTGTCGCCGGTCTCGTTGTACGGGTTGTCCCCGAGCACCCACCAGCCGCCCGGCCGCCGCTCCACCGCCCGCTTGACCACCAGCAGGTCCTGCTGGAAGGGGTGCCGCAGCACCACCACGTCACCCGGGCGGACCGGCGCCCCGTACCGGACCACCAGCCGGTCCTCGTGCAACAGCGTCGGCACCATCGACGGCCCCGCCACCTCCAGCACCTCGAACCGCACCCGCGCCCGCCCGTTCTCCGCCATGCGTGACCTCCTCACCAGCACCCGTCTCCGTGCGCATGCTGCCGCACGCTCCCGTACATTCGCTCACCGGTTCCGCCGGGCCCCTGGACTTTTGTCCTAAGCCCCTGGGGGCGCCCGCGAAATCCGGTTCTCCAGCGAGTAATCTCCCCCTTGAGAAGACGATCACGAGGAGGACACTCCATGCTTTCCCGCCTCTTCGCCCCCAAGGCGAAGGTCTCCGCCCACTGCGATCTTCCGTGCGGCGTGTACGACCCTGCCCAGGCCCGCATCGAGGCCGAGTCCGTCAAGGCCGTCCAGGAGAAGTACCAGGCCAACGAGGACGCCGACTTCCGCGCGCGCGCCATCACCATCAAGGAGCAGCGCGCCGAGCTGGCCAAGCACCACGTCTCGGTGCTCTGGAGCGACTACTTCAAGCCGCCGCACTTCGAGAAGTACCCGCAGCTGCACACCCTGGTCAACGACACCCTGAAGGCCCTCTCGGCCGCCAAGGCGTCCAACGACCCGGCGACCGGCCAGAAGGCCCTCGACCTCATCGCCGAGATCGACCGCATCTTCTGGGAGACCAAGGCCGCCTGATCCGGGCCGACTCCCGACGACGAAGGGGCCCGACCGCCGCGGCGGTCGGGCCCCTTCGTCGTCGGCCGCCCCCGGGGAAACGGCGGTCTCACTCGACGCTCAGGCGTCCTCGTCGTCCTCGTCGTCCAGCCGGGCCAGCCACGTGGCCAGGCGCTCCACCGGAACCTCGAAGTCCGGGTTCAGGTCGACGAAGGTGCGCAGCTGCTCGGCGAGCCACTCGAAGGTGACCTCCTCCTCGCCGCGCCGCTTCTCCAGCTCCTCGATGCCGCGATCGGTGAAGTACAAAGCGGGCTCCGTGCCGTGATGAAGGTGTGCAGGGGGTGTTTCCCGCCAGGATAATCCGCATGCCCGGCGAGACCTCCCCCGTCCCGCCCCCCGGCGCTAGCCTTGAACAGCCACAGACCTGAGGGGGCAGGGGATGCAGGACGGGCGCACGACCGGCACCGCGCGCGCCTACGAGCTCCTCGAACCCCTCGTCCAGGCCGCGACCGTACGCGTCCATGCGGCGCCGGGCGGGTATGCACCCTCTGGGACCGGCCCCACCTGGGGGAGCGGCTTCTTCGTCGCCCCCGGCTGGGTCCTGACGTGCGCGCACGTGGTCGGCGAAGGGGGTGCTGCGGTGCGTCTCGTGGGACGTGAGCTCGGCATCACCTTCTCTTCCGGCGGCGGCGCCACCGGAACCGTCACCGGCCGTGTCGAGTGCGTCCTGCCCGAGCGGCTGGAGGAGCGCCGGCCCGCCCGGCGGGCCCTGTGGGACCTGCCCGACCTGGCGCTGGTCCGCGTCCTCGCGCCGATCTCGCACGCCTGCGTCCGGCTGACCGACCGGGCCCGGCCGCGCCTCGACGAGGTCGCGTACTTCGGCTGTACCGAGGACCTCGGCACCCCCGAGATCACCGGCCGCACCACCCGGCTGCGCGGGACCGCCGCCAACGGCGCCGCCCTGCGCCTCGGCGACGAAGACGAGATCGAGCCCGGCATGTCCGGCGGTCCCGTCGTGGACCTGGCCCGCGGCGAGGTCATCGGCGTGGTCAAGGCCCGCCGGCAGGGCGGAGGCGGCGGGCTCGCCGTCTCCGTGATCCAGTTACGGACCCTGCCGCTCGCCGCCACCGGCCAGATCGGGCTGTACCGCCGGGTCATCCAGGCCCACGACCTCTACCACTACGACCAGCACCTCAGCGATCTGGGAACCCGCCGCACCTGGACCGACGTCCACGACGAGCTGCCCGCCGAGGACGACCCGTACGAGGGGCGCCGGCGGCTCACCCCCGCCGAGCGCACCACCCTGTGCGGGCTGCTCGCCGAACTCCCGCCGCCCCGCTCCTCCGAGGCCGTACGGGCCCTGGTCGAAGCGGCCCGCGGGGAGGAGCCGGACCCGGCCCTGCCCGCCCCCCTGAGCTGGCGCGACGGCCTCGGGATGCTGCTCGACCCGCCCGGCGCCGCCGGGGAGGCCGCCGCGATGCTCCGGTACGCGACCGACGTGAGCGTGGCCGACCACCGCGAGCCGCCGTCCCCCGGCGCCGACGAGGAGCTGTGGGACTGGGTCCGGGCCACGGCCGAGCGGCTCTGGAGGCCCCTGCGCCGCGAGCTCGCCGAGCGGCACGAACGCGGCCTGGTCGAACGGGAACGACGCCGCCGCGCCCGGGCCGGCCGGCCCGCGGCAGCCCAGGGCCGGCCGGCCGCAGGGCCGCGGCCGGGGCCCTCCGTCCTGCTGGAGGCCTGGGCCCACGGCTGGGAGAACGTGTACGACTGGCGGGTCTCGGTGCTCGCCGGGCCCGCCCACCCGGAGCGGCTCACCCCCGTCGACTCGGGCGAACGCGTCACCGCGGCGGGACTGCCCGAGGCCCTCCGGGCCCCGCTCGCCGAGGCGTTCCGCCGCTGCGACACCCACGACGCGGCCGCCGTCCTCGAAGTCGCCGTCGCCCCCGAGCTGTTCGGGCTGCCCGTCGACACCTGGACCGTGACGGGCCGGGTCCCGCTGGGCGTGCAGCGGCCGGTGGTGCTGCGCCACCCCGCCGGGAGCGGCGAACCCCCGCCCGGCAGCGAGGCCGCCCACCGCAGGGCGGACCGCTGGGCCCGCGTCCAGGCCGGCCCGCCGCTGGACGAGCGGGCCGACTGCGCGCGGGGCCGCCCCCGGATCCCCGACCCGGCCTGGCTCGACGCACTGCCCGACAACACCGTGCCCGTGCACTGCCGGGCCGCCGACCAGGAGCCCACCCTCGGCTCCCTGCAGGCGGTCCACGACGCGGGGTACGGGGTCGCCGTCGGGCGGCGTCCCCCGGCCGATCCGGCCGCGCCGTGCGCGCCGTTCCACCGCGGGCTGCGCGAGGAGCTGACCGAGGCGGGACACGGCGAGCGGCTGCCGGAACGGCTCCAGGCGCTGCGGGCCCGCGCCCACGGAGCGGACCCGGACGCGTACTGGGCCGACGGGATGACCCTGATCTGGGAGGACCCTGCCCGCGCCCTGCCCGAGGACGAGCCGCTGCACGGTGACCTGTGACCGGAGGGAGGGAGCAGCAGTGAACGAGGAATGGCTCATATACCGGGGGGTGGGCGAACCCCACGACGGGATCGACGCACTGCCCGATCCGCCGCCCTGGCGGGACTTCGACGGCGGACCCGTCGGCGAGCCCGGCGGCCAGGCCGCGACCGCCGACGGGAACGTCACCCGGCGCCTCGGCGCGCACCGGCACGCAGCCGAACTGCACCGCCCCGAACCGGAGGAGCTGGAGGCCATCAACGCGGCGCTGTACCTGCGCCGCCCCCTGCTGGTCACCGGGTACCCGGGCACCGGGAAGTCGACCCTCGCGCACGCCGTCGCCCACGAGCTGAAACTCGGCCGGGTGCTGCGCTGGCCCGTGGTGTCGCGGACGGTGCTCCAGGAGGGGCTGTACCGGTACGACGCCATCGCCCGCCTCCAGGACGTGCAGATCGCCGCCGGCGGCGGCGCACCCGGCGGCGCCCCGGGCATCGGAAAGTACATCCGCCTCGGCCCGCTCGGCACCGCCCTGCTGCCCACCGAACGGCCCCGCGTCCTGCTCATCGACGAGCTCGACAAGAGCGACATCGACCTGCCCAACGACCTCCTGAACGTACTGGAGGAAGGCGAGTACGCGCTGCCCGAACTGGAGCGCGTCGCCGACACCGAACCCGAGGTGCAGGTGCTCACCGACGACGGGGCGAAGGTCACCGTCCGGGGCGGCCGGGTGCGCTGCCGGGCCTTCCCCTTCATCATCCTGACCAGCAACGGCGAACGGGACTTCCCCGCCGCCCTGCTGCGCCGCTGCATCCAGCTCAAACTCGGGCAGCCCGGCGAGAAACGGCTCGCCACCATGGTCCGCGCCCACCTCGGCGAGGAGGCCGCCCAGCTCGGTGCCGACCTGATCCGCGAGTTCCTCAGCCGCTCCCAGTCCGAACTCGTCGCCGCCGACCAGCTGCTGAACGCCATTTACCTCACCCACTACGCCGCCCCGCCCACCCGGGAGGACCTCGCCGACCTGCTCATCCAGCGCCTCGACCGTCCGAGGTGAGCGGCCGTGACCCCCGACCGGCCACCGGTCCCCCCGGGCCTGCGCGAACTGGCCGCGCTCCTGCGCACCGCGGGACTCGATCCCTCCGCCGAGGAACTCGCCGACGCCCTGTGGCTGGCCGGGCACATCGGCCCGCCCGCGGCCGGCGGCCCCCCGCGCCAGGAGGCCCGGATCAGGCGCCCGCGGACCGGGGGGGCGCCGCCGCCCGAGGAGGAGCCCGTACGGCCCGGCGCACCGGCCGAGGACCCCGTCCGGCTGTACGCCGCCCGGGCCCGGGGGGCCGTCGCGGCGGAGGCCGCCCTGCTGCCGGACGGGGGAGGGGTGCCCGTACGGGTGCCCGGGGCCGCGGCCCTGCCCCGGATACTCGACATCCAGCGGGCCCTGCGCGCCCTCCAGCGGCACCGGCCGCCCGGTCCGCCCACCCGGCTCGTGCTCGACGAGCCAGCCACCGCCGAGGCCAGCGCCCGGGCCCTCGGGCTGGTCATTCCGGTGCTGCGGCCGGAGAGCCGGCGCGAGGCGACCGTACGGCTGGTGATGGACGCGTCCCCGTCCATGGCCGTCTGGCAGGAGATGTTCGAGGAACTCCGGGCCGTGTGCGAGCGCTTGGGCGCCTTCCGGGACGTGCAGGTGCACTACCTGCACCGGCTCGCCGACGGCCGGGCGGCCCTCGGGCGCGGGCCCGGCCCCGGCACCCGGCTGCGCTCCGGGGACCAGCTGCGCGATCCCACCGGCCGGGCGCTGACCATGGTCGTCTCCGACTGCGCCGGCCCGCTGTGGCGCGAGGGCGAGGCCCAGCGGCTGCTGTACCGGTGGGCCGAGTGCACCCCCTGCGTGGTCGTGCAGCCGCTGCCCCAGCGGCTGTGGAACAGGAGCTGGCTGCCGACCGAGCGGGGCGCCCTCACCCGCATCGAAGGCGGGTCGGGCAGGCTGAAGTTCCGCCCCGACCGGCCGGCCCGGCCCGGGCGGCCCACCGGCGGGCTGACCGTCCCCGTCCTGCCGCCCCGCGCGACCGCCCTCGGCGCCTGGGCCCGCCTCGTCGCAGGACTGGGCACCGGGCCCGTACCCGCCGAGGTGGGCCGGGTGCTCGCCGACCACCCCGCCGCCCCCGTACCGCCGCCCCGGGCCGTGCGGCCGCCGCAGGAACTGGTGCGCCGCTTCCGCTCCTCGGCCTCGCCGCGCGCCGTGCAGCTCGCGGTGTACCTGTCGGCCGCGCCGCTGACCCTGCCGGTGATGCGCCTGGTCCAGCGCACGATGCTGCCCGACTCGGAGCCCTCGGACCTGGCCGAGGTCCTGCTCAGCGGGCTACTGCGGCGCGGCACCGCACCCGGGCAGTGGTACGAGTTCGTGCCCGGTGTCCAGGACGTGCTGCTCGGACCGCTCGGGCGGGACGAGGCCGCCCTCGTGCTCAAGCACTGCTCGGAGTACGTCCTCGCGCACTTCGGGCGGGGCGTGCGCAACTTCCCGGCGCTCGCCGTCTCGCAGCTGACCGGAGCGCCCCTCGTCGAGGAGGGCGGGGACGAACGGGTTGCCGCCGGACGCCTCCCGCAGGCCTTCGCCGAGGTCTCGGCGAGAGTCGTACGGCGCTACCTGCCCGGCCCCGACGAGGAGGAACGCGCCGCAGCCGTCCCGGACGCACCGCTCGGCCGGGCCTGGGCCGTGCGCACCGCCCGCGACCGGCTCGCCGCACCCGACCCCGACGCCGGCGGGCGCGGGCTGTACGAGGCCGCCGCCGTGCTGCGCCGGGCCGTGGCGGCCCCCGCCACCGCCGACGACCCGCCGGGGGAGGCGGAGTGCGAGCTCGCGGCCGTGCTGCTGCGGCTGTGGGCCCGCCGCCGGGACCCCGACCTGCTGACCGAGGCCCAGCGGGCCGTGACCGGGCTCCCGACCGCGCAGGCCCGGGCCGTCCTCGGCCGGGTGCTGTACGAA
This sequence comes from Streptomyces sp. NPDC043680, assembly GCF_056436685.1. Taxonomy (NCBI): domain Bacteria; kingdom Bacillati; phylum Actinomycetota; class Actinomycetes; order Kitasatosporales; family Streptomycetaceae; genus Streptomyces; species Streptomyces sp. NPDC043680. The sequence goes on along the minus strand of NZ_JBWKCE010000001.1, from coordinate 293,817 downwards.
CGGGCCCTGGAGGGCGCGCCCGACGCGGAGCTGCTGGCCGCGGCGGAACGGGAGTTCGCGGCGGCTGCCGCCGCCCCGGAGCTGGATCCGCAGCTGCGGCTGGACTGCGTGGTGCGGCGGGCCCAGACCCTGGTCCGGCTGGGGAAACTGCGGGAGGACACCGGGGCGCTGCGCGAGGCACGGGCCGCCCTGGAGGCCCTGGCCGGACCGGCCCCCGTACCGCTGGTGCAGGCCGCCCTGGGCCGGGTGCTGCTGGCCCTGCTGAGCCGCACGCCCGACCCGGCGGAGCGCACCGCCCTGGCCGAACAGGCCGCCGACCGCCTCGCCGCGGGGCTCGCCGCCGGGCCGGGTGCACGGATCCGGGTGGAGCTGGCGACCGCCCTGCGCCATCTGCCCGGGCGGCTGGAGGAGGCCGCCGAACAGCTGGGCCTGGCCCTCGCCGAGACCCCCGCGGATCCCGAACTGCGCCTGGCCGGGCTGGTCTGCCTGGCCAGGGTGCACCGCGCCCGGTACGCCCGGGACGGGGACCCGGCGGCCCTGGAGGACGCGGCCGAGGCCTACGGCCGGGCCCGCCGGCTGATCCCCCGGGACGGGGAAGCGTACGGGGAGCTGCTGCCCGAGTGGGGCGAGGTCCTGCTGGACCGGGCGCGGGCCGCCGACGGGCGGCGCTTCACCTCGGCCGCCGTACGGGTGCTGCGCGACAGCCGGGCGGCGGTGCCGCAGTCCGACCCCCGCTCGGCGCAGCGGCTGCTGCGGCTCGCGGCGGGGCTGCGGCTGCGGCACGCGTACGAGGGCGACCTGGTGGACCTGCGGGAGGCCGAGTACCTGCTGGAACTGGCCGTCCGGCAGAGCCGCGACCCGCTGGAGCAGGCGCGTGCCTGGCGGGAGCACGGAGACGTCCAGCAGGAGATCCACTCCCACACCCGGGGACTGGACCGGCTCGACCGGGCGGCCGACTCCTACCGTCGGGCGTGGCGCCAGGCGCTGGCCGCCGACCGGGAGGAGCGCGAGGAGGTGGCCGTGGAACTGGCCGCCCGGGTCCAGGAGCTGCGGGGGGAGGTGCTGGAGCGGCTGGCGCGGCCCCGGGCGGCCCTGGACGCCTACCGCTCCGCGGTGGAGCTCCTGGGGCGGCTCGGGACGGCCGCAGCCGACCGGAGGGAGGCGGTGCAGGTGCGCGTACGCCTGCTGGAGGCGGCGCTGTGACGTCCACCGGGGCTTGGAGGGCCGAGGCAGTGGGAAAGGGCAGTGGACCATTGAATGCGCAGACTCGACAGGGGGACGGGCAGCCCATGGTGACGCGGCACCAGGAAACGGCCACGACGGGAACAGCCTGCGCCGGAGCGTTACCGGACCTGTCCGGGTTCGATCTGGCCGCACTGCGCGCCATCGACCATCCCGTGCTCGCCCAGGTGATCGAGGGCATGGTGGAGCGGGTCACCCACCCCGCCGAAATCCTCAACGCCTTCGATTCCGGGGTCTCGTGACACAGCGCGTTCCCAGCGCCACTCAGCGCACGCAGAGTTGACCGTTTTCCGTCGTTAGCCCGGGCTGTCCGCGGGCAGGGATGGACCGTCCGCCGGGGGGAGGGAGTGCAGGCCATGAGGCAGACCCGCACGGGCGGCGCCGCGCTGCCCGCCCACCGCACGCACGCCCCCTGGCCCCACGCCCGGCTCGACGTGGCCGCAGCCCGCGCCCAGGGCCACCGGCCGCACCCCATACGGCAGTTCGTCCTCAAGACCCGCAGCCGCTGCAACCTCGCCTGCACCTACTGCTACGTCTACGAGATGGCCGACCAGGGCTGGCGCGGCCAGCCCGCCGCCATGGCCCCGGCCACCGTCGCCCGTACCGCCGAGCGCATCGCCGAACACGCCGCCGCCCACGCACTGACCCGCGTCGACCTCGTCCTGCACGGCGGCGAACCGCTGCTCACCGCACCCGACCGGCTCGCCGTCCCCGTCGACGCCGTACGGGCCGCGCTCGCCCGGACCTCGCCGCGCACCCGGGTCACCGCCACCGTCCAGACGAACGGCACCCTGCTCACCCGCGGCCGGCTCGCCGCGCTCGCCGACGCCGGGATCCGCGTCGGCGTCAGCCTGGACGGCGGGCTCCCCGCGCACAACACCCGGCGCGTGGACCACGCCGGACGGCCCGGCTTCACCGCCGCGGCCCGCGGCCTGCGGCTGCTCGCGCGCCATCCCGCCGGCTACGCCGGGGTGCTGTGCGTCATCGACCTCGACCAGGACCCGGTGGAGACCTACGAGTCCCTCCTCGCCTTCGCCCCGCCCGCCATCGGCCTGCTGCTGCCCCTCGCCAACTGGAGCACCCCGCCGCCCGGCCACCACCCGCCCCGGACCCCGTACGCCGACTGGCTCCTCGCCGTCTTCGAACGCTGGTGGCAGGACGGGGTCCTGCGCACCCGGATCCGGATCTTCGAAGAGATCATCGCCCTGCTGCTCGGCCTGCCCGCCGCCACCGAGACCCTCGGCCTCGCCCCGGCCGCCACCGCCGTCATCGAAACCGACGGCAGCCTGGAACAGGCCGACTCCCTGAAATCCGCCTACGAGGGCGCCGCCGCCACCGGGATGAGCGTGCACCGCCACAGCTTCGACCAGTTCCTCGACCACCCGGGGCTCGCCGCACGGCAGCTCGGCCTCGACGCCCTGGCCGCAGGCTGCCGCTCCTGCGAGCTCGTCACGGTCTGCGGCGGCGGCCACTACCCGCACCGCTACCGCGCCGGCGAAGGCTTCCGGCAGCCGTCCGTCTACTGCGCCGACCTCCAGGTCGTCATCCGGCACATCGCCGCCGCCCTGCACCGGGCCGCGGTCCCCGCGGTCCCCGCGGTCCCCGCGGCCCCCCGGGCGGCCGCCTCATGACCGGCACGGCCGCCACCCTGACCGGATTCACCGTCGGCTCGGCCACCCTGCGCGCCCTCGGCTCCACCGAACCCTGCGCCGAGGCCACCCGCCTGATCCGCGCCGTCCGCCGCTCCAAGCGCCTCGTCCTGCTGCGCGCCGTACTCGACGCCGTTCCCGCCGGCCGGGCCGCGGAGGCCGCCGACCACTGGGCCCTGCTGGAGGAGGCCGAACGGCACGACCCCGCAGCCGTCCACGACGTCCTGCACTACCCGGCCACCGGCGTATGGGCCGAGGAGACCCTGCGCAGGCTGCACGCCCCCGCCGGGCCGCCGCCCGACCTCGGCCACCTCGGGGCCCTCGCCGTCGCCGCCGCCCTGCGCTCCGGCATCACCTTCAAGACCGCACTGCGGCCCGCCGGCGGCCGCCTCGCCCTCCCCACGCTCGGCCTGCTGCGGCCCCCGCGCCCGGGCCCGCTCGCCCTCACCGAGCGCTCCTGGGACCCCGAGGACCCCGCGGTCCTCACCCTGCACACCCTCCCCGGGGGACACACCGCCCTCGACGACCTCGACCCGTACCGGGCCACCGGCCCCGCCCACCCGGCCAGCGCCCGCCCCGCCCGCCGGCTCACCCCCAAGGGGCACAAACGCTGGGACACCCAGTGGTCCGGCGCGCTCACCCTGCTCCAGCGCTACGACACCGCCCGCGCCGGGGAGGTCGGCCGGCTGCTGCGCTCCGTCGTCCCGCTGGGCGGCGGCGCCCGCTCCAGCGGCGCCACCCTGCCCGCAGCCGCCGGGGCCGTCCTCGCCCGCGCCCAGGCCCCGCCCGCCCTGGCCGCGACCCTCGTCCACGAGGTGCAGCACGGCAAACTGGCCGCCCTCGCCGACATCCTGCCGCTGCACACCGCCGACCGGACGCCCCTGCACTGGGCCCCCTGGCGCAGCGACCCCCGCCCGTTGGAGGGACTGCTGCACGGCGCGTACGCCCATCTGGCCCTGGCCGGCTACTGGCAGCGCGCCGCCCTCTACGGGGCCCGCGGCGCCTGGGCCCAGCACGCCCGGATCCGGGCCCAGGTGGCCGCCGTGCTCCCGGTCCTGCACGAGCATCCCCGACTGACCGCGGCCGGACGCCAGTTCACCGCCGCGATGACCGCCGCCGAGCAGGCCATGGACGAACTGCATCCGCCCGGTGACCAGCACGCCACCGCCCGCCGGGCCGTCGACCGCGAACGCCGCGCCTGGTGCGAGGACCACCCCGAACTCGCCCCGTTCGCACAGGGATGACGGACCGTCCGCTGCGGTACCTTTTCAACCCCGTCCACTGCCCGGATTCAGGGAGACGGCCGCATGACCACCGGTAGTCGGCAGGACCGAGACCGAGACGGAGCCGCGCAGCCGCAGCGCTTCGTCATCAGCTTCGCGGGCTTCAACCGCCCCTGGGCCGTGTGGATCGCCCACCGCCTGGAGGAGCACGGCCACCGCGTCGCCCTCCAGCGCTGGGACCCGCAGAACAGCCCGGGCATCGCGCAGGCCCTCGACGACCTCGCCCGCAGCGGCAGCCGCGTCCTGCTCGTCCTCAGCGAACGCTACTTCTCCGCGGGCACCCACACCGACGAGGAGTGGAACACGGCCCTGCGGACCGTCACCGACGACCACCCCGACCGGTTCGCCGCCGTCTGCCTCACCGACGCTCCGCTGCCCAGCGCCGTCGCCGTACTGGAGAAGACCGACCTGTGGGGCCTGGACGCGTACGAGGCCGAATACCGCGTGCTGCGCAGGCTGGAGCTGCCGACCGACCGGATCGGCACCGAGACCGGCCGCCGCGGCCCCCGCTTCCCCAACGACCCGCCCGAGATCTGGGGCCGGGTCCCGCGCCGCAACCCGCGCTTCACCGGCCGCAACGACGTCATCGGCCGACTGCGGGCCGCCCTGACCGAAGCCCCGCCCGGGGCCGCCACCGTGACCCTGCTCGGCCTGTCCGGGGTGGGCAAGACGCAGGTCGCCACCGAATACGCCTACCGTTTCGCCTCCGAGTACGACGTGGTGTGGTGGGTGCCCGCCGAGGACCGGCCCACCCTGCGCGAGCGGCTCGCCGACCTGGCCCCCGCCCTCGGCCTGCCACGCGGCGCGGGCAGCTACGGCGAGCAGATCCGGGCCGTCCTGGAGGCGCTGCGGCGGGGCTCCCCGTACCACCGCTGGCTGGTGGTCTTCGACGGCTGCGACAACCCCGACGACCTCACCGATCTGCTGCCGCAGGGCGCCGGCGACGTCATCATCACCTCCCGCAACCGTGAATGGGCCTCCCGGCACACCAGCCTCGTCGAAGTCCCGCTCTACGCCCGGCCCGAGTCGATCACCTTCATCCGCCGCCGGGCCATCCGGCTCACCGGCGAGGAGGCCGACCAGCTCGCCGAGGCCCTGGAGGACTACCCGCTCGCCCTCGACCAGACCGCCGGCTGGCTCGCCGACTCCCCGCTGACCGTCGGCGACTACCTGCGGCTGCTGCGGAGCCGGCTGGACTCGCGGGAGGCCGTCACCGTCTCCGACGACTACCCGCTGCCCTTCCCGACCGCCCTGGCGATACTCCTCAACAACGTCCGGGAGAACTTCCCCGACGCCCTCGCCCTGTTGCGGCTGTTCGTGTTCTTCGCACCGGGACCGGTGCCCCTGCGGCTGCTGCGCGAGTTCCCCGCCGCCGACGTGCCCGAACAGCTCGCCGGGCTGATCAACGACCAGATCCGGTGGAACGCGGCCCTCAACAAACTGGTCCAGTTCTCGGTGGTACGCCTCGAATACTCCGACCTGTCCGTGGAGGAGGGCGGCGGGCTGGAGACCGTACAGCTGCACCGCATGGTCCACGGCATCGTCCGCGAGGACCTCTCCGCGGACGAGGCCGAACCCCTCTCCCGCGCCGTGCGCCAGGTCCTCGCCGCCGCCGACCCCGGCCGGCCCTCCGATTCCCGGCTCTGGCCCAGGTACGCCGAACTCATCCCGCACCTGGAGAGCTCCGGCGTCCTGACCAGCACCAATCCGCGCATCCAGAACTTCCTGCTGCACTGCCTGCGCTACCTGATCCTCGCCGGGGAGTACCGCACCTGCCTGCGGCTCGCCGAACTGACCGACGCCGTCTGGCGCACGATGCTCGGCGACGACCACGACCAGGTGCGCGAGCTCAGCTACCACTACGGCGGCGCCCTGCGCATGCTCGGGCACTTCAAACGCGCCGAGACCCTCGCCAAGGCGGTCGCCGACCGCATGCTGGCCGAGCGGGGCGACCGCGACCTGGAAACCCTGCGCGCGACCAGCACCTACGCCGGGGTCCTGCTCAGCACGGCCAAGTTCGACCAGGCCCGGGAACTGCTGGAGCACGCCTTCGCCCGCTACCGCGAGCTGCTCGGCGAGGACGACCCCACCACGCTCAACGCCGAGAACAACGTCGCCGTCGCGCTGCGGCTGCTCGGCCGCTACCAGGAGGCCTACGACACCGACCTCGACACCCTGCGACGGCGCGAACGGGTCCTGCGCGTCCGGCACATCGCCACCCTGTCCTCCGGGATCGGCTGCGCGATGGGCCTGCGGCTCATGGGCCGCTACCGCGAGGCCCTCGCCCGCCAGGAACAGGGCCTCAAGCTCAACTCCCAGGTGCTGGGTGCCAACCACCCGCAGACCCTGCGCGCCGAGCACAACCTCGGGATGTGCCTGCGCCGCTCCGGGGACATCCCCGGCGCCGGAGCCCGGCTGCGCAGCGTCCTGGAGCGCTCGACGCGGGTGTTCGGCGCGACGTTCCCGTGGACGCTGATGGTGGCCTCCGACTACGCCACCCACCTGCGGGAGTACGGGGACATCGGCGAGGCCCGCCGGATCTCCGAGGAGGTCGTACGCGGCTACCAGACGCAGCTCGGCCTCGCCCACCCGTACAGCATCGGCACCGTCGGCAACCTCGGCCTGGTGCTGCGCGCGCAGGGCGAACGGGTCGAGGCACTCAGCCTCGCCGAACAGGCACTGGTCGGCATGCGGGGCGCGGTCGGCGAGCGGCACCCGTGGACCCTGGGCTGCGCCCTCAACGCCACCGGGCACCGCAACATCACCGGCCGCCTGGAGGACGCGCTCGACCTGAGCCGGGAGACCCTCCGCGGCTGCGAGCAGGTCCTCGGCCCCGACCACCCGATGACGCTGAGCGCCCAGATCGCCTTGGCGGCCGACCTCCGGTCGGTACGGGAGGACGTGGAGGCACAGAAGCACGAGGACGCGGGCCTGCGCGCCCTGACCCGCACCCTGGGCCCCCAGCACGTCCACACCGTCTCGGCCCGCCAGCAGATGCGCCCGTACTGGGACTTCGAACCACAGCCGTAGGCGGCGATCAGCCCCGACAGGGCGCACGGAGACGGCCCACGACGCCCCCGTTCCGCAAGCCGTTCCGGGCGCGAAAGGCCGTCGGCGCCCGGCCACCCGGGTGCCAGCCGCGCCCGGAACGGCCGGAAGGCCCGGCCCCCTTGAGGGGTCGGGCCTTCCTTGTTCAGCTCAGCGCAGCGACTAGGCCTCGAAGACCTCGTTCAGCAGCAGCTGCTGCTCCGCCTGGTGGCGCTTCGCGGAGCCCACCGCCGGGGAGGAGCCGTGCGGGCGCGAGATGCGCCGCAGGCGCTCGCCCGACGGGATGTCCGCGCCGACCGCCAGGTCGAGGTGGTCGATCAGGTTCAGCGCGATGAACGGCCACGCACCCTGGTTCGCCGGCTCCTCCTGCGCCCAGATGTACTTGGCCGCGTTCGGGAACTTGGCGATCTCCGCCTGGAGCTCGGCACCCGGCAGCGGGTACAGCCGCTCGATGCGGATGATCGCCGTGTCGGTGACACCGCGCTTCTGCCGCTCGGCCTCCAGGTCGTAGTAGACCTTGCCCGCGCAGAAGACGACCTTGCGCACCGCGTTCGGGTCGACGGTGGAGTCGCCGATGACCGGGCGGAACGAACCGCTCGTGAACTCCTCCGCCTTCGACGCCGCGGCCTTCAGGCGCAGCATCGACTTCGGGGTGAAGACGATGAGCGGCTTGTGGTGCGGGTTGTGGACCTGCCAGCGCAGCAGGTGGAAGTAGTTCGACGGCAGCGTCGGCATGGCGACCGTCATGTTGTTCTGCGCGCACAGCTGGAGGAAGCGCTCGGGGCGGGCGGAGCTGTGGTCCGGGCCCTGGCCCTCGTAGCCGTGCGGCAGCAGCAGCGTGACGCCGGAGGTCTGGCCCCACTTCTGCTCGGCCGAGGAGATGAACTCGTCGACGACGGTCTGCGCGCCGTTGACGAAGTCACCGAACTGGGCCTCCCACAGGACCAGCGCGTCCGGACGGGCCAGCGAGTAGCCGTACTCGAAGCCCATGGCCGCGTACTCCGAGAGCAGCGAGTCGTAGACGTTGAACCGGGCCTGGTCGTCCGACAGGTACTGCAGCGGGGTGTGGTCCTCGCCGGTCTCCCGGTCGATCAGCACCGCGTGGCGCTGGCCGAAGGTGCCGCGGCGGGAGTCCTGGCCCGACAGCCGGACCGGGGTGCCCTCCATCAGCAGCGAGCCGAAGGCCAGGGTCTCGCCCATGCCCCAGTCGATGGTGCCCTCGTCGATCATCGCCGCGCGGCGCTGCAGCTGCGGCAGCAGACGCGGGTGGACGGTGACGTGGTCGGGGATGTTGACCTGCGACTCGGCGATCCGCTTGACGACCTCCGGGGAGACCGCGGTGTCCACGGGCACCGGGAACTCGGCCTGACCGGCCGGGGCGACCGGCGGGGCGACCGCGGGCTGCGTGGCGGCCTCGCGGACCTCCGCGAAGACCTTCTCCAGCTGGCCCTGGAAGTCCTGGAGCGCCTGCTCGGCCTCTTCGAGCGTGATGTCGCCGCGACCGATGAGGGACTCGGTGTAGAGCTTGCGCACCGAGCGCTTCTTGTCGATCAGGTCGTACATCAGCGGCTGCGTGAAGGCCGGGTTGTCGGACTCGTTGTGGCCGCGGCGGCGGTAGCAGATGAGGTCGATGACCACGTCCTTGTTGAACGCCTGGCGGAACTCGAAGGCGAGCCGCGCGACGCGGACCACGGCCTCCGGGTCGTCACCGTTCACGTGGAAGATCGGCGCCTCGATCATGCGGGCCACGTCGGTCGCGTACATCGAGGAACGCGAGGACTCCGGGGCGGCGGTGAAGCCGACCTGGTTGTTGATCACGACGTGGACGGTGCCGCCGGTGCGGTAACCGCGCAGCTGCGACATGTTGAGCGTCTCGGCGACGACGCCCTGGCCGGCGAAGGCCGCGTCACCGTGCAGCGCGACGGGCAGGACGGTGAAGTCCGTACCGCCCTTGTTGATGATGTCCTGCTTGGCGCGGGCGACACCCTCCAGGACCGGGTCGACCGCCTCCAGGTGGGAGGGGTTCGCGACGAGCGAGACCTTGATCTGCTCGCCGTCGAGGCCGGTGAAGGTGCCCTCGGCGCCCAGGTGGTACTTGACGTCGCCGGAGCCGTGCATGGACTTCGGGTCGAGGTTGCCCTCGAACTCGCGGAAGATCTGCGCGTAGGACTTGCCGACGATGTTCGCGAGCACGTTCAGGCGGCCGCGGTGGGCCATGCCGATGACGACCTCTTCGAGGCGGGCCTCGGCGGCCGAGTCGATGACGGCGTCGAGCAGCGGGATGACGGACTCGCCGCCCTCCAGCGAGAAGCGCTTCTGGCCGACGTACTTCGTCTGCAGGAAGGTCTCGAAGGCCTCCGCCGCGTTCAGCCGGCGCAGGATGCGCAGCTGCTCCTCGCGCTCCGGCTTGGAGTGCGGGCGCTCGATGCGGTCCTGGATCCACTTGCGCTGCTTGGGGTCCTGGATGTGCATGAACTCGACGCCGGTGGTGCGGCAGTACGAGTCGCGCAGCACGCCGAGGATGTCGCGCAGCTTCATCATCGACTTGCCGGCGAAGCCGCCGACCGCGAACTCGCGCTCCAGGTCCCACAGGGTGAGGCCGTGCTCGGTGATGTCGAGGTCGGGGTGCTTGCGCTGCTTGTACTCCAGCGGGTCGGTGTCGGCCATGACGTGGCCGCGGACCCGGTAGGAGTGGATCAGCTCGAAGACGCGGGCGGCCTTCGTGACGTCGTCGTCGTGCGAGGCGTCGATGTCGCGGTTCCAGCGAACCGGCTCGTACGGGATGCGCAGCGACTCGAAGACGCCGTCGTAGAAGCCGTCCTCGCCGAGCAGCAGGTTGGCGACGATGCGCAGGAACTCGCCGGAGGCCGCGCCCTGGATGACCCGGTGGTCGTAGGTCGAGGTCAGGGTCATGACCTTGGAGATGCCCAGCTTGTTCAGGGTGTCCTGCGAGGTGCCCTGGAACTCGGCCGGGTAGTCCATGGAGCCGACGCCCATGATGACGGACTGTCCGGGCATCAGGCGGGGCACGGAGTGCACGGTGCCCAGGCCGCCGGGGTTGGTCAGCGAGACGGTGACGCCGGTGAAGTCGTCCATCGTCAGCTTGCCGACGCGGGCGCGGCGGACGATGTCCTCGTACGCCTGCCAGAACTCGAAGAAGTTGAGGGTCTCGGCCTTCTTGATGCCGGCGACGACGAGCTGGCGGTCGCCGTTCGGCTTCACCAGGTCGATCGCGAGGCCGAAGTTCACGTGCTCCGGCTTGACCAGGGTCGGCTTGCCGTCCTTCTCCGCGAAGGAGTAATTCATGGACGGCATGGCCTTGATGGCCTGCACCATCGCGTAGCCGATGAGGTGGGTGAAGGAGATCTTCCCGCCCCGGGCGCGCTTGAGGTGGTTGTTGATGACGATGCGGTTGTCGAACAGCAGCTTCACCGGGACGGCGCGCACGGACGTGGCCGTCGGCACCTCCAGCGAGGCGTTCATGTTCTTCGCCACGGCGGCAGCCGGGCCGCGGAGCGTCACCAGCTCGGGGCCCGCGGGGGCCTCGGCGGCGGGCGCGGCCTGCTTGGGGGCTGCGGTGGCGGGAGCGGCGGCCGGGGCCTGAGAGGCGGGCGCGGCCGGTGCGGCGGCCGGGGCCTGGGAGGTGACAGTCACAGCAGGGGCACCAGAGGGGGTGGCAGGAGCAGGGGCAGGAGCTGACACAGGAGTGGGCGCGGCAGATGCGGGCGCGGCGTCGGCCGCTGCGGTGGAGCCGGTGCCTGCACCGGGGCCGGCCGCCCCCGTGGCGGCAGCCTCGGAGACCTGCGGGGCCTGGGTGACGGCCGTGGCGGCCTGTGCGGAGGCGCCATCCGTCACCGGGGACTTCTTCGGTTCTTCGGCCTTCGCGGGAGCGGCAGCGCCGCCCGGCTTGTAGTCGGCGAAGAAGTCCCACCAGGCCCGGTCGACCGAGTTCGGGTCCTGGAGGTACTGCTGATAGATCTCGTCGACGAGCCACTCATTCGCGCCGAAGCCCGAGGCAGGGGTCTTCCCGCCCCCTGCTGCTTCGGTCGTGGTGGTCGGGTTACTGGGGGACTGTGGCGACACGGCGGCAACCGCCCTCTTCCGCTTCACAAGGTATGGACAGCGGGAATAAAGGCTACGCCTCTCCAGGGGTGAGATGCAGACCGGGCCGGACTTCCGTCATGTAGGTCACACCGAACGGCGGGTTTCGCCGCGCGGAATGGCGGGAAACCAGCCAGGTTCGGGTAGGCGGCACCCAGGTTGCGGCCCCCTTGGCTTCGCACCCCTGACGGACCCCGGGCACGTGTGGCCGAGATCATGTCCTTCCCACTCGAACCCTACGTCAATGAGGCGCCTGTGAACTGCCCGGAAGCGTGACAAGGATGCGGCAGCCGCGTGACGATTCGGCCACTCCGATGTCCCCTCCGTGCAGGCCGACGGCCCAACGGGCGATCGCCAGGCCCAGCCCGGTGCCCCCGTCGCCGCCGTGGGCGCTGCCGCGGTTGAACCGTTCGAAGACCCGGTGCCGCTCGGCCTCGGGGATGCCGGGGCCCTCGTCCCGTACCTCCAGCGCCAGGCTCCCCGGAGTCTCGCCCGCGCGGGCCCGGACCGTGACCCGGCCGTGCGGCGGGCTGTGCTTGACCGCGTTGTCGATCAGGTTCGCCACCACCTGGTGGAGGCGCTCGGCGTCCGCGTAGGCCGTCAGTCCGGACGGGAAGACGTCGAGGTGCAGGTGCACGTCGTTGCGGGTGTGCCCGCCCGAGCCGGACGACAGGCCCGGTCGGCCGGCGGCGGCGAGGCCCGACTCCTTCAGCACGCCCGACAGGTACGGCCACACCTCGAAGCGGCGGGCCTTCAGCGGCACGACCCCGTTGTCCACCCGGGACAGGTCCAGCAGCGTCTCGACCAGCCGCCCCAGCCGCTCGGTCTGCTTCAGCATCGTCCGCATGGTCTCCGGGTCGGCGGCCGAGACCCCGTCCACCACGTTCTCCAGCACCGCCCGCAGGGCGGCGATGGGCGTGCGCAGCTCGTGCGAGACGTTGGCGACCAGCTCCCTGCGGTGCCGGTCCACCGCCTCCAGGTCGTCCGCCATCAGGTTGATGGTGGAGGCCAGGTCGCCCAGCTCGTCGCGGCGCCCCGCCCCGCGGACCCGGCGGGTGAAGTCCCCGTGGGATATCGCCCGGGCCACGGTGGTCATCTCGTCCAGCGGCGCCGTCAGGCCGTGCGCGACGAACTGGGTGATGAGCATCGAGGCGATCACCGAGAAGACGGTGATGAACCGCAGCTCCGTGTCCGTGCGCAGGGCCACCATCAGCAGCCCCGTGGTGATGAAGACCGACACCACGACCAGCGTGCCCAGCTTGGTCTTGATCGAGAAGGGGGAGTACGGCCTCAGCTGGTGGGCGGGCCGGGGCCGCGGCGGGCGGCCCGTACCGGGGCCCGTGCCGGGGCCTGTTCCGGAGCCCGTACCGGGGTGCATGCCGCGGCTCATGCCTGGGCCGGGGTCTCCAGGGCGTACCCGACGCCGTGGACCGTACGGATCCGCTCCGCCCCGATCTTGCGGCGCAGGGCCTTGATGTGGCTGTCGACCGTACGGGTCCCGGACGCGTCGGCCCAGTCCCACACCTCGGCCAGCAGCTGCTCCCGGGAGAGCACCGCCCGCGGGGTCCCGGCCAGGCACACCAGCAGGTCGAACTCGGTCGGGGTCAGGTGCACGTCCTCGGACTGGACCCGGACCCGGCGCTGCGCGTGGTCGATCTCCAGGTCGCCCAGCCGCAGCGTGGCCCCGCGCGGGGCGTGCGCGGCGAGCGTCGCCCGCTCCACCCGCCGCAGCAGGACGTGGACCCGCGCGGCCAGCTCGCGCATCGAGAACGGCTTCGTCATGTAGTCGTCCGCCCCGACCCCGAGCCCGACCAGCATGTCCGTCTCGTCGTCGCGGGCGGTGAGCATCAGCACCGGCACCGGCCGCTGCGCCTGGACCCGGCGGCAGACCTCCAGCCCGTCGAAGCCGGGCAGCATCACGTCGAGGACCAGCAGCTCGGGCTGCCAGCTCTCGGCCGCCGCCACGGCCGCGGGGCCGTCGAAGGCCGCCTGGACCTGGAAGCCCTCGGCGCGCAGCCGGGCCGCGATGGCATCGGCGATGGTGCGGTCGTCCTCGACCACGAGCACGCGCCGCTGAGCGCCGGGAGTGGCCGCGGCCCCGCTGTGGGTGGTGTGTGTCTGTTCCATTTCCGCCCCTGAAGATCCGCGTAATGGGGTGCAGCGTAGAGGAGCCACCGGCCTGCGGCTATGCGGGGTTCGGACAGGCCAGGCGGCGGAACCGATGATTCCGATTCCGTCGGGAATGGGGATATGACGGGCCATGCCGGGTGCCCGGCCGCCCTCGGGAGACGGGGCCGGCCGCGCGGCGGGGCCGGGCACCGCCCCCGGTTTGTGGGCCTCCTACAGGACGCCGCCCGCCCGCGGCCTCAGCCGCTCTCGAACGGGGGCAGCACCGCGAGCACCTTCTGCAGCCCCGGCGGCACCGACCCGTCGGCGGTGGCCACCTCGAAGCCGGCGTGCACGAAGGCGTACGTGAACCCGTCGAACACCGTCGGACCGCCGCGCACCACCCGGGGCAGGTGCGCGAAGTCCGCCTCTGCGAGCGCGGTGCGCAGCCCCGCGAGCCGGTCCGGTGACAGCTTCCCGCTCCCCTCGGGTCCGCCTTGCCCGTCCAGCCGGGTCCACGAGCCGTCGCCCCTGATCAGCAGCGTGTGCGTCCTGCCCGCGAAGCCGCCGCTGCGGGTGACCGTGACCAGGCGTTCCGCCGCGGAGGACGGGGCCGGGGAGGCGGGCGGCCCCGAGGCCGACGCCGGGGGCGACGGGCTCGCGGGCGGCGCGCCCGTCGGGCCGGGCGCCGCAGACGAGAGGGCCGTGGCCCCGGGGGCGGGCGGCGCCGACGGGGTCACGGCCGCCGAGGCCGTCCCCCCGGAGCCGGACCCGCCGCCGGAGCCCGCACCGCATCCGCCCAGCGCCACCGCGCCGAGCAGTACCGCCGCCACTCCTCGCACCGCACGCACACCCCACCCCCACGGGTCCTCGGGTCGACCCCCGAGTATGGAGTCGGCACCCCCCGTACGGAAAGCACCAGGAGGACGACATCCGCAGCATCGCCCCCTGGCGCTGGCTGCCTGCGCTGCTCGCCGTGCTCCTCGGCCTCTGGGGCCTGCGCCGCGGCGGCAGCATGTGGCGCGACGAGTCCGTCACCTGGCAGGTGGCGCACCGGCCGCTCGGCGGCATCGGCGAACTGCTGGGCCAGGTCGACGCCGTGCACGGGCTGTACTACCTGCTCATGCACGCCGTCTTCCTCGTGGGCGGAGACGGCCTGTGGACGCTGCGCCTGCCCTCCGTCGCCGCCACCGCCCTCGCGGCGGCCGGCGTGGCCGCCATCGCCCGGCGGCTCGCGGGGGAGCGGGCCGCGCTGTTCGCCGGGGCCGTGTACGCCCTGCTGCCGCCCGTGCAGATGTACGCCCAGGAGGGGCGCTCGTACGCCCTGGTCGCGGCCGCGGTGGTGTGGGCCACGTACCTGATGCTGTGCGAGCGGTGGACGGCCTACACGGTGGTGCTGCTGATGGGCTGCTGGCTCCACGAGTTCGCCGCCCTCGTCCTGCTCGCGCACGCCTTCCGGGGCCGCCGCTTGCGGGGCTGGCGCCGCAGCGCCGCCGTCGTGGCCGCCCTGCTGCTGCCGCTGGCGGTGGTCACCGCCCGGCAGGCCCAGCAGCAGCTCGGCTGGCTCGGGCGGCCGAGCTGGCAGGACTGGGCGGCGTACGCGGTGGTCGGGGTCGTGTCGCTGCTGCTCGCCCGCGGGACGGCGGTGCGGGAGCTGGCCGGCGTGGCCCTGCCGCTCGTCCTGCTGCCGCCCGGGCTGCTGATGGCGGTCTCGCTGGTCCACCCCTGGTACGTCGACCGGTACGTGCTCTACGCCCTGGCCGGGCCGGCCCTGCTGGCGGGGGCCCGGCTGTCCGCGCTCCGGGTGCCCGCGCTCCGGGTGCCCGCGCTCCGGCCGTCCGGGGCCGGGTTCCGGTGGTGGGGGTCCTGGGCGCTGGCCGCGGTCCTGCTCGTGCCGTCCGGCTGGTGGTCGGCGTGGCTGCGTACGCCCGAGAGCCGCAAGGACGACGTCCTCGCGGTGGCCGCCGCGGTCCGGGAGCGGGCCGTGCCCGGGGACGCGGTGCTGTTCCTGCCGGCGCGGCGGCGCGAGTGGCTGCTGTCCTCGCCGGACGTGTACGGGGGCCTGTACGACCTGGCCCTGGACCGCACCCCGGCGGCCTCGCACACCCTCCAGGGCACCGAGCTGCCCGCGGACCGGATATGGGCCCGCCTGGTGGACGCACCCCGGGTGGTGGCCCTCCTGGACCCGCCTGACCAGCCCCGCGACCGCACCCCCGCGGAGGCGGTCAAACGCCAGACCCTGGCCGCCCACTTCGAACTGTGCTCCCTGACGCCGGCCCGGGGCGCCCGGATCGCCGTCTTCGCCCCACCGGGCCGCTGCCCCGCGAAATGAGCGGTGCGGCAGGATGGCGCCACCGATCACGTACCAGGCTCCGGGGGGCGCGCCGCAATGACCAGTGACGAGAACGGGAACGCGGGGGCCCTGCCGGGGCCGCTGGTCGACGTGCGGTGGCTGGGGGAGCGGCTCGGTGCGCCCGGGCTCGTCGTCCTCGACGCCTCCGTCGGCGCCCACCGCGGTGCCGCCCTGCGGATCCCGGGGGCGCGGCCCTTCGACCTCGACGGCGACCTCTCCGACCACGAGGCCCCCGCCCCGCACACCATGCCCGCGCCCGAACGGTTCACCGAAGCCGTACGCGGCCTCGGCATCGACGACACCAGCACCGTCGTCGTCTACGACGGCGCCGGCATCTACTCCAGCGCCCGCGCCTGGTGGATGCTGCGCGCCATGGGCTTCGACCGGGCCGCCGTCCTCGACGGCGGGCTGCCCGCCTGGGTCGCGGCGGGGCTGGACGTGGAGAGCACCGCCCCCGCCTACGCCGGGCCGGCCGGCTCGTTCACCGCCCGGCCCCGCCCCGGGCTGCTGGTCGACCGTACCGCCGTCCGCGCGGCCCTGGCCGATCCGGCCGCGGCCGTACTCGACGCCCGGACCCGCGAACGCTTCGCCGGCACCGCCTCCGAGCCCCGCCCCGGGCTGCGCGGGGGCCACATGCCGGGCGCGGTCAATCTGCCCTTCGGGGAACTCCAGCGCGACGGCGGCCGGATGCGGCCCGCCACCGAACTGCGCCAGGCCTTCGCCGCGTTGGCCGCAGACCGCGAAGAGCTCTACTTCAGCTGCGGCTCGGGGGTGACGGCGTGCGTCCTCGCCCTCGGCGCCACCCTCGCCGGCTACACGCACCTGGCGGTCTACGACGGCTCCTGGACCGACTGGGCCATGGACCCGGAGCTCCCGGCGGTGACCGGCCGGAGGGCCGAGTTCTTCCCCGGCACCACCACCGAGCGGGAGTTCGACGTGCCCGCCACGGGCGAGGAGCGGCGCATGCTGGCGGGGTTCCTCGCCGCCCAGCGCGCCACGCTGGAGCTGAAGTGCGCGGGCCTGGAGGGCGCGGACCTGGCGCTGCGTTCCGTGGAGCCCTCCACGCTGTCGCTGCTCGGCCTGGTCCGCCACCTCGCGGACGTGGAACGCCGGTGGTTCCGGCGCGTCCTCGCCGGGGAGGAGGCTCCGGCGCTGTACTCCTCGGAGGCCGACCCGGACGGGGACTTCGACCGCGTACAGGCCGGCCCGGCCGCCGTCGCGCAGGCGTGGCAGGCCTGGCGCTCGGAAGTGGCGTTCGCGGAGGCCTTCGTCGCGGACGCCCCGCACCTCGAGGTCGAGGGCGAGGACGCGTGGCGCGGACGGGTCTCGCTGCGTTGGGTGCTGCTCCACCTGATCGAGGAGTACGCGCGCCACAACGGCCATGCCGACTTGCTGCGCGAGCGGATCGACGGGGCCGTCGGCATCTGACGCAGGAGCGGCCGGCACCGCAGCGGCCCGCCCGCGGCGGCCCGGCATGCCATGTTCGCCCCGGGCGAACGGGGGTTGGGGAACATCGGGAGGCGCACATGCATTGAGTCGGCATAGCTCAACTTCACTGCCGGAGGGAAGATCATGGCTTCGACGTCCGTAACGCTCACTCTGCCCGTGCTGCCGCTCGACGACGAGGTCGTGCTGCCCGGGATGGTCGTCCCGCTCGAACTGTCCGACGCCGAGGTGCGGGGGGCCGTCGAGGCCGCCCAGGCGGCGGGCGGGAGCGGGAAGCCCCGGGTGCTGCTCGTGCCGCGCGTCGACGGGAAGTACGCGGGCACCGGTGTGCTCGGAACCGTCGAGCAGGTGGGGCGGCTCTCCGACGGGGACCCCGGGGCGCTCATCCGCGGCGTCGGCCGCGTCCGGATCGGCGCCGGCACCACCGGCCCCGGCGCCGCGCTCTGGGTCGAGGGCGAGAGCGTGGACGAAAAGCTCGCCGAGCCGCTGCCCGGGGCCGTGGCCGAGCTCGTCAAGGAGTACAAGGCCCTCGCCACCAGCTGGCTCAAGAAGCGCGGCGCCTGGCAGGTCGTGGACCGGGTCCAGCAGATCGAAGGCGTCTCCGCCCTCGCCGACAACTCCGGCTACTCGCCGTTCCTGACGGTGGCCCAGAAGGTGGAGCTGCTGGAGACCGCCGATCCCGTCGCGCGGCTCAAGCTCGCCGTCAAGTGGCTCCGCGACCACCTCGCCGAGCAGGACGTCGCCGAGTCCATCGCCAAGGACGTCCAGGACGGCGTCGAGAAGCAGCAGCGCGAGTTCCTGCTGCGCCGTCAGCTGGAGGCGGTCCGCAAGGAACTGCGCGAGCTGAACGGGGAGAAGGAGGGCGAGGAGTCCGACGACTACCGCACCCGCGTCGAGGCCGCCGACCTCCCCGAGAAGGTGCGGGAAGCCGCCCTCAAGGAGGTCGAGAAGCTGGAGCGGGCCAGCGACCAGTCCCCCGAGGGCTCCTGGATCCGGACCTGGCTGGACACGGTGCTGGAGCTGCCGTGGAACGAGCGGACCGAGGACGAGTACGACATCCGCGGGGCCCGGGCCGTCCTCGACGCCGAGCACGCCGGGCTGAGCGACGTGAAGGACCGCATCACCGAATACCTCGCCGTACGCAAGCGCCGCTCCGACCGGGGCATGGGCGTCGTCGGCGGCCGCCGCGGCGGGGCCGTGCTCGCGCTCGTCGGGCCGCCCGGTGTGGGCAAGACCTCCCTCGGGGAGTCCGTCGCGCACGCCATGGGCCGCAAGTTCGTCCGCGTCGCCCTCGGCGGCGTACGGGACGAGGCCGAGATCCGCGGCCACCGCCGGACGTACGTCGGCGCGCTGCCCGGCCGGATCGTCCGCGCCATCAAGGAGGCCGGGTCCATGAACCCGGTCGTGCTGCTCGACGAGATCGACAAGGTGGGCTCCGACTTCCGCGGGGACCCCGCCGCCGCCCTGCTGGAGGTCCTGGACCCGGCCCAGAACCACACCTTCCGCGACCACTACCTGGAGGTGGAGCTCGACCTCAGCGACGTGGTCTTCCTCGCCACCGCCAACGTACTGGAGGCCATCCCGGAGGCCCTCGCGGACCGCATGGAGCTCGTCCGCCTCGACGGCTACACCGAGGACGAGAAGATCGTCATCGCCCGCGACCACCTGCTGCCCCGTCAGCTGGAGCGGGCCGGCCTGGAAGCCGACGAGGTGGTCCTGGAGGAGGACGCCCTGCGCAAGCTCGCCGGGGAGTACACCCGCGAGGCGGGCGTGCGCACCCTGGAGCGCTCCATCGCGCGGCTGCTGCGCAAGGTGGCCTCGCAGCACGAACTGGGCGAGCGGGAGCTGCCCTTCCGGATCGGCGCCGACGACCTGCGCCCCCTCATCGGCCGGCCGCACCACGTCCCCGAGTCCGGGCAGGACCCGGCGGAGCGGCGCACCGCCGTCCCCGGGGTGGCCACCGGCCTCGCGGTGACCGGCGCGGGCGGCGACGTGCTCTTCGTCGAGGCCTCGCTGGCCGACCCGGAGACCGGGGCCGCAGGGCTCACCCTCACCGGCCAGCTCGGCGACGTGATGAAGGAGTCCGCGCAGATCGCGCTCAGCTTCCTGCGCTCGCACGGAGCCGAGCTGGAGCTGCCGGTGGCCGACCTGAAGGACCGGGGCGTGCACATCCACTTCCCGGCGGGCGCCGTGCCCAAGGACGGCCCGAGTGCGGGCATCACCATGACCACCGCGCTCGCCTCGCTGCTGTCCGGCCGGCAGGTCCGCACGGACGTGGCGATGACCGGCGAGGTCTCGCTGACCGGGCGGGTCCTGCCGATCGGCGGTGTCAAGCAGAAGCTGCTCGCCGCGCACCGGGCCGGCCTGACCACCGTGATCATCCCGAAGCGCAACGAGGCCGACCTCGACGACGTCCCGTCCGAGGTCCTGGAGGGGCTTGAGGTGCACCCGGTGACGGACGTGCGTCAGGTCCTGGAACTGGCGCTGGCGACGGCCGGCG
Organism: Streptomyces sp. NPDC043680; assembly: GCF_056436685.1. NCBI lineage: Bacteria > Bacillati > Actinomycetota > Actinomycetes > Kitasatosporales > Streptomycetaceae > Streptomyces > Streptomyces sp. NPDC043680. The sequence goes on along the minus strand of NZ_JBWKCE010000001.1, from coordinate 274,089 downwards.
CCCAGGCGGTGGCCACCGCGGCCTGACCCGCCGGGGCGGCCCGGGCTCCCGCTGCGGCGGGGTCCCGGGCCGCCGCCGTACCCGCTGCGAAATACTGGAGTCCTCGGGAACCCCCACTCGGACACAGACTCAGACAGCGGGAGCGGAACGTGCACGGGAGCGAAGACCAGGAGTTCCTTGCCCTGGAGCGGGAGCTGTCCGTCTTCCTCCGGCGGGCCCGCGCCTCCTCCGGGGAGATGGCCCGTGCCCTCCACCCCGAACTGGAGCCCGCCGCGTACGGCCTGCTCGTCCGCCTGGAGGCCGCCGGCCGGCAGCGGGCCACCGACCTCGCCGCCTACTTCGGGGTCGGCAAGGCCACGATGAGCCGGCAGCTGCGCGCCCTGGAGGTGCTCGGGCTGGTGGCCCGCGAGCCCGACCCCGCGGACGGCCGGGCCTTCCTGGTCGGCCTCACCGAGGAGGGCCGGGAGCGCTTCCTGCGCGTCCGCGGCGCCCGGCGCGAGCAGTACATGCGCAAGCTCGCCGACTGGGACCGCGGCGAGGTCGCGGAACTGGCCAGGCTCCTCAACCAGTTGAACCAGGGCGAGGACTGAGCGGACCGAAGCGACCGAGCGGACCGGGAGGGCTGAGCGGACCGAGAGGCCTGAGCGGGCCGGGCGGCCGGCTGCGCCCGGCCCCTACAGCTCCGCGTACGCCGCAGAGGCATCGTCGTGGCGCTTGCCCCGGGACGGGGTGCGCTGCGGATCCGACTCCAGGGCGCGCACCCGGCCGATCAGCCCCGCCGCCCCCTCCTTCCGCAGCACGGCCAGGCACTGCGCCCAGTCGCCCTCCCCGAACGTGTCCGTCCACCGGCTCGCCCCGTCGGTGAGCGCGGCCAGCGCCCGCACCCGCTCGCGCGGGGTCCGGCCGGTCACCGCCCGCGCCGCCACCGCAGGATCCGCGGCCGCCGTGAAGAAACCGCCCTCTCTGTTGCGCAGCGTGTCCGCCGAGGCGTTGGTCCGCAGCAGCTCGCGCGGGACCCGGTCGAGCCGGTCGTCGAGCACCGCCGTCACCGCGCCCCCGGGGTCCTGGAGGAGGAGGACGGAATCCGAGAGCACCAGGTGCTCCACGTACGCCTCGTCCCAGCGGACCAGCACCACCGTCGCCTGCGGAGTGCGCACGTGAGAAAGGTCACAGGTGTGGCGGTGGGAGTCGGCCGTGTCGCGGATCGCCTCCGCCAGGATCCGGTCCAGCGGCATGTCCCGCCGCGAACCGGACAGTTCGGTCAATCGGCCGCCGAGCCGCGCCGCGAACCACGGCACGCCGTGCGCGCAGCCCGCCTCGCCGTCCGGCGGGGTCACCCCGTCCAGGGCGACCAGGACCCCGCCTCCCACCGCCGGAATCGCCGCCGACAGCCAGTCCTCATTGGGGCGTTCCGGGTTGCCGGGGACCGAGGCGAGGTCGATGCGCATGCGGACATTCTGCCCGCCGGGCCCCCCGCGGACGGGCAAGGTCCGTACCAGAGGGGGAAGGGCGGGGCGGGCCGTGCCCCAGGCCCCGCGAACGTGCGGGCGGGCATACTGCCAAAGCCCCCATAGATCTTTCAACCACCCGTCCACGGCGGCGCCCTGACCTCACCCCGCCGAGTTGGTCGCCAACTCATCCGTGATGTTCACTCGTTCGAGTGGCCGGGTGGGCGATGTCAGGCTCTGTCCCCAACACACTGCGAAGGTCTGAGGCGGTACGAGGGGGCAGGGGGCGTTTACTTGTTGACCGGCCGTTACCTCGGCCACACGAGTAGACGAGCACGAGCACACGTACAGGATTGCGAGCACCGGTGCAGAAGAAGCGGTCTCGGAAGAACGGCACCGCCACCGACGGACCCGCCCCCGCAGGACCCCGTGTCCGCGTGCGCAGCAGGCTGGTCGTCGGCGTGGCCGTCGCCGGCCTCACCGTCCTCGCGGCCGGCGCGCCCGCCGTGGTGTCCGCGACACGGGAGCTGAACGACTCCCAGCAGCTGGTCACCCTCGCCGAGCAGACCCGGCACACCCTCACGCTCGCCCACCTCCTCGGCGACGAGCGCGACGCCGTCGTCGAGTACGTGGCCAAGGGCCGTCCCGGCGGACAGGCCAAGGCGCCCGTCCAGGAGCGCATCCTCCTCACCGACCGGCAGCTCGCCGAGATCCGCTCCGAGGCCGACGAACCGCTCGCCCGGAGCCTCAGCCGCATCGCGGCCGTCCGCTCCGAGGCCGTCGACGGCAAGGGCAGCGCCCTCGCCGCCCACCAGGCGTACGCGGGCGCCATCGCGGAGGTGCTGGCCCCGGGCGACCGGCTCGCCGTGCTCACCCCGCCCCGTGCCGGCGCCGCCCTGGTCACCACCCGCCCGCTGGCCCCCCTCGGCCAGGCCGTGGAACAGGCCTCGGCCACCCGTGGACTGCTGCTCGCGGCGCTGGCCGTCCCCCGCGGCGAGCAACCCCCCAACTCGGCGGTCGTGGACGAACTCACCGCCGCCGCCCAGCGCGCCCGCGTACGGGAACAGGCGGCCCTCGACGACTTCGCGCGGGCCGCCCGACCCGACGTGCGCCAGACCCTCGCCGCCACCGTCACCGGTCCCGAGGTCAAGACGGCCGACGACCTCCTCAAGCGGCTCACCGAACGGCCCACCCTCACCTCCGCCGACCGCAAGCTCGACGGCGCGGCCGTCGGCCCGCCGCTCACCGCCCGGATCGAGCGGATCCGGAGCGTGGAGGCCACCCTCGCCGGGCAGCGGGCCACCGCCCTCGCCACCTTGCGGGACGACGACGTGACCCGGCTGGAGCTGCTGGTCGGCGCGCTCGGCGCACTGTTCCTCTTCGTCGTCGGCGTCTCCACGGCCGTCGCCCGCTCGCTCACCCGGCCCCTGTCGGTGCTGCGGCGCGGCGCCGCCCGGCTGGCCACACCCGAGGGCTCGGTCGAGCCGGTCCGCTTCACGGGCCGCAACGACGAGTTCGCCGAGGTCGTCCGCCACCTGAACGCGGTCCGGGACCAGACGGTGTCCCTGCACACGCGGATCGCCGGCCTCGACGCCGACCAGCGCCGCCTCATCGGCCGCAACGAGGCGCTGACCGCCGGCCGGGAAGCACTGGAGCAGGAGCTCAAGGAGCTGCGGGCGGGGCTGGAGGAGCACCGCCGCATCATGTCCACCACCTCGGTCTCCCTCTCCCTGCGCACCCTCGGCCTGGTGGAGCGGCAGCTCACGGTCATCGAGGAGCTGGAGTCCAAGGAGCAGGACCCGGACCGGCTGGCGACCCTGTTCAAGCTGGACCACCTCGCGACGGTGATGCGCCGCCACAACGAGAACCTGCTCGTGCTCGCCGGACAGGAGACCGGCCACGGCGCCGGAGCCCCCGCGGTGCCGCTGGTCGACGTGATGCGGGCCGCGGTCAGCGAGATCGAACGCTACGAGCGGGTCGACCTCGCGGGGCTGCCGTCGTTCACCCAGGTGGCCGGGCACGCCGCGGACGACATCTCGCACGTCCTGGCCGAGCTGCTGGAGAACGCGACGACCTTCTCGCCGCCGGACGCCAAGGTGAGGGTGTCCGGCTGGCAGCTGGACTCCGGCGACGTCGTGCTGTCGGTGGTGGACGCGGGCATCGGAGTCACCGAGGACCGGCTGGAATCGCTGAACTCCCGGCTGGCGACGCCCGAGGCCTACGACGAGGAGCCCGAGGCGGAACACGGCCTGGGTCTCGGCCTGTACGTGGCCGGCCGCCTGGCGGCCCGGCACGGCGTCACCGCGGAACTGCGCGCCGGCCGGCACGGGGGCACGGAGGCCCTGGTGGTCGTCCCCGCGGCGCTGCTGCCGACGACCCCGCCGGCCACCCCGGTCCACACCTTCGCCGCACCGGACCGGCCGGAGCTGCGGCTGCCGGGTGTCATCGCCGAGGCCAACGAGCACACGCTCCCGCCCCGCACCCGGCCGCAGCCGGAACCTCCGGCGGCGGAGCCGGCGTCGGCCCCCGCCGGGGCCGAGGCCGGGGCCGAGGCCGAGGCCGAACTCGGCCTTGAGCCGGAGGCGGCCGCGACCGAGCTTTGGCCGGAGCCGGAGCTCGGGTTCGGAACGGAGGCGGAGCTCGGGCAGCAGCTGGAGCTCGGGCCGGAGCCTGAGGCGGCCGCGGCCGAGCTCTGGCCGGAGCCGGAGCCGGAGCCGGGGCTCGGGCTTGAGCCGGAGGCGGCTGCGGGGGCCGGAACGGAGCCCGATCGGGAGCTGCCGGCCGAGGCCGCGCCGGAGCCTGCCCAGGATGGGCACGGCTCCGCCGGGGCCGAGGGCGCGCTGCCGCCCCCGGAGCAGGTCTTCACCGTCCCGGCCCCGGCTCCGGCCGGGCCGGAGCCCGCCCAAGAGCTCCTCGCGCGGGTCGTCCCCGACGGCGCGGACGAGGCCTTCGCAGGGTTCGACCCCGCCCCGGCGTCCCCCGACCCGTCGGCCGGTTCCGCCCCGCGGGCCGACGTACACGAGGAAGCGGCCGGGCCCGACACGGAGCGGACCCCGCACAGCCACGCCACCCCCGAAGGCGACTGGCTGCCCCGCCGGGGAGCCCACCCCGAGGCGGAGACGCCCGAGGCCGCCGAGGCCACCGGGCCCGTCACCGGCAAGGGGCTGCCCAAGCGGACCCCCCGCGTGGTGGCCGCCCGGCGCAGCGAAGCCGCCCGGCCGCCGGAGCCGCCGCGCCGTGTCGACGCGGACGAGCTCCGGCGCCGGCTCGGCGGGTTCTACCAGGGGACGCGCGACGGCAGACGCGTCGTCGCCGCCGAACTCGCACAGGACACCGACCGGGGGGACACCGCACAGGAGGCACGCACATGACCGCGCCCAGTACGTACGGACTGAGCACCCAGGCCCGCAACCTGCAGTGGCTGCTGACCGACCTGGTGGAGGAGGTACCCGGCGTCAACTCCGTCGCCGTCGTGTCCTCGGACGGGCTCCTGCTGCTGTCCTCCGACCCCGCGGGAGCCGGCCAGAGCCCCACCCCGACCAAGGGGCCGCGCGGCGCCTCCGCCGACCTCGCCACCATCGTCTCCGGGCTCGGCAGCCTCACCACCGGCGCCGCCGCGCTCATGGAGGGCGGCGGGGTCAAGCAGACCATGGTGGCGATGGAGCACGGCTCCGTCTTCGTCATGGCCATCAGCGACGGCTCCCTGCTGGGCGTGCACGCCACCCCGGACTGCGACATGAGCGTCGTCGCCTACCACATGGCGCTGTTCGTCGGCCGCGCCGGCCACGTCCTGACCCCCGAAGTCCGCAGCGAGCTGCGCCAGTCGATGGAGAAAACCCCGTGAGGAGTCCGGCCTCCGACCGGCTGCCGATACGCGGCGCCGACCGCCGCCCCGCCCGCGTCCGCCCGTACTCGCTCACGGGCGGCCGCACCCGGTTCACCCAGGTCCTGCACGTCGAGACGTTCGTCGCCGCCCTGGACGCCAAGGTGTCCCAGCCGCAGCTGCCGGGCGGGACGGAGGACAAGACCGACGGCACGTCCGACGGCAGGGCGGACGGCAGGTCCGACCGCATGCCCGAGATGCCCGCCATCGTCGAGGTCTGCCGGCGCATGCGCACGATCGCCGAGATCGCCGCGCTGCTGAAGCTGCCGCTCGGCGTGGTCCGTGTCCTCGTCAGCGACCTCGCCGACCAGGGGAGGGTCCGCGTCTTCGGCACGGGCCACGGCCCCGGCCGGCCCGAACGCGCACTGCTCGAAAGGGTGCTCAGTGGCCTTCGCCGTCTCTGACCCGGTCGCGTCGGTGGACGACGAACCCGTCCAGCCCTGGCAGTACGACCGCTCCCGTGCGCCCGTGGCCGTCAAGGTGCTGGTCGCGGGCGGCTTCGGCGTCGGCAAGACCACCTTCGTCTCCTCCGTCTCCGAGATCACACCGCTGCGCACCGAGGCGGTGATGACCCGCGCCAGCCTGCCGACCGACGACCTGTCCGCGACCCCGGACAAGAACACCACCACCGTCGCGATGGACTTCGGCCGCATCACCCTCGACGACGACCTCGTGCTGTACGTGTACGGGACGCCCGGCCAGGAGCGGTTCTGGTTCATGTGGGACGACCTCGTCCGCGGAGCCGTCGGCGGCATCGTCCTGGCCGACACCCGTCGGCTGCGGGACTGCTTCCCGGCCCTCGACTACTTCGAGAGCTGCGGGCTCCCGTACGCCGTCGCCGTGAACCACTTCGAGGGCTCCCGCTCGTACGAGCCGGAGGACGTGCGCGAAGCGCTCACGATCCCGCCCGACGTACCGGTGGTGATCATGGACGCGCGGCGCCGGCCCACGGTCGTCGAGTCCCTGCTGACCCTGGTGGGCCACGCCCTCGACACCACTCCCGAATAGAGAACGCGGATGCGCAGGATACTCGTCGTCGGAGCCGGGCAGTCCGGTCTCCAGCTCGCCCTCGGCCTCCAGGCGAAGGGGTACGAGATCACCCTCATGTCCAACCGGACGCCGGACGAGATCCGGACCGGGAAGGTCATGTCCACGCAGGTCATGTTCGACGCCGCGCTCCAGCACGAGCGCGACCTGCAGCTGAACTTCTGGGAACGGCAGGCCCCGCGGATCGAGGGGCTCGGCGTCTCGGTCGCCGCCCCGGACGGTTCCCGCCCGATCGACTGGCTGGGCCGTCTCAAGAACTTCGCGCAGTCCGTGGACCAGCGGGTGAAGATGGCCGGCTGGCTCGACTGCTTCGTGCAGCGCGGGGGGCAGCTCGTCGTGCACGGCGCGTCCGTCGCCGACCTCGACTACTTCTCCCGCACCTACGACCTGATCCTCGTCGCCGCGGGCAAGGGCGAGCTGGTGTCGATGTTCGAACGGGACGCGGCCCGCTCCCCGTACGACGTGCCGCAGCGCGCGCTGGCGGTCTCGTACGTGCACGGGCTGGGGCCGCGGCCCGAACACCCGCAGACGGAAGCGGTGCGCTGCAACCTGGTCCCGGGGGTCGGCGAGCTGTTCACCATGCCGGCGCTGACCGCCTCGGGGCGGGCGGACATCCTGTTCTGGGAGGGCCTCCCGGGCGGTCCGCTGGACGTGTTCCGCGGGGTCAACGACCCGGCGGAGCACCTGCAGCTGACGCTCGACCTGATGGAGAAGTACACGCCCTGGGAGTACGCGCGGGCCAAGGACGTCGAGCTGACCGACGCGGGCGCCACCCTGGCCGGGCGGTACGCGCCGGTCGTGCGCAAGCCGGTGGGGCGGCTGCCGGGCGGCGGACTGGTGCTGGGCGTCGCGGACGTGGTCGTGACGAACGACCCGATCACGGGCCAGGGCTCGAACACGGCCGCCAAGTGCGCGGCCTCGTACCTGTCGTCGATCCTGATGCACGGCGACAAGCCGTTCGATGCGGCCTGGATGCAGGCGACCTTCGACAGGTTCTGGTTCACGACGGGCAAGCCGGTGACCCAGTGGACCAACGCGATGCTGGGCGCGCCGCCGGAGCACGTGCTGAACCTGATCGGTGCGGCCGGGCAGCTCCAGCCGGTGGCGGATCGTTTCGCCAACGGCTTCGACAACCCGGCCGACTTCGACGGGTACTTCTACGATCCCGAGGACGCGGCGGACTACTTGGCGGAGGTCTCGGCGGCAGCCTCGGCTTCCTCCGCCTCCTCGGCCGCTTCGGACGCTTCGGCCGCCGCCGTGGACGGTGCCGCCCCGGCGGCTGCGGACGGTGCCGCCTCGCCCGAGTAGCCGGTGTCGTCGCCCGCCTCCGCCCCCTCGGGCAGCGGCGGCGGGGTGTAGGCGGTGAGCGGGGTGCCCCCGGGGTCGGGGCGGACGGCCCCCAGCAGCGGATTCGCCGCGATCGGGGACACCTTGACCTTGGCCCCGGGCCGGGGCGCCTGCACCACCTTGCCGTCGCCGATGTAGAGGGCCACGTGGGTGGCGGTGGGGAAGTAGACCACCAGGTCCCCGGGCCGCAACTGGTCCAGCGGCACCTTCGGCAGCTGCGCCCACTGCTCCTGGCTGGTCCGGGGGATGGACCGGCCGGCGTGGGCCCAGGCCTTGGAGGTGAGCCCGGAGCAGTCGAAGGCACCGGGCCCCTCGGCGCCCCACGTGTACGGTTTGCCGATCTGGGCGGCCGCGTAGCTCAGGGCGGCGCCGCCCGCGGCCGTGGGGGTACGGGGGGCGGCCGGGCTGCCGAGCGTCCCCGCGGCGATGAGCTCCCGCTGGGCGGTGGCCGTCTGGGCGGCTTCGCGGGCGCCGAGCTGTGCCAGTTGCTCCGGGGTGAGGGAGGAGAGCATCCGCTCGACCTCCCTGAGCCTGAGGGTCACCTCGTCCTTGCGCTGCTTGCGCTGGGCGGCGAGGGACTGCTGGGCGTCCAGGGCCTTGCGGGCGGCGGTGGCGAGGGCGTCGGCCTCGTGCTCTCCGCGGGCGAGCCGGGCCAGGATCCCGGCCCGGCGGGCGCCCTCGCGGGCGGCGAGGTGGCGCTGGTCCTGGGCGGCCTGGGCGTCGCCGGTGAGCAGCATCCGGGCGTACGAGGAGAGGCCGGCCCGGGCGCCCTGGTACTGCTCCCGGGCCATCCGCCCAGCGGCTGCCCGCTCGGCGTCGAGGGCGGTCCGGGTCTTGCCGAGGGCGGAGCTGAGGCGGCGCTCCTCGGCTTGGCGGGCTTGGAGGGTGACGTCGGTGGCGTTGTAGGCCTCGGTGGCCTCTTCGGCCTGGCGGTAGAGGGTTTGGAGGCGGGTGAGGAGCGCGCCGAGGCCCTGGCCGGGGGTGGCTGCGGCGGTCGCGGTGGTCCCCGTGGGCGCGGTACCCCCGGTGGTCGCGGTGGTGCCCGTAGGCGCGGTGCTCCCGGTGGTCCCGGTGGTCGCGGTGGTGCCCGTAGGCGCGGTGCTCCCGGTGGTCCCGGTGGTCGCGGTGGTGCCCGTAGGCGCGGTGCTCCCGGTGGTCGCGGTGGGCGCGGTGGTCGCGGTGCTCCCGGTGGTTCCGGTGGTCGCGGTGTCCGTCGTGGTTTCGGGGGTCTCCTTGTCCTCAGTGGTTTCTGTGGTTTCGGCCTCGGCGGGTTCGGTGGCTTCTGCGGTTCCGCCGGGTCTTTCGGTGCCGGTGCTGGTGGTTCCGGTGGGCGGGTCTTCCGGGCCGGGGTTGGCATGGGCGGGCCCGGCCGCGACGAGTACTGCGGCGAGACATGCGGCGCGGAGCAGCCGACGTGACATGGGATCACCTCCAAGGCGGCCGATGCTGCCATGCGCGGTATGACTAGATGCTGAACGGCGGCGGCCAGCCGTCGGGGCCCACCCGTCCGGCCGATCCCTCGGGGCGGGGGCTGCGTGGTGGGGCCGTCGCCGGGCCGGCCTGGGCCGCCGCCTGCACCTGACCGGTCTTCGGCGCACTGCGACATACGCGGACATTCCGACCGGCGCCTTGCTACGTTGCCCTCATGACCGCCCTGACGGAACAGGTGGTGGACCCCGTTCCGCCCCCGCCCCCCGACAGCCGCGCCCCCCGCCGCGGGGTGGAGTCGGCGCTGCTGCTCGGGGCCGTGCTCATTGCCGTCCTCGGTCATCTGTACGTCGGCCTCTCCGGCACCGGCCGCATTCCCGAGTCCGCCGCCCGGTACGGTGCCGGGCTTGCGGCTGCTGCCTTCCTTGCGCATGTCGCCGTCAGAGTGTGTGCTCCTTATGCCGATCCGCTCGTTCTGCCCATCGCCGTCCTGCTGAACGGCTTGGGGCTGGTGCTGATCCAGCGTCTCGACCTCACCACGCCCGGGCACCTCACCGCCGGAGACCAGCTGCGGTGGTCCGCGTTCGGGGTGGCGCTGTTCGTGTGCGTGCTCGCCGGGTTCCGGGACCACCGCCTGCTCCAGCGGTACGCGTACCTCTCGGTGGCCGCCGCCCTCGTGTTGATGCTCGTGCCCGTCTTCTTCCCGGCCGTCAACGGGGCCCACATCTGGATCCGGTTGGCCGGACTCTCCTTCCAGCCGGGAGAGTTCGCCAAGATCCTGCTCGCGGTGTTCTTCGCCGCGTACCTCGCGGCGAACCGCACCGCCCTCGCCCTCACCGGCCGTCGGCTGTTCTGGCGGCTGCGGCTCCTGCCCGGGCGGGTGCTCGGGCCGATCCTGGCGATCTGGCTGCTGAGTGTCGGCGTGCTCGTGCTGGAGCGGGACCTGGGGACCTCGCTGCTCTTCTTCGGGCTGTTCGTGATCATGTTGTTCACCGCCACCGGCAGGGTCGGCTGGATCGCCATCGGGCTGCTGCTCGCCGCCCTCGGGGCGTACGCCGTCGGAACCTTCGAGCCGCACGTGAACAGCCGGGTCGAGGACTGGCTGAATCCTTTCGCCTCGATCGGGCGCGGCGAGGGTCCCGGACAGCTCGCCCAGTCGCTCTTCGCCTTCGGTGCCGGCGGGCTGCTCGGTGCCGGGCTCGGGCACGGGCAGTCGTTCCTGATCGGTTTCGCCGCCAAGTCGGATTTCGTCCTGGCCACGGCGGGCGAGGAGCTCGGCCTCGTCGGGGTCAGCGCGATCCTGCTGCTGTACGGGCTCCTCGTCGACCGGGGCTTCCGGGCCGGGCTCGCGCTGCGCGATCCGTTCGGGCGGCTCCTCGCGACCGGGCTCGCCTCGATCGTCGCGCTCCAGGTGTTCGTCATCGCCGGGGGAGTGACCGGGCTGATCCCGCTGACCGGCATGGCCATGCCCTTCCTCGCCCAGGGCGGCTCTTCCGTGGTCACCAACTGGATCATCGTCGCCCTGCTGGTCCGGCTCAGCGACAGCGCCCACCGCCCCCGTCCCGCCGACGGGGAGGCCGCCGCGTGATCCGCTACATCCGCTGGTGCGCGTACTTCTGTGCCGCCCTGCTGCTCGCCCTCCTGGTCAACGTGGCCCGGGTGCAGGTCTGGGAGTCCGCCGCGTACGGGGCGAACCCGGCCAACAAGCGTCCCGCCATCGCCCGCTACGCCGAGCCCCGCGGGGACATCCTGGTCGAGGGCCGGCCCGTCACCGGATCCCGGGACAGCGGCCAGCTCCTGCGCTACGAGCGGACGTACGCCGACGGCCCGCTGTACGCGCCGGTCACCGGCTACTCCTCGCAGACGTACGGGACCAGCTTCGTCGAGCGCGCCGAGGACCGGATCCTCTCGGGCACGGATCCGGGGCTCTCCGCGTTCCCCCTCTGGTACGAGCTCTCCCGGCGCCGTCCGGCCGGGGGGAACGCGGCGACCACCCTCCGGGCCGCGGTGCAGCGGGCCGCGTACACGGGGCTCGCCGGCAAGCGCGGTGCGGTGGCCGCGCTGGAGCCCGCCACCGGGAGGATCCTCGCGCTGGTCAGCAGCCCCTCGTACGACCCGGGGACGCTCTCGGGGACCGGTGCGGCCGTGAAGGCGGCCTGGGCGCGGCTGAATGCGGATCCCGCCCGGCCGATGCTCAACCGGGCGCTGCGGGAGACGTATCCGCCCGGCTCGACCTTCAAGATCGTGACGGCTGCGGCGGCCCTGGACGCGGGCGTGGTCACCGATGCGGACGCGCCGACGCGGACCCCCGACCCCTACCCCCTGCCCGGCACCCGCACCCTGCTGCCGAACGCGGCCACCGGCTGCGAGGACGCCTCGATGGCGGAGGCGGTGCGGTGGTCCTGCAACACGGTGATGGCGAAGATCGGCGTCCAGGTGGGGCTGCGCAGGATGGTGGAGGCGGCCCGGCGGTTCGGGTTCAACGACGACGGGCTGCGCGTGCCCTCGTGGGTGTCCCGCTCGAACTTCGACACCGACATGAGCCAGGACCAGCTGGCGCTGTCCTCGATCGGGCAGTTCAACACCACGGCGACCCCCCTGCAGATGGCGATGGTGGCGGCGGCCGTGGCGGACGGCGGCGAGCTCAGGGCCCCCTACCTGGTGGACCGGACCACGCGCGGCGACGGCGGTCCGGTGCGGCGGGGCGTCCCGCGCAGTCTGGGCCGGGCCATGAGCCCGGCCACCGCGGTGCAGCTCCAGGAGCTGATGGTGAAGGCGGTGGAGGACGGCACCGGGCGCAACGCGGCGATCCGGGGCGCCGTGGTGGGCGGCAAGACGGGGACGGCCCAGCACGGCGTCGGCAACGCGGGCACCCCGTACGCGTGGTTCATCGGCTGGGCCAGGGCCGAGGACGCACCGCTGCCGGGGGTCGCGGTCGCGGTGGTGGTCGAGGACGCGTCGGCGGTCCGCGGGGGCGTCAGCGGCAACGGCGCGGCGGCCCCGATCGCCCGGGCGGTGATGGAGGCGGCCCTGTCCGGGGCGCGGCCGCGGGCCTGACCCGCCCTACGGGTTCTCGCCGCCCTCCGCGATGGCGGCCTGCACCTCCGCCACCCTCTCGGCCTCCTCGGCCGCGAACCGCTCGCGGTCGAGGGCTTCGGCGATCTCCTCGTCCTGGCTCATCAGCAGGTCAAGGTTGGAGTCGCCCATGTCGAAGACGCCCATGTCCAGGTACGCCTTCTGCAGCCGCTCGCCCCACAGCCCGATGTCCTTCACGCAGGGCACGATCCGGCTGAAGAGCAGCCTGCGGAACATGTGCAGGAACTCCGACTGCTCGCTGAACTCCTCCGCCTCCTTGCGCGGGATGCCGAAGTTCTCCAGCACCTCCACCCCGCGCAGCCGGTCGCGCATCAGGTGGCAGCCCTCGATCACGAACTCCTCCCGCTCGCGCAGCTCGGCGTCCGTCAACTGCTTGTAGTAGTCCCGCAGCGCCATCCGCCCGAAGGCCACGTGCCGGGCCTCGTCCTGCATCACGTACGCGAGGATCTGCTTGGGCAGCGGCTTGTCGGTGGTGTCGCGGATCATCCCGAACGCGGCCAGCGCCAGCCCCTCGATGAGCACCTGCATGCCCAGGTAGGGCATGTCCCAGCGGGCGTCACGCAGGGTGTCGCCGAGCAGGCCCTGCAGGCTGTCGTTGATCGGGTAGAGCATCCCGATCTTCTCGTGCAGGAAGCGCCCGAAGATCTCGGCGTGCCGGGCCTCGTCCATGGTCTGGGTGGCGGAGTAGAACTTCGCGTCCAGGTCCGGCACCGACTCCACGATGCGTGCGGCGCACACCATCGCGCCCTGCTCGCCGTGCAGGAACTGGCTGAAGTTCCAGGCGGCGTAGTGCCGGCGCAGCTCGCCCTTGTCCTGGTCGGTGAGCCGGGACCAGTAGCGGGTGCCGTGGAGGGTCAGCGCCTCGTCCGGCGTGCCGAGCGGGTTGTACGGGTCCACTTCCAGGTCCCAGTCGATGCGCTTGGCACCGTCCCACTGCTTGTCCTTGCCCTTCTGGTACAGCGCGAGGAGGCGCTCCCGGCCCTCGCCGTACTCCCAGCTGAAGCGGGCGGCGCCGGTGGCGGGAACCTGCCAGACGTCTGCGCCCGGGTCCTTGGTGTAGAGCTCGTGCGTCGACACTGACGCCCCCTCGGCTCGTGTACTTCCGTACAGGACTGGATGGTTGGCAGCGTCACACGTTGGTAGACGCGCGGTCAACAAGTGACGCGCGGGGGATTGACGCCCTTGCTGACAGGCAGTCTCATAACTGGTGACGCAAGCAGTGACGCCCCACCCATCCATCCATCCGGAACACGGCGAGGTGCCCCCGCCATGACGACCACGACTGATCGACGGGTCCTCCAGGACGCGCTCGGCGTCCTCAAGGACCGCGAGCAGATCGCCGCACGCCTCCTCGAATCCTCCGCCAAGCACTCCTTCGACCCCGACAAGGAACTCGACTGGGACGCCCCGACGGTCGACGGGAAGTACTACTGGCCCCCCGAGCTGCTCTCCCTCTACGACACCCCGCTGTGGAAGAAGATGGGCGAGGAGCAGCGCATCGACCTCTCCCGCCACGAGGCGGCGGCGCTCGGCTCCCTCGGCATCTGGTTCGAGATCATCCTGATGCAGCTCCTGGTCCGGCACATCTACGACAAGCCGCTGACCAGCAATCACGTGCGGTATGCGCTCACCGAGATAGCCGACGAGTGCCGCCACTCGATGATGTTCGCCCGCATGATCCAGAAGGCCGGGGCCCCCGCGTACCCGGTGTCCCGCACGAACCACAACCTCGCCCGCATCCTCAAGACGGTCTCCACCACCCCGGGCTCCTTCGCCTGCACCCTGCTCGGGGAGGAGATCCTCGACTGGATGCAGCGGCTGACCTTCCCCGACGAGCGCATCCAGCCGCTGGTCCGCGGGGTCACCCGGATCCACGTCATCGAGGAGGCCCGGCACGTCCGGTACGCCCGCGAGGAGCTGCGCCGCCAGATGCTGACCGCCCCGCGCTGGGAGCAGGAGCTCACGCGCATCAGCTGCGGCGAGGCCGCCCGCGTCTTCTCCCTGGCCTTCGTCAACCCCCGGGTCTACGAGAACATCGGCCTGGACCGCCGCGAAGCCGTCGCCCAGGTCAAGGCGAGCGGCCACCGGCGGGAGGTCATGCAGACGGGTGCCAAGCGGCTCACCGACTTCCTGGACGACATCGGCGTCCTGCGCGGGGTCGGCCGCAAGCTCTGGCGGAGCTCGGGACTCCTCGCCTGAAGCCCGGGGGGTGGGGCTACCCTGCGGGCATGACCGTACGCGCGTACCGCAGGCTGAGCGTCGAGGAGCGGCGGGCCCAACTCCTCGACGCCGCCCTGTCCCTGTTCGCGCACCGGGCGCCGGAGGACGTCTCCCTCGACGACGTCGCCGAGGCGGCCGGAGTCTCGCGCCCGCTGGTCTACCGGTATTTCCCCGGCGGCAAGCAGCAGCTGTACGAGGCCGCCCTGCGCTCGGCGGCCGACATCCTGGAACTGTGCTTCGCCGAGCCCCAGGAAGGCCCGCTGACGCAGCGGCTGTCCCGGGCGCTGGACCGCTACCTGGGCTTCGTCGACGTGCACGACGCGGGCTTCGCGGCCCTGCTGCAGGGCGGCAGCGTCGTGGAGACCTCCCGTACGACGGCGACCGTGGACGGCATCCGGCGGGCTGCCGCGCAGCAGATCCTCGTCCACCTGGGCGTCCCGTCGCCGGGGCCGCGGCTGCGCATGATGGTCCGCACCTGGATCACCGCCGTCGAGGCCGCCTCCCTGATCTGGATCGACGAGGGCAAGCAGCCGGACGTGGCCTCGCTGCGGGACTGGCTGGTGGACCAGTTCATCGCCCTCCTCACGGCGACCGCCGCCACCGACCCGCAGACCGCGGCCGCGGCGGGGGCGGCGCTGGCCCTGGAGTCGGCGGACGGGCCGGCGGGAGTGCTGGCCCGGCGCGTGATGCCCGTGGTCTCGCAGGCCGCGCACCTGCTGTGACACTGGTGGGGTGAGAAGCGAACCGACCCCCTTCGAGGGCGGCCCGATGGACGGCCGCGTCCTCCCGATCCTCCTCGGCCCGACCGGCCACCCGCCGCGGTGGTACGAGATCCCGGTCCCGGCGGCGGACGGCGGGGCCCCGACGGTCCTGCTCTACGAACGCGTCCCGGCCGGCTACAGCAAGCGGCTGCACCTCCAGAAGGGCTGGAAGTACGCGTACCGCCCGCAGGCGAGCAAACCGGGACTGCGCTGGCCCTGGAGCAAACCGAGCCGGCCCCCCGCCGCCTGAGGCAGGCCTTGGGGTTCGTCCCCTTCGCCCCCCGCCTGAGGTGGCTCCCGCCTGAGGTGGCCCCCGCATGGGGTGGCCGCCTCGATCGAGGTCAGCCCTCGCTGCGGCCGCGGCGCAGCAGGGCGAAGCCGAGCCCGGTGGCGCCCAGTGCCGCCATCCCGGCGCCCGCCGCGACCAGCACCAGCCCGTCGCCCGGTTCGTCGGCCAGGGTGTCCAGGCGCAGCACCCCGGTCGCGTCGGCGGCGACGGTGTGCGTGCGCGGCGCCGCCGCCGGGGCGGTGTGCCCGTCCCGGATGCCGGTCTTGTAGCCGTCGCCTCCGGGCGTACCGCTCGGGGCGGAGGGGTCGCCGACCCAGGAGGAGAACCGCCCGTCGGGCTGCAGGGCCGCGTGCAGCGGGCCCGCGCCGCCGACGGCGGGGATCCCGTCGCGGCTGGTCACGGTGGTGGCCAGGGAGCCGTCGGCGGTGAGGATCTCCGCCCGGTACACGCCCTCGGAGACCCGGTACACCTTCGCGGTGGAGACGCCGTCGGCGAGGCCGAGGCTCTTGACCGGCGTCCCGGGTGCGCCGGCGGTGTGCGCGGCCGACGCGGCCGGCACCCCTTCGGCGAGCGCCGCCGCGGCGGGCAGCGCGAGCAGGGCTGCGGCGCAGGCGGTCACGGCGGCTGCGCGAACGGGAGTGCGGCGGCTGACGGTGGTCACGTGAATCCCTCGGTGCGGTGGGTCCGGCGGCTGCGGGTGCCACCAACGTAGGTGCGGGCCATTGCGGTTGAGCACGCGCCGTGTAACAGGAACCCGGCGGAGTCCCGTAGAAGTCGTTACACGGCCGAACGGCCGAGAACTCCACCGGGGGATTGCCGCACGGCCCCGAGGCTGCTCCCATGTACGGCGGGGGTGAGGTCCCGTGCGCGGACTCAAGGTGCTGCCGAGCGGCCGGCCCGGCCGCGGCCGGCTGTATGTGAACCTGCCCGACGGGCGGGCGGTGGCCTGGTACGACCGGGAGGCCAACCGGATCAGCGTGCTCGCCGACGAACACCGCGACGCGGTCCTGGCGGCCCTGCGCCCGTACCTGGCCCGCGGCTACGCCGTCGGCCCGCCCCCGGTCCCCACCCGGGCCGAGCTGCGCCGGCTCTCCCTGCCCCCGGACCGGGACCTGGCCCCGAACCGCCCGGGCGAGCTGCTGCTCGGCGAGCTCGAACACGGCTCGGCGGGCACCAGGGCCCGGCACCGGCTGCGCCAGGACCTGACCGCCCAGCAGCAGATGGGCGAGGTCCTCGACGCCCTCGAAGCGGAGGGCTGGCGGGTCCTGCACGGAGTTCCGCTGCCCGCCCTGGGCCCGGTCGACCACCTGCTCATCGGCCCGGCGGGACTCTTCTGCGTCCGTACGGTCCCGGGCCGCAGGCAGCGCGCCTCGGTGGGCGACCTGCTGCTGACCGTGGGCCGTACGGAGCCCCGCCCGGACCCGCGCTGGATCCGCCGCGCCGCCGCAGCGGCCACCCGCGCCCTGGCAGCCCCCGTCAGCCCGGCCCTCGCGCTGGTCGACGCGGCCCGGATCGCGGTGGCGCCCACGGTCGCCGACATCCGCGTCCTGGAACCGGCCACGGCGGCCGAGGTGCTCGCCTCGGCCCCCGCCACCCTCAAAGCGCCGGACACCGAAGCCCTCTTCGCCCTCGCCCGCGACAGCCGGACCTGGCTCCCTGGTCCCGCGGTCCCCGGCCCGCGCAGCCTCCTCAGGCCGTTCGCTTCCGCGGGGCCGCCTTCTTCGCTCCCGAGGCCGTCTTCGCCGCCGAGGCGGTCTTCTTCGCGGAGGTCTTCTTCACCGCCGAGGTGGACTTGACCGTGCCGGACCGGGCCCCGGAAGCGGATTTGCCCGACGCCGACTTGGAGGTCGACTTGGCCGCCGACTTCTTGGCCGTTCCCGAGGCCGCCGTCTTCTTCGCCGTCGTCGCGGTCGACTTCTTGCCGCCCACGTCCTTCGGTGCGGATCCCGCGGACTTGCGGGAGGTCCGGGAGCCGCCGGAACCGGAGGACGCGGACCGCCGCATCGGCGTCACCTCCGCCTCGCCGCCCTCCGCCCCGGCCGCGCCCGCCCCCGACGCCGCCTCACCCCGGGCGGCCTTGGCCGCCCGTACGCTGTTCTCCAGTGCCGCCATCAGGTCGATCACCTTCCCGGCCGGCTCCGTCCCCACCTCCGCCGGAGGCTCGAAGGCGCCCTCCGCCTTCGCCTCGATCATCGATTCCACGGCGTCCCGGTACTCGTCCCGCAGCGAGCTGATGTCCACCTCGCCCAGGGTCGCCATCAGTGCGTCCGCCAGGTCCAGCTCCGCGTCCCGCACCGACACCGACCCCTCCGGGGCCACGCCCTCCGGCTCGCGGATCTCGTCCGGCCAGAGCAGCCCGTGCATGGCGATCACATCGTCGACGACCCGCAGCATCCCCAGCCGCTCGCGGCCCCGCAGCGCGTACTTGGCGATGGCGACCTGCCGGCTCCGCTTCAGCGCCTCCCGCAGCAGGGTGTACGGCTTGGCGGCCGTGGCCCCGTTCGCCGCGAGGTAGTACGCCGCGTCCATCTGGAGCGGATCGATCTCGTCGGCCGGCACGAAGGACACGATCTCGATCGTCTTCGCCGTCGCGATCGGCAGCTGCGCCAGGTCCTCGTCCGTGATCGGGATGATCGCCCCGTCCGGCTCCTCGTAGCCCTTGCCGATCTCGGCGTTGGTCACCTCCTCACCGTCCAGCTCGCACACCTTGCGGTAGCGGATCCGTCCGCCGTCGCTCAGGTGGATCTGCCGAAAGGAGATCGAGTGGCTCTCGGTGGCGTTCACCAGCTTGATCGGAATGCTGACCAAACCGAAAGAGATTGCGCCGTTCCAGATGGATCGCACGGTTCCTCCCGTTTCATGGCAATCTCATCGTATGACGCCGATCACCATGGTGGAGGGGCGTCGCATCTCGCTCAGCAACCTGGACAAGGTCCTGTACCCGGAGACCGGCACCACCAAGGGCGAGGTGCTGCACTACTACGCCACCGTCGCGGACCCGCTGCTGGCCCACACCCACAACCGGCCGGTGTCGTTCCTGCGCTACCCGGACGGCCCGGACGGCCAGCTCTTCTTCACGAAGAATCCGCCGCCCGGCACACCCGCCTGGGTGAAGACCGCCCCGGTGCCGCGCAGCGACGAGCCCTCCGCCGCCCAGGTGCTCGTCTCGGACCTGCCGTCCCTCATGTGGGCGGCCAACCTCGTCGTCGAGTTCCACACCTACCAGTGGCCGGCGGGCAGCCCCGCCGTCGCCGACCGGATGGTCCTCGACCTCGACCCCGGCCCGCCCGCCACCGTCGTGGAGTGCTGCGCCGCCGCGCTGTGGCTGCGCGAGCGCCTGGCCGCCGACGGCCTGTCCGCGTACGCCAAGACCTCCGGCTCCAAGGGCCTCCACCTGGCCGTGCCCCTGGAGCCCACCCCGTCCGACCGCGTGTCCGCGTACGCCAAGGCCCTCGCCCAGGAGGCCGAGCGGGTGCTCCCCGACCTGGTCGTGCACCGCATGGCCAAGGCCCTGCGCCCCGGCAAGGTCTTCGTCGACCACAGCCAGAACGCCGCCGCCAAGACCACCGCCGCCCCTTACACCCTGCGGGCCCGGGCCCGCCCCACGGTCTCCGCGCCCGTCTCCTGGGAGGAGGTCGCGCACTGCGGGGACCCTTCCCAGCTGGTCTTCCTCGCCGAAGACGTCCCGCCCCGGCTGGAGCGCGACGGGGACCTCTTTGCCCCGCTGACCGACCCCGACCGGGCCCGCCCGCTCCCCGGGCACCACCGGACCCGGACATCCCCCGCGACGCGGAAGCCCCCCGGGACCAGGCGATGATCAGGGTCGCGCTCGCCGCGCCCGTGCGGACCCTGCCCGTCGCGGCGGGCCTCGCGTACGAGCCCAAGTTCGACGGCCACCGGATGGTCATCGTCCGCACCGGGCGGGACGTCCAGCTCCAGGCCCGCTCCGGGCGCATCGTGACCAGCGCCTTCCCCGACCTGGCGGCCGCGGCGCTGCACCTGCCCGCCGACACCGTCCTCGACGGCGAGGTGGTGGTCTGGCACGAGGGCCGGACGGACTTCGCCCTCGTCCAGCGCAGGGCGGCCGCCACCGCGGCGCGCGCCCCCGTGCTCGCGCAGAGCCTGCCGGCCTCGTACGCCGCCTTCGACGTGCTGGAGCTGGGCGGCGTGGACGTACGCGGGCGCCCCTACGTGCGGCGCCGGGCGCTCCTGGTGGACCTGCTGCTCCCGCTCGGCCCGCCGCTCCAGCCCGTACCGATGACCACCGACCCCGAACTGGCCGCCACCTGGTACGAGACCCTGCCCGCGAGCGGCATCGAGGGGATCGTGGTCAAACGGCTCGACCAGACCTATCCGGCGGGACGGCGCGGCTGGCAGAAGCTGCGGCACACGGAGGTGCGCGACGCGGCGGTGGTCGGCTACACCGGCACCCCGCGGCGGCCGCTCGCGCTGGTGGTGGTGGTGCCGGTGGAGGACGAGACGCCGCTGGTGTCCAGCCCGTTGTCGGCGGCGCTGCGGGCGGAGGTGGCGGCGGAGGTGGCGGTGCGGGCGGGCTCGGCGGGGGAGGCCGGAGCGGCCGGGGTGCGGGCGGGGGCGGGGGTCGGGGCCGCGACCCGGACCGTCACGGCGATCGGGTTCGGCGAGGTCGTGTACCGGACGCTGGACCCGCCCCTGGCGGCGGAGGTCCGCTACACCTCGCTGAGGCATCCGCCGCCCGAGGTGCTCAGGCTCCGGACAGACCTCTGACCTGCGCCGTGGGGTGGCGCAGGTCAGAGGCGATCGGCACGGACAGGGGGCGGCCCGGCACGGACGGACAGGGCTCAGGCGTGGCCGGTGGGTTTGTCCCGCGGCGGCTCGCCCTTCGGCGGCTGCTGCGGCCCGGGGTACGTCGGCGGATTCCGGTAGCCCGCCTCGCGCTCGGCCCGGATGTCATCGGGATGTGCGGAGGTGGTGGACCCGAAGTTCCCGAAGCCCTGCATCTCGTGCGGGCGCAGGCCCTCCGGCGGGAACCCCACCGGGTCGCGCTCCTCCCGGATCTCCCCCACGGCGCCGCCGTTCGGCAGGTGGGGCTGGCTCTCGGGGGTGGGCGGCGGCGGCTCCTTGGCGCGGACCCGCTGGCCCAGCTTGAAGGCGCCGAGCAGGAAACCGACGATCGCGATTCCGACGACCAGGAACCACGCGATGTTGGTCAGCATCCTGTCCATGCTCAAAGTCACGTCCATATCCACCATTTTCCCGCATATCGGCCCAATGCACTCGGGCGCTTGGAAAACCTCCGGACCGGATACCTCGTCCGGGCCGGGGTAAACGCCCCAGGCAAGCGACCGGTACATGACCCGGAAAGGAGCGCGTCATGCCCCGCGGATCCTCCCCCAAACGGGAACGCCAGTACGAGCACATCAAGGAGAGCGCCGAGCAGCGCGGCGAGTCCGAGGACCGGGCCAAGGAGATCGCGGCCCGGACGGTGAACAAGGAACGGGCCCGGGCCGGCGAGTCCAAGACGGCGAGCAAGGAGTCCCTGGAGGACATGTCCTCGTCCCGCCGGGGCGGCCTGCACTCGCACTCCGGCGCGCAGGGGCCGACGTACGACCAGCTCTACGCGGAGGCCAAGCGCCGCAACATCCACGGTCGCTCGGACATGAACAAGGACCAGCTGAAGCGCGCCCTCGACAAGTGACACCGCGCACCGGCGGGCGACCCGCCTGAATTCACCCGCCCGCACACACCTGTCCGGGTGACGCCGGGCCGGCGGCGGACCCGAATGCCGGAGCGGGAGCCGGAGCCGGAGCCGGTGGGCGCCGGCCGCCGCCGAGGCCGAAGCGCCCGGCGGCGGCCGCCCGGCCCTACCGGAGCGGCCCGTCCGAGTCCCGCAGGGCCCGCACCTCGTACCCCCCGAGCACCGCCAGGACCTCCGCGCAGATCGCCAACGCCGTCTCCGCAGGAGTCCTGGCCCCCAGGTCCAGCCCGATCGGCCCGTGCACCCGCGCCAGCTCCGCTTCGCCCACCCCGGCGGCGATCAGCCCCTCCCGCCGCCGCGCGGTGGTCTTGCGGGAGCCGAGGGCGCCGACGTACGGGATCCCGAGGGCCAGAGCGGTCCGCAGCGTCGGGACGTCGAACTCCGGGTCGTGGCTCAGCATCACCAGGCAGGCGGCGTCGCGCCGAGCCTCCAGCAGTTTCTCCGCCTCCCCGGCGTCGGCCACCGTCGCGCTCGTCCAGCCCAGCAGCCGGACCTGCGCCGCGATGACGTCGGCGAGTTCACCGCCCCCGCCGATCAGCACGTACGGCGGCGACGGGTACGCCTCCACCAGCACCAGCCCGGAGTCCCCGTACAGCGCGTCGCGGCCGGGCCGGCGCGTGGCCAGCAGCTCACCGGCCCGGCGCTCGGCGTCGTTCCCGTGCGCGTCCACGGCCCGTACGACCTCGCTCACGGCCTGGTCGGCCCGCTCGTTGAGCCGGGTCACCAGAGCCACCCCGACCCCCTCCCCGAGCAGCTCCCACCACTGCGCCGGGGCGGAGGCCAGCGGCTGCAGCAGGATCTCCGCCCGGCCGCCACAGGTCAGCCGCGCCTCGGCGGCCCCGTCGGCCCCGACCGAGACCTCGCACACCCGCGCCGTCGCCCCCGGCTCCCACGCACCGGCCTCGGCCAGCAGCTCGGCGTCGAAGACCCCCCGGTACAGGTCCCCCTCGCACGCCCCGCCCCGCGCATCCAGGAGCAGGGCCCCGGCAGGGTCCCGCGGCCCGAATCCCTGCTCGGCCACGGGCCTGGCCAGGAAGCCCACCCGCCCCTCGGCCACCCACTGCCGCGCCGTCTCCACCAGCTCACGCATCCCGCTGCCCCATCCTCGTCGTCAGAGCCCGCCGCAAAGCACCAGGTCAGCGGCGCAATTGCGGCCTCTCGCCCAACCTACGCACGCTTCCCACCCCTACCCACCCCCCAAAACCCACAGACCCCGACCCCCCTCCCTCGTACGGTCCACCGGACCCGACTTGCGCAACGGCCGCGGCAGAGGTTGTTTCGTAGGAGAAGGCTCAACGCTCCTGCACCGAGGTGGAACCAGGTGTTCTTCACCGACCGCGAGGACGCGGGACGAAGACTGGCCACGGCACTGCGCAAGTACGCGCCGGAGAACCCGGTGGTGCTCGGCCTGCCCCGGGGCGGGGTTCCGGTGGCCTTCGAGGTGGCCGAGGCGCTGCACGCCCCGCTCGACGTGGTCGTCGTCCGCAAGCTCGGCGTGCCGTACCAGCGCGAGCTGGCCTTCGGCGCCATCGGCGAGGGCGGCGTACGCGTGATCAGCGAGGACATCGTCCGACGCGGCCGGATCAGTGCCCAGGCCATCGCCTCGGTCGAGGAGGCCGAGCAGACGGAGCTCACCCGCCGCGCGGCCCGCTTCCGCGCCGGCCGGCCCCGCGTGGAACTGGCCTCGCGTACCGCCATCGTGGTGGACGACGGCATCGCGACGGGCGCCACCGCCGCCGCTGCCTGCCAGGTCGTACGGGCGCAGGGCGCGGCCCGCGTGGTGATGGCGGCCCCGGTGGCCCCGCCCGATGCGGTGGCCCGGGTCGGTGCGGCGGCGGACGAGGTGGTCTGCCTGGCGACGCCGAGCGACTTCTCTGCGGTCGGCCAGTGGTACCAGGACTTCTCCCAGACCCCCGACGAGGTGGTGGTGGCCCTGCTGGCCCGGGCCGCAGCAGGTCCCCCGACGGCGGAAGGGAGGCCGGAGCAGTGACGGAACAAGGAGCGGTACCCGACGAAGGAGCGGTGCCGGACGAAGGAGCGGTGACGGAAGCGGTGTCGGTCGAAGCCGCAGCCCTCACCCTCCCCGGCGACCTGACCACACCCCCGCACGCCCGGGCGGTGGTGATGTTCGCCCACGGCTCGGGCAGCAGCCGCCACAGCCCGCGCAACCGCGCGGTGGCCGAGGCCCTGAACCGGGCCGGCCTGGGCACCCTGCTCTTCGACCTGCTCACCCCGGCCGAGGAGGCGAACCGGGCCCACGTCTTCGACATCGAGACCCTGGCGGCGCGCCTCTCGGCCGCCACCGCCTGGCTCCGCACCCGCACGGACGCCCCCGTGGCCTACTTCGGCGCGAGCACCGGAGCCGCCGCAGCCCTGACGGCGGCCGCAGCCCCCGACTCCCCGGTCTACGCGGTGGTTTCCCGAGGCGGCCGCCCGGACCTCGCGGCCCCCCACCTGGCCGCGGTCCGCGCCCCCACCCTCCTCATCGTGGGCGGTGACGACGACCTCGTCCTCACCCTCAACCGCGAGGCCCAGGCCCAACTCCGCTGCGAGAACCGGCTGGACGTCGTCGAGGGCGCGACCCACCTGTTCGAGGAACCGGGCGCCCTCACGGAGGTCTCCGCCCTGGCCACCGCCTGGCTCACCGGCCACCTTCCCTGACGGCCTACGACCGCCCTGCCCGAGGCCGCCGGTGCACACCCCGCACCGCACCGCGCCGCGCGTACGAAAACCGCGTGCACCGGCTCGAACACCTCTGGGAGCATGCCCGGATGGTCCACCGCCTCGAACCCCTGGTCATCCGGCACACCCTCCGCCTGCCCGTCCCCTCCGGACCCGCCGGGCAAGGCGCCGTCGCAGCGCGGCAGTTCGACGCCGCGCTGATGTCGGTGGGCTTCAAGCTCTCGGCGGCCCTCCTGGAGCACCTGTCGGGGCTGGCCGAGGAGACGGTCATCCACACCGCCGCGCACACGCTGGACACCGTCCGCGCGATGGCCGGCGACCACGTCCGGCACAACGTCTACTTCGTCGACTTCCCCGCCAACGTGCCCGACACGTTCGACTTCTGGACGCGGTGCATCACCGAGGCGCTCGCCGACGACGCCTCCCGCGACAGCACCCTCGCGCAGCTGCGCACCGGTCTGGTCGACCTGCTCACCCTCCCCTCGTACGGCACCTACCAGCACCCGTACGCCGAAGTGCTCGCCGCTCACGACGAGCTGATCGCCGCCGCCGGCGACCGCATGACGGTCCTCCACCGGGGCGGCACCGCGCACGACGAGGCCACCGCCCTGTACCTGGCCCTCGCGGGCAGCAGCACCCCGCTCGGCGAGGAGGGCCTGCGCGATCTGCGCACCCTCGCCGAGTACTGCGTCGACGGCCCCCAGCCCGCGGCGGTCCCGGTCCGCGAGACCCGCGCGGTCGTCAACCTCGCCCGCCTCGACGCCGGCGCGGCCCTCCTGCTGGACACCGTCACCGACGTGCTCCGCCTGGCCTGCGCGCTGTCCGGCGGCGACGTGACCCTCGTGGAGCCGACCCGGTTCCGCTCACTGACCCGGCCGGTCCGCCGCGCCCTGCTCGCCGGCCTCGACTCCCTCGTGGCGGCGGCTCCCGCCAAGCTCGCCGACGTCACCGCGCACCGCGAGGCGTTCAAGCGCCTCGGCGAGCGGCTCCACCCGCACGAGTACCCGCGGTGGCCCCACGCCGCCGAGGTGTTCGCCGTGGCCCGCGGCGAGAAGGAGGCCCGGTCCTTCGACAGCCGCCTTGAGGAACTGCTCGGCGCGAAGGACGTCACCGGGGCCGTGCGGCTGCTGGCGGCCGCCCCGGGCCGGCTGCTGCGCTCCCTGGACCGGCTGCTGCGGGCCTGCCCCACCCAGGAGGAGCGCGACGCCGTCGTGGCCGCCGCCGAGCGGGCCGCCCCGCAGGTCTCCGGGCGGGTCCTGCTGTCGGTCCGGGAGCACTTCCACCACCGCACCCGGGAGACCGGCGAGCGCCGCGTCTTCGTCAACCGCTTCGGCCGTGCCTGGGTCGCCGCCGACACCCGCGCACCCGTACCGCCGCCCGAGAGCGAGCGCCTGATCGCGGCCGTGGACGCCGAGACGCGCCGCCGCCTCCCGGAGCCCGGACATCTGCTGATCGACCCCGACGTCCTCGACGTGGCGCTGCCGCTCAGCGGCAGGGCGACGGCCGCCGGCCTCGGCGTGCTGCCCCGCGGCTCCCTCTCCCCGGTCGACGGCGAACTGCTGCGGTTCTTCGTGCACTGGAAGCAGACGAGCCGCCGCACCGACTACGACCTGTCGGCGCTGATGCTGGACGCCTCGTACCGGACCGTCTCCTGGCTGTCGTACACGGCTCTCACGGAGGTCGGGGGTGAGCACTCCGGCGACATCACCGACGCGCCGGACGGCGCCTCGGAGTTCATCAACCTGCGCCTGGACGCCGTGCGCGGCGCGTTCATCGTCCCCCAGGTCAACATCTACGCGGGAGAGGGCTTCGAGGAGGTCGAGGAGTCGTTCTTCGGCTTCATGCTGCGCGACGCCGAGCAGCAGGGCCGCCCCTTCGAGCCGCGCACCGTACGCATGAAGTCGGAGCTGCGCGGGCCGGGCAAGGTCGCCCTCCCGTTGGTGTTCCTGCGCGGGAACGACGGCCGCTGGCGCGCCAAGTGGCTCCACCTGTACCTCCAGGGCCACCCGGACGCGAACCGTGTCGAGGGCAACCGGGTGTCGGTCGCCACGCTCGTACGCGGCCTCGTCGAGCGCGACCACCTCACGGTCCGGTACCTCACGGACCTGATGGCCGACCGCGCCACGGCCACCACCCTGTGGGACGGCACGACCCTCCCGGACGGCCCCGTCACCTACATCGGGCTGGACCGCCCGGAGGGACTGCACCCCGATTCGCGGATCTTCACCCCGGAAAACCTGCGCGACGTGATCCCCGCCTGACTGCTAGCGTGAGCCTCGGCGAGGCCATGGACGGACTTCCTTCTCACTCCACTGAAACTAGTCCCTCCGCTTTCCTCGCCCTCAACGTCCCGCCGGGGGGTGCCGAAACGGCACCCCCCGCGGCCGTTCCCGCACCGCGCAGCCTGCCTGCCCCGGCCGGGGGGCCACGCCACCGGCCCCGGGCCCGGCGGCGGAGCCCGGGCCCACCGGGGGAGCCGACCCGGCGAAGCCCGCGCCGGCCGGGGGAGCCGACCCGGCGGGGTTCGGGCCTACCGGCGGAGCCACGCCGCGGGGTCCGTCCCCCACCGCGACGGCCCCCGCAGCCAGTCCCCGAAGGGGCTGGCCGCGTAACGCAGCTTCCCGTACCCCGAGTTCCCCTCCCGCAGCCACGGCTCCGGGTCATATCCCGGCACCTGCCCCGGCCCCGGCTCCGATACCTCCGCACCGGCCCTCGGGACGTCCCGGACCAGCCACGACGCCGTCCCCGCGAGGGAGAACCGCAGCGCGCACCCGCCCCCGTCCGCCAGCGCCCGAAGCACCCCCGCCGCCACCAGGTACCCCGTGCCGTGGTCCAGTGCCTGCGCCGGCAGCACCCCCGGCTCACCCTCCGCCCCGGCGCACCGCGCGGCGATCCCGTACCCCGCCTGCACCAGCGAGTCGAAGCCGCGCCGCCCCGCCCACGGCCCGCGCCACCCCCACGCGCACAGCTCCGCCACCACCAGCCCCGGCCACCGCTCCAGCAGCTCCTCCGCGCCCAGCCCGTACCGTGCCAGCGCCCCCGGCCGGTACCCCGACACCACCACGTCGGCCTCGGCGAGCAGCCCCTCCAGCACCGCCCGGTCGTCCGCCCGCGCGAGGTCCAGCAGCGCCGACCGCTTCCCGAAGCCGGTGTCCGCGTACGCGTCGTCCGCCTCCGGCAGCCCGGGCGGGTCGATCCGCAGCACGTCCGCCCCGAGCAGTCCGAGCGTTCGGGTGGCGACCGGGCCGGCGATGACCCGGGTCAGGTCAAGGACCCGTACCCCCGTCGCAGGCGGCTCCCCCGGCTCCCAGGGGCCCGGCACCCGCCCGCGCCCCGGATCCGGCCGACGGACCCACTCCACCAGCGGCTGCGGCTCCCCGTACCCCTGCGCGACGGCGACCGCCAGCCCGCCCTGCGCGTACACCAGCTCCTGCGCCTCCACGGCGCCCCGCCGCGCGAGTGCCTCCCGTACGGCCTCCGGGGACGCGGCCACACCGAGCGCCCGTACCAGGGCCGCCTCGTGGTGGGGATAGTTGGCGTGGGTCCGCACCCACCCGTCGGCCGCCCGCCAGAACCCCGACAGCGGCGCGAAGGCGACCGGCGCCCGGCCCTCCACGCGCAGGTGCCGCTCACTGACGAACGCCGTGGCCACCGCCCCCTCGTCCACCACCACGGGAGCCGCGTCCAGCGCCGTCCCCCCGGCCCGTACGGCAGCCAACTCGGCCGCCGCGAGCCCGCACACCCCCACGGCGGCCCGCGCCAACTCCCGTACCGGCAGCGGACTCTCCAGCCCGCTCCCGCCCCGGTAGCCCACCCGCTCCGCCAACTCGCCCGCCCCACCCAGCGCTTCCCACGCCTGCGCGGTCCCACCGTCCCGTGTCGCCATCCCCCCATGCTGACACCCCACCTCACACAGGCCGCCGCAGCCCCTCGATGCCCCCGGCCCCGCACAGGCAAAGACCCCGCTCAGCGAATGCGCTGAGCGGGGTCCATGGCTACTTCTCACGAAGTACCCGGCATCAGGGCACGCGTCCCGCCGGGCCACTGCCATCAGTCGTGGTCGATGCAACCATCCCCGTGGAGGTGGGTGAAGCGGAGGCGGCGGGCCATGGCGTTGACGGCGCGCTGCGACGGGGTGGCTTCTGGCGGGTCCGGAAGGAAGCTGAGCCACCCTTCCCGGGCCGCTGCCTCGGCGACTGCATGGGCCAGTCGTTCGACGCGTCGCAGGTATTCCAGTTCATCGGCCGATGGCGGCTCGCTTATGTCGTCATCCACGGCCGCCAAGGTAGCCCAGCGGTCGTCGCCCCTGGGTGATTCCCGGGGGCCGCGTATTGCCGGGGCTGACCTGCGAGGTTCTGGCCATACCCCAGGCCGGGAATGGGGCGCAGGGGCTGTCATGCGGCTGCACAGGGCGGCAGTTGGCTGCGCATACGCGAAGACCCCGTCCTCAGCGTTTTCGCTGGTGGCGGGGTCTTGTGACACTTACACAGTAAGTGCCCCCGGCAGGATTCGAACCTGCGCACACGGCTCCGGAGGGCGCGTGCTTCTTGGTCGTTTATGCAGGTCAGAGACCTAAGAGCTGGTAGCTAAGCCTGGCCGGTCCACAAATAGGCCGCGTCCAACCGAGGCGCCTTCGGGCCTCACCCGGCAGTGATGTGGGCACACAGGCTTCGCTGTTGGTATCCCCCGGGCACCTCAGCTCCAATGGCTTCCCAGAATCCCTTGGAGTCACGGAGGTGCCCACCCAAGGTGTGCCACGACAGCCCCGGATGCTCGATCCGCAGCGCCGCGAGGCCAGCGGATGCCAGGCCGCACCGCTGATACTCCGGCAGCGTGTACGGCTGCTCCACCCACCCGAGCTGACAGTTCGGGCAGACCTGGTAGTCCACGCTGAACGCGAACTCGCCGTCCAGATTGGCTGCACGCTCACGCCAGCCTTGCCGTTCCCCTGAGAGGGTGTCTTGCCATGGCGTGTCCAGCTTCGGCGCTCTCGCCCATCCACTCTGCCGCCCGAACCGCCCGCGGCTCACCCGCTGCAACAGGTCGGCCCACCCCTTCCGCCCGGACACCCGCCCCACTTCATGAGCCCGGCCGGCTAACTGGTTCGCTGCCCTCTGTTCGATGGTCATGCCCTCCTCGTTCCCACTGCGGACCCGAGGCGACCATGTTCGCCACTCGTGCCGTGGTATCACTGGCGAGAAACACCCCGTCTTGCCTGACTGCCACCCCTGGGTGCGAACCAGTAGGTGAGGGGTCCCCTGACCTGCGTGTTCCTGGCTCACCCTCGTAGCGACCTTGTCACTATTGGCCGCCTCCGGTCGCCCCTGAGCCCCCTCGCACTGCCCACAGACGGCCCGAGTGTCACCCACTCCCCTGCCGCCGCCACGGAAGCCCGAGAGTCGGGCCGAGTCGACGGGCATGACCTCTCTGCGGCCTTACCGTTCGCACCGGCCAGCTCGACCAGGTCCCCGACCTGTAGGTTTACAGGAAGCCGCCATTGCGCTAAATTCCTCGACGAAGCCGGAGCTTTCCGGCCTCCGAAGTTTCCGGCTTCGGGCTGATTGGTGTAATGGTGTGCGAATTTGCGCCGGTCAATTCGCACAAGAACACGCTCGCCTGGCGAGAGTTCCTCGGTTCAATTCCGAGGTCGGCAGAGTCTATTAATCTTGGTAGATTCTGCCGACTTCGGTAATTAAACCTTAGGGGAGCCCGATGGATCGCGGGAAGCGCCATAGCGCACACGTACGCAATATGGAAGCCCTTGAAACGTCTTTCGAGGTGGCCAGCCGATCCTGCAAGGAATCCATTCGGCAGGGCGAAAAGCACGAGGTTGAGGCGCTAACGCGAACCTGTGCACTTCTCCTCGGCGCCACTCTCGAAGATCGCCTCATGACGATCATTAGCTCACCGTACTTCCCGGAAGCAAGCGAGCAGCGCGTCATGCGACAGCGGACTGTACTCGACATGTGGAACCAGGTACTCGTCGAGGCTTTCGCAATCCGCTACAAAATACCTCGCACAAAGGTTCCCTCAGGTCTCCCCTATACCAGCGCAGCCCACTTCGCCGGCATGAAGTCAGTTCTTGACGTGTGGATGGAACCGCTCATCAACACCAGGAACTCCCTTGCCCACGGCCAGTGGATTGTCGCCTTCAATGAACAGCGCGACAAGGTCAACAACGATCGAACCAAACGATTGAATGCGCTGACTCTCTGGCATCTTCGCCTGCAAAGGAACATGCTGAAGCATCTTGAGCGGCTGATTTTCGACCTAACGGCCACTCAGTATGCTTTCGAGCGAGATTTCGACAGGCATTGGGCGAACCTTAAGGCCGCTCAAACTAGAATTGCCATGGATAAGGCAGCAGATTGGGAACTCCTCCTTCAGCGTCGGCACCAGAGAGGGAAGAGGCACATCAGGCGGAACTACCGTCGCCTCATTGACGCTGGCCTCATCTAAGTCGGCCACCACGACTGACCCCAGCTCCCATCCCGTCTGCCGTCGACCCACACACCGTGGAGCAGGCGCGGTGCCGGGCGTCCAGGTGGAGCGCCCAACTGGACGAACGACCTGGACGCCCGGTGCCGTGTCTGCTCGGCTCTGCCTGGGTCGACGGCAGACGGGATGGGAGTCCCCACCGCCACACCCCACCGGCCGGCACCCGCGAACGGCCCCCTCCCATCCCGGAGCCTGAGCGCCCCCGCCGGAGGCATCGTCTTGAGCCGCACTCGCGTACCGCCTCGGCCGCATTGTGGGTTCGTCACCCATCAACCCGAGCCGTCAGGCGTGCGGTCGGCGGCCGGGCTGGAGCGGGGCGGAGACAGGAGCGCAGGCCCGGGCGACGGGCCGCGCGCGCCGCGCCGTGCGCGGCGGGTGCCTTGATGAAGTAGGGAAACTCTTACCGCGCCTGCACCAGGTGCTTGCCGTCGTGGCTCCGGACATGGGGCCCATCTCCGTCCAGGGCATCCAAGAGGCGGATCGCGAAGACCTCGGACATCTGCTGGGACACCTCCTCCGGGGTGAGCCAGGCAACTGCGGTCGATTCCTCCGAGGTGCGCTCCGTTCCGCCGGATACCTTGCAGCGGAAGACCAGGGCGACGATGCCGCGCGTGGTGTTCTTGTAGACACCGGTGAGCTCGTCCACCTCGACCTCGATGCCCGTCTCCTCCAGGACCTCGCGGCGGACGCCGGCCTCCGGGGACTCCGTGAGTTCGAGTACGCCACCCGGAAGTTCCCAAGTCCCGTTGTCCGCTCGGCGGATCGCCAGGAGTCGGCCGTCCTCGCGCAGCACTGCCCCGGCTACGGACACGGAGTGCAGTGGCGTTGACTTGGTCTGCGGGGAACCCGTACTCATGTACAGGAGCATAGGAGGAAGAGAAGGACTATGGGAACCGCAGTGGGAGGTGGCCGCGCCGTACCGAGGTACGTGCAGATCGCCGATGACATCGTGCAACAGATCCGGGCCGGGGTGCTCAAGGCTGGCGCCATGGTGCCAAGTGAGTCCGAGCTCGTGGACCGCTACGGCGTCTCCGGCGGGACGATCCGTAAGGCCATGGTGGAGGTCCGGGCCAGTGGGCTCGTGGAGACTCGGCACGGCAAGGGATCGATGGTGAAGGCCCGGCCGCCGGTACGCCACCGGTCCTCGGACCGCTTCCGGCGTACGCACCGGCAGGAGGGCCGCGCCGCCTACCTCGCCGAGTCCGCACAGTCCGGGGCCGAGGCCAAGGTGAGCGTCCTGTTCATCGGGCCCATGGTGGCGCCCGACGAGATCGCGGAGCGGCTCGGAGTCACCGTGGGCACTCAGGTACTCGCCCGGCGACGGCTGTACTTCCGCAACGGGACACCCGTGGAGACCGCCACCTCGTACCTGCCGTGGGACGTCGTCAAGGACATCCCCGAGCTGTTCGCGGAGAACCCCGGCCCCGGCGGCATCTACGCACGGCTGGAGGACCACGGCCACGTCTTCGCCGAGTACGTAGAGACGCTCCAGGCCCGGCCGGCCGCCAAGTCCGAAGCCACCGAGTTGTCGCTGAGCCCCGGCGCTCCTGTGGTGCATCTGCTCCGCAACGCCGTCACTAAGGAAGGCCGTGTGGTCGAGGTCTGCGACACCCTGATGGCCGCTGACCAGTTCGTTTTCGAGTACCGGATCCCTGCCCGCGACTGACGGTCGCTCAACTCCCCCCAGCCCGCCGCGAGTTTCTCTTCGCGGCGGGTTGACTCATGTATAGGAGTGGTGCACTCTTCTTCATGTCACTCATGTACATGAGTGACGGAGTTCCACCCCTATAGAGGAGTGATCTTCCGTGCGTCAGATCCCTGTCGACACCACCGGTGCGACCGTGATGGTCGCCCAGCCCCCGCAGCTCAAGATCCGCGACAAGAAGACCGGTCAGGTCGCAGTCGACAACGAGAGCGGCAGCAACCTCATGACCGTCGACGTGCTGTTCGTGATGAACGGCAACGCCGAGGTCATCTCCGTGACCGTGGCGGAGCCCGACATCTCCGGCGAGCTGGCCATGGGTACCCCGGTCGCCCTGACCGGCCTGGTCGCCCGCCCGTGGGAGAACGAGTTCAACGGTCAGAAGCGGCACGGGATCAGCTTCCGCGCCGTCGCCGTCACCTCCCTGGCCAAGGCAGGCTGAGCATGAACGCCTTATGGATCACGCTGCTGGTGGTTCTCGCCCTCGCGCTCCTTCTGCGCTGGCTGCGGCCCACCTGGTACTGGATGACCTTCGGGGTCACCTTCGCGACGGTCCGCGTGCTGATCCGCTACCGCTCGGTCATGGACGCCTGCGGGCTCACGGTCCCGCCCTCCCGCTGGCGGCTCACTCTCGCCCGGGTCACCAACCGCCCCACCCCCGAAGCCCGGTCGCCGCGCATCCTGCGTCTGCGGCCCACCGCGACCGGCCTGGTCCTCCGGCTCAAACTCCGCCCTGGTCAGGACGCGTTCGACTTCTCCGCCTCATCCGATCGGCTACGGCACTCCTTCGCTCTCCACAACGTCGTCTCCCGGGAAATCCGGTCCGGCGTGGTCGAGCTGCGGATGACCGGATACGACGTACTCAAGCGCGTGCGAATGCCCGCGGCCCGGCCCACTGAGGTGCTCCGGGTGCCGGTGGCCCTGCGCGAGGACGGGGAGGTCCACCACCGGGACTACCGCCAGGTCCCGCACGCCCTGAACGTCGGGGCGACGAAATCGGGGAAGTCCGTCTATCAGCGCACCCTCGTCGCCGGGCTCGCACCGCAGAACGTCACGCTCGTCGGCATCGACTGCAAGAACGGTGTGGAACTCTCGCCGCTGGCGGCGCGATTCACCGCCATGGCGGACAACCCCGCCGACGCTGCCAAACTGCTGGCCGCACTCGTCCAGTACATGAGTCGCGTGTACGAGGTCATCCGCGCCGAGCAGCGCATCAGCGTCGCCCTGCCGGATGCGGAGATCACCGCCGACATCTGGGACCTGCCCGCGCACCTTCGCCCCCTACCCGTCGTGGTCCTGGTGGACGAGGTTGCTGAGCTCGCACTCGCCGCGAACAAGGCCGAGGAGGCCCGACGGGACCAGATCGTCACCGATCTCGTCCGCCTGGCCCAGCTCGGCCGAGCCGCCGGCATCCACCTGGAGATCTGCGGCCAGCGCTTCGGCTCCGAGCTCGGCAAGGGGATCACCATGCTCCGCGCCCAGCTCACCGGCCGTACCGCCCATCGCGTGAACGACGAGACCTCGGCGAACATGGCCTTCGGGGACATCTCACCGGACGCCGTCCTCGCCGCCGTCCAGATCGACAAGGACCGCCCCGGCACCGCCGTGGCCGGTGACTCCTCCGGCGGCTGGTCCCGCATACGGGCCCCGCACACCACGCTCCGCCAGGCCGTGGACACCTGCAACGCCCACGCGCACCGCACCCCGAGCATCCCGGAGCTGGAGCCCTTCCGGCCTGCGCTCCCTGCTCGGGTCCTCGTGGGCAAGGTGCAGCCCAAGGCTGCTACGGCAACTGCCTTCTAAGCACGTCGCCCACCCGGTCGGCGCGGCCTCATCGCGCCACGTCCCTACCACCCCCATGCCTGAAAGGAGGTGAACACCATGACCCGCCTGGTCCGTCCGGACGCCGTCCTCGTCCAGGCCGTCATCGCCGGAGCCCTCTCCTTCGCCCACCTGCACGACCTTGCCGCAGCTGCTGGACAGGACGGCTGGAAGGCCTGGGCCTACCCGATCAGCGTGGACCTGCTCCTCGTCGCCGCCTGGCATCGCCTGCGCACCCTGCGGGACGCGGGAGAGCCCTCGCGGTCGGCCTGGTCCTGGTTCGCCGTCGCCCTCGCGGCCTCGCTTGGCGCGAACGTCGCGACCGCCGGCCTTCTCGACCTGAACGACGTCCCCGCCTGGCTCCGGATCCTCGTCGCCGGATGGCCCGCGCTCGCCTTCCTCGGCGGAACGCTCCTGGTCCACAGGCCTACGCCGTCCAGCACGCCGTCTCCCGAGCCGGACCCTGCCACGGCTCCTCAGCCCGTGGTCGAGCGGGAGACAGAACCCGGCGTACAGGTCGCCCCGGTCCCCGCCCTACCCGCACCGGCGCCGACGATCACGGCTCCGCCCGCCCTCGTCGCCCATGCCCAGAAGATCGCGGCCGATCACCGCACCCGCACCGGCTCGGAGATCGACACCGAGACGCTGCGCGCCCGGCTCGGCGTCCCGCCCCCGCTGGCCGAGGCCATCGCCGCCCAGCTCACCTGACAGGAGACCGTCATGCCCGCCCGGATCAACTTCCGCTCGCTCATGAAGATCGGCCCCGTCCAGATCGGTACCTACCGCGACCGCCACGGCCGCTCGAAGGACGCCGCCGTGTGCACCTCCGACGGCTGCGGCTGGTCCTCGGACTACAGCTCCTCGACCGCTGCCCAGCTCGCCGCCCGCTCCCACCGCTGCCGCGTCAGCTGAACCGAAAGGCCAAAGCCATGGACGTCCCGCTCTGGTTCGCCCTCCTCGCCGTCGGTGTCCTCGGCGTGAAGCTCATCCGCCCGCCGTGGTGGCTCGTCGCCGTGATCCTCCTCGGCGGCTTCCTCCTCGCGGACAGCTTCCTCGCCCCGGCCATCGACACCGCGATCCACAAGTAGCCCACCCCGGAAGGAGAACCGCTGTGTTCAAGCCCCAGTACCCCCGCCCGGACACCTACCCGCCGGCGACCATCCGCCCGACCCCGGTCCCCGTCGAACACCCCGCGTCCGCCCCGGCTCCCGCAAAGACCCCTACCGCCCTCGGCGGCCTGGTCCAGAACTCGCCCGGCACCGCGCTCGCCCTCGCCGCCGGCGGAATCGCCGGAGTCCTCGCCCTGGCCTCCGTCGCCGTCTCGCTCCTCCTGGCCGTCGCCGTCACCGCAGTCGCTCTGTCCGTCAGCGGCGTGGTGCTGCTCTTCCTCGTCCGGGCCCTGCGCCAGGGGTTCAAGAACCACTGATCGACCGGTCTCCGCGGGGTGCCACAAGCCGCCAAGCATCGCCGCCGCTCGGAGCCCGACCCATCACTACTTCCGACCGCACGAAGGAGCATCGTGGACACCCAATCGCTCGCCTTAGGCCTGCCGCTCATCGGCTGGGCCGCCCACTCCGCCCTGTTGACCCACCGACTCGCCACCGCCCGCCGCGACCCGCTGACGGGCCTGCGGACCCGCGCCGGATGGACCGTACGCGCCGAGCGCTTCCTCCGCCGTCACCGGGACTCCGCCGTCCTCCTCCTCGACCTGGACGAGTTCAAGAGCCTGAACGACACCCACGGCCACGCCGCCGGGGACGCTGCCCTCGCCGCGACGGCCGCCCGGCTCACCGGCTGGTGCGAGCACTACGGGTTCGCCGGCCGTCTCGGCGGAGACGAGTTCGTCGCCGTGCATCGTCGCTCGGACCTGGACCTGGACCGGCTGAACGCCCTGCTCCACGCCCCCGTGATCCACGACGGCCGCCCGCTGCCGGTCTCGGTCTCCGTCGGCTCCTGCCGCCTCGCGGACCTGCCCGTCCGCAGCCTTCCCGAAGCCCTGGCCGTCGCCGACGCCGCGATGTACGCGGCCAAGGGCACCCATGGCCGCCGAGGCTCGCGCCACACCACTCGCTGACCGGCCTCCGGGCGACGCACAAGCCGCCAAGCATCGCCGCCGCCCGGACGGACCGGCCCCTCCCAACCGCAATCGAAAGGACCACCATCATGGCCCAGCCCACTCCCATACCGCCCCAGGTCTGCCCCAACTGCGACGGCTTCCCCGCCGTTGCCATCACCCTCGGCGGCCGCGACCGCACAGGGGCCCTGCGCACCATCACCGCCCACTGCTCGGCCTGCCACGGCACCGGCCACCGCTCCACCCGCCGACCCCACCGGACGGTGACGGCGTGACCCACCCCGCGGCCCTCACGGACCTGGACCCCGGGCTCCTCGGCGACATGCTGACGGTGGCTGGGGCTCCTGGTTACGCACGCTGGGAAGACCAGATCCGCCGTACCGGCGGCTGCTCCGACCCGATCCACATCACCGGCTGGACCGTCGCCAAGGACAAGACCACCGGCGAGATCCTCCACCGCTACTCCACCGAGAACGAACCCGGCGCCCGCCTCCGGATCGCCTGCGGCAACCGCCGCGCCTCCCGCTGCCCTGCCTGCGCCTGGACGTACTCGGGCGACACCTACCACCTCATCCGGGCCGGGCTGGCGGGCGACGACCGCCGGGACATTCCCGCCACCGTCCGCGTGCACCCGCGCGTCTTCGCCACCCTCACCGCCCCGTCTTTCGGACCAGTCCACAACCGCCCCGCCGGCCGCCCCTGCCGCTGCGGCAAGCACCACCAGGAGCAGGACGCCGAACTAGGAACCCCTCTCGACCCGAGCACGTACGACTACGCCGCTGCCGTCCTCTTCAACAACCACGCCGGACAGCTGTGGCAGCGCTTCACGACCCGCCTGCGCCGCGAGGTCGCCGCGTACGCCGGGCTGACCCAACGCGAACTGAAGGAGGAAGCCCGAATCTCCTACGGCAAGGTCGCCGAGTTCCAGAAGCGCGGCGCCATCCACTTCCACGCAGTGATCCGCATCGACGGACCTGCCGGCCCTTCCACCTCACCGCCGTTCTGGGCCAGCACCGAACTCCTCGAACGCGCGATCCGGGCGGCTGTCGCCCACTCCTACACCTCGGCATCGGTCCCGGCCGCAGCCGACCAGCCTGCCCGCACATTCCGCTGGGGCACGCAGCTCGACGTACGGTCCATCAAGGCCTTCGGGGATGGATCCGATATCACCGAGCAGGCCGTCGCCTCCTACGTTGCCAAGTACGCCACCAAGGCTGCCGAGACCACCGGAGCCTCCGACACGGCCGTGCACTGCCGCATGTGCGGGGGATCGGGCCGCTCCAGCCGGTACAGCCGCTCTGGTTCCGCGCTGAGCCGTTGTGCCCGCTGTCACGGCACGGGGCTGGGTGAAGACCTCGCCCAGATGTCCGTCTCGGAGCACGCCCGCCGTCTGATGGGTGCCTGCGCCGCCCTACAGCCCCTCTACCCGGATCGCCCACTCACCCGCTGGGCCCACATGCTCGGCTTCCGGGGCCACTTCTCCACCAAGTCCCGCCAGTACTCCACCACCCTCGGGGCCCTCCGCCAGACCCGCGCTGACTACCGCGCTTCCCAGGAACGTGAAGCACGGGGTCTCGATGACCTCGAACCGGACACCGTCCTCGTCCTCGCCTCTTGGCAGTACGCCGGCCACGGACACAGCCCGGGGGAGTCGGTACTCGCCGCCACCATCGCCCGAGACATCCAGCTCAACCGCCAGACCGCCCGCGAAGCCCTGCACGACTTGGAAGGAGCTGCGACGTGAAAGACGAGCTGATGACCGTTCCGGAGATCCTTTCCGAACTGAAAGGGATCTCTCGACGCACCTTCTACCGGTGGCGTGAGCTGGGCCTCGCACCTCAAGCCTTCAAGCTGCCGAACGGCGAACTGCGCGTGTGGCGGAGTGACTTTCTCGCCTGGCTGCGGAGCCAGGAAGGTGCTGCCGCGTGAAGTCGCTCGACGTCAAGATCTGGAGTGTCCGAAAGAGGGACACGAAAAGACCTTCCTACGACGTTCGCTGGTCGGTGGCTGGACAGGTCTTTTCCGAGTCCTTCCGGACGAAGGGCCTCGCTGACAACTACCGCTCCAAGCTCATGCGGGCGACACGTGACGGTGAGGAGTTCGACACCGCCTCGGGCCTTCCGGGCTCGATGACCGAGCAGAAGGCGACGCTGAGCTGGTACGACTTCGCCCTGAAGTACCTCGCCATGAAATGGCCGCATGCGGCGCCCAACACGCGCGACGGGATCAACGAATCCTTGACCTCAGTCACCATGGCGCTCTTGGACGATAGGCCTGGCCGACCCTCCGATGCCGAGTTACGGAAGGCGCTTCGCAGCTGGGCATTCGTCCTGCCCGGCCCTGACAGCACGGATCTTCCCTCGCAGATCGGGAACGTCCTGCACTGGGTTGCCAAGGCCTCCCGGCCTCTTTCTGACTTTGCTGATCCGGCTCTCGGCCGGGCCGTCCTCGACTCCCTGAAGATCAAATTGGATGGGACCGCTGCAGCGGCTGAAACCGTACGCAGGAAGCGCCGCACACTCGTGAATGCCCTGCACTATGCCGTCGACCTCGGGAAATTCCGAGAGCACCCGCTCACCTCAGTGCGCTGGCAGAAGCCAAAGGTCTCGAACGAGGTGGATCCCCGGGTGGTGGCCAACCCGGA
This sequence comes from Streptomyces sp. NPDC043680, assembly GCF_056436685.1. NCBI lineage: Bacteria > Bacillati > Actinomycetota > Actinomycetes > Kitasatosporales > Streptomycetaceae > Streptomyces > Streptomyces sp. NPDC043680. The sequence goes on along the minus strand of NZ_JBWKCE010000001.1, from coordinate 235,412 downwards.
GCAGGCGCGGTCGCTGCTGCACGCGGTCTCGTACGTCGGTGGTTACCGCCGCGCTCGCGGTCGGCGGCTGGTGGGACTCTTCGCCGGGATGTACTTCGGGGGCTTCCGGCCGGCGGAGGTTGTGGGGCTCGCTGCGGGAGATCTGACGCTGCCCGATTCCGGGTGGGGAACTGCCTTGCTTCATCGGACCCGGCCGAGTGTCGGGAAGCGGTGGACTGATTCAGGGGCGAGCCATGATGACCGCGGGCTGAAGAACCGACCCATGGAAGACGTGCGGCGGGTGCCGATTCCCCCGCAGCTCGTGACGATCCTCCGCGAGCACGTGGACACCTTCGGGACCGCCGACGACGGGCGGCTGTTCTTCAGTGAGGGCGGGGGAGTGGTGTCCTCGTCGACGTACTACCGGGCCTGGCAGGAGGCGCGCGTCCTGGCCCTGCCGCCGACCGCGGCTGCCTCGCCGCTCGCCCAGCGGCCCTATGACCTTCGGCACTCGGCACTCTCGACGTGGCTCAATGCCGGGGTCGACCCGACTGAGGTCGCCGAGCGCGCCGGCAACAGTGTGGAGGTGCTGCTGAGTCGGTACGCGAAGTGCCTCGACGGTCGTCAGGAGGTGGCCAACCGTCGTATCGAAGATCTGCTGCGCGAGTACGAGTGATCGCGAGTGAGTGGCGATAGCCTGCGAGGCCCCTGGACCTGTCCGGGGGCCTTCGGCGTTTCCGAGGCTGACCTGGGGTGATGGGCCAAGATCCTGTCCACGAATAGTCCACAGGGTCTGACATACGGGTGCACAGGGCGGCAGTTGGCTGCGCATACGCGAAGACCCCGTCTCAGCGTTCTCGCTGATGGCGGGGTCTTTGGGCACTTCCTGCGAAGTGCCCCCGGCAGGATTCGAACCTGCGCACACGGCTCCGGAGGCCGTTGCTCTATCCCCTGAGCTACGGGGGCGTGTCGTTCGCGGTGCGGCGACGGGTTGAACACTACCAGCTTCCGCGGGGTGATCAGGAACCCCTTTTGCGGGTGGGTGGGGGGTGGGTCGCCCGGACGGGGTGGAAGTGGCAAAAACCCGGACGCGGGGGCTTAGGCGGACCTACTCTCGAGTTGTGCCAGGCGCCTCGGGCCGGGTGCTTGTTGTCGACGACAACAAGGTCATCCGGCAGCTGATCAAGGTCAACCTCGAACTGGAGGGCTTCGAGGTGGTGACCGCGAACGATGGTGCCGAGTGCCTGGACGTCGTCCACCGCGTGCGTCCCGACGTGGTCACCCTTGATGTGGTCATGCCCCGGCTGGACGGGTTCGGGGCGGCCGCACAGCTGCGGGCCGATCCGCGGACGCGGCATCTGCCCGTCGCCATCGTGAGCGCCTGTACGCAGCACGAGGTGGAGTCGGGGATCGCCGCCGGGGTGGATGCCTTCCTCGCCAAGCCGTTCGAGCCGGCCGAGCTGGTGCGGGTCGTACGACGGCTGGTCGAGCGGAAGGACCGGAGGGAGCGGAAGGGCGCCCCCGCGGGCAGCGGCCGGGGGTAAGAGGCCGGAAAAGCCCCCGGCTGTCCCCGCCCCGCCGGCGCCACCACCGGCCCCCTGCCCCCGCCGGGAGCACCACCGCCCCCGTCCTCCTGTTCACATGGCGAAACCGTTCGCGGGTTGCCAGGGCTTCTCCCCTAGGCTGGGCCTGTGACCCCCGTGGACCTCTCCCGTACCGTCGTACGCGCCGTGCGCTGCGCCGTGGAGGACGGGGAGCTGCCCGCCGCGGCGGGTGTGCCCGAGCGGGTGGTCGTCGAGCGGACCAGGCCCGGGGGAGTGGGGGAGTACGCCACCCCCGTGGCCTTCCAGGTGGCGAGGAGTGCCGGGCGGCAACCCCGCGACGTGGCCCGCGTGCTGGCCCGGCGGCTCGGCGGTGAGCCCGGTATCGAGCGGGTCGAGATCACCGGCGCCGGCTTCCTGAACTTCGTGCTCGCGCAGCGCTCCGCCGCCGAGCTCGTACGCGAGGTGCGGGCGCGGGGGCTGCGGTACGGGTACGCCCCCGACGGCGAGCTGCGGGCGCGGGTGGTGGGCGAGGCCGTGGACCGGATCGCGCGGAGCCAGGGACTCCGCCCCGCCGAAACGGAACTGCGGGTCGCCCCCGTGGCCCGGCGCGACGCGGACGTCGTCGCCCGCTACGGCGCGGACGCCGCCGCCTGGGCCATGCTGTCCGTGCCCGCCCGGGAGACCCCCGTGTTCTTCCCGCAGCTGCTCGTCCAGGGCGAGGACAGCGAGTTCTTCCGCGTCCGCTACGCCCACGCCCGCAGCCGTGCGCTGGTGCGCAACGCCGCCCGGCTGGGGTTCGCGGGCGAGCCCGGCGATGTCGCCGGCGACGACGCCCCCGAGCTGGTGCGCGCCCTCGCCGACCACCCCCTCGTGCTCGAAGCCGCCGCGCACCACCGCGCGCCGGAGAAGCTCGTGCGGCACCTCGTCGTGACCGCCGATGCGCTGCTCGACTTCCAGTACCGCGTCCTGCCCCTCGGCGACGAGAAACCCTCGGCCGCCCACCGCGCCCGGCTGGCTCTTGCCGAAGCCGCCGGGACGGTGCTGGCCGGTGGCCTGGCCCTGCTCGGCATGGATGCACCCGACTGCCTGTGATTTGCGAAGAGAGATACCGATGAGCCGTTCCGCGCACCCCGCCGGGCCCCGCCACGCCGACGTCCTGCCCGAGGGCCACTACGCCCCGCCGCCCGCCGACCTGAACGCGCTCGACGAGAAGGTCTGGGCCCGGACCGTCAGCCGCAACGGCGACGGGGTCGTCACCGTCGGCGGGGTCGAGGTCACCCGGCTCGCCGAGGAGTTCGGGACGCCCGCGTACTTCCTCGACGAAGAGGACTTCCGGGAGCGCTGCCGGGCCTGGGCGCACGCGTTCGGACCCGACGCCGACGTGTTCTACGCCGGGAAGGCGTTCCTCTCCAAGGCCGTCGTGAAGTGGCTCCGGGAGGAGGGGCTCAATCTCGACGTGTGTTCGGGGGGAGAGCTCACCACCGCGCTCGCCGCCGGGATGCCGGCCGCGCGGATCGCCTTCCACGGGAACAACAAGTCCGTTTCCGAGATCACCCGCGCCGTCGAGGCCGGGGTCGGGCGCATCGTGCTCGACTCCTTCCAGGAGATCGCCCGCGTCGCGCACATCGCCCGCGAGCTGGGGGTCCGCCAGCCCGTGCAGATCCGCGTCACGGTCGGCGTCGAGGCGCACACCCACGAGTTCATCGCCACCGCCCACGAGGACCAGAAGTTCGGCATCGCCGTCGCCGACGGCTCCGCCGCCGAGGCCGTGCGCCGGGCGCTGGGGCACGACAGCCTGGAGCTGCTCGGCGTCCACTCCCACATCGGTTCGCAGATCTTCGACATGGCCGGCTTCGAGGTGTCCGCGAAGCGGGTCGTGCGGCTGCTGGCCGCCGTACGCGACGAGCACGGCGTCGAGCTGCCCGAGATCGACCTCGGCGGCGGCCTCGGCATCGCGTACACCCCCGCCGACGACCCGCGCGAGCCGCACGAGATCGCCAAGGCCCTGCACGAGATCGTCGCCCGCGAGTGCGAGTCCGCCGGTCTGCGGGCGCCCCGCATCTCCGTCGAGCCCGGGCGGGCCATCGTCGGGCCCACCGCCTTCACCCTCTACGAGGTGGGGACGATCAAGCCGCTGGAGGGGCTGCGTACGTACGTGTCGGTCGACGGCGGCATGTCGGACAACATCCGCACCGCCCTCTACGACGCCGAGTACGCCGTGACCCTCGTCTCCCGTGTCTCCGACGCCGAGCCGATGCTCGTCCGCGTCGTCGGCAAGCACTGCGAGAGCGGCGACATCGTCGTCAAGGACGCCTTCCTGCCGGCCGACCTGGCCCCGGGCGACCTCCTCGCCGTGCCGGCCACCGGGGCGTACTGCCGCTCCATGGCCAGCAACTACAACCATGCGCTGCGCCCGCCCGTCGTCGCGGTGCGCGACGGGCAGGCCCGTGTGATCGTCCGGCGGGAGACGGAGGAAGATCTCCTGCGTCTCGACCTCGGATGATGCCCATGTTTCCGGGGGAAGCCCCCCGGACCCCCAAAATGGGTGTCTCACCCAATGGACCGAAGGTGGAAACTGCTGTCCATTGCGTGAGACTGGTTCAGACCTGGAATGCAATACCGCGTACCGGGTGAAGCTGGAAGATCGAAAGGCGTAGGTCGAATGATGCGTACGCGTCCGCTGAAGGTGGCGCTGCTGGGCTGTGGAGTGGTCGGCTCAGAGGTGGCGCGCATCATGACGACGCACGCCGACGATCTGACGGCCAGGATCGGGGCGCCGGTCGAGCTGGCCGGAGTGGCCGTGCGCCGCCCGTCCAAGGTGCGCGAGGGCATCGACCCGGCGCTCGTCACCACCGATGCGACCGCGCTCCTCAAACGCGGCGACATCGACGTGGCCATCGAGGTCATCGGCGGCATCGAGCCCGCCCGCACCCTGATCACCACCGCCTTCGAGCACGGCATCTCCGTCGTCTCGGCCAACAAGGCGCTGCTCGCCCAGGACGGCGCGGCCCTGCACGCGGCGGCCGAGCAGCACGGGCTGGACCTCTACTACGAGGCCGCCGTGGCCGGCGCCATTCCGCTGGTCCGCCCGATGCGCGAGTCCCTCGCCGGCGACAAGATCAACCGGGTGATGGGCATCGTCAACGGCACGACCAACTTCATCCTCGACAAGATGGACTCGACGGGCGCCGGCTACCAGGAAGCGCTCGACGAGGCCACCGCCCTCGGGTACGCCGAGGCCGACCCGACCGCCGACGTCGAGGGCTACGACGCCGCCGCCAAGGCCGCGATCCTGGCCGGCATCGCCTTCCACACCCGGGTCCGGCTGGACGACGTCCACCGCGAGGGGATGACCGAGGTCAGCGCCGCCGACTTCGCCTCCGCCAAGCGGATGGGGTGCACCATCAAGCTGCTCGCGATCTGCGAGCGGGCCGCCGACGGCGAGTCCGTCACCGCGCGCGTCCACCCCGCGATGATCCCGCTCAGCCACCCGCTCGCCTCCGTCCGCGAGGCGTACAACGCCGTCTTCGTCGAGGCGGAGGCCGCCGGGCGGCTCATGTTCTACGGGCCCGGCGCGGGCGGTTCGCCGACCGCCTCGGCGGTCCTGGGCGACCTCGTCGCCGTCTGCCGCAACAAGCTCGCCGAGGCAACGGGGCCGGGCGAGTCGGCGTACACCCAGCTGCCGGTCAGCCCCATGGGCGACGTCGTCACCCGGTACCACATCAGCCTCGATGTGGCCGACAAGCCGGGCGTCCTCGCCCAGGTGGCGACGACGTTCGCGGAGCACGGTGTCTCCATCGACACCGTCCGCCAGCAGGGCAAGGACGGCGAGGCGTCCCTCGTCGTCGTCACCCACCGCGCACCCGACGCCGCCCTCTCCGGGACCGTCGAGGCGCTGCGGAAGCTGGACACCGTCCGCGGTGTCGCCAGCATCATGCGCGTTGAAGGGGAGTAAGGACCCATGAGCAGCAATCGCACCCACCAGTGGCGCGGCATCATCGAGGAGTACCGGGACCGCCTGCCGGTGACGGACGCGACGCCCGTGGTCACGCTCCGCGAAGGCGGCACTCCCCTCGTCCCCGCACAGGTGCTCTCCGAGCGCACCGGCTGCGAGGTGCACCTCAAGGTGGAGGGCGCGAACCCGACCGGGTCCTTCAAGGACCGCGGTATGACGATGGCGATCACCAAGGCCAAGGAGGACGGCGCCAAGGCCGTCATCTGCGCCTCCACGGGCAACACCTCGGCCTCCGCCGCCGCGTACGCGGTGCGCGCCGGGATGGTCTCCGCGGTCCTCGTGCCCCGCGGCAAGATCGCGCTCGGCAAGATGGGCCAGGCGCTGGTGCACGGCGCCAAGATCCTCCAGGTGGACGGCAACTTCGACGACTGCCTGGACCTCGCCCGCGCGCTGTCCGACAACTACCCGGTGGCGCTGGTCAATTCGGTCAACCCGGTCCGCATCGAGGGCCAGAAGACGGCCGCGTTCGAGATCGTCGACGCCCTCGGCGACGCCCCGGACATCCACGTGCTGCCCGTCGGCAACGCCGGCAACATCACCGCGTACTGGAAGGGCTTCAAGGAGTACAAGGCCGACGGCCTGTCCTCCCGTACGCCGCGCGTGTGGGGTTTCCAGGCGTCCGGGTCCGCGCCCATCGTCCGCGGCGAGGTCGTCAAGGAGCCGCACACCATCGCCACCGCGATCCGCATCGGCAACCCGGCCTCCTGGGACTACGCGCTCGCCGCGCGTGACGAGTCGGGCGGCTTCATCGACGAGGTGACGGACCGCCAGATCCTGGCCGCCTACCGGCTGTTGGCCGCGCAGGAGGGCGTCTTCGTCGAGCCCGCGTCGGCCGCCTCCGTGGCGGGCCTGCTCAAGGCCGCCGAGCTGGGACTGGTCGACCCGGGCCAGAAGATCGTATGCACCGTCACCGGCAACGGCCTCAAGGACCCCGACTGGGCGGTCGCCGGCGCTCCGCAGCCGGTCACCGTTCCGGTGGACGCCGAGGCCGCGGCCGTCCGGCTCGGCCTGGTCTGACCGGGCGAGCCCGCACCGCCCCACCTTGAGTTGCCGGGTTCCGGAGTCTTCCGGAACCCGGCAACCCGGCTCGTACGGCATCAAAACCCGGCGGCCCCGGAGCGAGGGCAGCGACACGCATCGTGCGCCTCCTGTGCGCCCTATGTCGCGAGAGAACCTTCCTTCGATAGGCTGTACTTACATCCGCCACCGCGCATATGACCGTGGTGCTGCCCAGAGGGCCTTCGGGTGTCGTACGTTCTCCAGTACATTCGCAGCGAGCCAGCGAACACCTCGTCTCGCACAGTCACAAGGAGTGTCATCGGACGATGGCCGGTCCAGCGTTCCGCGCCGCCGCCGTACGGGTGCGCGTCCCCGCCAGCAGTGCCAACCTCGGCCCGGGTTTCGACGCCCTCGGCCTGGCCCTGGGGCTCTACGACGACGTCGTCGTCCGGGTGGCCGACTCCGGCCTGCACGTCGACATCGCCGGTGAGGGTGCCGACACCCTCCCGCGGGACGAGAGCCACCTGCTCGTACGCTCCATGCGCACCACCTTCGACCTGCTGGGCGGCCAGCCGCGCGGCCTTGAGGTCGTCTGCGCCAACCGCATCCCGCACGGCCGCGGCCTCGGGTCCTCCTCCGCCGCCATCTGCGCCGGCATCGTCGCCGCCCGCGCGGTGACCATAGGCGGCGAGGCCAAGCTCGACGACGCGGCCGTACTGGAACTGGCCACCGAGATCGAGGGCCACCCCGACAACGTCGCCGCCTGTCTGCTCGGCGGCTTCACCCTGGCGTGGATGGACGGCGGCAGCGCCAAGGCGATCCGGATGGAGCCCGCCGATTCCATCGTTCCGGTGGTATTCGTGCCCTCCAGGCCCGTTCTGACCGAGACCGCGCGCGGCCTGCTGCCGCGCAGCGTCCCGCACGTGGACGCGGCCGCCAACGCGGGCCGTGCGGCCCTGCTCGTGGAAGCCATGACCAGGCGTCCCGAGTTGCTGCTGCCCGCCACCGAAGACCGGCTCCACCAGGAGTACCGGTCCCCCGCGATGCCCGAGAGCGTGGCACTCGTGGGCCGACTGCGGGGGGACGGCATCCCCGCGGTCATCTCCGGCGCGGGCCCCACGGTCCTCGCGCTGGCCGACAACGACGCGGCCGACAAGGTCGCGCAGCTCGCCGGTGAGGGATGGGCGGCCAACCGGCTCGCCCTCGACGCCGCGGGCGCGAGCGTACTTCCGCTGGGCACCCCGGCCGGTTAGGCCGCGGACTGCGCAGTGCGGGCGGTGGCCGAAACACGTCCACCGCCCGGGGGCGGCCAGGGCAGGCCGCCCCCGCGGAAGGCGCGATTGCGGGTGATTGAGAGGGGGAATATCTATTGGATCCGGTAGTGTTAGTCTCAAGTGCGCAGCCGAAGCCGCCATGGCTCGGTGCTCAGTGTCCCCATCCGGGACCACCTTTCTTCCGGGAGCCTCCCCGACTGCTTTGATCGCTGCCAGCAGTTTCGAGCACGCTCCGGAATCGGCGTGAACTTCCCACGCTTCCAGCTCGGGGGCCTCTCGCCGGAACCACCATGCACGTTTCTCTCCGCCGTATCTCTACCGGCGGACCACCGCCCCGGCACGGTCCACACGTAGGACCGTTGTCGGACAGCACAACCGGTCGCCGAGCCAGACAGGCCGACGTCCGCTCCAGGGAAGGACCCTTCGTGAGCGACACCACCGATCTGATGGGCGCTGCCGACACCAATGTCGACACCAGTGCCCCCGCCGCGGGCGCCCCGGCTGCCACTGCCGGACGGCGTCGCCGCTCCGGCACCGGCCTTGAGGGCATGGTCCTGGCCGAACTGCAGCAGGTCGCGTCCGGCCTCGGCATCAGGGGCACCGCGCGGATGCGCAAGAGCCAGCTGATCGAGGTCATCAAGGAGGCCCAGGCGGGTGGCGGCAGCGCCCCCAAGGCCACGGCCGCCCCGACCGCCGACGCCGCCGAGGCCAAGCCGAAGCGCCGCGCCACCAGCAAGGCCCGTACCGGCGAGACCGCCGCCCAGGCGCCTGCCGAGAAGCCTGCCACGCAGGCGCAGATCGAGATCCCGGGCCAGCCGGCCAGCGACGACGCCCCGGTCGGCGAGCGCCGCCGCCGTCGGGCCACGGCCCCCTCCGGCAGCCCGGAGACCGCGGCTCCGGTCGCCACGGCCGTCCAGGTCGAGCAGAAGACCGAGACCGCCGCGGCCCCGGCCGCCACCGCGCAGACCGACCTCAAGGCAGAGGCGGCCACCGCCGTCTCCGCGCCCGCGCAGGACGGCGAGGGCCGCGGCCGCCGGGACCGCCGCGACCGCGGTGACCGTGCCGAGCGCGGTGACCGTGCCGAGCGCGGCGACCGCCGCGACCGCCGCGACCGCGGCGCCAAGGCCGACGACCAGGGCCAGGCCGCCCCGGGCCAGGGCCAGGGCGGCGGTCAGGGCGGGGGCCGCCAGGACCGCCAGCAGGGCGGCCGTGGCCAGGGCCAGCAGGGTCAGCAGGGCCGCCAGGACAGCGGTCCGCAGGACGACTTCGACGACGAGGGCGGCCGCCGCGGCCGTCGCGGCCGCTACCGCGACCGCCGGGGCCGCCGCGGCCGCGACGAGTTCGCGCCGGGCGAGCCGCAGGTCGCCGACGACGACGTCCTGATCCCCGTCGCGGGCATCCTCGACATCCTCGACAACTACGCGTTCATCCGGACCTCGGGCTACCTGCCCGGCCCCAACGACGTGTACGTCTCCCTCGCCCAGGTCCGCAAGGCCGGCCTGCGCAAGGGCGACCACACCACCGGTGCCGTGCGCCAGCCCAAGGACGGCGAGCGCCGCGAGAAGTTCAACGCCCTCGTGCGGCTGGACTCCGTCAACGGCATGGCGCCCGAATCCGGCCGCGGCCGACCGGAGTTCCAGAAGCTGACGCCGCTGTACCCGCAGGACCGGCTCCGCCTGGAGACCGACCCGGGTGTGCTGACGACCCGCATCATCGACCTCGTGTCGCCGATCGGAAAGGGTCAGCGAGGCCTGATCGTGGCCCCGCCGAAGACCGGCAAGACCATGATCATGCAGGCGATCGCCAACGCGATCACCACCAACAACCCCGAGTGCCACCTGATGGTCGTCCTGGTGGACGAGCGTCCGGAGGAGGTCACCGACATGCAGCGGTCGGTCAAGGGCGAGGTCATCTCCTCGACCTTCGACCGCCCGGCCGAGGACCACACCACCGTCGCCGAGCTGGCCATCGAGCGCGCCAAGCGTCTCGTCGAGCTGGGTCACGACGTGGTCGTCCTGCTGGACTCCATCACCCGCCTGGGCCGCGCGTACAACCTCGCGGCGCCCGCCTCCGGCCGCATCCTGTCCGGTGGTGTCGACTCGACCGCGCTGTACCCGCCGAAGCGCTTCTTCGGTGCCGCGCGCAACATCGAGGACGGCGGCTCGCTGACCATCCTGGCCACCGCGCTGGTCGACACCGGCTCGCGCATGGACGAGGTGATCTTCGAGGAGTTCAAGGGCACCGGCAACATGGAGCTCAAGCTCGACCGGAAGCTCGCCGACAAGCGCATCTTCCCGGCCGTCGACGTCGACCCGTCGGGCACCCGCAAGGAGGAGATCCTCCTCAACAGCGAGGAGCTCGCCATCGTCTGGAAGCTGCGCCGGGTGCTGCACGCGCTCGACTCGCAGCAGGCGATCGAGCTGCTGCTCGACAAGATGAAGCAGACGAAGTCGAACGCCGAGTTCCTGATGCAGATCGCCAAGACGACTCCGTCGGGCAAGAACGACGACTGACGTCTTCGCAGCGCACCACCGGGACCGCCCCCGCCGCATCCGCGACGGGGGCGGTCCCGCGTTCGCGTCCGGTCCCCGGCCCGGCGGGGATGCGCGTACGGATGCGCGGCGGGCGCGCCTGCGGTTGCGGACGGGTGCGAGCTTCAGCACACCCCGCCGCCGCGCGACCGCGTCCGCCGCCACCCCGGCCCCCAGGGAAACCGCAGGTGGGAGGGGGCGCGGCGGAAGGCCCGTCCCGGCCGGCCCGATCGTGGCCGCCCGTCGGCAGCCTCCCTGCGCCGTGGAACCCTGAGGGGGCGTTCCGCCGTCTGTGTCAGCGACAGCGGGAGGCCACCGGGCCGGAACCGCCCGGAGACGGCACGCAGGACTGAGGAGAGCATGAGCGAGGACAGCAGCGGCCAGGGCCGACGTGCCGCGGGCCGGCGCCGACGGAAACCGGCGAAGCGCCGCAGAGCCCTCGTGGTCGCCGCGTGGAGCGCCGCGGGCGTCGTCCTCCTCGGCGGAGCGGGCCTCGGCTACGTCTACTTCTCGCTGAACGGGAACCTGAAGACGGTCGACATCGACCAGGCCCTCGGCACCGACCGCCCCCAAGACGTGGACAACGGCTCGATGGACATCCTCGTCCTCGGCTCCGACTCCCGCAGCGGCGCCAACGGCGAGTACGGACAGGACGACGGCGGCTCCGCCCGCTCCGACACCGCGATGATCGTCCACCTGTACGAGGGCCACAAGAAGGCCAGTGTCATATCGATCCCGCGAGACACCCTCGTCACCCGCCCCGCCTGCACGGTCACCGGTTCGAACAAGACCGACCGCGGCGGGCCGCGGCAGATGTTCAACGAGTCGTTCACCATCGGCGGGGCGGCCTGCGCCGTCAAGACCGTCGAGAAGATGTCGGGGATCCGCATGGACCACTACATCGAGGTCGACTTCACGGGCTTCAAGAAGATCATCGACAACCTCGGCGGCGTCGAGGTGACGACCACCAAGCCGATCAAGGACGGGTCCAGCCACCTCGACCTGCCGTCCGGCACCAACAAGCTCAACGGCGAGCAGGCCCTCGGTCTCGTACGCACCCGCAAGAGCGTCGGCGACGGCAGCGACCTCGGCCGAATACAGCTCCAGCAGGCCTTCATCAAGGCCCTGATCAAGCAGGTCAAGGGCATCGGCGTCTTCGACAACCCCAAGCGGCTCCTCGACCTCGCCGACACCTCCACCAAGTCGCTCACCACCGACACCCAGCTCGGCAGCGTCAAGGCGCTCGCGGGCTTCGCCCAGAGCCTCCAGGGCATCGACGCCCAGAACATGCAGATGATCACCCTGCCGGTGACCGCCGACCCCCGGGACCCCGACCGGGTGGTCCCGCTCACCAAGGAGTCCCAGATGGTGTGGACCGCGCTGCTGGGCGAGCAGACGATCCCGGCCGAGGCCACGGCGAACTCCATGGGCGACAAGGGCAAGGCCGGCGAGATCGTCCGCTAGGGCCCGTCGGCCCCTCGGCCGGGGGCCATCTCCCCGGGCCCGCACCCGGCCGCCGCCGGGCTCCCGCCCGGCTCCGCGTCCCGCGGAATAGATCCCGGGCGCCCCTGGTTGAGGGGATCGTCCTCAGAATTTTGACAGGCAGCCCGGTCCTGGCAGACTGGTCTGTCGGCCCCGGTTCACGCAGTGCGCAATTCGGCTCCTGCGACCCGGCGCCCTCCCGAATCTAGGAGACACCTTGAAGCGCGATGTTCACCCCGAGTACGTCGAGACCCAGGTCAGCTGCACCTGTGGCGCGTCGTTCACCACCCGCAGCACCCTGACCGAGGGCACCATCCGTGCCGAGGTCTGCTCCGAGTGCCACCCGTTCTACACGGGCAAGCAGAAGATCCTCGACACCGGTGGCCGTGTCGCCCGCTTCGAGGCCCGCTTCGGCAAGGCTGCCGGCTCGAAGTAGCGAGCCCCCGGCGCCGGACCCCGGCTGCACCCTGTCCACACGGGGGCAGCCGGACCGGCGCCTTTGTCGTCCCGCAGCCCTTTTTCGTACTTTTCACCCCAGGAGCCCCCGATGTTCGAGGCGGTCGAGGAACTGATCGGCGAACACGCCGATCTTGAGAAGAAGCTCGCCGACCCTTCGGTCCACTCCGATCAGGCCAACGCGCGCAAGCTCAACAAGCGCTACGCGGAGCTGACCCCGATCATCGCGACCTACCGGGCGTGGAAGCAGACCGGGGAGGACATCGAGACCGCGAAGGAGTTCGCGGCCGACGACCCGGACTTCGCCGCCGAGGTCAAGGAGCTGGGCACGCAGCGCGAGGAGCTCACCGAGAAGCTCCGCCTGCTGCTGGTCCCGCGCGACCCCAGCGACGACAAGGACGTGCTCCTGGAGGTCAAGGCGGGCGCGGGCGGCGACGAGTCGGCCCTCTTCGCCGGCGACCTGCTGCGCATGTACCTGCGCTACGCCGAGCGGGTGGGCTGGAAGACCGAGATCATCGACGCCACCGAGTCCGAGCTCGGCGGCTACAAGGACGTGCAGGTCTCCGTCCGCACCAAGGGCGGCAACGGTGCCACCGAGCCCGGCCAGGGAGTCTGGGCCCGCCTGAAGTACGAGGGCGGCGTGCACCGCGTCCAGCGCGTTCCGGCCACCGAGTCGCAGGGCCGCATCCACACCTCCGCCGCGGGCGTGCTCGTCACCCCGGAGGCCGAGGAGGTCGAGGTCGAGATCAACCCGAACGACCTGCGCATCGACGTCTACCGCTCGTCCGGCCCCGGCGGCCAGTCCGTCAACACCACCGACTCGGCCGTGCGCATCACGCACATCCCGACCGGTGTGGTCGCCTCCTGCCAGAACGAGAAGAGCCAGCTCCAGAACAAGGAGCAGGCGATGCGTATCCTTCGCTCGCGACTGCTCGCGGCCGCCCAGGAAGCAGCCGAGCAGGAGGCCTCCGACGTGCGCCGCAGCCAGGTGCGCTCCGTGGACCGCTCCGAGAAGATCCGTACGTACAACTTCCCGGAAAACCGGATCTCGGACCACCGGACCGGCTTCAAGGCGTACAACTTGGACCAGGTCCTCGACGGCGACCTCGACCCGGTCATCCAGGCCTGCGTCGACACCGACTCGGCCGCCAAGCTCGCCGCCGCGAACTGATCCGCCCGCTCCGCCCCCGCACCACCCCCGTACGACAGCAGCCCGGAGGACCAGCGTGAACTTGCTGCTTGCCGAGGTGGCCCAGGCCACCCAGCGGCTGGCCGCCGCCGGCGTGCCCTCACCGCGCTTCGACGCGGAGGAGCTCGCGGCCTTCGTGCACGGCGTCAAGCGGGGGGAACTGCACCACGTCAAGGACGCGGACTTCGACGCCCGCTACTGGGAGGCCGTCGCCCGGCGCGAGGCGCGCGAACCGCTGCAGCACATCACCGGGCGCGCCTTCTTCCGGTACCTGGAGCTCCAGGTTGGGCCGGGGGTCTTCGTGCCCCGGCCCGAGACCGAGTCGGTCGTCGACTGGGCCATACACGCCGTCCGGGCGATGGACGTCGTCGAGCCGCTGATCGTCGACCTGTGCACCGGTTCCGGCGCCATCGCGCTGGCCATGGCGCAGGAGGTGCCGCGCTCGCGCGTCCACGCGGTGGAGCTGTCCGAGGAAGCCCTGCGGTGGACCCGCAAGAACGCCGAGGGCTCCCGGGTCAGCGTCCACCAGGGCGATGCGCTCAGCGCGCTGCCCGAGCTGGACGGCCAGGTCGACCTGGTCATCTCGAACCCGCCGTACATCCCGCTCACCGAGTGGGAGTACGTGGCCCCCGAGGCCCGCGACCACGATCCGGAGATGGCCCTGTTCTCCGGCGAGGACGGCCTCGACACCATCCGCGGCATCGAGCGCACCGCGCACCGGCTGCTGCGGCCCGGCGGCATCGTCGTCATCGAGCACGCCGACACCCAGGGCGGCCAGGTCCCGTGGATCTTCGCCGAGGAGCGAGGCTGGGCCGACGCCGCCGACCATCCCGATCTGAACAACCGCCCGCGCTTCGCGACCGCCCGCAAGGCCCTGCCGTGAGCGCACCCCTGCCCGAGAACACCCTGCTGCACGAGGAGTCCCGCTGATGGCCCGGCGATACGACTGCAACGACGCGACGGACCGCAAGACGGGTCTGCGCGAAGCCGCCTCCGCCGTGCGCCGCGGCGAGCTCGTCGTGCTGCCCACCGACACCCTGTACGGGATCGGCGCGGACGCCTTCAGCGCGGAGGCCGTCGGCGACCTGCTGGCCGCCAAGGGGCGCGGCCGCAACATGCCGGTCCCGGTGCTCATCGGCTCCCCGAACACCCTGCACGGCCTCGTCACGGACTTCTCCGAGCAGGCGTGGGAGCTCGTCGACGCCTTCTGGCCGGGCGCACTGACGCTGGTCGCCAAGCACCAGCCCTCGCTGGCGTGGGACCTGGGCGAGACCCACGGCACCGTCGCCGTCCGCATGCCCCTGCACCCCGTCGCGATCGAGCTGCTGACCGAGGTCGGCCCGATGGCGGTGTCCTCGGCGAACCTGTCGGGGCAGCCCGCGCCGGAGGACTGCGACGCGGCGCGGGCGATGCTGGGCGACTCCGTGTCGGTGTACCTGGACGGCGGCCCGACGCCGGGCATCCAGCCGTCCTCGATCGTCGACGTCACCGGAAAGGTTCCCGTCCTGCTGCGCGAGGGGGCGCTGACCGCCGAGCAGCTGCGCGAGGTCGTACCCGACCTTGAGGTGGCCCCGTGAGCCCTGAGGGGCGTGGCATAGCAGGCGGGCACCACCCGGCGCTGGCTCAGGGAGACACCTTCCGCATCCTCCACGTCAGCACCGGCAACGTGTGCCGTTCGCCCATCACCGAGCGGCTGACGCGGCATGCGCTGGCGCACCGGCTGGGCGGGCTGCCGGCGAGCGGTCTGATCGTGGAGAGCGCGGGCACCTGGGGGCACGAGGGCGCCCCGATGGAGGCCAACGCGGCGGCCGTGCTGGCGGACTTCGGCGCGGACGCCTCCGGGTTCACCGGGCGGGAGCTGCTGGACGAGCACGTGATCCGCGCGGACCTCGTGCTGACGGCCACCCGCGACCACCGGGCGCAGGTCATCTCGATGGGGCACTCGGCGGGGCTGCGGACCTTCACGCTGAAGGAGTTCACCCGGCTGGTGCGGGCCATAGACCCGGCCACGCTGCCGCCGCTGGACGACGGGGTGGCCGAGCGGGCCCGCGCCCTGGTGCGGGCCGCGGCCGCGCTGCGCGGGTGGCTGCTGGCGCCCTCGCCGGACGCGGACGAGGTGTACGACCCGTACGGCGCGCCGATCACCTTCTTCCGCTCGATCGGCGACGAGATCAACCAGGCGCTGGAGCCGGTGGTGACGGCCCTGACGGGCGTCACGGCCGCCCGCTGACCCTCCCGGCCCCCAGGCGCGGTCCGGCCGCGCTCCGGCTGCGGCGACGCACCCGGTCCCGGCGGACGGCTCACAGGGCGGAACGGGCCGGGCCGTCCTAGAGTGGCGGGTACCGGGACAGCCCACTGGAGTCGCGCCATGAGCGTCATCACCCCGCCCACGGACCTGCTGCGGCAGCAGGACCCCCAGATGGCCGACGTCCTCGCCGGTGAGGCGCAGCGGCAGGCCGCCACTCTGCAGCTGAGCGCCGCCGAGAACTTCACCTCGCCCGCCGTGCTGGCCGCGCTCGGCTCGGCGCTCGCCAACAAGTACGCCGAGGGCTATCCGGGCCGCCGCTACCACGGCGGCTGCGAGTACGCCGACCTCGCCGAGCGGGCCGCCGCCGAGCGGGCCTGCGCCCTGTTCGGCGTCGAGCACGCCAACGTACAGCCGCACTCCGGCTCCGCGGCCGTCCTGGCCGCGTACGCCGCGCTGCTGAGGCCGGGGGACACGGTGCTCGCGATGGGGCTCGCGTACGGGGGCCACCTGACGCACGGCTCGCCCGCCAATTTCTCCGGGCGCTGGTTCGACTTCGTGGGCTACGGGGTCGACGCCGAGACCGGGCTCATCGACTACCACCAGGTGCAGAACCTGGCCCGGACGCACCGGCCGAAGGCCATCGTGTGCGGGTCGATCTCCTCCCCGCGCCACCCCGAGTACGCGGCGTTCCGGGAGATCGCCGACGAGGTGGGGGCCTTCCTCATCGCGGACGCCGCGCACCCCATCGGGCTGGTCGCGGGCGGAGCGGCCCCCAGCCCGGTCCCGTACGCGGACATCGTCTGCGCGACCACGCACAAGGTGCTGCGGGGCCCGCGCGGCGGGATGATCCTGTGCGGCTCCGAGTTCGCCGAGCGGATCGACCGGGCGGTGTTCCCGTTCACCCAGGGCGGTGCCCAGATGCACACGATCGCCGCGAAGGCGGTGGCCTTCGGGGAGGCGGCCGCGCCCGCGTTCAGCACGTACGCCCATCGGGTGGTGGCCAACGCGCGGGTGCTGGCGCAGGAGCTGGAGGGCTGCGGCTTCGCCGTGACCACGGGCGGCACCGACACCCACCTGATCGTCGCCGACCCGGCCGGCCTCGGCATCGACGGGCCCTCCGCCCGCGCCCGGCTCGCCGCGGCCGGGATCGTGCTCGACACGTGCGCCCTGCCGTACGGGGACCAGCGGGGGATCCGCCTCGGAACGGCGGCCGTGACGACCCAGGGCATGCGGGAGCCCGAAATGGCGCGGATCGCCGAGCTGTTCACCGCCGCGCTGACGGGGAACGCGACGAGAACCCGGAGGGAAGTCACCGAACTGACGGGTGGATTTCCCCCGTACGGGGAGTAAGGCAGACAAAAGGGGAACTGGTGCAACCGGCATACGGACCCCTCGCGTCCTCGGTGGCGGGGACATCGCAGCTAATGTGTGGGGCTGAGATGGCCGGCGATACATCTGGGGCAGCCCGTGCGTGAATATCTGCTGACGCTTTGCGTCACGGTCGCGGTGACCTACCTGCTGACCGGGCCCGTGCGCAAGTTCGCGATCGCGGTCGGCGCCATGCCGGAGATCCGGGCCCGCGACGTCCACCGCGAACCCACCCCGCGGCTGGGCGGCATCGCCATGTTCGGCGGGCTGTGCGCGGGCCTGCTGGTCGCCGACCACCTGCAGAACCTCAACGGCGTCTTCGAGCTGTCGAACGAACCCCGGGCCCTGCTCTCGGGCGCCGCCCTGATCTGGCTGATCGGCGTCCTCGACGACAAGTTCGAGATCGACGCCCTGATCAAGCTCGGCGCGCAGATGATCGCCGCCGGCGTGATGGTCATGCAGGGGCTGACCATGCTGTGGATCCCCGTCCCGTGGATCGGGACGGTGGCGCTGACCCAGTGGCAGGGCAACCTGCTCACCGTGGCGCTCGTGGTGATCACCATCAACGCGGTGAACTTCGTGGACGGCCTCGACGGGCTGGCCGCCGGCATGGTGTGCATCGCCTCCGCGGCGTTCTTCCTGTACGCGTACCGGATCTGGTTCGGCTACGGCATCGAGGCGGCCGCGCCCGCCACCCTCTTCGCCGCCATCCTGATGGGCATGTGCCTCGGCTTCCTGCCGCACAACATGCACCCCGCCCGGATCTTCATGGGCGACTCCGGCTCGATGCTCATCGGCCTGGTGCTCGCCGCCGCAGCGATCTCCATCACGGGGCAGGTGGACCCGGACACCATGGCCCTGTTCGCGGGTGGTGAGCGCAATGCCACGCACGCGATGCTGCCGGTCTTCATCCCGCTGCTGCTGCCGCTCACGATCATCGCCATCCCGATGACCGACCTGATCCTGGCCGTCGTCCGGCGCACGTGGAACGGGAAGTCGCCCTTCGCGGCGGACCGCGGGCACCTGCACCACCGGCTGCTGGAACTCGGGCATTCCCACAGCCGTGCCGTGCTGATCATGTACTTCTGGTCGGGGCTGATCGCCTTCGGCGCGGTGGCCTACTCGGTGCATTCGGCCTCGATGTGGATCGTGCTCGTGATCGTCGCGCTCAGCGCGGTGGGCCTGGTCCTGCTGCTCCTGCCGCGGTTCACCCCGCGTGCGCCGCGCTGGGCCGAGTTCCTGGTGCCGCCGCGCTACCGGCACGCGGAGCGGGCCGCGGAGGCGGCCGCCCTGGACGCCTCGGGCCTGGAGCCGGAGCCGGCCCGGCCGATCGTGGTGGGTGTGTCCGGCGTCAACGGAGCGACTGCGGTAGGCCCCCGTTCGCGCTTCCCCGACCGGCGTAAGGCCGGATCGGCGCGCTGACGCCGCCGGTGCATGTCCGACATGGGCGGCCTTTAGCACACAAGGTCATCGGTTGTCGCGCACACACGGGCGGGTTAGCTCTCATGTGTGACAGTCGGCACACCCGCCGGGTAAAGCTCTCATCAAATAGTTTGTGATACCGTTCACTAAACCCGGCGACAGAGCCGAAGGACCGTAGTGCGACGGTCCATTGGCCCGAGGTTCGATCTCGGACCGGGCTTACGCTCGTCCCGTACGAGTCCCGTGCCCCCACCACCACGCGGAGCAACCCGCCATGCGGTCAGATGACGTCCGATCCCTCCTGCACGCCGCTGTGCCCACAGCCGCTGCCGGCGGCCTTGCCGCCGTCATCAGCGCTGTCGTGGCCGGCGGCAAGGGGGCGCTGGGTGCCGTCATCGCCACGCTGGTGGTGCTGCTCTTCATGGGCGCCGGATTCGTCATTCTGCAACGCACCGCGAAATCGCTGCCGCACTTGTTCCAGGCCATGGGGCTCATGCTCTACACGGTCCAGATCCTGCTGCTCTTCGTCTTTGTCGCCGTGTTCAAGAACACGACGCTGTTCCACCCCAAGGCCTTCGCGATCACGCTCGTCGCCACCACCCTCGTGTGGATCGGCGCACAGACGCGTGCTCATATGAAGGCCAAGATCCTCTACGTCGAACCGGACTCGAAGGGCGACAAGCCCGAAAATTCGGGGCCGAAGTCGTGAGGGGTAGGGCCGGAATAAGGGCGCGTTCGAGATGCTGCTATCGTCCGGTGCCAACTGCGGCATTGCGGGCGCGGGCATCTGAGCTGACGCCTGTTCCATCGCGAGGCTCGATGCCAGACCGCCGCCCCCAAACCCGTTACACCAGTCCAGTGCCGAACCGCGGCCGTGCGCCGCGCCGACACAACGAGGTTGCCGTACCTATGCGCCACGCTGAAGGAGCCCGCGGTGAGTGACCCGACGCAGGTGCTCGCTTTCGAGACCGACTGTCACATCTTCGACGGATGCGGCTTCCCCGGCCCGGGCCTGCACTCGTTCCTCTTCGAGCCGCTGTGGGGCGAAGCGGGCCTGACGAGCGCGTACTTCAACAAGCCGATGCTGCTGGCCCTGCTGGGCTCGCTGATCATCGTCGTCTTCTTCTGGGCGGCCTTCCGCAAGCCGAAGGTCGTCCCGGGCAAGCTCCAGATGGTCGCCGAGTCCGGCTACGACTTCGTGCGCCGCGGCATCGTGTACGAGACGCTGGGCAAGAAGGAGGGCGAGAAGTACGTCCCCTTCATGGTCTCGCTGTTCTTCTTCGTCTGGATCCTGAACGTCTGGTCGATCGTCCCCGTGGCACAGTTCCCGGTGACCTCGATCATCGCGTACCCGGCGGTTCTCGCGGCGATCGTCTACTTCATCTGGATGTCGGTGACGTTCAAGCGTCACGGCTTCGTCGGCGGTTTCAAGAACCTCACCGGCTACGACAAGTCGCTCGGCCCGGTGCTTCCGCTCGTCATGGTCATCGAGTTCTTCTCGAACGTCCTGGTGCGCCCCTTCACCCACGCGGTCCGACTCTTCGCGAACATGTTCGCCGGTCACACCCTGCTGCTGCTGTTCACCATCGCCAGCTGGTACCTGCTGAACGGGATCGGGATCGCCTACGCGGGCGTCTCGTTCATCATGGTCGTCGTGATGACCGCCTTCGAGCTCTTCATCCAGGCTGTCCAGGCGTACGTCTTCGTCCTCCTGGCCTGCAGCTTCATCCAGGGCGCGCTCGCCGAGCACCACTGAGTCCGGCCCACCCCCAAACCCCCTTGTCGTCCGGTGGCCAACCCCCACCGGTCCGTGAAAGAGAAGGAAGAACTGGCATGTCCCAGATCCTTGCTGCCGCCGAAGGCGTCACCGGTTCCCTCAGCTCCATCGGTTACGGCCTCGCGGCCATCGGCCCGGGCGTCGGCGTCGGCATCATCTTCGGTAACGGCACGCAGGCTCTCGCCCGTCAGCCCGAGGCTGCCGGTCTGATCCGCGCCAACCAGATCCTCGGCTTCGCCTTCTGTGAGGCGCTCGCCCTCATCGGTCTGGTCATGCCGTTCGTCTACTAAGACGAGCCGACCACTAGTCCGATTAGACGAAAGGCACTGATGTGAACCTCCTGGTTCTCGCGGCTGAGGAGGCCGAAAACCCCCTCATTCCGCCGATCCCCGAGCTCGTCATCGGTCTGATCGCCTTCGTCATCGTCTTCGGTTTCCTCGCGAAGAAGCTCCTCCCGAACATCAACAAGGTTCTGGACGAGCGTCGCGAGGCCATCGAGGGCGGTATCGAGAAGGCTGAGGCCGCTCAGACCGAGGCCCAGAGCGTGCTGGAGCAGTACAAGGCCCAGCTCGCCGAAGCCCGGCACGAGGCCGCGCGCCTGCGCCAGGAAGCGCTGGAGCAGGGCACTGCGCTCAAGGAAGAACTGCGCGCAGAGGGCCAGCGGCAGCGTGAGGAGATCATCGCTGCCGGCCACGCCCAGATCGAGGCCGACCGCAAGGCCGCCTCTCAGGCGCTGCGTCAGGACGTGGGCAAGCTCGCCACCGACCTGGCCGGCAAGCTCGTCGGTGAGTCCCTTGAGGACGTCGCCCGTCAGAGCCGCACCATCGACCGCTTCCTCAGCGAGCTTGAGGAGAAGGCCGAGGCGGCCCGATGAACGGAGCGAGCCGCGAGGCGCTGGCCTCCGCGCGTGAGCGTCTCGACGCGCTGACGGACAACACGTCCGTCGACGCGGCGAAGCTCGCCGGTGAGCTGGCTGCCGTCACCGCGCTGCTCGACCGTGAGGTCTCGCTGCGTCGGGTCCTCACCGACCCGGCGCAGTCCGGCGAGGCCAAGGCCGAGCTGGCGGGCCGGCTGCTGGCCGGCCAGGTCGGCGGGGAGACCCTCGACCTGCTGTCGGGCATGGTCCGGTCCCGCTGGTCGCAGTCCCGCGACCTGGTGGACTCGCTGGAGGAGCTGGCGGCCACCGCCGACCTCACGGCGGCCCAGCAGGGTGACGCGCTGGACAACGTCGAGGACGAGATCTTCCGGTTCGGCCGGATCGTCGCCTCGAACACCGGGCTGCGCTCCGCGCTGACCGACCGGGGGGCCACCGCCTCCGCTAAGAGCACGCTGCTGCGCAGCCTGCTCGGCGGCAAGGCGAACGCGGTCACCGAGCGTCTGGTCACGCGTCTCGTCACGCACCCGCGTGGACGTAGCCTGGAGGCGGGACTCGAGTCCCTGTCCAAGCTCGCCGCCGAGCGCCGCAACCGCATGGTCGCCACCGTGACCACCGCGGTTCCGCTCAGCGACGTGCAGCGGCAGCGTCTCGGCGCGGTGCTGGCGAAGCTGTACGGCCGCCAGATGCACCTGAACCTGGACGTGGACCCCTCGGTCCTCGGCGGGATCGTGGTGCGCGTCGGCGACGAGGTCATCGACGGCAGTGTCGCGGAGCGCCTCTCCGAGGCCTCCCGCCGCATGGCCGGCTGACCGGCCACCAAAAGAACAACGCATTCCTAGCGGCCCGGTTGGGCCGTGCAGAACTTGCAGAAGATTCCTGGGGGTCGCCCCCAGACCCCTAAGAAGCTTCAGGCCCAACAAGGAGAGCAGGGAACCCAGATGGCGGAGCTCACGATCCGGCCGGAGGAGATCCGGGACGCACTGGAGAACTTTGTCCAGTCGTACCAGCCGGACGCGGCCTCGCGCGAGGAGGTCGGAACGGTCAGCGTTGCCGGCGACGGCATCGCGAAGGTGGAGGGTCTGCCCTCCGCCATGGCGAACGAGCTGCTGAAGTTCGAGGACGGCACCCTCGGTCTCGCCCTCAACCTTGAGGAGCGCGAGATCGGTGCGATCGTCCTCGGCGAGTTCAACGGCATCGAAGAGGGCCAGCCGGTGCAGCGCACCGGTGAGGTTCTCTCCGTAGGTGTCGGCGAGGGCTACCTCGGCCGCGTTGTCGACCCGCTCGGCAACCCGATCGACGGCCTCGGCGAGATCGCGACCGAGGGCCGTCGCGCCCTCGAACTGCAGGCCCCGGGCGTCATGGTCCGCAAGTCGGTGCACGAGCCGATGCAGACCGGCTACAAGGCCGTCGACGCGATGGTGCCGATCGGCCGTGGCCAGCGTCAGCTGATCATCGGTGACCGCCAGACCGGCAAGACCGCCCTGGCCGTCGACACGATCATCAACCAGCGCGACAACTGGCGCTCGGGCGACGTGAACAAGCAGGTCCGCTGCATCTACGTCGCCATCGGCCAGAAGGGCTCGACCATCGCGTCCGTGCGCGGCGCCCTGGAAGAGGCCGGCGCGCTGGAGTACACGACGATCGTCGCCGCCCCGGCGTCCGACCCGGCCGGCTTCAAGTACCTGGCGCCGTACACCGGTTCCGCCATCGGCCAGCACTGGATGTACGCCGGCAAGCACGTCCTGATCATCTTCGACGACCTGTCGAAGCAGGCCGACGCCTACCGCGCCGTGTCGCTGCTGCTGCGCCGCCCGCCGGGCCGTGAGGCCTACCCGGGTGACGTCTTCTACCTGCACTCGCGGCTGCTGGAGCGTTGCGCCAAGCTCTCCGACGACATGGGCGCCGGTTCGATGACCGGTCTGCCGATCGTCGAGACCAAGGCCAACGACGTCTCGGCGTTCATCCCGACCAACGTCATCTCCATCACCGACGGCCAGTGCTTCCTGGAGTCCGACCTGTTCAACGCGGGCCAGCGCCCGGCGCTGAACGTCGGTATCTCGGTTTCCCGTGTCGGTGGTTCCGCGCAGCACAAGGCCATGAAGCAGGTTTCCGGCCGTCTGCGCGTGGACCTGGCCCAGTACCGCGAGCTGGAGGCGTTCGCCGCCTTCGGTTCCGACCTGGACGCCGCGTCGAAGGCCTCGCTGGAGCGCGGCAAGCGCATGGTCGAGCTGCTGAAGCAGGGCCAGTACCAGCCGATGCCCGTCGAGGAGCAGGTCGTCTCCGTCTGGGCCGGCACCACCGGCAAGATGGACGACGTCCCGGTGGCCGACATCCGCCGCTTCGAGTCGGAGCTGCTGGAGTACCTGCGCCGTGAGCGCAAGGACCTCCTCACCTCCATCGCCGAGGGCGGCAAGATGTCGGACGACACCCTGACGTCGATCGCTGACGCCATCGCCGGCTTCAAGCGCCAGTTCGAGACCTCGGACGGCAAGCTCCTGGGCGAGGACGCACCGGCCGTCAACGTCTCCAAGTGACGACGGAAGGGACCTGACTCATGGGAGCGCAGCTCCGGGTCTACAAGCGTCGCATCCGTGCCATCACGGCGACCAAGAAGATCACCAAGGCGATGGAGATGATCTCCGCCTCGCGCATCGTCAAGGCGCAGCGCAAGGTGGCGGCATCGATGCCGTACGCGACCGAGCTCACCCGTGCGGTGACCGCGGTGGCGACCGGTTCGAACGCCAAGCACGCCCTGACCACCGAGGTCGAGTCGCCGACCCGCGCCGCGGTCCTGCTCATCACGAGCGACCGCGGTCTGGCCGGCGGCTACTCCTCGAACGCCATCAAGCAGGCCGACCGGCTCACCGAGCGGCTGCGCGCTGAGGGCAAGGAGGTCGACGCCTACATCGTCGGCCGCAAGGGTGTCGCGTACTACGGGTTCCGCGAGCGCAAGATCGCGGACTCGTGGACCGGCTTCACCGACAGGCCGGAGTACGCCGACGCCAAGCGCGTCGCGGGGCCGCTGATCGAGGCCATCCAGGCGGACACCGCCGAGGGCGGCATCGACGAGCTGCACATCGTCTACACGGAATTCGTGTCGATGATGACGCAGAACGCGGTCGACAACCGGATGCTGCCGCTCAGCCTCGACCAGGCTGCGGAGGAGAGCGGTACGAAGGGCGAGATCCTTCCGCTGTTCGACTTCGAGCCGTCGGCGGAGGACGTCCTCGACGCCCTGCTGCCGCGCTACGTCGAGAGCCGCATCTACAACGCACTGCTGCAGTCGGCTGCCTCCGAGCACGCCGCCCGCCGCCGCGCGATGAAGTCGGCGACCGACAACGCCGGGGACCTCATCAAGAGCCTCTCCCGGCTTGCCAACGCGGCCCGCCAGGCCGAAATCACCCAGGAAATCAGCGAGATCGTCGGTGGCGCGAGCGCCATGGCCGACGCGACCGCGGGGAGTGACAAGTAATGACGACCACTGTTGAGACGGCCGCCGCCACGGGCCGCGTCGCCCGGGTCATCGGCCCGGTCGTCGACGTGGAGTTCCCCGTCGACGCGATGCCCGAGATCTACAACGCCCTCAAGGTCCAGGTCGCCGACCCGGCCGAGGACGGCAAGCTCAAGACCCTGACCCTTGAGGTCGCGCAGCACCTGGGTGACGGCCTCGTCCGTACCATCTCGATGCAGCCGACCGACGGTCTGGTCCGCCAGGCCCCGGTCACCGACACGGGAACGGGCATCACCGTCCCGGTCGGCGACTTCACCAAGGGCAAGGTGTTCAACACCCTGGGTGAGGTGCTCAACGTCCCCGAGGCCAACGCCGAGGTGACCGAGCGCTGGCCGATCCACCGCAAGGCCCCGAACTTCGACGAGCTTGAGTCGAAGACCGAGATGTTCGAGACCGGCGTCAAGGTCATCGACCTCCTCACCCCGTACGTCAAGGGTGGAAAGATCGGTCTGTTCGGTGGTGCCGGTGTCGGCAAGACCGTTCTGATCCAGGAAATGATCTACCGCGTCGCCAACAACCACGACGGTGTGTCGGTCTTCGCGGGCGTCGGTGAGCGTACCCGTGAGGGCAACGACCTCATCGAGGAAATGCACGACTCGGGCGTCATCGACAAGACGGCCCTCGTCTTCGGCCAGATGGACGAGCCCCCGGGCACCCGTCTGCGCGTCGCCCTCGCCGGTCTGACCATGGCGGAGTACTTCCGCGATGTGCAGAAGCAGGACGTGCTCTTCTTCATCGACAACATCTTCCGGTACACCCAGGCGGGTTCCGAGGTGTCGACCCTGCTCGGCCGTATGCCCTCCGCGGTGGGTTACCAGCCGAACCTGGCCGACGAGATGGGTCTCCTCCAGGAGCGCATCACCTCGACCCGTGGTCACTCGATCACCTCGATGCAGGCGATCTACGTCCCCGCGGACGACCTGACCGACCCGGCGCCGGCGACCACCTTCGCCCACCTCGACGCGACGACGGTTCTCTCCCGTCCGATCTCCGAGAAGGGCATCTACCCGGCCGTGGACCCGCTGGACTCGACGTCCCGCATCCTCGACCCGCGGTACATCGCGGCGGACCACTACGCGACCGCCATGCGCGTCAAGGGGATCCTCCAGAAGTACAAGGACCTCCAGGACATCATCGCGATCCTCGGTATCGACGAGCTGGGCGAGGAGGACAAGCTCGTTGTCCACCGTGCCCGTCGCGTCGAGCGCTTCCTGTCGCAGAACACCCACGTCGCCAAGCAGTTCACCGGCGTGGACGGTTCGGACGTTCCGCTCGACGAGTCGATCACCGCGTTCAACGCGATCTGCGACGGTGAGTACGACCACTTCCCCGAGCAGGCGTTCTTCATGTGCGGTGGCATCGAGGACCTGAAGGCCAACGCCAAGGAGCTGGGCGTCTCCTGATCCGGCGCGCTCCTCCGGGAGCGCATCCGGTCGCAGGTTTCTCCGGAGAGGGGCGGGTGTGTCCCGTCCCTCTCCCCACGCCCATTAGAATTTGACCCAACACCCGGCTGACCCGCCGGGTGGTGACCCGAGGAGCCACCTTGGCTGCTGAGCTGCACGTCGAGCTGGTCGCGGCGGACCGCAATGTCTGGTCCGGCGAGGCCACCCTTGTTGTCGCCCGCACCACGTCCGGCGACATCGGCGTCATGCCCGGTCACCAGCCGCTTCTCGGTGTGCTGGAATCGGGCCCGGTGACCATCCGTACCAGCGAGGGCAACACTGTCGTCGCCGCGGTGCACGGCGGATTCATCTCGTTCGCGGACAACAAGCTGTCCCTGCTGGCCGAGATCGCCGAGCTCGCCGACGAGATTGACGTCCAGCGGGCGGAGCGGGCACTGGAGCGCGCGAAGTCGGAGGCCGATGCGGCCGCCGAGCGTCGCGCCGATGTCCGGCTGCGCGCGGTCACGGGGCACTGAGCCCCGTAACCGAACAGGTGTGAGACCTCAGCCGCGGTCCGGTTCTGGAATTTTCCAGACCGGGTCGCGGCTGAGGCGATGCAGGTGCTTTTTCGTGTGCGGTATGTCGATGAGCGAGGAGGTCGGTGAAAGATGCTCCTCGCTCTGCTTGTGAGCGGCCTGGTCGTAGCCCTGGTGGTGATCGGGCTGTTTGTGTTCGGCCTGCGCCGCAGACTCATCCAGCGTTCCGGCGGCACCTTCGACTGCAGTCTGCGCTGGGGCGTCTCCGAGGAGCCCGACGTCTCCGGCAAGGGCTGGGTGTACGGGGTGGCCCGCTACAGCGGTGACCGGATCGACTGGTTCCGCGTCTTTTCGTACTCGCCCCGGCCGCGCCGGCTGCTGGAGCGGGCCTCCATCGAGGTGATCGCCCGCCGCGCCCCCGAGGGCGAGGAGGAGCTGGCGCTGCTCTCCGACGCCGTCGTGCTCGGCTGTCTCCACCGGGGGACCCGCCTGGAGCTGGCGATGAGCGAGGACGCGCTGACCGGTTTCCTGGCCTGGCTGGAGGCGGCGCCTCCGGGGCAGAGGGTGAACGTCGCGTAGGCGCGGACACCGCCTTCGGTACGCGAAGAAGCCGGGGAGACGGGGGCGGACCCGTCTCCCCGGCTTCGTCATGTCACCGGGGCGGTGTGGGGTTCACTGCAGTCCGGTGTGGATCGCGTTGGCGAGCTCGCCGTTCGCGGTGTCGCCGCTGAATTCCCAGAAGAAGGCGCCCTTGAGGCCCTGCTGCCTGGCCCAGGTCATCTTCCCGGCGACGGTGGCGGGGGTGTCGTAGCTCCACCAGTTGCTGCCGCACTTGGCGTAGGCCGTGCCGGCGACGGTCCCGGTGGCCGGGCAGCTGCCCTTGAGCACCTTGTAGTCCTCGATGCCCTGCTCGTACGTGCCCGCGGCGGGCCCGGTGGCGGCGCCGCCGGGGGCGTCCTGGGTCACGCCGGTCCAGCCGCGGCCGTAGAAGCCGATGCCGAGGTTGAGCTTGGCGCCGGCGATGCCCTTGCCCTTGAGCTTCGTGATGGCGGCCTCGGAGTTGAACCCGGCGATCGGGATGCCGGCGTAGGAGGTGAGCGGGGAGTGGGGGGCGGTCGGGCCCTTGGCGTCCCACGCGCCGAAGAAGTCGTAGGTCATGACGTTGTAGAAGTCGACGTACTGCGCGGCGCCCGCGTAGTCGGCGAGGTCGAGCTTGCCGCCGTTGGAGCCGTCCGCGGAGATCGCGGCGGTGACCAGGTTGCTGCCGCCGAACTTGGCGCGCAGGGCGGAGAGCACGTTCTTCAGGGAGGCGGCGCCGCTGGTGTCGCATGACAGCCCGCAGGCGTTCGGGTACTCCCAGTCGATGTCGATGCCGTCGAAGACGTCCGCCCAGCGCGGGTCCTCGACCAGGCTGTAGCAGGAGTCGGCGAAGGCGGCCGGGTTCGCCGCGGCCTGGCCGAAGCCGCCGGACCAGGTCCAGCCGCCGAAGGACCACAGCACCTTGATGCCCGGGTACTTGGCCTTGAGCTTGCGCAGCTGGTTGAAGTTGCCGCGCAGCGGCTGGTCCCAGGTGTCGGCGACGCCGTCGACGGCCTGGTCGGCGGTGTAGGCCTTGTCGTAGTCGGCGTAGGAGTCGCCGATGGTGCACTTGCCGCCCTGCACGTTGCCGAAGGCGTAGTTGATGTGGGTGATCTTCGCGGCGGATCCGGAGGTCACCAGGTTCTTCACGTGGTAGTTGCGGCCGTAGACGCCCCACTCGGTGAAGTAGCCGAGCTTGACCTTGCCGCCCGGGTCCGGGGGAGTGGTGCCGCCGCCGGTCGTGGTGACCGAGAGGGTGCCGGAGGACGGGCCGGTCTGGCCGGCGGTGTCGCGGGCGGTCACGCTGTACGCGTACGTGGTGCCCTTGGTCAGGCCGGAGTCGCCGAAGCTGGTGCCCGTGACGGTCGCGATCTTGGTGCCGCCGCGGTAGACGTCGTAGTTCTTGATGCCCTTGTCGTCGGTGGCGGCGGTCCAGCCGAGGGTGAGCGAGGTGTCGGTGACCCCGCTCGCGGTCGGGGTGCCGGGGGCCGACGGCGGGCTGTCGGTGGGGGTGGTGCCGCCGTCACAGGAGCCGCCGTTGATCTTGCAGCCGCCGGGGGCGCCCGGGCCGGCGCCGTTGAAGCCGAAGCTGACCGCGGCCCCGGGGGCCAGGGTGCCGTTCCACCCGACGTTCTTGCCGGTCCAGTGGGTGCCGGAGCTGGTGACGGTGGCGTCCCAGGCCGAGGTGACGGTCGTGCCCGCGGGGTAGTCCCACTCCACGGTCCAGCTGGTGAGGGTGGTGGTGCCGGTGTTCTTCACCGTCCACTTGCCCTCGAAGCCGGAGCCCCAGTCGGAGACCTTCGTGTACGTCGCCGTCGCGGAGGCGGCGGCCTCGGCAGGGGCCGCCAGGGCCACGAGCCCCGCGACAGGCAGGGCGAAGGCGGCCACGGTCGCGGCGAGCCGCCGGATCAGTCGGAAGCGGGGTGGGGGTGCTGTGCTCAAGGGTGCTCCTCCGTAGGTCCGTCGTGGCCGTGGGGCCGACTACGACTGGGGATGGGACCTGCGCCGCCCGTGAGCGTGTTGTCATGGCACGCTCACCACAGTTCCGGCGAGCGTAGAAAGGTCTGGACCAAGCGTCAAGAGGTCCAGACCTCCTGTCAGCCCGGCTCGCCGGAGTCCTGCTGGAGCCCCAACTCCCTTGCCAGCACCGCCGCCTGGACCCGGCTGCGCAGCTCCAGCTTCCCCAGCAGCCGGCTGACGTGCGTCTTCACCGTCGCCTCCGCCATCTCCAGCCGCACCGCGATCTCCGCGTTCGCGAGCCCGTCGCCCAGGCAGCCCAGCACCTCCCGCTCCCGGCGCGTCAGCGAGGCCACCGCCGCGGCACGCTCGGGCGGCACGCAGGGCCGCACCGGCTGCGGGGCCGCGAACTCGGCGATCAGCCGCCGCGTCACCGCCGGGGCGATCAGGCCCTCGCCGCGTGCGACGGTCCGTACCGCCTCGATCAGCTCGGCCGCCTCCGCGTTCTTCAGCAGGAAGCCCGCGGCCCCCGCCCGCAGTGCGCCGAACACGTACGCGTCGAGGTCGAAGGTGGTCAGCACCAGGACGTCGGCCAGCCCCTCCGCCACCACCTGGCGGGTCGCCGACACGCCGTCCAGCCGCGGCATCTGCACGTCCATGAGGACGAGATCCGGCCGCATTTCCCGGGCCAGGCGCACCGCCTCCTCCCCGTCCGCGGCCTCGCCCGCCACCTCGATGTCGCCGGCGCTGCGCAGGATCAGCACCAGCCCGGCCCGCACCGCGCTCTGGTCCTCCGCCACCACCACCCGGATCGTCACCCGGTCACCGCCTTCTCCTCCGCGGGCAGGACCGCCCGCACCTGCCACACCGACCCGGCCCGGCCCGCCTCGAACCGGCCGCCCAGCAGTTCCGTCCGCTCCCGCATGCCGACCAGCCCGGCGCCGGAGCCGGGCGCGCGGGGGCCCGGCCGGTGCCCGTACGGCGATTCCACCCGTACGGTCAGCAGCCCGTCCGCGTGCGACACCCCGACCCGGACCATGCCCGGCGCCGCGTGCTTGAGGGCGTTGGTCAGCGACTCCTGCACGATCCGGTAGGCGGCCAGCTCCACCGGAGCCGGGACCGGCTTCCCGGGCGGCCGCTCGTCACGGAGTACGAAGTCCAGCCCGCTCGCCGAGCCGTTGACACGGGCCTGCCCCAGCAGGGCGTCCAGTCCGGCGAGCGAAGGCGTGGCGGCCGGCTCCTGCTCGGCGCCCGCGTCCCGCAGCAGCCCGATCAGCCGGCGCATTTCGGCCAGCCCCTCCACGCTGTTCTCCCGGATCACCCCGAGGGCCTCGCGGCTGGTGGCGGGGGAGTCGATGGAGAGCGCGGCGGTGGAGTGGATCGCGATGGCGGACAGGTGGTTGGCCACCATGTCGTGCAGCTCGCGGGCCATCCGGGCGCGCTCGGCGACCACCGCCTGGTGGCGATCCATTTCGGCCAGCAGCGCGGTCTGCTCGGCCCGCAGCCGGGCGGCCTCCGCGGCCTCGCGGTGGTTGCGCAGGGTGGCTCCGGTCAGGGCGGGGCCGAAGCTCACGATGCCGGTGATCACGCCGATCATCAGCGCCTGCGGGGTGCGCAGCCAGGCCACGGAGGCGATGGTGACGGCGACGGTGACCAGGCCGGTGGAGACCGGCAGCCGGCGGGCCATCGAGGGTTTCCCGTAGACCACGGCCGCGTACATCAAGTCCGTGAAGATCAGGACGGTGCCCAGGTTCCCCACGGTGAACTGGTCGGCGATGACCCCGACCGTGCCGACGACCACCCCGACCCGGGGGGCGGTGCGGCGCAGCAGGCTGACGGCACCGAGGGCGAGGAGGGGGACCAGCGCGGCCCAGGCGGGGAAGAAGTGCCGGTTGCCGGTGCTGTAGATGCCGAGCCCCCACAGGACCACCCCCGCGAGGACGCTCAGCGCGGCGAGCAGGACGTCGTGGCGGTGCGGCCGGAAGACGGCGTGCGGCCGGAGGGCGGGGCGCGGCCGGAGGGCGCGGTGCGGGTCGGCGGTCCTGGTCACGGTCCCATCCAACACGGTGCGGGAAGGACCCGGCCTCGGCACAGCGGTGGAGAGCCGGGCCCCCGGACTACACCGAAGGATGCAGTCGCTCTTCGTCTCCCGCGACGAAGAGGAGCACGGCGGCGGCCGGGACCCTGGGAGGAGTGGGCTTTTCGAGGAACCGAGCGGAAAGGGGAGCCACGTGCTCGTCGCCCTGATCATCGCCTGCGAGATCGGCTTCTGGGTGCTGCTGGCCGGCGGACTGGCCCTGCGCTACCCGGCGCGGATGCCGAGGCTGGGAGCGGCGGTCCTGCTCTGCGAACCCCTGCTGGAGCTGGCGCTGCTCGTGGCCACGACCCTGGACCTGAAGAACGGCGGGGAGCCGAGCTGGACGCACGGCCTCGCCGCGCTCTACCTCGGCTACACCGTCGCCTACGGCCCGTACACGGTGAATTGGCTCGACCGGCACGCCGCATACCGGTTCGGCGAGGGGCCGAAGCCCCCCGGTCCGATGTACGGCAAGGCCCGGGCCGCCCACGAGTGGAAGCTATGGGTCCGGACCCTGGTCGGAGCGGCCGTCGCGCTCGGACTGCTCCAGGCGGCGGTCTGGTACGTAGGCGACGCGGCGGACACCGGGGGGCTGCGGGGCTGGCAGACCGCAGCCCTGCGGGTGTTCGTCATCCACACCGTGGTCGCGGCGACCTACTCGATCTGGCCGCGCAAGGCCCCGGCCGGAGCCGGGCCCGCCCGCTAAGGGGTCTCTAGCGCTCGCCGCCGGGGACCCAGAGCACGTCCCCGACCTCCTTGTTCGCCGTCCGGGCCAGGATGAACAGGAGGTCGGACAGGCGGTTGAGGTAGGTGGCGGTCATCGGGTTCATCGTCTCGCCGTGCACCTCCAGCGCCGCCCAGGTGGAGCGCTCGGCGCGCCGGACCACGGTGCAGGCCTGGTGCAGCAGGGCCGCACCCGGGGTGCCGCCGGGGAGGATGAAGCTGCGCAGCTTCTCCAACTGCTCGTTGAAGCGGTCGCAGTCGGCCTCCAGCTTGTCCACGTAGAACTGCTCGACGCGCAGGGGCGGGTACTCCGGGTTCTCCACCACCGGGGTGCACAGGTCGGCGCCGACGTCGAACAGGTCGTTCTGCACCCGGACCAGGACCTTCACGACCTCCGCGGGCAGGCCGCCGAGGGCGATCGCGGCGCCGATGGCCGCATTGGCCTCGTTGGCGTCGGCGTACGCCGAGATCCGCAGGTCGGTCTTGGCCGTACGGCTCATGTCGCCGAGGGCGGTCGTGCCCTTGTCGCCGGTGCGGGTGTAGATGCGCGTGAGGTTCACCATGCGGCCAGCGTAATGAGCCGCCCCGGAAAACCCCACGCGCTCCCCGGCCGCCCTGACCTGTCGTCCCGCCGTGAGCCATATCGGCCCGGAGGGGGGATACGTACGGTGGGCAGACATGTCCGCCCTCCGGCAGCGGGCCGCAACGGCGAAGCGGACCGATGTGACGGCGATCGTCACCCGCAGGCGGACGGCCCTCGACCTGGGCCGTGCGCCGGCCGCGGCGCGGGAGGCCGATCGGCTGGAGGGAGCCGGAGGAGCGGATCCTCGGCGGGGCCCGTCGGTGACGGCGGGTGAACTCGGCGCCGGAGGCCGGGTGGTGGGCCGGACCGGTGTGATGTCCGTCATCTGAGACGTGACGCGTGTTACTTCACGGTCACACCGCCGCCCGCGAGCGCTAGTCTCCGCCGGAGAGGCTACGAGACCGGGCCGTTTGAGAACGAGGGGTGTGCAGTGGCTGGGAAGCTCGCCGTCATCGGTGCAGGACTGATGGGTTCGGGGATTGCTCAGGTCTCCGCTCAGGCGGGTTGGGACGTCGTGCTGCGCGACGTCACCGACGCCGCCCTGACGCGCGGTACCGACGGCATCAAGGCCTCGTACGACAAGTTCGTCTCCAAGGGCAAGATGACGGCCGAGGACGCGCAGGCCGCGCTCGCCCGCATCAGCACGACCACCGACCTCGACGCGGTCGCCGACGCCGACATCGTCGTCGAGGCCGTCTTCGAGAAGCTTGAGGTCAAGCACGAGATCTTCCGCTCGCTCGACAAGCTCGTACGGGACGACGCGATCCTCGCGTCCAACACCTCCGCCATCCCGATCACCAAGATCGCCGCGGTGACGGAGCGTCCGGAGCGGGTCGTCGGCGCGCACTTCTTCTCGCCCGTCCCGATGATGCAGCTGTGCGAGCTGGTCCGCGGCTACAAGACCAGCGACGAGACCCTCGCCACCACCCGCGCGTTCGCCGAGTCGGTCGGCAAGACGTGCATCGTCGTCAACCGCGACGTGGCCGGCTTCGTGACGACCCGTCTGATCTCCGCGCTCGTCGTCGAGGCCGCGAAACTGTACGAATCGGGCGTGGCGTCCGCCGAGGACATCGACATCGCGTGCAAGCTGGGCTTCGGTCACGCGATGGGCCCGCTGGCCACCGCCGACCTCACCGGCGTGGACATCCTGCTCCACGCGACCAGCAACATCTACACCGAGTCCCAGGACGAGAAGTTCGCGCCGCCGGAGCTGATGCGCCGCATGGTGGACGCGGGTGATTTCGGCCGCAAGACCGGGCAGGGCTTCTACAAGCACTGAGCGATCGAGCGCCCTTGTTCGAATGCCAGCACCCGCACGGGTGAATTAGGTATCGGTTCGCTCACGGTCGGCAACTTCCCTGCCCGCGTGGCAGTCAGTTGCAGTGAGAGTTGTCGACCACGGACCAGTCGGACCATACGTACGCAGGACTGCCGGGAGCACACATGCACATCAGGGGCGACCACGCTGAACTCGCTGTCGGGGGCCGCCTCGACGTGCGCAGCGCGGCGGACGCCCGTACGGCCCTCCATGCCGCCCTCGACGACGGCCGCGGCGACCTCGTCCTCGACCTCACCGGGCTCGACTCCTGGGACGCGACCGGCCTCGGCGTGATCATGGGCGCCCATCGGAGGGCCGGCCGGACGGGGCGGCGCCTCGTCCTGCGCGGGGTGCCGGCGCAGATGCAGCGGCTCCTCGTCGCGACCCGGCTGCACCGGATCCTCGCGATCGAGGGCGGCCTGGAAGCGGAATCCCTCCCGCGGGTCTGAGGCCGGATTCCGTTTGCGTTTCCTGCGGAAACGTAACGGTCCGGTGGTGATGGCACCCCTGCGGTTCCCCGTATGACCGGCCACCGTCTAGGGTTCGGGCGGAAACCGGACCAGTAGCGACAGCGGCATGTGCGAAGGCCGGGCGGCAGGACGGCGAGGCGCAGGGCGCGATCGGGGGACTTGGTCATGGACCGTACACAGGGGCAGGCCCATCCGCAGGAGCCTTCCGCGGGAGCATCCGGGGCGGCGGAAGGACCCGTACCGCCGGCGCCTGCGGCGCCCTCCGCTTCTTCGCCGACGCCCGCCGCGCGGGTCGTCACCCTCACCGCCGGGGACTTCACCCTCACGGTCAACCCCGTCGACGGCAGCGAGATCGAGCCGCGCCGCCCCGGCACCGGCGGCGGCCGCCCGCCCAAGCGCGACGCGGCCTCCCGAACCGCCCGTGACGCCGCCGCCCGTCCGCCCGCCCTACCCGGAGCGGTCGTCCCGGCCGCCCCGCTGCTGGGGCGCGAGGAGGAACGGGAGCGGCTCGTACGGCTGCTGGGCCGGGGCCGTTCCGTACGGCTGACCGGTCCCGCCGGATCCGGCCGCACCGCCCTGCTCGACGCGGTCGCCTCCGACTGCGCGGGCATGGCGCCCGACGGAGTCGTACGCCTCAGCGGCCACGGGCACCAGCAGCCGGGTGAGCTGCTCCACGCGCTGCACGCGGCCGTGTTCGAGGCCTCTCTGGAACGGCCGGAGCGGACCGAACTCCTCGCCCGTGTACGGGACATCGGCGCCATCGTGCTCCTCGACGACCTGGAGATGGGCGGGAGCGCCCTCGACGAGCTGCTGCGCGCCACCCCCGAATGCGCCTACCTGCTGGCCGCCACGCCCGATACCCGGGCCCCCTCCGACGACTCCCACCTGGAAGAGGTCTTCCTCGGCGGCCTGGGCCGCACCGAGTGCCTGCACCTGCTCGAAGCCGGGCTCGGCCGGGCACTGACCGACGAGGAGACCGCCTGGGCGGGCGACCTGCGCTTCGCCTCCGAAGGGCTGCCGCTGCGTTTCGTGCAGGCGGCCGCGCTGCTGCGGCAGCGCGACGAGCTGAACCGGCTCTCGGCCGAGGACGACGACGAAGAGCCCGGAGTCTTCGAGGAACGGCCGCGCGACGCCGCCTACGTGCCGCTGCCGACGCTGGCCGAGGGCGCGGCCCCCGCCGAGCTGCTGGCCTCGCGGGCCAGCGAATCGGCGCGGGCGGCGCTGCGGATCGCGTGCGCGCTCGGCGGTGAACTGCCGCACCACGCCCACCTGCCCGCACTGGTGGGGGACACCCACGCGGACGCGGCCGTCGCCGAACTCCTGGCCGGCGGGCTGGTGACCCCGGTCGGCACCCGGTACCGGCTCGCCGCCGGGGTGGCCCGGCAGCTGGAGGAGGCAGGCTACGGGGACACCGCGGCGGAAGAGGCCCGTACGGCGGCCCGCCACTACGCCTGGTGGACCGGGCACGCCTCGGTGGCCCCGGAGCGCGTCGCGGCGGAGGCCGACGCGGTGGTCGCGGCCCTCGCGGGAGCGGATGTGGTGGCCGCGGTGCTGCTGGCCCGTACGGCGGCGCCCGCCTTCGCGGCCTCCCGGCACTGGGAGGCGTGGGAGCGGGTGCTCCGCTCGGGCGCGGAGGCCGCGCGCAAGGCGGGAGAGGTCGCGGAGCAGGCGTACTTCCACCACGAGCTCGGGGTGCTCGCGCTGTGCGAGGGCCGGCTGGACCGGGCGCGCGCCGAGCTGGAGGCGTCGATCGGGCTGCGGGGCGCACTCGCGGACAAGCGGGGCACGGTCGCGGGGCGGAGGGCGCTGGCGCTCGTCGCGGACCGGGAGGCGGCGGGCGTCCAGGTGTCGCCGCCGCTGCGCCTGGAGCCGCCTGCGGCTGCGGCGGCTCCGCCGGCGGCGGCGCGGTCTTCGGAGGCCGTGACGGCGGCCCTGCCGGTGACCGCACGCGTGGCGCCGGTGGTGCCGGTGATCAAGCGGGCGGAGCCGTCGACGCTGTCCGAGGTGTTCGAGGAGGCCTTCCCCCTCAACCCGAAGCCGGCGCCCGCCCCGATCGTCCGGCCCGAGCCGCCGGCCCGGGAGTCGCGCCGCAAGCCGGTGCTGCTGGCGGCGGCGGGGGCGCTGACCGTGGCGGTGCTGGGCACGGTGGTGAGCCTCGCCATGTCCTCGTCGGACTCCGAGGCGCCGACGGGCGGTGGCCCGGCGGTCTCCTCGACGCCTGCGTCGTCCCTGCCGGGGGCACCGGAGAGTGGCGGGAACGTTCCTGCACCGGACCCTGGGGCACCGGTCGGGGACGCCTCCGAGCCGGCCTCCCCGGCCCCGGGCCTCAGCCCGGACCCGAACCAGTCGTCCCGCACCCCGTCGCGCAAGCCGGCCACGGGGCCGACGCCCCCGTCCCGCACCCCCTCGACCACGGGGTCGACGCCCACGTCGAATCCGCCGAGCCCGGACCCCAAGCCGACGCCGTCCACGGACCCGACGACCCAGGCCCCCCCGACCACGCCGCCCCCCACGACCGGCCCCGTCGGCAGCCCGTCGAGCACCTGAGGGCTCGCCCCCCGGGCCGGCGGAAGCCGGTTCCCGCCCCCCTCGCCGGCGGCGGCTCAGGGGCCGGGGGCGCGGACCGAACCGGTGCTCGGGCCGCCGCTGTCGGCGACGAAGCAGGTCACCTCGCGGTCGCCGGCGTCCCATACGACGGCGCGTACCAGCCCTGCTGTCCGGGGGCGGCGGTGCGTACGGTCCCTGCGGTCCGGCCCCGGGTCCGGGCGGCCCGGGCGGCCCCTGGCCTCCCCCGTGCGGGTAAGGCTCGGGGACGAGGGGGTTGCGGTGGTGTGGACCTGCGCGTGCCCTCCTTGCAGGAAGGTGAGACGCAGCCGGCAGCCGGGCGCATGAGGCCCGGCCCGGGTCGGATCGCGCGCCGGCACGAACGGGCGCCCACGGGGACCGCTCCCCGTCCGGTGCCGCCTCGACGCCGTCGGCGGACGGCCGAGCCGGATCGCACCGACGCAGGCGCCCCGATGGACAGTTGTGCGCGGTGCCACCACCACGCCACTGCCGGGGGCGCCGCTCGGCGAGCCGGGACTCAGAACAGGCGGAGCTTGTCGTCCTCGATGCCGCGCAGGGCGTCGTAGTCCAGGACCACGCAGTCCATCCCGCGGTCAGCGGCCAGCACACGGGCCTGCGGCTTGATCTCCTGCGCCGCGAACACGCCCCGCACCGGCGCCAGGTGCGGATCCCGGTTCAGCAGTTCCAGGTAGCGGGTCAGCTGCTCGACGCCGTCGATCTCGCCGCGGCGCTTGATCTCCACCGCCACCGTCCCGCCGGAGGCGTCCCGGCACAGGATGTCCACCGGGCCGATCGCCGTCATGTACTCGCGCCGGATCAGGGTGTAGCCCTCGCCCAGCGTGTCGATCCGGTCCGCCAGCAGCTCCTGCAGGTGCGCCTCGACGCCGTCCTTGATCAGGCCCGGGTCGACGCCCAGCTCGTGGGAGGAGTCGTGGAGGACTTCCTCCATGGTGATGATGAGCTTCTCGCCCGCCTTGTTGACCACCGTCCAGACGCCGGCGTCATCCCCGCTCCCCTCCTTGAGGGTGCACGGCGGCGACATCCAGTTGAGCGGTTTGTAGGCCCGGTCGTCCGCGTGGATCGAGACACTGCCGTCGGCCTTCACGAGGATCAGACGGGGTGCCGAGGGCAGATGGGCGGTGAGCCGGCCCGCGTAGTCGACGGAGCAGCGGGCAATGACGAGACGCATGGTCGGCAACGCTACTCGACCGACCCGCCTCCACGCGATTCGCCCCCGAAAGCCCCCTTCGCCGATGGCGCGTTGTATGCGCATTCTCCTGGTGCGGCACCCGAGGGGCGCCTACCGTGGTGAGCGGGAGGTTGCCGAGCGTGCACGCTGCGTCGCGGCCTCCTTCCCTGCCCGTAAGACTCCGGCAACCCAAACGCCGGGGTCGCGAGAGGAGAACCCATGTCGCTCGACGTCTCACCGGCCCTACTCGAACAGGCCGAGCGAGGCGAGGTCGACGAAGCCGCTTTCGTCGACTGCGTCCGGACCTCCCTGCCCTATGCCTGGGAGATGATCAGCTCGTTGGTGGCCCAGCTGAAGGTCGACGGCGGAGAGTTCGCCGACAACCAGACGCCGCCGCCCGACGAGCAGGCGCGCGGGCAGCTGCTGCGCGCCCTCGCGAGTGACGCGATACGTGGTGCGCTGCAGCGGCACTTCGGGGTGCGGCTGGCCTTCCAGAACTGCCACCGTGTGGCCGTCTTCCCGCTGGATGCTTCGGTGGACGACAGGCTGGCCAAGTTCACGTCGATCCGCGGCCAGCTGCTCAACCAGTCGCCGGAACTGCGGGACTGCTAGGACCGGACGCACCACCAGCCGGGTCAGCCGTACCAGTAGGACCAGCAGGAGAAGCCCCGCACCAGCAGGGCCGAGCCGGACCGGCACAGCGCGGTCCGACCAGGCCACCCGCGCCACCGCGCCATCCGCTCCACCCGCAATCCCCGTACTCCGCTGCCGCTCCGTATCCACGCGGGAGGTGCACTGATACCGGAGCGGCAGCAGTTCCGGCCGGCTCTCAGCCGAGGCGGGGCAGGACCTCGGCGCCGAGGCGCCGTACGTTCTCCTCCGTCGCGGCGAGATCGCCCGAGCCCTCCGTCAGCAGCGCGAACCGCGTGATGCCCGTCCGCTCGGACGTCGCCGCCAAGCGGTCCGCGGCCAGCCGCGGGGTCCCCACGGGATGCAGATCACACAGCAGCTCCGTGTAGGCCACCGGGTCCCGCATCGAGCGCAGCCGCCCGTCCACCGTCACGTGTGCGTCCAGTCCCTGTTTCAGCCAGCCCGGCATCGATTTCATCAGCGTTTCCCGGGCGTCCACGGTCCGGTCCGCCAGCTGGCACACGCCCGCCGACACGTGCGGAGCGTCCGGCGAGTGGCCCGCCGCCGCGGCGGTACGCCGGTACAGCGCGACCATCTCCGCCTTGTCCTCGTCCCCGCAGTGCATCCCGAGCAGCATCGGCAGCCCGCGCTCCGCGGCCAGCCGGACCGACGCGGGGGAGGTGCAGGCGACGATCACTTCCGGCCCGGATCCGTCCCCGTCCAGCGCCTCCGACGGGCGCGGTACGACAGCCACCTCGCGGAAGCCGTACCGCTCGCCGGCAGCGGAGACCCGCGGCTGCGCCAGCCAGCGCCGCAGCAGGTCCAGCGCCTCCGGGAAACCGTTCTCGTACGCGTCGAGGCCGCCCCCGAACACCTCCAGGTCCACCCACGGCCCGCCCCGGCCCACGCCCAGGGTGAACCGGCCCCCCGCGGTGAGGTGCAGCAGCGCCGCCTGCTCGCCGAGGGCCACCGGATGCGCGGTCGGCAGTACGCTCACCGCCGTGCCCACCCGCAGCCGCCGGGTCCGGCCCAGCAGCAGGGCCGCCAGGGTCACCGCCGAGGGGCACACCCCGTACGGGACGAAGTGGTGCTCGGCGAGCCAGACCGCGTCGAGACCGGCCTCCTCGGCCACCTCGGCGGTCCGCACCGCCCGGTGCAGCGCCTCCCCCTGCCCCTGACCCGGGAACTGGGCCGCCAGTACAAACGCTCCTACGCGCATCGCCCTTAGCCTCCTCGTGGCTGACGCGGCCTCCCCCAGGTGGACCGGTTCTTCTGACGGCAACAACGTCTGACACGTGCCAAAGGCACGGCCTGACAGGAAAGTTATTGGGATAGTCAGGCCAGTCGTCGCCCTCCGGGCGGCCTCTGTCAGCCACCCTGCGGGTACCCGTCCTCGCTGCGCGTAGTCTGGGAGAAAGTCACTTCCGTCCGCCCATTCGTGAGGTATACGTGTCACCGCGCCACAACCGCCCCAGGGGCGGCGGGAATCCAGCCGACCGTCCGGACCCGGGCGCGGGCGGCCTGGACCGGTTCGGGCTGGAACGGACCGAGGAGTACCAGGGCGAGGAATGGAAGGTCCGGCACGTCGCGGGCGCGAACGCGGCGGGCAAGCGCTACCGCTGCCCGGGCTGTGACCAGGAGATCCCCTCGGGCACCCCGCACCTGGTGGCGTGGCCTGAATACGGCGGCGTCGACGACCGCCGTCACTGGCACAAGGCCTGCTGGAACGCGAAGGACCGCCGCACCTCGCGGGTGCAGCGGTCCCGTAACGCCCCGCGGTACTGACGGGGACAGCGCGCCGAGGCGCGGGCCGGGCGCCGCGAGCCCGGCCCGGTCGGGGAGCCGCCCCCTAGACGTCCCGGCGGCCGACCACCACGTACGACGCCGCCACCGCGGCTCCCGTCACCACCGTGATCAGCAGCATCTGGGACAGAGTGCCGGGCAGTGACTCGGTGTCGGGGCCACCGCCGTTCGCCATGCCGAACAGCTGCATCAGCGCCACCGGGGCGTTGTGCTGCAGGACCGCCGTCCCGAGCGAGGCGGTGGCCTGCCAGGCGCTCAGTATTCCGCCGACCACCGGCGGCAGGGTGACGACGCCGATCATGACGGCGATGGCCCCGGCCGAGTGCCGTACGAGCGCCCCGACGGCCAGCGCGAGCACGCCCAGCAGCGTCACGTAGACGCAGCCCGCGAGCCCGGAGACCCACTCGTGGCCGGAGTGCGCTCCCGCGGCGGGGCCGCCGTGCGCGATGGCCGCGGCGACGCCGACCGCGAAGACGGACCCGGCGGTGGCGGTGAAGCAGGCGAGGGCCGAGACGAGGTACTTCGCCGTCAGCACGCGGTAGCGGTCCGGGGCCGCGGTGAAGGTGGTGCGGACCAGCCCGGTCCCGTGCTCCGAGGTGATCGTCAGCACCCCGAGCACCATCACCGAGAGCTGCCCGATCAGCAGCCCGAAGACGGCCGGCGTGGTGAACGGCATCTCGTTGTAGTTCTCGTCGCGGGTCTGCGAGATGGCGAGCAGGCCGACGCCGACCACGAGCAGCACCAGCGAGCCGAGTGTCCACACCGTGGAGCGCACCGAGATCAGCTTCGTCCACTCCGAGGCGAGCGCGTGCCCCAGATGCGGGCGCGGCGTCGGAAGCGGCGAGCTGTAGGGCTCGGACGCGGCCGCGGGCGCCGGCGCGGCCGCGTCCACGGGCGTCGGGCGGCCGGGCGTCGGGTGGCCAGTCATCGGGTGGCCGGTCATCGGGTGTCCTTGCGGGTGTCTGCGGTGGTGTTCCGGGCGGCTTCGGCGAGGTCGGCTGCACTGCCGGGCATCAGGAAGGGCCGGCCGCCGGCCCCGGGCGGCGGGGGAGCGAAGAACCCTTCCTGCGGGATCTGCGGCGCGGGCGCCTCCTCCTCCCACTCCGGGACGCTCAGCGGCTCGGGCTCCCACAGTTCGGCCCGCGGGTCCTCGGTGGAGGTGTACTCGACGGAGGACTGGGTCATCCGCATGTAGGCCTCCTCCAGCGAGGCCCGGTGCGGGGACAGTTCCCACAGCCGTACGCCGGCCCCGTGGGCGAGGTCGGAGATGCGGGGCAGCTCCAGGCCGGTCACGCGCAGTGCTCCGTCGGGCTCCTGGAGCACCCGGCCGCCCGCCTCGGTCAGGGCCGCCGCCAGCGTGTCCCGGCCATCCCGATCGGTGTCGGCCGCCCGCACCCGTGCGAATCCGGCCGAGTTGTGCGTGATGAACTCCTGGGTGCCCATGTCGGCCAGGAGCCGGCCCCGGCCGATCACGATGAGGTGGTCGGCGGTCAGCGCCATCTCGCTCATCAGGTGCGAGGAGACGAAGACGGTCCGGCCCTCGGCGGCGAGCTGCCGCATGAGGTTGCGGACCCAGAGGATCCCCTCGGGGTCCAGCCCGTTGACCGGCTCGTCGAACAGGAGCACCTGGGGGTCGCCCAGCAAGGCCGTGGCGATGCCGAGCCGCTGGCCCATGCCGAGCGAGAAGCCCTTCGTACGCTGGCGTGCGACGTGCTGGAGACCGACCACGGCGAGGACCTCGTCCACCCGCTTCTCCGGGATGCCGGAGAGCTGGGCCACCGAGAGCAGGTGGGTGCGCGCCCGGCGGCCGCCGTGCACCGCCTTGGCGTCGAGCAGGGCGCCGACGTGCCGCTGGGCGTTCGGCAGCTCGCGGAAGGGGAGGCCGTTGATCGTGACCCGGCCGGAGGTGGGCCGGTCCAGACCGAGGATCATGCGCATGGTGGTGGACTTGCCGGAGCCGTTGGGCCCCAGGAAGCCGGTGACATGACCTGGCCTGACCTGGAAGGACAGCTGGTCGACGGCGGTCTTGGCGCCGAAGCGCTTGGTCAGGCCGACTGCCTCGATCATTGCTCTGCCCCTTGCCGGACGGACGGTTTTCGTCCGAGTAAGGGTTAAGAGGATATCGAGGGGGTTCTGGTTCCGCCCGCGTCCGATCCCTGAGCCTCCCCTGAGATCGACCCGGGGATGACCCGTAGTACGGGCGGTGTCCGCCCCGGGGCGGACCGGGGCGCGGGGTCCGCCGTGAGACGGACCCCACACCTCCCGACCACCCCGGCGGATTGCCCTCAGGCGTCGCGCTTCCTCAGCACGAGGTAGCCGCCGAGCACCGCGGCGAGCACCCACAGCGCCATGATCCCGAAGCCGCCCCACGGGCCGTACGGCGCCTCGGCGCTGTCCATCGCCCCCGGGACCGTCTGCATGATCTTGGAGCCGGCCTGGTCCGGGAAGTACTGGGCGACCTTCCGGGTGGCGCTCACGGCTCCGAGGATCGTCGAGACGAGGAAGAAGAACGGCATCAGGATGCCGAGGGAGAGCATCGAGCTGCGCAGGACCGTCGCCACGCCCATCGAGAACAGGGCGATCATGGCCATGTAGAGCCCGGCGCCGACCACCGCGCGCAGCACGTTGGGCTCGTCGATGCCGATGCTGTGGTCGCCGAGGATGGCCTGTCCGAGGAAGAAGGACAGGAAGCTCGTGACCAGGCCCACGACGAGCGCCAGCGCGGTCGCCACGAGCAGCTTGCCGAACAGGAACTGCGCGCGCCGCGGGACGGCGGCGAGCGAGGTGCGGATCATGCCCGAGCTGTACTCGGTGCCCACGACCAGGACCCCGAAGACGATCATGGCGAGCTGGCCGAGGGTCATGCCGGCGAAGCTGGCCAGGGTCGGGTCGAAGGTGACCTGCTGCTCCTGGGGCATGTCCTTGAAGGTGGCGTTGAAGACGGCGCACAGGCCGGCGCTCACGCCGACCGTGACCACGAGCGCGGCGACCAGCGTCCACGTGGTGGAGGCCACCGTACGGATCTTGGTCCACTCGGACCGGAGCACTGCGGGGAAGGACATGGTCACTGCCCGCCCTTGCGCTTCGCCTCGAAGCCGGAGCCCCACGCGGGGGCGTCCTCGGCGGGGCCCGGAGCGGCCGGGACGGCGGGGGCGCCCGGGGCCTGCGGGGCGCCCGGGGCCTGCGGGGCGCCCGGCGCGTGGGCGTGGTACTCGACGGAGTCCGCCGTCATCCGCATGAACGCTTCCTCCAGTGACGCCCGTTGCGGGCTGAGTTCGTGCAGCACGATCCCGTGCTGGGCGGCCAGTTCGCCGAGCTGCTCCGAAGCGACCCCGTCGATCTCCAGCGCACCGGTGCCCGGGACGCTGATGGCGGTGATGCCGGCCTGGTGCAGGACGTCCTTGAGCCGCTCCTGCTGCGGTGAGCGGAGCCGGACGTAACTGCGGGAGTTCTGGTGAATAAATTCAGCCATGGACATGTCGGCCAGAAGCTTTCCCTGGCCGATGACGATCAAATGGTCCGCCGTCAGCGCCATTTCGCTCATCAAGTGGGAAGAGACGAAGATCGTCCTCCCCTCGGCGGCCAGGCCCTTCATCAGATTGCGGATCCAGAGAATTCCCTCCGGGTCCAGACCATTGACGGGCTCGTCGAACATCAGGATCTCCGGGTCGCCGAGCAGCGCAGCGGCGATTCCCAGCCGCTGGGCCATACCCAGCGAAAATCCTTTCGACTTCTTCTTCGCCACCGGCGTCAGGCCCACGAGATCCAGTACCTCGGTGACCCGGCGCTCGGGGATCCCGTTCGACTGGGCAAGGCAGAGCAGGTTGTTGTAGGCGCTGCGGCCGCCGT
This sequence comes from Streptomyces sp. NPDC043680, assembly GCF_056436685.1. Taxonomy (NCBI): domain Bacteria; kingdom Bacillati; phylum Actinomycetota; class Actinomycetes; order Kitasatosporales; family Streptomycetaceae; genus Streptomyces; species Streptomyces sp. NPDC043680. Next base: position 191,080 of record NZ_JBWKCE010000001.1, on the reverse strand, counting down.
GCATCGCTTTCGCGTCCAGCAGCGCACCGACGTGCTTCAGCGGTTCCGTCAGGTCCCGGTAGTGCCTGCCGTCGATCCTGACCGTCCCGCTGGTCGGGTTGTCGAGGTCGAGCATCATGCGCATGGTCGTGGACTTCCCCGCCCCGTTGGGGCCGAGGAAGCCGGTCACCACCCCCGGTCTGACCTGGAAGCTGAGGTGGTCCACGGCGGTCTTCGCGCCGAATCGTTTCGTAAGGCCCTCAAGCTCGATCATGCGCCTCACGCTAGAACGCCCGAGGGCCCTACGCCACCTCAAAGACGTGACATAAGGCCCTCGGGCAAGTGCGCCTCGACAGCACGGAGCGGCCGGTGCGCGAACGACCGGCGAACTAGCGGCTCTGCTGCGCCGGAACGCCTCGGGTCACCGGCTCGTCGTCGATCGGGGAGCCGGCGGCCGCGACGGCCGCACCGGTCAGCGTCGCCAGCATCTCGCGGACGTTGGTCAGCTGGGCGTTGATGGAGTCGCGGCGGTTGGTGAGCGCCGCCAGCTCGCGCTCGGACTCGCTGCGGATACGGTCCGCCTTGGCGTTGGCGTCGGCCACGATGTCCTCGGCCTGGCGCTGCGCGGTCTCCACGGTCTGACGGGCCCGGCGCTCGGCGTCCGTACGCAGCTTCTCCGCCTCCAGGCGCAGCTGCTCGGCGCGGTGCTCGATCTCCGCGAGGCGCTTCTCGGCCTTGGCCTGACGCGAGGCCAGGTCCCGCTCGGACTGCTCACGGCGCTTGGCCAGGTTGGTCTCGAAGTCCGCGGCGGCCTGGGCGGCCTTGGCGCGGGTCTCCTCGAACAGCGCGTCGGCCTCCTCGCGCTTGGAGGCCGCGTCCTTCTGCGCCTCGGCGCGCAGGGTGGCCGCGTCGCCCTTGGCCTTCTCGACGATGCGGACGCCCTCGTCCTCCGCCTTCGTCTTGCGGTCGGCGGCGAACGACTCGGCGTCGTTGCGCACCTGCTGGGCCGCCGACTCGGCCAGCTCGCGGTGCTGCTCGGCCGCCCGACGGGCCTCCTCGCGCAGGTCCTTGGCCTCCTCCTCCGCAAGGCGCAGGATCTTCTCGACCCGGGCGCCGAGACCCGCGTACGACGGCTCGGCGTCGCTCACCTGGGCCTGGGCGTTCTGCGTTTCGAGGTGCAGCTCCTCGATCCGCTTTTCCAGAGAGTTGATTCGTCCAAGGGCGCTGTCGCGGTCCGAGACCAGCTTGCTGATGCGGTCGTCCACCTGACCGCGGTCGTAACCACGCCGCACGAGCTCGAAGCCGAAGGGGGAGGAAGTGTCGCTCATGGGGTTCCTGTCGAATGAGACCGATGAGGTGCTACGTGAGGTGTTGGGGGAATCCTAGGCGCCCGAGCGGCGTGTCATCGAGTCAATCCCAGTTTGATCTGGACAATGACACCCCTTTTGAGTGGCAAGGCGACAGAATGCTTATCACTCGTTCGTGTGAACCTTCATCAGGAACACACAACTCCCACCGTGACTAGCTGTCCGACGCCTTACCACCTGAACGAGTGGAACCCGCGGTCGCCCCGGCCTTCACGCCCCCCGCCCCCTGGCCGCCGATCGCCGGCTTCCCGCCACCCGAGGGCGCCTCGAATGACTCCAACGCCTCAAGAACGTCCTGGACACGGGAGATCTCCGCCTGAATGTCCTCGCGCCTGCGCACCAGGACCTCCAGCTCGCGCCGCCCCTCCTCGACGAGCCGTTCGGCCTCCGCCTTCGCCTCCGCGAGCGCCTGCTCGGCCTGACGCGCCAGCTCGGCCTTCTTCTGCTCGGCCTCCTTCAGCAGCGCCTCGGCCTTGCGGACCGCGGCGATACGGACCTTGCTCGCCTCGCTGCTCGCGTCCGACACCAGAGCCTTGGCCTTGGCTTCGGCCGCCACGCTCTGCTCGGTCGCCGCACGGACCAGCTTGTCCACGCGCTCGCCGGCCGACTTCATCTGCTCGGCCGACTCCCGGCGGGCCCGCTCGTGCAGCTCCTCCACCTCGGACTCGACCCGGCCGCGCAGCTCCTCCGCCCGCTCCCTTATGGCCGCCGCGTCGGAACGCGCGCCGACCAGCAGCTCGTCCGCGTCCGTACGGGCCTTCTCCACCAGGGAGTTGCCCTCGACCGTCGCCTCCGAGGTGATCCGCACGGCCTCCTTGCGGGCGGCGTCGACCATCGCGTCCGCCTGCTCCTCGGCCGCCGTCGTCGCCGCGAGGGCCTGCTTCTGCGCCTCGGAGGTGAGCTTGTCCGCCTCCGCCGCGGCCTCGGTGATGAGCCGGTCCACCTGCTCCGCGGCCTCGGTGCGCCGCTTGTTGGCCTCCTCGCGGGCCTCGTCCAGCAGCCGCTCGGACTCGGCGCGGGCCTCCGTACGGGTGCGCTCCGCCGCGGCCGCCGCCTCGGCCTTGACCCGCTCGGCCTCCGCGCGGGTCCGGGTCGCGTGCTCCTGCGCCGAGGACAGCGCCTCCGACGCCTCCGCCCGCAGCCGTTCGGCCTCGGTGGCCGCCTCGCCGACGGTGCGCTCGTTGTCCTTGCGGGTCTGCTCGGTGAGCTTGTCCGCCTCCGCCGCGGCCTCGGTGATGAGCCGGTCCGCCTGCTCGGCGGCCTCGCTGCGCAGCCGGCCCGCCTCCGCGCGCGCCTCGTCGAGGGTCTGCTCGGCCTCCCGTTCGGCGGCCGCCAGCGTCTCGTTCGCCGCGACCGTGACCCGGTCCGCCTCCGCGGTGGCCTCGCCGATGATCCGGCCGCCCTCCGCCCGGGCGTCGTCGAGTACCTGGGCCGCCTCGGCCCGCAGCCGGTCGGCCTCCGCCGTCGCCTCACCGATCGTCAGCTCGTTGGCCGCACGGGTCTCGTCGACCAGGCGGTCGCCCTCGGTGCGGGCGTCGACCAGGATCCGTGCCGAGTCCCGCTCGGCCGCGGCCAGCGTGTCGGCCGCCTGCTTGGTGAGCCGCTCGGCCTTCGCCGTCGCCTCGCCGACCGTCGCCTCGTTCGCCGCGCGCGTCTCCCGCGTGAGCCGCTCGGCCTCGGACGCGGCCTCGGTGACCAGCCGGTCCGCCTGTTCGGCGGCGTCGCTGCGCAGCCGGTTCGCCTCCGCGCGGGCCTCGTCCAGCGTGTTCGCCGCCTCGGCGCGGGTGGCGTCCGCGGCCGCGACGGCCTCGGAGGTCAGCCGCTCCGCCTCCGCCGCGGCCACCTCGACGGTGGCCGCGTTCGCCGCGAGCGTCTCCTCGGTGATCCGCTCGGCCTCCGCCGTCGCCTCGGCGACGATCCGGCCGCCCTCGGCACGGGAGGCCTCCAGGGACTCCGCCGCCTCGCCGCGGATCCGGTTCGCGTCCGCACGGGCGTCGGCCCGGGTCCGGGCCGCGTCGCGCTCGGCCGCGGCCAGCGCGTCCGTGGCCTCCGTACGCACCCGCTGCGCGTACTCGGCGGTGTCGCTGCGCAGCTGCTCCGCCTCGGCGATCGCGTCGCTGACGGTCCGCTCGGCCAGCGCCTTCGCCGCGTCCGTCTCGGCCCGGGCCTCGCTGCGGATGCGGTTCGCGTCCTCGGTGGCCCGCTCGCGCTCCTCGTAGGCGTCCTTGCGGACCCGGCCGGCCTCCTCCTCGGCCTCCGTCCGCGTCCGCTCCGCGGCGTGCTCGGCCGCGCTGCGCAGCCCGGCGACCTCCTCCTCGGCCTGCTCGTGCAGACCGGCCACCGCATCGCGCACCTGCTGGGCGGTGGCCTCGGCCGCCGACACCAGCTCCGCGGCGCGCCGCTCCGCCTCCTCGGTCAGGCGGGCCGCCTCGGCCTGCGCCTCCTCCGAGCGCCTGCGGGCCGCGGCGAGCAGCTCCTCGCTCTGCTCGCGGGCCTGCGCCCGCTCGTTGTCCGCGTCGGTACGGGCCGACGCCAGGGTCTCCTCGGCCTCCCGGCGACGCCGGGACGCCTCCTCGGCGGCAGCGGCCAGCGCCTCGGCCGCCTCCTCGGCGACCCGTTCGGCGGCGGCCTTCGCCTCCGCGCGCAGCCGGTCCGCGGTGTCCTGCGCCTCGGAGCGCACCCGCTCCGCCTCGGCCTCGGCCTCGCTGCGCAGCCGTACGGCGATCTGCTCGGCCTCGGCCCGGACCCGACCGGCGTCCTGCGCCGCTTCGGTGCGCAGCTGCTCGGCCTCCGACTCGGACTGCGCCTGGAGGGTGCGGATCCGCTCCGCCGACTCGGCGCGCAGCCGGTCGGTCTCCTCGGTGGTCTCCCGGCGGATGTTCTCCGCCGCACCGCGGGCGTCGCGCAGGGTCTGCTCGGCCGTGGACAGCCGGCTCTCCGCCTCCGCGTGCAGGCGTACGAGCTCCTCCTCGGCCTCCGTCCGCTTCGCGGCCAGGGCCTGCTCGGTCTCCTCGCGCCGCGCGCGGGCCGCCGCGTCCGCCTCGGTGCGGACGGCCTCGGCCTGCTCCTCGGCCTCGGCGCGCAGCCGCTCCGCCTCGGCGCGGGTGCGCTCCAGGGTCTCCTCCGCCTGCCGGCGCAGGGTGGTGGCCCGCTCGACGGCCTCGGCGCGGACCCGCTCGCTCTCGGCGCTCGCACCGGCGCGCAGTTCGTCCGCGTCGGCCTTGGCCTTGCCGAGCAGCTCCTCGGCGGTCTTCGCCGCTTCCTCGATCTGCTGGACGGCCTCACGGCGGGCCTCGCCGCGGATCCGCTCGCCCTCGGCGACGGCCTCGGCGCGCAGCTGCTCGGCCTCGCCGCGCAGGCGCCGCGCCTCCTCCTGGAGTTCGACCGTACGGGCCCGGTACTCCTCGGTGTCGTCCTTGGCCGCGCCCTTGAGCTCGTCGGCCGTGGCCGCCGCCTGGGCGCGCAGCCGCTCCGCCTCCGCCTCGGCCTCGCGGCGGATCCGCTCGGCCTCCTCGGACGCGGCGCGGGTGGTGGCCTGCGCGTCCTGCGAGGCCTTGTTCAGTACGTCCTCTGCCGTCCGGGCGGCCTTCGCGAGCTGGGCCGCGGTGTCCTCGGCCGCCGCCGCACGCGCCTGCTCGCCGGCCTCGGTACGCAGCCGCTCGACTTCCGCGCGGGCGTCGGCGAGGGTCTGCTCGGCCTCCGCCTTGAGGGCCTCGGCCTCCTTGGTGGCCTCGCCGACCAGCCGGGCCACCTGCTCCTTGGCGGTGCGGGTGCGCTGCTCGTTGACCGACTCCGCCGACGCGAGCTGGCGGGCGGCGCTCTCCTTGGCCTCCGCGAGGACCTTCTCGGCCTGGGCGCGGGCCTCGCGCAGGGCCCCGTCGGCCTCCTGGACCCGCTGCTCGGCCACCCGGCCGAGGTCCAGGGTCTGCTGCCGGGTCAGCTCGGCCTCGGCGGTGGTGCTCGAACGCAGCCGCTCCGCGTGCTCGGTGGCCTCCTGGGCCTGCGCGGAGGCGGCGGTCAGCAGCCGCTCGGCCTCCTTGCGGGCGCGCAGCAGGGTGGCCTCGGCCTCGGCGCGGGCCGCCTCCGCGTCGGCGGCCATCCGGCGCCGGGTCTCCTCGGCGACGCGGGCGGCCTCGGCGCGGGCGGCGTTCAGGGACTGCTCGGCCTCGGCGCGGGACTCCTCCATGAGCCGGCGGGCCTGGGCCTCGGTACGGGCGCGCAGCTGCTCGGCCCACGCCACGTTCTCGTTGACGTGCGCCTCGACGGTCTGGCGGCGCTCGTTGAGTTCCTGGTCGAGCCGCTGGCGCCGGTTGACGGCCTCGGCGTGCAGCTCGGCCTGCAGGCGGGCCTGGTGCTCCGCGTGCTCCTGGAGGATGCGCTGGGTCTGCGCCCGGGCGTCGCGCAGCTCGCGCTCGGCGTCCGAGCGCATCTGGTCGGCCTGGACCTGGGCATTGCGGAGCAGCTGCTCGGCCTGGTAGCCCATGTCCGCACTGTCGTAGGCGGGGCGGGACGCCAGAGCGCGCCGTACCTCGTGGAGCTTCGCACGCAGCACCTCGACCTGGTAACCGAGGTCCTCGGCGTGCTGGACGGCCTTCCCGCGCTCCTTCTTCAGCCGCTCCATCTCGGCTTCGAAGCGCGTGAGATGGTCGGCTTCAGCCTGATGGCTCTCCTGGCTTTCGTAGCCCCGCACAGCGCGGTCCCATCCGTCCCCTGGTCGCAAGCTCACTCCCAAATGAGCACCGTCCGCCCGCTGAACGGCGCCCCCGGGGGAATGGTGTCAGATACCGGGGCAGGGGTCACAGGCCCCGACCCCGTCTCCGCACCGAACCCCGGCCGAGCCACGGCCACTCTACCGGCCGGGGAATCGGGACATCAGTGCGCTGGTGCACGGATCGTCCGCTTCCGGTATGCGGACGTCCGGTTTGTGATCAAGAAGAAACGGAAGAAGCGGGGCGGGGTGCTCGCGGCCGGGACCTTCCCGGGCCGCGAGCACCCCGCGCCGTCAGTGCCCGGCGCCGGCCTCCTGCGGGGCGGAGGTGACCAGTTCCGTGAGCACCCCGTGGCAGTCCTTGGGGTGCAGGAAGGTGATGGAGGACCCCATCGAGCCGGTGCGCGGCTGGTCGTAGAGGACGCGTACGCCCTTGCCGCGGATGGCCTCGGAGTCGCCCTGGACGTCCTCGGTGCCGAAGGCGATGTGGTGGACGCCCTCGCCGTTCTTGGCGAGCCACTTGCCCACCGCGGAGTCCTCGCGGGTGGGCTCCAGGAGCTGGAGGTAGGAGGCCCCGCCGTCGGAGGTCTCGTTGATCTTGAGCATGGCCTCGCGCACACCCTGCTCCTCGTTGACCTCGGTGTGGAACACCTCGAAGCCGTACGTGGCACGGTAGAACTCGACGGTCTTGTCGAGGTCGAAGCAGGCGATCCCGATGTGGTCGATTCTTGTCAGCATGGGACCAGTGCACCGCCGAGGAGGGTTGTCACGCAACGTGCCAGCGATCACACCGACTGCCCGGTGACGGCGCGGGTACCGCTCAGTACATTCAGGTAAACCCTCGTTCACTCCTCATCTTCAAGGGGCTGTGCCTCATGTCCGGAACGAACAACACCACGTCCGTGATCGTCGCCGGGGCCCGCACGCCCATGGGACGGCTGCTCGGCTCGCTGAAGTCCTTCTCGGGCGCCGACCTCGGCGGCTTCGCCATCAAGTCCGCCCTGGAGCGGGCCGGCATCGCCGGCGACCAGGTCCAGTACGTGATCATGGGCCAGGTGCTGCAGGCCGGTGCGGGCCAGATTCCCGCCCGCCAGGCCGCCGTCAAGGCCGGCATCCCCATGAACGTGCCCGCGCTCACCATCAACAAGGTGTGCCTCTCCGGCCTCGACGCGATCGCCCTGGCCGACCAGCTGATCCGCGCCGGCGAGTTCGACATCGTGGTGGCGGGCGGCCAGGAGTCCATGACCAACGCCCCGCACCTGCTGCCGAAGTCCCGCGAGGGCTACAAGTACGGCGCGATCGAGATGCTCGACGCGATGGCCTACGACGGCCTGACCGACGCCTTCGAGAACATCGCGATGGGCGAGTCCACCGAGAAGCACAACACCCGCCTCGGCATCGAGCGCGCCCCGCAGGACGAGTTCGCCGCCGCCTCGCACCAGCGGGCCGCGGCCGCCCAGAAGAACGGCGTCTTCGAGGCCGAGATCACCCCGGTCGAGATCCCGCAGCGCAAGGGCGAGCCGGTCGTCTTCTCCCAGGACGAGGGCATCCGCCCCGAGACCACGGCGGAGTCCCTCGGCAAGCTGCGCCCCGCGTTCGCCAAGGACGGCACCATCACCGCCGGCACCTCCTCGCAGATCAGCGACGGCGCCGCGGCCGTCGTCGTGATGAGCAAGGCCAAGGCCGAGGAGCTGGGCCTGGAGTGGATCGCCGAGATCGGCGCCCACGGCAACGTGGCCGGCCCCGACAACTCCCTCCAGTCGCAGCCGTCGAACGCGATCCTGCACGCCCTGAAGAAGGAGGGCCTGGAGGTTTCCGACCTGGACCTCATCGAGATCAACGAGGCCTTCGCGGCGGTCGCCGTGCAGTCAATGAAGGACCTGGGCGTGACCCCGGAAAGGGTGAACGTCAACGGTGGCGCCATTGCCCTCGGCCACCCGATCGGCATGTCCGGTGCCCGTGTGGTGCTGCACCTGGCGCTGGAGCTGAAGCGCCGCGGCGGCGGGGTCGGCGCGGCCGCGCTGTGCGGTGGCGGCGGCCAGGGCGACGCCCTGATCGTCCGCGTCCCGAAGGCGTAACCCCCTGCGGACCGGTGCCGGCGCCGGCGCCGGCACCCGTACCCGTACCCGTAGCGAGATCCGAGGAGCGCAGCACGTATGACGGTGGACGTCCCCCAGCTGGTGGCCCAGGCGCGTGAGGGCCGGCCCAGAGCGGTGGCCCGGCTGATCTCCCTGGTCGAGGGGGCGTCCCCGCAGCTGCGCGAGGTGATGGCGGCCCTGGCCCCGCTCACGGGCGGGGCGTACGTGGTGGGCCTGACGGGATCGCCCGGCGTCGGCAAGTCCACGTCCACCTCGGCGCTGGTCTCCGCGTACCGCAAGGCGGGCAAGCGGGTCGGCGTGCTCGCCGTCGACCCGTCCTCGCCCTTCTCCGGAGGGGCGCTGCTCGGCGACCGGGTGCGGATGTCGGACCACGCCTCCGACCGCGGGGTCTACATCCGCTCCATGGCCACCCGCGGGCACCTGGGCGGTCTGGCCTGGGCCGCCCCGCAGGCGATCCGCGTCCTGGACGCGGCCGGCTGCGAGGTGATCCTGGTGGAGACGGTCGGGGTCGGCCAGTCGGAGGTGGAGATCGCCTCCCAGGCCGACACCTCGGTGGTGCTGCTGGCCCCCGGGATGGGCGACGGGATCCAGGCCGCGAAGGCGGGCATCCTGGAGATCGGCGACGTCTACGTGGTGAACAAGGCGGACCGGGACGGCGCGGACGCCACCGCCCGGGAGCTGAACCACATGCTGGGCCTCGGGGAGTCCCGGGGCGCGGGCGACTGGCGTCCGCCGATCGTCAAGACGGTCGCCGCGCGCGGTCAGGGCATCGACGAGCTGGTCGAGGCGCTGGAGAAGCACCGGGCGTGGATGGACGAGCGGGGCGTGCTGGCCGAGCGCCGGACGGCCCGGGCCGCGCGCGAGGTGGAGACCATCGCGGTGACCACCTTGCGGGCCCGGATGGCGGACGTGCACGGGGACGCCCACCTGGGCGCCCTGGCGGGCCGGGTCGCGGCGGGCGAGCTGGACCCGTACGCGGCCGCGGACACGCTGCTGGCGACGCTGACCGAGGCCTGAACGCGAGAGCCGCGCCCCGATCGATCGGGGCGCGGCTCTCGTACGTCTGTCAGCGGACCGGTCAGGCGTTGGGACGCTTGCCGTGGTTCGCCTTCTTCTTCTTGCGTGCTCGCTTCTTGTTGCCGCGCTTGGCCATGAGCCACTCCCTCGAAGATCGGGGTAAACCGGGCGCTCGCCAGTCTAGGGTCGGCCGCACCCGTCCGCATCAGAAACCGCGGACGTGCCAGACGGCGTCGTCCCTGTCGACGGATTCCACGACACCCGGGTACTTCTTCAGCGCGGCCGCCGCGGCCTCCTCGGCGTCCACGTCGGCGCGGGCCGCCGCCGAGACGGGGGCGGTTCCCGCCGTGTCGGCGGTGTGCGCGGCGGCTGCGGCCGCCGCCGGGCCCCCGATCATCAGGGCCACGGCCGCGGCCGACGCGACGTACGCCTTGTGCTTGCGGTGCATGCTGACCTCCTCGGGCCGGCCATGCGCTCACACTGCTGGCGGTGACCGGCGAGCGGGCATTGCCCACGCATTTTCCGGCTGCCGCCGGGGACGGCACCCGGAGCCGGTGCGGGCCGGTCAGACCTTGCCGCGCTGGTCGCGCAGGTGGGCGGCCACGGGCTCCAGTGAGGCCCGCAGCGCCGCCAGGGCCTCCGGCGGCAGCAGGTCGATGAAGTGCCGGCGGACGGACGCCACGTGGTGCGGGGCGACCTTCCGCATGAGCTCCATGCCCTCGTCGGTCAGTACGGCGTACAGGCCCCGGCGGTCGGACTCGCAGTTCACGCGGACGACCAGGCCGGCCGTCTCCATCCGGGTGATCTGGTGGGACAGCCGGCTCTTGGACTGGAGCGTCGACGTCGCGAGGTCGCTCATCCGCATCCGGTGGTCCGGCGACTCCGAGAGGTTCACGAGGATCTCGTAGTCGTTGTTGGTGAGTCCGAAAGGCTGGAGATCCTTTTCCAGCTGGTGCATCAGCAGTCTGCTGACGTCCAGGTGGGTGCGCCAGGCGCACTGCTCGGCGTCGGTCAGCCAGCGCGTGGGCGTCTCGGTCTCCATGGTCTCCATGAATGAACTCTACCTAAGAAGTTGAATGACGTACAAAGCAGGAAAGCCGAAGATCACAGCCCGAGGCGCCGCTGGATGTCACCCAGCTGCCCCGGCATCCGCGGCACGCCGAGCTGGCCCAGCGGGCCCTGCCCGCCGCCGTGACCGGCCCCGGGCACGCCCGCCGACTCGGCGCCGGCGCCGACCGCCCCGACCGACTGCTCCGCCATCAGCATCTCCGACGACTGGAGCAGCACCGTCCCGGCGCCGACGAACTCGAACTGGTGCTCCTCGCCCGAGGTGCCGCCGAGGCCGGTCAGCGAGCGCAGCCCGCCGATGACACCCGACATGTACCCGTGATCGTAGTGGTGGCAGGGGGAGGGGCAGTCCGCCCAGCCCACCAGCGCCTGCGGGTCCACCCGCAGGGGGGGCTCCATGAACACCACCGGTCCGTTCGAGGCGGCCACGAACTTCCCCGTGCCGATCAGCGTCAGGAAGCCCGGCACGATCGACTGCTTCAGCGCGAGCGAGGGCTGGTACGCCAGCAGGTTCCCCGACCGGATCGTCAGGTTCCCGTCGTCCAGGTCGTACGAGTTCACGTCGAAGGCCCGGTCGGCGAGCAGCATCTTGCCCTGCCCCTCGGCCACCACCCAGTCACTGGCGTGCAGCGGCGAATGGAAGCTGGTGCGCAGCAGCCGGTCGAAGCGCCCGTTGCCGATGCCGTTGAACTCGATGCGCCCGTAGTAGGCGATCATCTTGCCCTTCTGCAGGAACCACTGGCTCCCCTTCAGCTCCACGCAGAAGGTGTACGCGTTCACGTTGTCGTCGGAGGGCAGGGTGTACGGGTCGAAGACCGTCGGGCCGCCCGGGCCACCGGTCACGGGACCAAAGTTCACAGCTTCTCCTCCGACGCCTGTACGTACACCGCGCCCTGACCCGACAGCTCCAGCTGGAACGCCTCGCCCGAACCGCGCCCGACCATGTCCCGCCAGCCCAGGGCCGCGGAGAGCTTGTTCCTGACCTCGCCGTGGTGGGCCACGTACGCCTGCGGGTCGACGTGGACGGGCCGGTTCGGGGTGATGGGGAGCTCGATGACCCCGCCATGGGCCATGACGGCGACCGAACCGTGGCCCTTGAGGGTGGTGGTGAACAGGCCCTGGCCGGTCACCTGGCCGCGCACCATGCCCATGACGCCGCCCTGCGAGCCCATGAACATCGTGCCCTGCTGCAGGGTGCCGTCGAAGGCCAGCAGCCGGTCGGCCTCGACGTAGAGGGTCTCGCCGGTCAGGTTGATCACCTGGATGTGGTGGCCGCCGTGGCCGAACATCACGGTGCCGCTGCCCTCGACGGCCATCAGCGGGGTCTGCTCGTTCGCCACGCGGCGCCCGATCATGCCCATCACCCCGCCCTGGCCGCCGGTCAGGCTCGGGGTGAAGGAGACATCGCCCCGGTACGCGAGCATCGCGCCGCGCTGGCTGTACATCTTCTGCCCCGGGACGACCTGGGCCTCGACCATCTTCGAGTTGATCTCGCGGAACGGCATCAGATGTCGCCCCCGATCGTGTTGCGCTCGCTGGGCTGCACGTACACCAGGCCCTCGCCCTCGAAGCGGATCTGGAACGCCTCGCCGGAGCCCTCGCCGATCAGGGTGCGGAAGGTGACCCCCGACTGGAAGGACTGCTGGAGGTTGCCGGTGTGCGCGATGTACGCCCCCGGGTCGACGGAGAGCGGGTACTGGGCGCTGACCCGCAGCACCACCGCCGGGCCGTCGGACATGATCGCCGCCTGGCCGCTGCCCTCGACGGTGGTGGTGAACAGGCCGTTGCCCGTCGCCCCGCCGCGCAGGCCGGTGAAGGTGGTGCCGGTGCGCAGGCCGGCGTCGGTGCACAGGAGGTTGCTGGACTCGACGTACAGCTTCTCGCCGCGCAGATCGACGAGATTGATCTCGCTCGCGCGGTCGGCGAAGAAGCAGGTGCCGTGCCCTTGCACCTCCATCACGGTCATCTGTTCGCCGGTCAGCCGGCGGGTCACCATGCCGCGCAGGCCTTCGCCGCCGCCGGTCATCTTCTTGAAGGCCATCTGGCCGTCGTACGCGACCATGGAGCCGTTTTTCGCTTTGACGGCATCCCCGGTCAGGTCGACGGCGAGCACCTTGCTGCCTTGGAGTCGGAACTGAGCCACGGGATGACGTTATCGGCAGCGGGCGGAGGCCGACAGGGCACGGTGGCCGATACGCGGTGCCCGGGGGCGCCCGTGCGTACCCCAGGTCAAGATCGACCGGGGTGGCTGAGACACTGGGACGGACCCCCGCCGCCCCACGCAAAGGTTCCGTACGTGGACATCAAGACCGCTTCCGCCCTGCACCGGCTGCGCCTCATCTCCGTACCGGAGGCACTGTCGTTCCCGGCCCTGCTGATCTTCGGCTCGCTGCTGAGCCGGATCTCGGACATCGACTACCTCATGATGCCGCTGGGCGGGCTGCACGGGATCCTGTTCCTCATCTACGTGGTCTTCCTGCTGGACGTCTGGAACAAGGCGAAGTGGCCGGCGAAGAAGGCGGCGCTCTTCTTCCTCCTGGCCCTGGTGCCCTTCGGCGGGCTCTACGGCGACAAGCTGCTCAAGCGCGAGGAGGCTGCGAGCGTCATGGCGGCCCGGGCGCGGCGCGAGGCGGCGAGCGCATGATCGTCGCGTTCTCGGTGACCCCGCTGGGGGTCGGCGAAGAGGTCGGCGCATACGTGGCCGAAGCGGTGCGGGTCGTGCGCGAGTCGGGGCTGCCGAACCGCACGGACGCGATGTTCGCCTCGGTCGAGGGGGAGTGGGACGAGGTGATGGACGTCGTCCGGCGCGCGGTGGCGGCGGTCGAGGCCAGGGCTCCGCGGGTCTCGCTCGTCCTGAAGGCCGACATCCGCCCCGGGGTGACGGACGGTCTGACCTCCAAGGTGGCCACGGTGGAACGCCACCTCACGGCGGGCTGACACGCTCATACGGCGTGGATGTGCACATCGGGCGGATTCAGCACGGCCAGATAAGCCGCGATGTCTTCCGGGTCGCTGGTGAAGATCACCGCGCTGCCGTGTTTCGTGGCGGCCAGGGCGACGCAGGCATCCACCGCGTCGGGCCGTTTCTTCGGTGGGAGTTGGGCTTGCCCCAGGACGGTGCCGATCCGGTGCCAGTCGGCCAGGTCGAAGCCCGTCGCGCAGGCGATGCACTCAGGCCGGCCCGCCCTGGTATCGCGCATCGGCGGGGCCGAGCTTCGAGCCTGCGGCACCGTGCAGTCTCTTAGGGTGGTGGCCAGTCCGCGCACGAGCGCCGGATTCGGGCGCCATGCCTGGGCCAGCACCGGCCCGAGGACCAACGCCCGGTGAGGGGTGGCTTTCAGCGCTTCATGCAGGTGGGCCGGCTTGGCTTTGCGGTCTGCCAGAGCGATCAGCATTCCCGTGTCGTAGACAGGGACCCTTGCATTCACGCGGCCTCTCCGGGGCGGGCACCGGCTCGATCCGGCCCATAGACGAGGTCGAGGGCGGATTCGACCTCCCGTTGCTCCTGTGCGGTCAACTCGCCGGCCGGCGGAACGGCCTCCGGAGGGACGCCGGCAGCCTCGGCCTCGGCCGCTGCGATGATGGCGTCAACGCCCGCGAATTGATCCTCTATGGCCTCGGTCTCGGCCATCTGCCGTGTTGCCGCGTGGACGAGGTATGCGGAGACATCCAGGCCGGCACGCTCGGCGTGTCGCCTGATGCGGTCGGCCTGGTGCTCCTCAAGGCTGATGCTGATCCTGGTCTTGGCCACAAACGTTGTGTATGACGCGTATTACGCCGGGCCAAGGGCGGCGTTCTCCGGGTGCTGCCCGCCCCTCGGCGTGCTGCTTCCCCGCTCGCCGGCTCATGTGCTCAGGGGTGAGCACCTCCAAGGTGTCCCCGGTGGAGGGCCACCTGTGTGCTGTTCATGCTCGTCCACGTCGTCTCCGTGGCCCACACCACGATGGCGGCCCGCGACCCCGTGCCCGTACCGCCCCAACCCGGTACGAAGTCGCCTTCCTGACGCCGTACGTCCCCGGCAAAGAGCCGCTCACGATGGCGCGCGACACCCTCCGCGCCGCGGTGGAGCTGCGGCACGACGGACCGCTCGACGTGTGGCTGGGCCGCCGTCCTCGCGGTCTCTCCGGCCTCATCGGCCCGCCTCGGCCACACCCACGCGGCCATGCACGCCTGGGCGGTGCTCGCCCTGCTGATCCCCTCGCGCCCGTGGCCGTGTGGGGCGCGGGCCTGCTGCGCGGCCGCCGCGCCCCGGCGCGGGCGCGCCTGGGCCTCGGGCGTCCCCACGGGCCGGGCGAGGAGCCGGAGCCGGCGTTCGCCACGACCACGGGAGGGAGCCGACCCATGCCCCACCGGCCTTCGAAGCAGTTCAAGAACACCGTTCTGGGCACCGGGGCCGTGGTGGTGCTGGCGGCGCTCAACGCCCCGGCCGCGCTGACGTTCGCGCAGGAGAGGTACCACGCGTACAAGATCGGGCAGTCCAGCTACAAGATTGCAGTACGGGTCGTGGGGGCTGGTCGGGCTCCGAGGAGTGCGGGGCGCCAGCGACATCCGCAAGGCGCAGTTCTACTACCCGCGCACCGGCTCCTTCAGGGCCGCGGCCGACCCGGCGGTCGGCCGCAACTACCACTCGGAGGCGCTGCTGCTGCCCGACGGGCGGGTGGCCACCTTCGGCTCCGACCCGCTCTTCGCGGACAAGGACAACACCAGGCTGGGGAAGTTCGAGCACCGGCTGGAGGTGTACCGGCCGCCGTACCTGTACCGGGATCCGGCGCGGCGTCCCGTACTGGGCGCGGGGCCGCAGGAGTTCGGCGAGGACGGGCGGGCGACCTTCGAGGCGGCGCACCCCGAGCGGATCGAGCGGGCCCGGCTGATGCGGCCGAGCGCGGTCACATACACCACCGACGGGAGCAGCGGTCGGTCGCGCTCGGACTGACGAAGACGGCCGGCACGGTCACGGTGGAGGTGCCGCGGGATCCGACGCCGGTGCCGCCGGGCTGGTACATGCCGTTCGTGACCGACGCCGACGGGACGCCCTCGGAGGCGAAGTGGCTCCGGGTACGGGCGCCGGCACCGGAGCCTGCACCCGAGCCCGCGGCGGAGCCTGCGGCCAGGCCTGCGGTCGAGCCTGCGAGCAGGCCCGCGGCGAAGCCCCGGCCGTGGTAGCCCCGGCGGCCCGCGCCCCGCCCCGGCCGCCTCACTCCTTGGCGCGGCGGGCGAGGCCGAGGGCGTAGTCCGGCCACCAGGTGCCGGCCGACGGACCGCCGCGGCAGGGCCCGTCGGACTCGCCGGGCCGCTTGATCCACAGGTACGCGTCGACGAGCGGGTCGCCCGTCCGGTCGGTCGGCGGGACGCCGAGCGCCCGGCCCGGCGGATTGCACCAGGCCTCCTGCCCGTGCCCCGCGAGCGGGCCCGCGCCGTTGCGGCTGGTGTCGAGGACGAAGTGCTTGCCGTGCGCGGCCTTGGAGAGCGCGGCGCCGTACGCCCGGCCCGCCGCGTCGGGCTGGAAGTTGGAGACGTTGAGCGAGAAGCCGTCGGCGCGGTCGAGCCCCGCCCTGCGGAGGGGTTCGACCAGCTTGGCCGGATCCGGGACCCAGGCCGGGTTCCCGGCGTCGAGGTAGACCTTGGTGTTCCGGTTCTTCTTCAGCCGGGTCACGGCCTCCGCGAGGAGGCGCAGCCGCTCCTCGTGGCGGTCGGGTCGGGTGCAGCCGTCCACGACGTGGGGGACGGCGTCCGGTTCCAGGATCACCACGGCCCTGGCCGCGCCGACGCCGTCGGCGAAGGCGCCGATCCACTTGCGGTAGGCGACGGCGTCGGCCGCTCCGCCCGCGGAGTGCTGCCCGCAGTCCCGGTGGGGGATGTTGTAGGCGGTGAGCACCAGGGTCCGGCCGGCCGCCGCGGCGCTCCGCGCGGCCCGGCGGATCTCCGGCCCGGGATCCCCGCCCGGTACCCACAGGGCCATGGGCCGCTCCGAGATCCGGCGCAGCAACTGGGCGTCGCCGTTGCGGCCCTGGGCCTCCCAGGCCGCGACCTGCCGGGCGGCGTCGCTCTGCGGGTCCACCCAGAACGGCGACTCCGCCGGCGCCGCCTGCGCCGGGGCCTCGGCCGGCGCGCGCGGAGGGGCGGGCTCCGGAGTCGAGGGCGCAGGGGTGCAGGCGGCCCCCGCGGCGAGCAGCAGCGCGATACCGGTGAGGGTGGTGGTGAGGGGGCTGGGACGGTGGCGGCGTCGGCCTGGCATCCGGCTTCCTCGGGGCGAAGGGATGGTGCCGCGGACCGGTTGGCGCGGACCGTGACATCGTGACACGGCGGTCACACACCGTCAGCCCGCGACACCGGGGCGGCCGGGCGCCCGGCTGCTACGGCACCGAGCCCGTGGTCAGCGCGATGCCCACGGGGGTGCGCTCGTAGAGCACCTGGTGGCCGTGCCGGGCCGAGACCAGCAGGCCCGCACCGTGCAGGGCCTTCAGATGTGCGGAGACCGTGGCGGGCGCCAGCCCCAGCCGGTGGGCCAGTGCCGTCGTCGAGGCCGGCTCGTGCAGCGCGCACAGCACCTCCGCCCGGGCCCGGCCCAGCAGCCGGGCCAGCGCCGGCGGGGCCGGCCCCTCGGGCGCCGTCCACAGCGCTCCGATCCCGCGCGCCGGATACACCAGGGTCGGCTGCCACGGAGGGTCGTACCCGCCGACCACCTGCGGCCAGACGAACGCACTCGGCATGAGCAGCAGGCCCTGTCCGTCGAGCGAGCGGTCGTGGTGCCCCGGGCGCCGGATGGTGAGCGTGCTGCCGTGCCACCGCAGATCCGGGTGGAGGCCGTCGAACAGCGCCTCCAGCCCGCCCGCGGCCAGCCGCCGCGAGTGGAAGAGGATGTCCGCCTCCAGCAGGGCCCGCAGCCGCGGCCAGTGCGGGGCGACCAGCGCCTGCCAGGCCTGCTCGTACAGGTCCGCCAACTCCCGTACGGCCCGCGCCGGATCCGCGAGCATCCGCTCCCCGATCGCGCTCTGCGCCGCGCCCGGGGTGCAGACCAGGGCCCGGCGCAGGTCCTCGCCCACCGCGTCGGGGACGGCGGCCGCGGCCCGCACCCGCGCCAGTTCCTCCTCGATGGTGACGTAGGGCCCGACCGGAGGCGGGCTCAGGAAGTCCGGATTGTGGCCGGCACGCGGCATCAGCAGCCACAGCGGGCGCAGGTCCAACCCGTCGGCCGCCGCCCTGATCTGCCGCAACCACGGCAGGTGGTAGACGTGCCGGGCCGGGCGGAGCAGCGTCCGTACGGCCTCCTGCGTCTCCCAGCGCGGCGAGACGCCGAACCGGCAGCGCAGCAGGTCGTCCGCCCCGAAGCGGAAGTGGAACCCCATGCGGCCGTGCCCCCCTTTCCCCGGACCCTTCCCGGACCTTTCCCGGACTCTTCCCCAGGCCCGCTGTCCGCAGCCCGTCGGTCGCTGCCCCGCCGGCCGCCGGCCGGTGATTCGGGCTGTGACGAATCTTTACCGGCGCCGCCCGGGACCCGCCAGGGTGAGCGGCATGGCCCTCGTCCACGACGCCGCGGCCCGCGGCTACCGCTCCGTCTTCCGGGTCCGGGAGTTCCGACCCGTCTTCGCCGCCCACCTGCTGTCCGTCCTCGGCACCGTGGTCGCCGAGATCTCCCTGACCGTCCTCGTCTTCCGCACCACCGGCTCGCCCCTGATGAGCGCGCTCACCTTCGCGCTCGGCTTCCTCCCCTACGCCCTCGGCGGGACCCTCCTCGCCGGGATCGCCGACCGCCGCCCCGCCCGCCGGGTCCTCGTCGGCTGCGACCTGCTGTGCGCCACTTGCGCGGCCGCGATGGTCCTGCCCGCCACCCCCGTCGCGGGGCTCCTCGCGCTGCGGTGCGCGATGGCTTTCGTGGCGCCGCTGTTCCAGGGCACCCGGGCCGCCTCCCTGGCCGACATCCTCGGCCCCGGCGAGGCGTTCGTGCTGGGGCGCTCGCTGATGCGCATGGTGGCCCAGAGCGCCCAGCTGATCGGCTTCGGGCTCGGCGGGCTGCTGCTCACCGTCCTCGCGCCGCGCGCGGCGATCGGGCTGACCGCCGCCGGGTTCCTCGGCTCGGCCGTGTTGCTGCGCTTCGGCACCCGGGCCCGGCCCGCCCGCGCCGCCGCCGCGCGGACCTCGCCGCTCGCGGGGCTGCGCGCCGTGCTCGCCGGGCGCCGGCTGCGGGTGCTCACGCTGCTGTGCTGGCTGCCGCCCGTCTTCTTCATCGCACCGGAGGCCCTGCTCGCCCCGTACGCCGACGGCATCGGCGCGGGCACCGCTGCCCTGGGGGTGATGATGTGCGCCCTGCCCGTCGGCACCATCGCGGGTGAACTGTGGGCCGGTTCGGTGCTCAGCGCGCGGGCCCGTTCCCGGCTGGTGGCCCGGCTCGCCCCCGTCGCCCTGCTGCCCCTGCTCGTGTTCGCCGTCCGGCCCCCGGTGCCGGTCGTCCTGGCGGCGCTGCTGCTCGCCGGGCTGGCGCACGCGTACGGCCTGGGGCTCGACCAGTGGTACGTGGACGCCGTCCCGGAGGCGCTGCGCGGCCGGGCCATGACCCTGCTGAGCACCGGTCTGATGACCTTCCAGGGGGTCGGCATGGCCCTGGCCGGCCTCGCCGCCGAGTTCGCCCCTGTCCACACGGTCGTCACCGGAGCCGCCGTCGTCGGCACGGCGGTGGTCGTCCTGCTCCTCGCCGCCCTACGCTCCGCGGGCCGCGAGAACGCGGAGCGAGGACCGAGGAATGAGACGGGCCCCGCGGCCAAATGACCGCCCGGTAGGGTCGGAAGCGTGTCCAAGCCGCTCAGCCTGTCCTTCGACCCCATCGCCCGCGCCGACGAGCTCTGGCAGCGGCGTTGGGGGCCGGTGCCCTCGATGGCCGCCATCACGTCGATCATGCGTGCGCACCAGATCCTGCTGGGCGAGGTCGACGCGGTGGTCAAGCCGTACGGGCTGACCTTCGCCCGGTACGAGGCGCTCGTGCTGCTCACCTTCTCCAAGGCCGGCGAGCTGCCGATGTCGAAGATCGGCGAGCGGCTCATGGTCCACCCGACGTCCGTGACGAACACGGTGGACCGGCTGGCGAAGGCGGGGCTGGTGGCCAAGCGGCCGAACCCGAACGACGGGCGCGGCACGCTCGCGTCCATCACGGACAAGGGCCGCGAGGTCGTCGAGGCGGCGACCAAGGACCTGATGGCGATCGACTTCGGCCTGGGCGCCTACGACGCCGAGGAATGCCAGGAGATCTTCGCGCTGCTGCGCCCCCTGCGGGTGGCCGCCGCGGACTTCGAGGAGCAGTGAGCCCGCGGCCGGGTCCGGCTATGCTCCCGGCCGCCGTGGGGGTGACCCGCGCGCGCTCACGCCGTACGGGGTGACGGGCCGCTCCCCGCGTCCGCGGGGGTTTTCCGGGCGGTTACGCTCGTATCCATGAAACGAAGCGTGCTGACCCGCTACCGCGCCATGGCCTATGTGACCGCGGTCATGCTCCTGATCCTCTGTTCCTGCATGGTGGCGAAGTACGGCTTCGACGTCGGCGCCGACCTGACCCTCGTGGTCTCGCAGGTGCACGGCGTCCTGTTCATGATCTACCTGGTCTTCGCCTTCGACCTGAGCTCCAAGGCGAAGTGGTCCTTCGGCAAGATGCTGTGGGTCATGCTCAGCGGGACCATCCCGCTGGCCGCCTTCTTCGTCGAGCGCCAGGTCCGCGCCGAGGTCGAGCCGCTGGTCGCCGACGCCCCGGCCGCCGCGGGCGTCGGCGCCTGATACTCCGCCGGAGGTCCCCGGGGAAGACTCCCCGGGGTTTCCCATCGACATTTACTAGGACGTCCTAGTAAATTCGTGGGTATGGACGCTGACGCCATCGAGGAGGGCCGCCGTCGCTGGCAGGCCCGTTATGACAAGGCCCGCAAGCGCGAGGCCGACTTCACCACGCTCTCCGGCGATGCCGTCGATCCGGTCTACGGGCCCCGGCCCGGCGACGCGTACGAGGGGTTCGAGCGCATCGGCTGGCCGGGGGAGTACCCGTACACCCGCGGTCTGCACGCGACGGGCTACCGGGGGCGCACCTGGACCATCCGGCAGTTCGCCGGCTTCGGGAACGCCGAGCAGACCAACGAGCGCTACAAGATGATCCTGGCCGCCGGCGGCGGCGGGCTCTCGGTGGCCTTCGACATGCCGACCCTCATGGGGCGCGACTCCGACGACCCCCGCTCCCTCGGCGAGGTCGGCCACTGCGGGGTCGCCATAGACTCCGCCGCCGACATGGAGGTCCTGTTCAAGGACATCCCGCTCGGCGACGTGACCACCTCGATGACCATCTCGGGCCCCGCCGTGCCCGCCTTCTGCATGTACCTCGTCGCCGCCGAACGCCAGGGCGTGGACCCGGCCGTGCTCAACGGCACGCTGCAGACGGACATCTTCAAGGAGTACATCGCCCAGAAGGAGTGGCTCTTCGAACCCGAGCCGCACCTGCGCCTCATCGGCGACCTCATGGAGTACTGCGCCACCGGCATCCCGGCGTACAAGCCGCTGTCGGTCTCCGGCTACCACATCCGCGAGGCCGGGGCGACGGCCGCGCAGGAGCTGGCGTACACCCTCGCCGACGGTTTCGGGTACGTGGAGCTCGGGCTCTCCCGCGGGATGGACGTCGACGTCTTCGCGCCCGGCCTCTCCTTCTTCTTCGACGCACACCTGGACTTCTTCGAGGAGATCGCCAAGTTCCGTGCCGCGCGCCGGATCTGGGCGCGCTGGATGAAGGAGGTGTACGGGGCCAAGAGCGAGAAGTCGATGTGGCTGCGCTTCCACACGCAGACCGCCGGAGTCTCGCTGACGGCGCAGCAGCCGTACAACAACGTGGTGCGCACCGCCGTCGAGGCCCTCGCGGCCGTCCTCGGCGGGACCAACTCGCTGCACACCAACGCCCTCGACGAGACCCTCGCGCTGCCGAGCGAGCAGGCGGCCGAGATCGCCCTGCGCACGCAGCAGGTGCTGATGGAGGAGACCGGCGTGGCCAACGTGGCCGACCCGCTGGGCGGTTCCTGGTACGTCGAGCAGCTCACCGACCGCATCGAGGCCGACGCCGAGAAGATCTTCGAGCAGATCAAGGAGCGCGGGCTGCGCGCCCACCCCGACGGGCAGCACCCGATCGGGCCGATCACCTCGGGCATCCTGCGCGGCATCGAGGACGGCTGGTTCACCGGCGAGATCGCCGAGTCGGCCTTCGCCTACCAGCGGGCGCTGGAGAAGGGCGACAAGCGCGTCGTCGGCGTCAACGTCCACCACGGCTCGGTTACCGGCGACCTGGAGATCCTGCGCGTCAGCCACGAGGTCGAGCGCGTGCAGGTGCGCGAGCTGGGGGAGCGCAAGGCGCGACGCGACGACGCGAAGGTGTCGGCCTCGCTCAAGGCCATGCTGGACGCCGCCCGCGACGGGTCGAACATGATTCCGGCCATGCTGGACGCGGTCCGGGCGGAGGCCACGCTCGGCGAGATCTGCAATGCGCTCCGGGACGAGTGGGGCACCTACACGGAGCCCCCGGGCTTCTAGTCCCCGTCCGACGCGCCCGAGGCCGGTCGCGGTCCGCCCCCGAGGGGACGGCCGTTGGCCGGCCTCGGTGCATCCGGTGCGCCCGGGGGACCAGGGAGTATCCGTCGGCCGCTTCAGGCGGCGGCGGGGCCGCGCAGGCCGTGCATCAGCAGGGAGGTGAAGGTCGCCACCCACAGCGCGTCCACCGGCTCCGAGCTGACCAGCGCCCGGTGTACCACCGTCCCCGCGATCACGTCGAAGATCAGGTCGGTGGTGCGGCAGGCGATCGCCTCGTCCTCCTCGTACGGGAGTTCGCCGCGAGCCTGGGCCCGCTCGCGCCCCAGTACGACGAGACGTTTTTGCCGATCCACGATGGCCGACCGGATCCGGTCGCGCAGTGCTTCGTCGCGAGTGGATTCGGCCACGACCGCCATCAGCGCCGTACGGGCCTCCGGCCGGCGCAGGAGCTCCGCGAACTGCAGGACCACGTCCTCGACGTCGGCTTCGAGCGAACCCCGGTCGGGGAGTTCGAGGGAGTCGAAGAGCTCCGCGACCGCGTCCACGACCAGCTCGTTCTTGCCGGCCCACCGCCGGTAGAGGGTCGTTTTCGCGACCCCGGCGCGGGCCGAGACATCGCCCATGGTCAACTTCGACCAGCCCAGCTCGACCAGTGCGTCCCGCGTCGCGGCGAGGATCGCCGCGTCCGCGGCGGCACTGCGGGGGCGGCCGGTGCGGCCGGTCGAGGAGCTGGGGCTGCGCATGGCCGAGACCATACCCGTCGGTAGCCGAACTGCCCGCTGTGCTTCAGATCACGGAGCGCGCGCCGCCGCGGGGAGTTACGCTACGGCTCGTAGCGTAAGAGCGGCAACCACGCGAAGAGCTACCGGCGCCAGGTGGGGACCCGGCGCCACAGGGGGAAATGGGCCGATCCTTTTCGTCGGCGCGCGCACAGGGGGGAGGATGTACGCATGCAGCCCAGAAACATGTCCATGAGCGGCGTCGTCGACCTCGCCGCGGTGAAGGCGGCCGGCGAGGCCAAGGCGAAGGCCGAGCAGGCGCGCGCCGAAGCGGCGCGGCAGGCCTCCCAGGGCGGCGCACCCGCCTCCGCGGGTGCCGTGCCCCCGTCCGCGCTCGTGATCGACGTAGACGAGGCCGGCTTTGAAAGCGATGTCATCCAGCTGTCCGCCGAGGTTCCGGTCGTCCTGGACTTCTGGGCCGAGTGGTGCCAGCCGTGCAAGCAGCTCAGCCCGTTGCTGGAGCGGCTGACCGTCGAGGCGAACGGCCGCCTCGTCCTGGCCAAGGTCGATGTCGACGCCAACCAGATGCTGATGCAGCAGTTCGGCATCCAGGGCATTCCGGCCGTCTTCGCCGTGGTCGCGGGGCAGGTGCTCCCGCTGTTCCAGGGTGTGGCGCCCGAGCAGGAGATCCGCGCGACCCTCGCCCAGCTGGTCCAGGTCGCCGAGGACCGCTTCGGCATCATCGGCCTCGCGGTCGACCCGGATGCCGCGCCCGGCGCCGCGGGCGGCGCCGCTGCCGAAACCGCCGTCCCGGCCGGTCCGTACGACGCGCTGCTGGAGGCGGCCGTCGTGGCACTGGACGCCGGTGACCTGGGCGGCGCGATGCAGGCGTACAAGAACGTCCTCGCCGACGACCCGGCGAACACCGAGGCGAAGCTCGGGCTCGCGCAGGCCGAGCTGCTCGCCCGCGTGAAGGACATGAACCCGCAGACGGTGCGCACCGCGGCCGCCGAGAACCCGAAGGACCCGGCGGCCCAGATCGCCGCGGCGGACCTGGACCTGGTCGGCGGGCACGTCGAGGACGCCTTCGGGCGCCTGGTCGACACGGTCCGCGTGACGGCGGGCGCCGACCGGGACGCGGTCCGGGTGCGGCTGCTGGAGCTGTTCGAGGTCATCGGGGCGGACGATCCCCGGGTCGCGGCGGCGCGCACGGCCCTCGCGCGGGTGCTCTTCTAGGGCGCCGCCGGAGCCCTTCCGGAGGGCCGCCGCAGGAGCGGCGATTTGTTGACACGGAGATAAACAGCGGCCGCACTTTGCCAAAACTTGGCAATTGCGGCTGCTGTTACTCGCAGTAAACGGAACCCTGTGAACTGTCCGGTGTGTTCCTGAATCAACCGCTCTGTCGTGGCCTTGGGTGACACCCTGTGTCGCCGCCCGACGGCGAGGGGTCGTACCCCGGTTATCTTGCCGTTACCCGCCAGTAACGACCCCCCTTGTGCCCCGGCCTGGAATGGACCACGATCGGCGACGCTCGGTCCTTCCCGCAGAGCCGCTCGTCCGGAGCCGCGGTGGAGGGTCCCCACCGGGCCGGCCGGTGGCAGTGGCACCGGCCGCAGGACAGGGGGGTCTTCGCCGCACCGGCGGAGCCTGTCCTCCTGGTTGCGCGAACGCGTGACCCAGTGGTTGTCGCTCGGGGGTGAACGCCGGTGTACCGGACGCGGCTCGGCCGCGGCTCGGCCGCCTGCGCTCCTTCCCGAGGACGTAGCACTTCTCCCATCCCAGGACGGGCACGGCCCGGACCGGAGATGTACGTCCGAGAAGGAGGAACGAAATGAGTTCTCAGGTTCGTGGCGGGACCAGATGGAAGCGCTTCGCGCTCGTCATGGTGCCGAGCATCGCGGCCACCGCCGCGGTCGGTGTGGGTCTGGCGCAGGGTGCCCTCGCGGCGTCGTTCGCAGTTTCCGGCCAGGACTTCAAGGTCCGTGCCGACAAGCTTGACGGTGACAACCTCATTCAGTACGGCGGTATCGCCGAGGGGCACGACCTCAAGGGCAACGCGGCGCACCACCCGGTCACCATCTCCGGGTTCAGCCACGCCGAGATCACCAACATGTGCCAGTCGCTGGTGACCCCGACGCCGCTCGGCAACATCACGCTGCAGCTGCGCACGGGCAACAAGGGCAAGCCGGCCGTCGCCGACAACATCTACCTGGATGTTGCGGAGCTCGACACCGACGCCACTTTCACCAACCTGGACATCGGTGTCGCCGTGGGCGACGCGAGCCACAAGACCAAGCCGCAGGCCGGTACGGTCGCGAGCCCCTACGCGTTCTCGCAGCGCGCCGACAAGGCGATCCTGACGAACGTGCGCCAGAAGGCGTGGGCGACGACGGCGGGCACCTTCAAGCTGCCCGACCTGAAGCTGCGCCTGCTCGGTGGCGACCAGCCCTGCTACGAGGACATCAAGGACTGATCAGTCCCGATATGTCACCGGACGGGTGGGCGGCGGCAGCCGTCGGCCACCCGTCCGGGCTCCACAGATTTCTCCGTACCACCGTTTCCAGGGAGCTGTAGTCCATGAACCCCCAGGCCCCGGTCTACGTTCGCCGCTCGGATGACGCTTGGCTCACCGTGGTGTACTACCACTTCTACGCCTGGCGCGGTCGCCGTCCCTTCTGGGCAGGGCTGTTCACGCTCTTCAGTGGCTTCCCTATCGCGTACTTCCCGTACGCGGACCTCCGGCTGGGCAATATCACCCTCGCGATGGCGACGACGGCCGGCTCCGGCTCGCTGATCATCGGCATCCTGCTCATCACCCTGGGGCTGGCCCTCTGGTTCCAGCAGGGAATCCGGGTCTTCGCCGGTGTCGCCTCCATCCTGCTGGCCCTGGTGTCCCTGCCGGTGTCCAACCTCGGTGGCTTCTTCATCGGCTTCACCTGCGCCATGATCGGCGGCGGCCTCGCCCTCGCGTGGGCCCCCGGTACCCCGGTGGACGAGACGGATCCCGCGGCCGGCGACCTGGGCAAGGCAGAGGCGATGACGGGCGGCCCCCAGGGCATCCCGGCGCCCCGCGGCACGGAAACGGCCTACGCGAGCGAGACGACTGCCCACGCCGATGGCGGGAGGAACAGTGCGGGGTGACGAGACGCAGCCGGGCGTGGCCCCGAGCGCGGAGTCCCGTGAAAGAAGGGGTCCGCGGCACGCCGCGCCCCGGAAGTCGCTGCTGAACAAGATCCAGATACCCGTCGGCAAGACGATGGCACTGGCGGCCATGCCGACCGCGGTCTTCGTCGGGATGGGCATGGCGCCGAAGCTGGCCATGGCCGACGACCAGGAGATCCCCTTCGCGCCCGGACCGTGCGTGACCCGGTCCGACGGCCCCACGGAGTCGGCCTCCCCGAGCCCCTCGAAGACGCCCTCGCCGAGCTCGTCGGCCACCGCCGCCCCCTCGCCCGGTGCGTCCACCGCCCCCAAGCCCGGCGTCACCCCGCCGGCACCGAAGCCGTCCGCCAGCAGCTCGGCGGCAGCCGCCGGTGCGCAACAGACGGTCCCCAAGGCCCCGGCCGCCGCGCCGACGCCCTCCAAAACCACGAACCCGCTGGACCCGCTGGGCGTGGGAGACACGCTCAAGGGGCTGCTGGACCCGCTCACCAAGCCGCTCCAGCCCGCGCAGCCGTCGGCCACCCCGACGCCCACCCCCGCCAAGACGTCCACGCCCACCACGCCTCCGAAGCCCTCCACGACCACGCCCGCGCCGGCGAAGCCCGCCCCGGACCCGGCCGCGGACGCGATCCGCGAGGCGGCGAAGAAGGCCGGGGTCGACGTCTCCGAGCTCTCCCAGGACGTCAAGGACACCGCGACGAACCCGAAGGACGAGACGGGCGCCGCCAAGCCGGGGGAGACGAAGGACGCGAACGGGAAGGAACCCTTCCCCTGCCCGACCTACGACGCCAAGGCACTGGCCGACGCCGAGCTGGAACGGGGCATCCCGCTCCTGCCGGACGAGCCCTGGTACCTCGACAGCTCGAAGCTGACCCTCTACGGCCTGGACTACCACGGCATCGTCGAGGTGAAGACGGCGGGCGGCAAGACCAAGAAGGTCCTGAAGTTCACGGCCGACTCGCTGGACATCAAGGACCTCTACCAGACGGTCGGCAAGAGCGGGAACGTCGCCCACCTGAAGTCCCGCCCGGGTTCCACCTCCAAGATCCGCGGGGCGACGGTGACGATGTACACCGAGAGCCTCAAGGGGAACCTCTTCGGCCTGATCCCGATCGAGTTCAGCCCGAACAGCCCGCCGCCCCTGAACGTACCGTTCGCGTTCTTCACGAACGTCAAGGTCGTCCAGGCCGGCCAGTTCGGCGGCACCCTGACCGTCCCGGGCCTCAAGAACTACATCGGCCCGCCGGAGTAGGGAGCATCATCCCAGGTGAACCGGCTTGTCTTCCGGTGGCCCGTCCCTCGGTCCGAGGGGCGGGCCACTTACTTTTGGACATTCAACTCGGCTGATCTTCACGGGAGTTACGCGTTCGAGTAGCGTGAACGTACCGCTGACGAATGCGGTGCGTCGGCTGTCTCAGGGGGGAATTCCGAGCTCTTCGGTGTGCCTGTGGCACGCCCGCCGCTCGTGATCCCTGTGAGGAACCACAACTCGATGCTGCAATCCATGAACCGCTCGGTACGCCGGGCGGTGATCTGTGCGATCGGCCTGGTGTTGGCCGCCGTCGCGGCGGGGGTGTCCGGCGTGGCACCGCCGCTCTGGTCGGGCCGGGCCGCCAACGCCGGCTCCGTAGGCGCCCAATCCTCGGGCCCGGCTCTGAAGACGTTCCCGCTCCTCGCGCGCAACGCGAGCACCGGCAAGCTGCGGGCGTACGAGGCGAACGGTACGGGCGGCCTGAAGTCCGCCTACGAACTCGGCGGCGGCTTCGGCGAGGCGACCGCACTCGTCCAGGCCAACGTCTCGGAGGGCGGCAGGGCCAACGACCTCTACCACCGCGCGGCCGGGACGCTTTACTACACCGCCGAGCACGGCAACGACACCAAGGTCGTAGGCGGTGGCTGGGACATCTACGACACGATCGTCTCCGTGGGGAACATGGGCGGTTCCGCCGACCCGGACCTGGTCGGCCGGGACGCCTCCGGCACCCTGTGGCTCTACCAGGGCAAACCCGACGGTACCCTCGCGACCCGGATCAGGGTCGGCACCGGGTGGAACGGAATGACGCTCGTGGGCCGCGGCGACTACACGGGCGACGGCAAGGCCGACCTCCTCGCCCGCTTCGGCGACGGCACGCTCAACATCTATGCGGGTACGGGCGCGGCCACGGTGGACGCCGTGGTCGGCACGCGGTACGCCGCGGGCACCGGCTGGCAGGCGTACAAGACGCTCGCCTCCGCCGGTGACACCGACGGCGACGGCAAGACCGACCTGATCGCGGCCGATACCGCCGGCGCGCTGTGGCTGTTCAAGGGCACCGGCAATGCCGCCGCCCCCTTCGCCCCCCGGGTGCAGATCGGCACCTCGGGCTGGGCCGCCTTCGACGTCCTCTTCTGAGCAGAACGGCTGATACGGGTATGCGCCAGAACGCACAGACGCCCAGACGCCGTCGTTTCGGCAACTGGACGCGCTTCCTGACCACCACGGCCGTGGCCACCGCCGCGGCCGTCACCTTCACCAGCAGCGGCGTGCAGCCCATCGACACCCTGCGCGCGGCTGCCACCGCCGACGAGCCCGCTCCGTTCGACCTGGAGGCGGCCCAGAAGGTCCGCGAGGCCCAGTGCCTGCTGGGCAACGTCCTGCGCAAGGGGGGCGGGGACATGAAGGCCGTCGCCCGCACGGGACTCAACGGAACCGAACCCGAGCTGCTGGCCGCCGCGGCGCGCAACTACTGGGACGGCACGCCACTGTCGACCGCGTACGACAAGGACCATGCCGCCGCGAATGCCAAGTTCGCCGAGATGGACGAGCGCGGCAAGGCATGGCAGGCCTCGCTCTACATGAACGACGTCCCGCCGGGCTACACGATCACGGGATTCCAGTGGCCGCCGAACGACCCGACGATCTTCACCGCCACGGGGTTCACCGATTGGATCGCAGCCCGCCACTGGCAGGGGCAGAGCGACTTCTACGTGGACCAGCACCCGGTTGCCGGCAAGGAATCCGTCGATGCGGTCACGAAGATCGCGACGTCGCGGTACTACCCCTCGGGATCCTACGAGGACCGCAAGGCGTGGGAATGGGACATGCAGCGCTCGCATCCCATGTACGCCGACGACGCACGGATCTTCCTGCAGAACGGCGGTTTCCCCACCAGCGCTCCCGCGCCGGACTCGATGGAGTTCCGGATCGACGTCGAGCAGCTCAAGGCGCGTTTCGCGTCCTGTGAGACCAGCAACCCGGTCGATCCGCACAAGGTCCTGACCGCTGAGGTGGCGGTCGCTTCCCAGGAGTGGCAGTCCGAGATCACGGGCCAGCGCACGCAGCGGGACACCATCCTCGGTGCCGAGCAGGCCGCTTCCAAGGACCTGCAGATCACCGCACAGGCCATGGCCGAGGCACTCGGCCAGTCCATGATCGCGAGTCGGCTGACCGACTGGGAGGCACACTTCCTCAAGGTTCCGGCAGGCAGCGGACGGCCGCCGGCGAGCGAGTTCACCAAGGCCCGCACGGGGATCGAACAGGCCCAGGCCCGCGCGACCGGGCGGCTCTACGTGGCCTCGCGCGCGGCCCAGGATGCCCAGGCGCAGGCCGACAAGGTGACGGCCGCGCAGACCTCCGCGTACGCCGTCGCCGACCAGGCGGGACTCCCGCGCGGCCGGGGTCTGCTCTACGGCCAGCAGGCGGCGCAGGTCACCAAGGCATCGGCAGCCGCTGCCCAGGCGGCGGCGAAGGCCACCGAGACCGCGCTGAACGCGACGCGTGCCTCGGCGGCCGACAGCAAGACCTTGAACTCGCTGGCCATGACGCAAGCGCACGCCTCGAAGGCGGAGTTCCGGCGCAAGGCCGCCGAAGAGGCCGCTGCTCAGGCGAAGGCCTCGGCGGAGGGCGCTGCGGCGCAGGCGGTGAAGGCCGCCGAGAACGCCGTGAAGGCGAAGACGGCTCAGGTCAAGGCGGAGAACGCGGAAAAGGAGGCCAAGACCGCGGCCCAGGACGCGAAGGCCAAGCGGGAGAAGGCCGAGGCCGAGCGGGACTACGCCAAGTCGCAGAAGGAACTCGCCGAATCGGAGCGGGCGAAGGCCGCGACGGCGGAATCGAGGGCCCAGACCCAGCGGACCGAGGCGGGGAACCTGTTGGCCGCGGCGCAGACCGCAGGAACCACCGCCGAGAACAAGATGAAGGCAGCGGTCGACGCCGAGAAGAAGGCCGTGACGGCCCGGAACAACGCAGTCGACGCGGAACAGCAGCGCGACGCCCTGGAAGCCAAGGCCTATGCCAAGGAGTCAAAGGCTGCCGCGGACGAGGGCACGGAGGCGGCTGAAGGCTCCCGTACCGCGGCGACCGCCGCGCGTACCGCGGCCGACAACGCGGGCACGGCGGCCACGGCCGCACGGGCCGAGGCGAACGCGGCGACCGAGGCCGCGACCAACGCGAGAGCGGCGGCCACCCGTGCCCAAGGGGCGGCCAAGCGCGCCCAGGCGGCGGCCGACGGGGCCAAGAGGGACGTGGCGGTCACTGAGGCCGCCGTCAGGACGGCGCACGCGGCGGCAGCCGAGGCCATCGATGCGTCGGACGCGGCCAAGTGGAACGCGATCACCGCGAAGTCGCAGGCGGAGACCGCCCATCAGAAGGCGGAGAAGGCCAAGACGGATGCCACGGTGGCCCGCAGTGAAGCGGTGGCGGCCGGAGCCGAATCCATCCGTACGGCCGGATTCGCCTTCTCGACGGCGCAGGCGGCCATGGCCGCCAGTGAGTCGGCCATGCAGGTGATCAAGCCGGCCAACGATGCCATCGAGCTGGGTTCTCCGTACAAGGAGACCGATGCCTCGGCGGGTCTGGCCGTGCTGACCGGCCAGGCCGCGAAGACGGCGGCGCAGCAGCAGGCCGCGGTGGCCCAGGCCAAGGCGGACCAGGCCGGCAAGGCTGCGGCCGAAGCGAAGAAGCTCGCCGAGCAGGCGGACGCGGACGCGAAGGCGGCGGCGGAGGCCGCGCTGCAAGCGGCGGACTGGGCGGCCAAGGCGGCCAAGTCGGCGCAGGCCGCGCAGAGCTCGGCCAATGCGGCGGCGGCATCGGCGCAGGCGGCGAAGGCCGCCGAGACCAGGACAGTCGAGTACAACCGGCAGGCCACGAAGGACGCCGCGGCGGCCCAGACCGCGGCCAATACGGCCGGAACCTACGCGTCAGCCGCCGATTCCGCGGCCACGGACGCGGAGCGCGATGCCGCCTCGGCCCGTAAGGCGGCCACGGCGGCGGAGGCCGACGCGGCCACCGCGAACACGGTCGCGACCAAGGCCGAGACCGACGCCACCACGGCGGAGGCGGCGGCGACCCGGGCCCAGGAAGCGGCGAAGGAGGCGCAGGACGCGGCAACCCGCGCGGAGAACCAGAAGAGCCGCGATGCCATCGCCTCGGGCGGCGTGACCGGCCAGAAGGGTGTGTTCGCGCGCAACACGATCGAACCGGTCGGAGAGCCGGTGGACCAGAACAAGTGCGTCCTGGAGATCGGCTTCGACGGCTGCACGGTGACGTTCAAGCTGACCTACAACCTTACCGTCGACTTCTACATGTGCACCGACCCCGCGGCCCCGGAGAACGTGACCGAGGCCAACTGCCCGGCCGAGTACGTGACCTGGATCTACGTCGAGAACCTGGGCCTGCAGGCGTACTACAAGGACGTCTACTTCAGCAGGTGGGAGCTGGCCAAGATCTTCGACAAGGTGTTCCTGAAGACCCTCTGGCACATGGTCACGGACGACTTCGTCAACTGCTACAAGGGCGATGTGCAGGCCTGCATAGCGGTGAAGATCGACATGATCATGGGGATCAAGAACAAGCGCCTCGAACTCATCATGGACTCGATGCTGGCCTACCGGGCCGTCATGAGGAACGGCGTGGGTCTGGAGGACGCCAGGGCGCTGGCCAAGAAGGCCGAGATGGACCCGAGCGCGATCGCCGCTCTCGAAAACGAGATCGAGGTGTCCCAGCGGCTGTTCAGCTCGTGCAAGCGGAACAGCTTCCCCGCATCGGTACCCGTACTCATGGCGGACGGTTCGCACAAGACGATCGGGTCGGTGCGGGTCGGCGACCTGGTGATGGCGGGCGACACCCTGGCGGGGACGGTGAGGCCGCAGCCGGTGACCGCCGCCTTCCGGCACGACACCGGCCGGCTGATCGACATCACCCTGGCCGACGGCAGCCGTCTGAGCACCACGGCGGGTCACCGGTTGTTCGTCGTGGGTCGTGGCTGGACCTACGCCTCTGATCTGGAAGCGTACGACCGGCTGTGGGATCCGCAGGGCCGGGAGCAGGCGATCACCGCCCTGGGCGATCGCGGGAACATCACCCCCGTGGAGGTGTTCGACCTCACCGTCGACGGCCTGCACACCTTCTTCGTGCAGGCCCAGGGCCCGGAGCCCGTGGACGTACTCGTCCACAACTGCCTGGACATCGTCAATGACGAGGGTGTTTCGGGTGCCCACACCCTGGGGGACCATGTCGATCTGGATCGGGCGAAGATTCTGGCGAAGCTGGAGAAGGGTTCTGCCACCGAGTGGACCGACCAGGCCACCGCTGTTGCCTCCGTTCGGCAGGCCTTCGAGGAGTGGAGCGCGGTCCCGGGCAACAAGGACGCGCTGCAGAAGTGGCTGGACAAGAAGCGGAAGGCGAACAAGCCCTTCGACCCCCGCTTCGACCTCTACCCGATCAAATGGACGCTGAAGGACAAGGGTTCCCTGGGCAAGAAGTGGGCCAAGGGCCCGCTGGACAGCAACGGCAATCCGACCCTCGTTTCGACCCCGGTCGGGAACGAGGTGTTCATCCAGATCAAGATGGTGCCGAATCAGAAGGGCCCCGGCGGAAAGCATCCGGGCGGATACGTCGTATACACGAGCTACCCGCAGTAAAGGACACATGGGTGAACCAGGACCACCACCACCACCGCCGGCTCGGCTCGGACATCGGGCTCAGCTGCCTGATGAAAACGTTCCACTATCCCCTGACGAACAGGATGTCCATCGCCCTCGCCACCGTGTGGTCGTTCGCAGACCGTGAGGAGGGCGCGTTCGCCCATCAGCTGCTGGACGACGCCAGGCGGCTGTTGGCCTCGGACCTGCCGGGCCCGGAGCTGTCCGTGCTGTGGCGGGCGGGGACGTTCGGTGACTTCGACCTGGAGGCCTGCGGCATCGAGGGACGCCAGTGGCTCACCTGGATCGAGGAGATCGCCGAGTACCGCATCACCTGGAACGTCGGGAACGCGCCCGCCCCGGTGGATCCGCCACCCGCTCGTGGGCTCGGGGAAGCGGTGCTGGGTGAGATCGCGTTGGTGGCCCAGGACCTGGAGTCGGCCACGGCCGGGCACGCCTACGCAGCGGTGTCCGGCGTGGTTCCGGCGATGCGCCGGGTCGTCACCGAGGTCGATCCCGATCTCGGGTTCCGGCTGCTGCTGCGGGTGCTCAAGTCCTATTCCGTGGTGATCGACCCCGAGCGAGTCGAGGCCTACCGGGCACTCGCGACGCTTCTGGGGCTGGAGAAGGAGGTCGTGGAGGACGGCGATTTCAACGTCCGGCGTGACTGATCCCGCCTGAGCGGCGGCCGGAACAGCCCGAGGGCGGCACCCGGATCCTGTAAGGGGTCCGGGTGCCGCCCTCGGTCTCTGTGCGGCAGAGTACGGGTCGGCAGGGCGCGGTCAGGCGCCGGCGGTGCCGCCCAGGTGGTGGACGCGGACCATGTTCGTGGTGCCCGGGACGCCGGGGGGCGAGCCGGCGGTGATGACCATGGTGTCGCCCGCGTTGTAGCGGCCCAGCTTGAGCAGCTCGCCGTCGACCAGGTCGACCATCGCGTCCGTGGTGTCCACGTGCGGGACGATGTACGAGTCCACGCCCCAGCTCAGAGTGAGCTGGTTGCGGGTGTTCTGGTCGGTGGTGAAGGCCAGGATCGGCTGCTGCACGCGGTAGCGCGAGAGCCGGCGGGCCGTGTCCCCCGACTGGGTGAAGGCGATCAGCGCCTTGCCGCCGAGGAAGTCGGCGATCTCGCAGGCCGCGCGGGCCACGGAGCCGCCCTGGGTACGGGGCTTCTTGCCCGGGACCAGCGGCTGGAGGCCCTTGGACAGGAGCTCCTCCTCGGCCGCGGCGACGATCTTCGACATCGTCTTGACGGTCTCGATCGGGTAGGCGCCGACCGAGGACTCGGCCGACAGCATGACCGCGTCGGCGCCGTCGAGGATCGCGTTGGCGACATCGGACGCCTCCGCGCGGGTCGGGCGGGAGTTGGTGATCATCGACTCCATCATCTGGGTCGCGACGATCACCGGCTTGGCGTTGCGGCGGCACATCTCGATGAGCCGCTTCTGGACCATCGGGACCTTTTCGAGCGGGTACTCGACGGCCAGGTCGCCGCGGGCCACCATGACCGCGTCGAAGGCGTCGACCACGGCCGCCATGTTCTCGACGGCCTGCGGCTTCTCGACCTTGGCGATGACGGGGACCCGGCGGCCCTCCTCGTCCATGACCTTGTGGACGTCCTTGACGTCGTTGGCGTCGCGGACGAAGGACAAGGCGACCATGTCGCAGCCCATCCGCAGGGCGAAGCGGAGGTCGTCGACGTCCTTCTCCGACAGGGCGGGGACGTTCACGGCGGCACCGGGCAGGTTGATGCCCTTGTGGTCCGAGATGACACCGCCCTCGATGACGATGGTCTTGACCCGCGGGCCGTCGACCTCGGTCACCCGCAGCTCGACGTTGCCGTCGTTGATCAGGATCTGGTCGCCCTTGGCGACATCCCCCGGCAGGCCCTTGTAGGTGGTGCCGCAGACGGACTTGTCGCCCGGGACGTCCTCGGTGGTGATGGTGAACTCGTCACCGCGCACCAGCTCGACGGGGCCTTCGGCGAAGGTCTCCAGACGGATCTTGGGACCCTGGAGGTCGGCGAGGACACCGACGGCACGCCCGGTGTCCGCGGAGACCTGCCGGACGCGGTCGTACCGCTCCTGGTGTTCTGCCTGGGACCCGTGGCTGAAGTTGAATCGGGCCACGTTCATGCCTGCCTCGATGAGTGCTTTCAGCTGCTCATACGAGTCGACGGCGGGGCCCAGCGTGCAGACGATTTTGGAACGGCGCATGAAGCGGATCCTATCCGTTTGTTTCGTAGCGGAATATTCCGTCTGGTGGAAAGTCCAAGTGACTACCGGGTAACCAACGCGTACGCCTGGGTGGCGATCTCCAGTTCCTCATCCGTCGGGACCACGGCCACGGCCACCCGGGAGCCCGCGGCGGAGATCAGCCGCGGCTCGGCCGAGCGCACGGCATTGGCCTGGGCGTCCAGCGTCAGGCCCAGCTCCGCGAGCCCCGCGACGGCAGCTTCCCGGACCTGGTGGGCGTTCTCGCCCACCCCGGCCGTGAACACCACGGCGTCCACCCGCCCGAGCACCGCCGAGTAGGCGCCGATGTACTTCTTGAGGCGGTGGATGTACGCGTCGAAGGCGAGCCGCGCCGACTCGTCGCCCTCGCCCGCACGCCGCAACACCTCGCGCATGTCGTTGTCGCCGCACAGGCCCAGCAGACCGCTCTTCTTGTTCAGGAGCGAATCGATCTCATCCACCGAGAGGCCGCCCACCCGCGCCAGGTGGAAGACGACCGCCGGATCCACGTCGCCGGAGCGGGTCCCCATGACCAGGCCCTCCAGCGGGGTCAGGCCCATGGAGGTCTCCACGCACACCCCGCCCCGCACGGCCGAGGCGGAGGCCCCGTTGCCCAGGTGCAGCACGATCACGTTCACGTCCGCCGCCGTCTTGCCGAGCAGGGCGGCCGCGGCCCGGGAGACGTAGGCGTGGGAGGTGCCGTGGAAGCCGTACCGCCGGACGGCGTACTTCTGCGCGGTCGCCGCGTCGATCGCGTACCGCGCCGCGTACTCCGGCACCGTCGCGTGGAAGGCCGTGTCGAAGACGGCCACCTGCGGGAGGTCCGCGCGCAGCGAGCGCGCCACCTCGATGCCGGTGACGTTCGCCGGATTGTGCAGCGGGGCCAGCGGGATCAGGTTCCGGATCTCCGCCAGCACCTCCTCGTCGACCACCGTGGGCCGGGTGAAGCGGGTCCCCCCGTGCACCACCCGGTGGCCCACGGCCGCCAGTTCGGGGGAGTCCAGGCCCATCCCGTCGGCGGCGAGCTCCGCCGCGACGGCCTTCAGCGCCGCCTCGTGGTCGGCGATCGGCCCCGTCTGCTCCCGCGTGCCGCCCGTGGCGCCGGGCCCGGCCAGCGGCTCGTGCACCAGCCGCGAGGTCTGCTCGCCGATGCGCTCCACGAGGCCGACGGCGAGGCGGGAGGAGTCCACCATGTCGAGCAGCTGGTACTTCACCGACGAGGAGCCGGAGTTGAGGACGAGTACGCGCGATGCGGTCACGAGGGGGTTCATTCCTTTGGCGGTCGGTGGAGGAGGTCGGGTGGGGGAGGCCGGGTGGGTCGGGGCTCAGGCGGTGGGGGCCGGCGCGCCCTGCGCCTGGATCGCGGTGATCGCCACGGTGGTGACGATGTCCTGGACCAGGGCGCCGCGCGAGAGGTCGTTGACGGGCTTGCGCAGACCCTGGAGCACCGGGCCGACCGCGACGGCGCCCGCCGAGCGCTGCACGGCCTTGTACGTGTTGTTGCCGGTGTTGAGGTCGGGGAAGATCAGCACGCTCGCCCGGCCGGCCACGTCGGAGCCCGGCAGCTTCGTCGCGGCGACCGAGGGCTCGACGGCGGCGTCGTACTGGATGGGACCCTCGATCAGCAGCTCCGGATGCCGGGCGCGGACGATCTCGGTGGCCTTGCGGACCTTGTCCACGTCCGCGCCGCTGCCCGAGGTGCCGGTCGAGTACGAGAGCATCGCGATCCGCGGCTCGACGCCGAAGGCGGCCGCCGTGGCCGCGGACTGCACGGCGATGTCGGCGAGCTGCTCGGCGTCGGGGTCCGGGTTGACCGCGCAGTCCCCGTAGACGAGGACCCGGTCGGCCAGGCACATGAAGAAGACGGACGAGACGATGGAGGCCTCCGGCTTCGTCTTGATGATTTCGAAGGCCGGGCGGATGGTCGCGGCGGTGGAGTGCACCGAGCCGGAGACCATGCCGTCGGCCAGGCCCTCCTGGACCATCAGCGTGCCGAAGTAGTTCGCGTCGGTGACCACGTCGTTGGCCAGCTCGACGGTCATGCCCTTGTGGGCGCGAACCTGGGCGTAGAACTCGGCGAAACGTTCCCGCAGAGGGGAGGTCGCCGGATCGATCAGCTGCGCGCCCGAGATGTCGACGCCCAGGTCGGCGGCCTTCTTCAGGATCGCCTGCTCCTCGCCCAGCAGCGTCAGGTCGCACACCCCCCGGCGCAGCACCACGTCCGCGGCCCGCAGTACCCGCTCCTCGGCGCCCTCGGGCAGGACCACCCGGCGGCGCTCGGCGCGGGCCCGCTCCAGCAGCTCGTGCTCGAACATCATCGGGGTCACCCGCTCCGAGCGGGCCACCGAGAGCAGGTCCCGCAGCTCGGCGGTGTCCACGTGCCGCTCGAACAGACCGAGCGCCGTTTCCAGCTTGCGCGGGGTCGCGGAGTTCAGCCGGCTCTGCAGCGCGAAGAGCTCGGCGGCGGTCGGGAAGCTGTTGCCGGCCACCGAGACCACCGGGGTGCCGGGCGCCAGCTTCGAGGCCATCGTCAGGACGTGCGGCGCCGGGCGCTCGTTCAGGGTCAGCAGCACCCCGGCGATCGGCGGGGTGCCGGACGCGTGCGCGGCCAGCGCCCCGACGACCAGGTCGGCGCGGTCCCCGGGGGTGACGACCAGGCAGCCGGGCGTCAGGGCGTTCAGGAAGTTCGGCAGCATGGCGCCGCCGAAGACGAAGTCCAGGGCGTCGCGGGCCAGCCCGGCCTCGTCGCCGAGGAGCACCTCGCCGCCGAGCGCGCGGGTGATCTGGGCGACGGTGGGGGCGGAGAGCGACTTGTCGTCCGGCAGCACGTAGCAGGGGACCGGGAGGCGGGCGGCCAGCCGCTCGGCTATGTCCGCACGGTCCTCGGCGGCCACCCGGTTGACGGCCATGGCCACGACGTGGCAGCCCAGGCTCTCGTACGCGCGGTAGGCGTTGCGGGCCTCGGAGCGCACGGCCTCGGCGGGGCGCTTCGTCCCGCCGACGACGGGTACGACGACCGCGCCCAGCTCGTTGGCGAGGCGGGCGTTCAGCGCCAGCTCGTCGGGGAGGTTCGTCTCGGCGTAGTCGGTGCCGAGGACGAGCATGACCTCGTAGTCACGGGCGACCCGGTGGTAGCGGTCGACCAGCCGCGAGACGAGCTCGTCGGTGCCCTTCTCGGCCAGGACGGCGGAGGCCTCGCCGTACTCCATGCCGTACGCGGTCGAGGCGTCCTGGTCGATCCGGTAGCGCGCCTTGAGCAGGTCGAAGAGCCGGTCCGGCGCGTCGTGCAGGAGCGGCCGGTAGACCCCGACCCGGCCCGTCTGGCGGGTCAGCAGCTCCATGATCCCCAGCTCGACGACCTGACGGCCGTCCCCCCGCTCGATACCGGTCACGTACACGCTGCGCGTCACGCGGGCTCTCCGTCCATGTTGCGCCTGGGCGCAGCTCTGGGCGCCGCGGGCGGATCCACGAGATCTACGAGGTGCGAGTAGATTCTCCCGTGTGGGTGGGCTTGACCTCTTGACAATACCTCGATGGAGGGATAGGGCGCCCGCCGGGAAAAGTCGGCCCCGGACGGCCGGGAGGCCCCGCCGTCCGAGCGGCACAGCACGCGCCGCAGCCGGGCCGCGTGGAACAATCGGACACGCTTCACCCATACGCCCTTCATGTGTACGACTGTCCGCCCGCACGCGGACGGTCCGGTACGACCAGGAGCAGGAGACACAGCACGATGCGCATCGGAGTTCTCACCGCAGGCGGAGACTGCCCGGGACTGAACGCTGTCATCCGGTCGGTCGTACACCGTGCCCTGGTCGGGCACGGGGATGAGGTCATCGGCTTCGAAGACGGCTTCAAGGGCCTCTTGGACGGGCATTACCGCCCCCTCGACATCAACGCGGTCAGCGGCATTCTGGCCCGCGGCGGTACGATTCTCGGTTCAGCCCGGATGGAGCGGGCCCGGCTGAGCGAGGCCGCCGAGCACGCGCAGGAGCTGTCGCAGCGGTACGGCCTCGACGCGCTGATCCCGATCGGCGGCGAGGGCACGCTGACGGCCGCCCGGATGCTGTCGGACGCCGGGATGCCGGTCGTCGGCGTGCCGAAGACCATCGACAACGACATCTCCTCCACCGACCGCACCTTCGGGTTCGACACCGCCGTCATGGTCGCCACAGAGGCGATCGACCGCCTCAAGACCACCGCCGAGTCGCACCAGCGCGTGATGGTCGTGGAGGTCATGGGCCGGCACGCGGGCTGGATCGCCCTGGAGTCCGGCATGGCGGGCGGCGCCCACGGGATCTGCCTGCCCGAGCGCCCCTTCGAGGTGGACGCCCTGGTGAAGATGGTGGAGGAACGCTTCTCCCGCGGCAAGAAGTTCGCCGTCATCTGCGTCGCCGAAGGCGCGCACCCGGCCGAAGGCTCGATGCCGTACGAGAAGGGCGCGATCGACCAGTACGGCCACGAGCGCTTCGCGGGCATCGGCAACCGCCTCGCCGTCGAACTGGAGCACCGCCTGGGCAAGGAGGCCCGCCCGGTCATCCTGGGCCACGTCCAGCGCGGCGGCACCCCCACCGCGTACGACCGCGTCCTCGCCACCCGCTTCGGCTGGCACGCCGTCGAGGCCGTCCACCGCGGCGACTTCGGCAACATGACGGCGCTGCGCGGCACCGACATCGTGATGGCCCCGCTGGCCTCGGCGGTCACCGAGCTCAAGAGGGTCCCGGACCACCGCATGTACGAGGCCGAGTCGGTCTTCTGACGCCCCCTAGCCGACGCCGGAGGCCAGGGACCAGAAGTGGGCGACGACGTCGGCGAGGTACTCGCGGCCCGCATCGCCCGTCCCGGCCTCGAACGAGGTGCTGTTCCAGCTCAGGGTGGAGACCATCTTGGCCTGGTAGTCCCCGTGCATCCGCTCCAGCACCGGCTCCAGGTGGGCCTTGGGCACCGGGAGCAGCTTGGCCAGCGGTTTCACGTACGCCTGCCAGCGGGTGGTGACCGCGCTGCGCAGGATCTCGGCGAGCTCCTCCTGCTTGCCGGTCGCCGCCACGAACTGGGAGAGCGTCAGGCCCAGCGTCTGCGCCAGGGCCACGGACTGCCGCTCGTTGCCCTTCCAGCGCCCGGTGTCCTCCATCTTCTGGTACGCGTTCGTCTCCAGGCCGATCCGCCGGGCCAGCTCGTCGGGGGCCAGGCCCCGGGCGATCCGGTGTTCCCGCAGGGTGACCGGTTCGGCGAGCAGTTCGCCGGGGGCGCACCAGAGGACGCCGGCGAGTGCCGTCAGCTCCGCGGAGTTCGGCGAGATCTCGCCCCGTTCCCAGGCCATGACGGTCTCGGGTTCGACGATCAGTCCGTACTGGGCGCGCAGGCCGTAGGCGACATGGCCGGGGGCCATGCCCAGGGCGGCGCGCAGGCGCCGCGCGGCGGGGGCGTTGAAGGGAGGGCTGGAGTGCACAGGGCACACCGTAGGAGTGGCCGAGGGGTGACGACTACAGACCGTTCAAACAAGGCCAGAACTCGTACGAAAGTCCTATGGAGTTCGGCGCTTTGGGCGGGTTTCCCGGCGACTGTCCGGTAATCGGATTGTTTCTAGATCCAATTCCAAGCGTACGGTTCCGGCCATCCGTTGCGATACCCCTCGGCACGATCTTCACGGAACCGCCCCCGCTCCTGAACCGCACGTCCCGGCCGTACGTGATCCCTGTCGGGGGCCCTCGCATACGGGGGTGGCGAGGGCCCCACCCGGCCCCCCTTTTCCGCCGCCTCCCTTTTCGCCCCCGCTCCTCCCCCTCCCCGCTCCCTTGCCTTGACGTCGGCGTCAAGGATTACGGTCGGGGCATGCGAATCGGCGAACTGGCGCAGCGGGCCGGGACCAGCACGCGGACCCTGCGGTACTACGAATCCCGCGGACTGCTGCCCGCGCGGCGGGCCGGCAACGGCTACCGCACCTACGACGAGGACGACCTGCGGCTGCTGCGCCAGATCCGGACGCTCCAGGACTTCGGCTTCGACCTGGAGGAGACCCGGCCGTTCGTCGACTGCCTGCGCGCGGGCCATCCCGCGGGCGACTCCTGCCCGGCCTCCCTGGCCGTCTACCGGCGCAAGCTCGCCGAGCTCGACGGGCTCATCGGCCGGCTGGCCGACGTACGGGACCAGGTCGCGCGGCAGCTCGCCGAGGCGGAGCAGGCCGCCGGGGCCGCCGGCGAAGCGGTGGCCCCGCGGTGCGAAATGACCGGATGACATGAAGGGGAGAGGGAGCACACGATGATTCACGCCGCAGGTGTGGCCGAAGTGACCGATCAGGACTTCGAGGCGGAGGTGCTCGGCGAGCGCGCCCGGCCCGTCCTCGTGGAGTTCACCGCGGACTGGTGCGGCCCCTGCCGCCAGCTCGCGCCCGTGCTGTCCGCCGTCGCGGCCGAGCACGCGGACCGGCTCAAGGTCGTACAGATCGACGCGGACAGCAACCCCGCCACCGTCACGCGGTACGGGGTGCTGTCCATGCCGACCATGCTCGTCTTCCGGGACGGCGAGCCCGTGCAGCAGATGGTCGGGGCCCGGGCCAAGCGCAAGCTGCTTCAGGAACTGGAGGAGTTCACCGGCGTCACGGCCTGAGCCAGACGGTCGCCAGCGGCGGGAGCGTCAGACGCAGGCTCACCGGGCGGCCCTGCGCCGGCACGGGCTCGGGCCGCAGCGCCTGCGGATGGCGCACGCCGCTGCCGCCGTACTCCTCCAGGTCCGTGTTGAGGACCTCCCGCCACCCCGGCACCGCCTCGGGTACCCCGATCCGGTAGCCGTGCCGCACCACCGGCGAGAAGTTCGACACGCACAGCAGCGGCGAGCCGTCCTGCCCGTAGCGCAGGAAGGCGAGCACGTTGTCCTCGGCGGCGTCCGCCTCCACCCACGCGAAC
This sequence comes from Streptomyces sp. NPDC043680, assembly GCF_056436685.1. Lineage (NCBI taxonomy): Bacteria > Bacillati > Actinomycetota > Actinomycetes > Kitasatosporales > Streptomycetaceae > Streptomyces > Streptomyces sp. NPDC043680. Next base: position 149,399 of record NZ_JBWKCE010000001.1, on the reverse strand, counting down.
CCCTCCGGCACGGTGTCCCGTTCCCACAGCGCGGGCGTGGCCGTGTACGTGTGGTTCAGGTCGCGCACCAGATCGCGTACTCCGCGGTGGTCGCCCGCCGCCGAGTACGCGGGGTCCAGCAGCCACCAGTCGGGCCCGTGCGCCTCCGACCACTCCGAGCCCTGCGCGAACTCCTGCCCCATGAAGAGCAGTTGCTTGCCCGGGTGGGCCCACATGAAGCCCAGGTACGCCCGGTGCGAGGCCCGCTGCTGCCACCAGTCCCCGGGGATCTTCGACACCAGCGAGCCCTTGCCGTGCACCACCTCGTCGTGGGAGATCGGCAGCACGAAGTTCTCGCTGTACGCGTAGACCATCCCGAAGGTCAGGTCGTTGTGGTGGTACTTGCGGTGCACCGGCTCCTTCGAGAGGTAGCGCAGCGTGTCGTGCATCCAGCCCATGTTCCACTTCAGGCCGAAGCCGAGGCCGCCGCCGTCCGTGGGCCGCGTGACCCCGTCCCAGGCCGTGGACTCCTCGGCGATCGTCACCACGCCCGGGCAGCGCCGGTACACCGTCGCGTTCATCTCCTGCAGCAGCGCGACCGCGTCCAGGTTCTCCCGGCCGCCGTACACGTTCGGCAGCCACTCGCCCTCGCCCCGCGAGTAGTCCAGGTAGAGCATGGAGGCCACCGCGTCCACCCGCAGCCCGTCCACGTGGAACTCCTGGCACCAGTAGACGGCATTGGCGACGAGGAAGTTGCGGACCTCCTTGCGGCCGTAGTCGAACTCCAGCGTCCCCCAGTCCGGGTGCGCGGCCCGTCGCGGGTCGTGGTGCTCGTAGAGCGGCCGCCCGTCGAACTCGGCGAGCGCCCACTCGTCCCGGGGGAAGTGCGCGGGCACCCAGTCGACGATCACTCCGATGCCGGCCCGGTGCAGGCTGTCCACGAGGAAGCGGAAGTCGTCCGGGCTGCCCAGCCTGGAGGTCGGCGCGTAGAAGCCGGTCACCTGATAGCCCCAGGAACCGCCGAAGGGGTGCTCGGCGACCGGCATGAACTCCACGTGGGTGAAGCCGAGCTCCTTGACGTACGCCGGCAACTGCTCGGCCAGCTGCCGGTAGGAGAGCCCCGGCCGCCACGACGCCAGGTGCAGCTCGTACACCGAGAACGGCGCCTGGTGCACGGGGCGGGCCCCGCGCTGCGCCATCCACTCCGCGTCCTGCCAGGCGTACCGGGAGTCGGTCACCACGGACGCGGTCGCCGGCGGAACCTCCGCCTGCCGGGCCATCGGGTCGGCGCGCAGGGTGTGGCTGCCGTCGGGGCGCGTGATGTCGTACTTGTAGAGGGCGCCTTCGCCCACCCCCGGCAGGAACAGCTCCCACACCCCGGAGGAGCCCAGCGAGCGCATCGGGTGGGCGGTCGGGTCCCAGTACGAGAAGTCCCCGGTGACCCGCACGCCCTGGGCGTTCGGGGCCCACACCGTGAACCGGGTGCCGAAGACGCCCTGGTGCTCCATCGGCCGGGCGCCGAGCGCCGTCCACAGTTCCTCGTGCCGGCCCTCGCCGATCAGGTGCAGGTCCAGCTCGCCCACCGCCGGCAGGAACCGGTACGGGTCCTGCACCTCGGTCTCGGCGCCGTCGTAGGCCACCAGCAGCCGGTAGTCCGGCACCCCGGTCAGCGGCAGCAGCCCCGAGAAGAGCCCGTCGCCCTCGTCGTGGAGCTCGGCCCGCAGCCCCTTGGCGACGACGGTCACCGTCTTCGCGTACGGGCGCAGCATGCGGAAGACGACCCCGCCGCGCAGGGGGTGCGCGCCCAGCACCGCGTGGGGATCGTGGTGGCGGCCCTCCAGCAGCCGGGCCCGTTCCCCGGCGTCGAGCACGGGCGCGGGCCGGACCCCGCGCGCCGGGGCGGCGTCCCGGCGCGCCCGGGGCGCACGCGCCCCCGAGGCCTTCGGGCGGGGCGGCTCCGGGGCGGGAGCGGCTTCGTCGCGGACGGACGGTGACGGCTGTCGTGCGGCGCTCACGCGAGCGGCCTCCTCGGGGGCTTCGGATGGGGGGTGTTCGATGCGGGCGGCGCGGGAGGCGCCGCCGCACGGCGGCCCGGTCGGTGGGCAGGCCGCTCCCGTTCGGACAGGCGGCGGATGGCCGCCATGGGGACGTGCAGCCAGTCGGGCCGGTGCCGGGACTCGTAGCGCGCCTCGTACACCGCCTTGTCGGTCTCGTACGCGCGCAGCAGGACCGGGTCCTCGCGCGGGTCGCGGCCGGTGGTCCGGGCGTAGCCCTCGCAGAAGGCGGCCCGGCAGGCGTCCGCCCAGGCGGGTGCGAACGGCCGGTGGGAGCGGGCCGCGTAGTCGAAGGAGCGCAGTATCCCGGCGATGTCGCGCACGGCAGGCTCGGGGCGGCGCCGGTCGGCCAGCGGCCGGGCCGGCTCACCCTCGAAGTCGATCAGCGCCCAGGTACCGTCGGCGGTGCGCAGCGTCTGGCCCAGGTGCAGGTCCCCGTGGATCCGCTGGGCCGGGACGCCGGACCCGCGGGAGGCGGCCAGCGCGTCGAAGGCCCCGCGCAGCCCCGCCTCGTACGGCCGCAGCGCGGGCACTTCGCGGGCGGTGGCCGCCAGGCGCGCCGTCATGCCCGCGGCGAGCCGGGCCGTCTGCTCGGGGCCCAGCGCCACGGTGGGCAGGGCGGCGGCGAGGGCGCTGTGCACCTCGGCGGTGGCCCGGCCCAGGGCGTGCGCCTCGGCGGTGAAGTCGGCCCCGGCTCCGAGCCGGCGCAGGGCGAGCTGCCAGCCGTCGTCGGAGCCGCGCAGGTACGGCTGGAGCACGCCCAGGGTCAGCGGCTCCGAGCCGGGCAGCTCGGCCTCGTACCAGGCGACCGGCGCCGGCACGCGGGAGCAGCCGGCCGCGGCCAGCGCTCTGGGCAGCTCCAGGTCCGGGTTGACCCCGGGCCCCACGCGGCGGAACACCTTCAGGATGTGTGAATCGCCGTAGATCAGCGAGGAGTTGGTCTGCTCCCCGGACAGCGGCCGGGGCGCGGATTCGGCGGGGATCAGCGCGGCCCGGTCCCGGTCGAAGCGGAGCGGGCCGTGCGCGCCGGGGGTGCGCAACCGTTCCAGCAGCAGCGCCGCGAGCCGCGGATCGCCGAGCCCCTCGTACACGGCCTGGCCGGCGTACGGGCCCTGCTCGGCGTGCCCGATCAGCGCGGGTGCGAGCGCGGGCGGCAGCGGCGCGGGCCGCACCCCCAGCAGCAGCTGGTAGCAGTCCGCGCTCCCGTCGGCGCAGTCCACCCCGACGAGCAGGTGCACGAGCCCGGGGGTGCTCCCGGGCGGCAGCAGCTCGACGGCCGAGACGAGCCGCAGCCGGGTGATGGCGCGCCCCTTTCCGGCGTACCAGCGCTGCCTGGGCAGCCAGGCCCGCAGCATGGGTTCGAGCGGTCCGAGCGGGACAGCGGCCAGACTGCCCTGGCGGCTCCGGGCGGATGCAGCCTCCGACATGGCGTCGCGTCCTTTCCCCGGGCCGTCACGAATGCGCAGAGTGTCCCGGATGGCGAGCATTGCTGTCCGGTGGTGAGTGGGTGTCGGGTCAGGATGATCCGTACAGGGGCGGGCGACTGACCCGTTCGTGTGCCCGCCCCCTTGGCTCAAGCGCCGGTCTTGAGCTCCGGCTTCTGCTCGTGGCGCAGCCGGAACCAGAGGAAGCCGTGGCCCGCCAGGGTGAGCAGGTACGGCCACTCGCCGATCGGCGGGAAGCGCACATCACCGGTCAGCTCCACCGGCACCCGCCCGTTGAACGACCGCAGATCCAGCTCGGTGGGCTGCGCGAACCGCGAGAAGTTGTGCACGCACAGCACCAGGTCGTCGCCGTACTCCCGGAGGAACGCGAGCACCGCCGGGTTGGACGACGGCAGTTCGGTGTACGAGCCGAGCCCGAACGCCGGATTCGCCTTGCGGATCTCGATCAGCCGGCGGGTCCAGTGCAGCAGTGACGAGGGCGATGCCATGGCCGCCTCGACATTGGTGACCTGGTACCCGTAGACGGGGTCCATGATGACCGGCAGGTTCAACCTGCCCGGATCGCAGGAGGAGAAACCGGCATTGCGGTCCGGGGTCCACTGCATCGGGGTGCGGACGCCGTCGCGGTCGCCCAGCCAGATGTTGTCGCCCATGCCGATCTCGTCGCCGTAGTACAGCACCGGGGAACCGGGCAGCGACAGCAGCAGGGCGGTGAACAGCTCCATCTGGTTGCGGTCGTTGTCGAGGAGCGGGGCGAGCCGGCGCCGGATGCCGATGTTGGCCCGCATCCGCGGGTCCTTGGCGTACTCGGCGTACATGTAGTCGCGCTCCTCGTCGGTGACCATCTCCAGGGTCAGCTCGTCGTGGTTGCGCAGGAAGATGCCCCACTGGCAGTTGGCCGGGATCGCCGGCGTCTTGGCGAGGATCTCGGAGACCGGGTAGCGGGACTCTCTTCGCACCGCCATGAAGATGCGCGGCATGACGGGGAAGTGGAAGGCCATGTGGCACTCGTCCCCGCCCTTGGCGAAGTCGCCGAAGTAGTCCACGACGTCCTCGGGCCACTGGTTGGCCTCGGCGAGCAGGACGGTGTCGGGGTAGTGCGCGTCGATCTCGGCCCGGACCCGCTTGAGGAGGGCGTGGGTGCGGGGCAGGTTCTCGCAGTTGGTGCCCTCCTCGGCGTAGAGGTAGGGGACGGCGTCGAGCCGGAACCCGTCGATGCCGAGGTCGAGCCAGAAGCGCAGCGCCGAGATGATCTCCTCCTGCACGGCCGGGTTCTCGAAGTTGAGGTCCGGCTGGTGCGAGAAGAAGCGGTGCCAGTAGTACTGCTTGCGTACCGGGTCGTACGTCCAGTTGGAGGTCTCGGTGTCGATGAAGATGATGCGGGCGTCCTGGTACTGCTTGTCGTTGTCGGCCCACATGTAGTAGTCGCCGTACGGTCCGTCCGGGTCCGTGCGCGACTGCTGGAACCACTCGTGCTGGTCGCTGGTGTGGTTCATGACGAAGTCGATGATCACGCGCATACCGCGCTGGTGCGCGGCGTCCACGAACTCGACGAAGTCGGCGAGGTCGCCGAACTCGGGGAGGACCGAGGTGTAGTCCGAGACGTCGTACCCCCCGTCGCGCAAGGGCGAGGCGAAGAACGGCGGCAGCCAGAGGCAGTCGACGCCCAGCCACTGGAGGTAGTCCAGCTTGGCGGTGAGCCCCTGGAGGTCCCCCACGCCGTCGCCGTTGCTGTCGTGGAAGGAGCGGACGAGGACCTCGTAGAAGACCGCCCGCTTGAACCAGTCGGGATCGCGGTCCTTGGCGGGGGTGTCCTCGAAGGTGTCGGGGACGGGGTCGTTGATCATCATGTGGTGGGTGACCCTCCGGTGGGCGGGGACGGTCGCAGAGCGGCCAGCACGTGCGCGGGCGTACGGCCCGGCTCTAGGCGCACGTAGTTCGCCCTGCCCCAGTGATAGGTCTCGCCGGTGAGCTCGTCGCGCACCGCGAGGGACCCGTGCCAGTCGAGGCCGAGTACCGGCATGTCCAACGAGACCGTCGCCTCCTGGGTGTGGTGTGGATCGAGGTTGACGACCACCAGTACGGAATCGGCTCCGGCATGCTTCGAATAGGCGATCACCTGGTCGTTGTCGGTCGTGTGGAAGTGGATGTCGCGCAGCTGCTGGAGCGCCGGGTGGCGCCGGCGCAGCCGGTTCAGCGTGGTGATCAGCGGGGCGATGGTCCGGCCCTCGCGCTCGGCGGCCGCCCAGTCACGTGGCCGGAACTCGTACTTCTCGGAGTTCAGGTACTCCTCGCTGCCCTCGCGGACCGGGGTGTTCTCGCAGAGCTCGTAGCCCGCGTAGATCCCCCAGGTCGGGGAGAGGGTGGCGGCCAGGACCGCCCGCACCTCGAAGGCGGGACGACCGCCGTGCTGCAGGTAGGCGTGGAGGATGTCGGGCGTGTTGACGAAGAAATTCGGCCGCATGACGGAGGCCGACCGGGTGTCGGACAGCTCGGTCAGGTACTCGGTGAGCTCCGCCTTGGTGTTGCGCCAGGTGAAGTACGTGTACGACTGCTGGAAGCCGGTGGCGGCGAGCGCGCGCATCATCGCGGGGCGGGTGAAGGCCTCCGCCAGGAAGATCACGTCGGGGTCGGTCTTGTTGATGTCCGCGATCACCTTCTGCCAGAAGACGACAGGCTTGGTGTGCGGATTGTCGACCCGGAAGATCCGGACACCGTGCTCCATCCAGTGGCGCAGGATGCGGACCGTCTCCGTGACGAGGCCGGCCATGTCGGTGTCGAAGTGGATCGGGTAGATGTCCTGGTACTTCTTCGGCGGGTTCTCCGCGTACGCGATCGTCCCGTCGGCGCGGTGGCGGAACCACTCGGGGTGCTTCTCCACCCACGGGTGGTCGGGCGAGCACTGCAGGGCGAAGTCGAGCGCGATCTCCAGGTGGAGCTCGCGGGCGCGGGCGACGAAGGCGTCGAAGTCCTCGATGGTGCCGAGTTCGGGGTGGACGGCGTCGTGGCCGCCCTCGGTGGAGCCGATGGCCCACGGCACACCCGGATCCCAACTCCCCGCGGAGAGCGTGTTGTTGGGGCCCTTGCGGTAGGTGCTCCCGATCGGGTGGATCGGCGGCAGGTACACCACGTCGAAGCCCATCGCGGCGATGGCCGGCAGCCGCTCGGCGGCGGTCGCGAACGTCCCGCTGACCGGTGCCCGGCCCGGCTCGACGACGGCCCCCTCGGAGCGGGGGAACATCTCGTACCAGGAGCCGAAGAGGGCGCGCTTGCGCTCCACGATCAGCGGCAGGGCCTTGGCGGCCGTGACGAGCTCCCGGTACGGGCGCCTCGACAGCGCCGCCTCCACCTCCGGCGCGAGGGCGGCGGCGTAGCGTACGTCCACCTCCAGGTCCTCGTCGCGCATCGTGGCGGCGGCGGCCAGGACGTGCTCGCGCCCGTCGCGCTTGGGGATCCGGGACCCGGCCCGCTCCAGGACCGCCGCCCCTTCGAGGAGGGTGAGCCCCGGGTCGATCCCGGCCGGGATCTTGATCGCGGCATGCGCCCGCCAGGTGGCGACCGGGTCGCTCCACGCCTCGACCGTGTACGTCCACCGCCCCTCCGCGTCGGCCGAGACCCGGGCCCCCCAGCGATCGGTGCCGGGCGCGAGCTCGCGCATCGGCACGGGGGGCCGCATCCGCCCGCTGGGGTCGCGCAGCACGACATGGGCGGCGACGGCGTCGTGGCCCTCGCGGAACACGGTGGCGGAGATCTCGAAGACCTCGTCCACGACCGCCTTGGCGGGTCTGGCCCCGCAGTCGACGGCAGGGCGGACGTCCAGTACGGGAATGCGACCGATCATGATGGGATCACCTGGGGGCGTTTCGCAGGGCTCGGTGACAACAGGCCAGCCGTGGAACCGGCTGGTAGTGCACGCTCTGTTCGCTCTGTTTCTAGCCGCTCGGAAGACGGCTGGGCTGCGGGCATGGCCGCTCCTGTCCGCGTTCACTCGGGTGGCGGGAGAGGTGGAGTGCGGGGTGCGCCGTGCGTGTACGCGGGGAGGCCTTCCCACTCTCGCCGCGCCCATGCAGGGTGTCGGTCAACTACTCGTACGTAGTCGCACGGCCCAGACCAAGCCCCTGTCCGACATCCGCCGAGGCTCCATCAAGTCGGTGCGGACTACCGGATGTAGGACCGCACACCACCGACCCCACCCTCCCCTCGGACCCCGCCGATCCGGCCCGGACGGGGGCGGAGTGCGACGCGGACGGGCTAGGTGAGACGCGAGGGGTGGTGTTGACGGGAAGGCGTTTTGTCCGGAGTGACATCCGTCGGCCGACCAGGGATCACGGCTTCGTCCTCGTGGATGCTCGTGCGCCCGACGGCCTGGGGGAATCGGCCGCTTCGCCGTCATGCAGCTGTGCAACGCCCCGCATTCCACGCAGCTTTTCCTGCATGACGAAGGAAGCCATCCCTTTGCGTCCCACTCGTGCGGTGGTCCTGCTCACTGCAGGTCTCGCCGCCCTCCTCGGTGTTCCCGGCGCTGCGGCCGCCGATACGCCGTCCACCCTGTACGTCAGCAACCATGACGGCTCGAACTGCTCCGACGCCGGATCCGGCACGCAGCCCGTTCCGTTCTGCACCGTCTCGGCCGCGGCCAAGGTCGTTCGGCCGGGCCAGACGGTGCTCGTCAAGACGGGCAGGACCTATGACGAGGCCGTGACCGTCGACCGCTCCGGGGAGCCGGGCAGGCCGATCACCTTCGCCGCCGATCCGACCGAGGGCACCCCCTCGGCGGAGCTGTCCAAGGGCCTGGCCGTCACGGGCGCCGGCCACGTGGTGGTACGCGGCCTGACCGTCCGCGGCGGCGTCCAGATCAGCCGATCGACCGATGTGGAGCTGGACCGGACGGTCGTCTCCCGGGGCACGCTCGACGCCCTCGGGGTCGGCGGGGGAAGCACGGACGTGCGCCTCACCCGGAGCCGGCTGACCGGAGTCCGGATCGAGGGCGGCTCGCGGGGCACCGTGCTCAGCCGCAACCAGATCATCGGCGCAGTCCGGTCGGCGGTCACGGTGGTCGACGCGTCCGGCACGGTCGTCACCAACAACACGCTCTACGGTTACTGCCCGGCGGCCCTCTCGGTCAGCGGCGGCTCGACCGGCTCCGCACTGTTCAACAACGTGCTCTACACCGGAACGACCTCCACGCGGTGCGAGTCGGCCGAACCTGCTCAGGGCATGTCGGTGTCGCAGAGCGCGGCCGAGGGCACCCGCGCCGACTACAACCTGATCGTTGCCGGCGACGGGCGTACGGTCTACAGCTGGGCCGGCACCGGGTACCAGAGCTCCGCGGCGTTCCAGGCCGCCAGCGGCCAGGGTGCGCACGACATCCTGACCGCGTCCCGCGACGAGGCCGGCCAGATGGACGGCTCACGGGCCATCGACTCCGCCGACCCGACGGCACCGGGCGTACTGCCCACGGACCACAACGGGAACCCGACCGCCGACGACCCGCGCGTGCCCAACACCGGCAAGGACGGGGGGTACCTGGACCGCGGCGCCTACGAGACGCAGGACGGCCTGAGCGAGGCCTGGATGGTGATCGACCGGACCTGGGCGCCGGCCGGCACTGCGGTGGAGGTGCAGGCCGTGTCGAACAGCCTGTGGCCCACCGCCATGGAGTACCACGTGGACTTCGGCGACGGGACGGCGCCCGTCGTCACCCGCCAGGGCAACGCCGACCACGCCGTCGCCACGCACGTCTACAGCGCGCCGTGCGAGTGCACGGTCAAGGTCACGGCGGTCAACGGCGTGGGGGCGAAGGCCTTCACGCAGAAGTCGACCAAGGTGACCGCGGCCGGCCCGCTGACCGCCGCGTTCACCGCCGAGCCGGTGCTGCCGACCTCGGACAACCCCATGGGCTCCACCCGTCCGCTGACCGTGCGCATCGACCCCGCGGCCACCGCTGCCCCGTGGCCCGTGGAGCGGGTCGACCTGGACTTCGGTGACGGCACCACCATCCAGGGCAACAGCCTGGAGCCGGTCCAGCACACCTACAGCCGGCCCGGCGACCACCGGGTGGCGGTCACCGTCCGCGACTCCCATGGCGCCACGTCCACGGCGGCCAAGACGGTGAAGGCCGACTACGCGCCCTCCGGCTACGTCGCCACCGCCCCGTTCCGCCTGCTCGACACCCGCACCTCCAACAGCCCCGTCGCGGGTGGGACGCCGACCGGCGTGATCCTGCCGGTCGGCCTGTCCGTGCCGGACCACGTCCTCTCCGGCGGCATGGCCGCGGCCGTCCTCAACGTCACCGTCACGGGCGCCACGGAGGACACCCACCTCAGCGTGTGGCCCTCCGGCCAGCCCCGCCCGGCGACCTCGAACGTCAACGTCCGCGCGGGCGGTACGTCCTCCAACACGGTCACCGTCCCCGTCGGAGCCGACGGCCGGGTCTCGGCCCAGCTGAACTCCGGCCGGGCCTCGCTCGTCGTCGACTTCGTCGGCTACTACCAGCCGAACGCCGGGCAGCGCTTCAGCCCGCTCGCCCCGACCCGCCTCGCCGACACCCGTACCGCGGGCGGCGCGCTCGCCGGGGGCACGAGCCGGACCGTCAAGGTCGCGGGGGTGGGCGGTGTCCCAGCCGACGCCACCGCGGTCGCACTCAACCTGACCAGCACCGGTTCCACCGCCGACGCCCACGTGATCGCCTACCCGGACCCGGCGAACCGGCCCGCCACCTCGAACCTCAACCCCGAGCCGGGCAAGGACAAGTCGAACCAGGCCATCGTCCCGGTGGGCCCGGGCGGCACGATCACCCTCTACACCAACACCGGCTCCACGCACCTGGTCCTGGACGCGGTCGGCTGGTACGGCAAGGACGGCAAGACCCTGTTCACGCCGACCGTCCCGAGGCGCCTCGCCGACACCCGGACCACCGGCAAGCTCGCCCCCGGCGCGGACACCACCGTCGCAGGCCTGCCCGCCGGAGCCGTCGGCGCCGTACTGAACGTCACCGCCACCGAGTCCACCGGACCCGGATTCCTCACCGTCTACGGGTACGGAGCGAGCCGCCCGGGTGCCAGCAGCCTCAACACCCGTCCCGGCGACACCGTCCCCAACCACGTCACCACCCCGGTGGCGGACGGCCGCGTCGCCGTCTGGAACAGCTACGGCGGCAGCACCCACGTGATCACCGATCTGCTCGGCTACTTCACCCAGCCCTGACCGGCCGCCCCAACCCGCCCCGGCCGCCCACGCCCTGCGTGCGGCGGCCGGGGCGGCGGCGTGTCCGGGCCCCGTCCGCGGACACCACCGAGGGCGGCCGCGTCCGGGCGTCGAGCGAGGCGCCATGGCCGAGCGGCGGGGGTCGCCGATAGCCTTCCGGGGGTGATGCGCGGCGCACAGCGTGGTGTGGCCGCTCCTATCCGCAATTGCCTGCGAAGGTGGAACGCGTGAAGGCTATCCGTCGATTCACCGTACGCCCTGTCCTCCCGGAACCCCTCCTGCCGCTGGCGGACCTCGCGCGCAATCTGCGCTGGTCCTGGCATGCGGAGACCCGCGAACTCTTCCAATCCGTCGACCCCGACGGCTGGCACGCCGCAGGGGGAGACCCCGTCCGGCTCCTCGGCGGGGTCAGCGCCTCCCGGCTGGAGGAGCTGGCCGGCGACCGCCGGTTCCTGCGCCGCCTCGCCGCCGTCGCGGCCGACCTCGACGACTACGTCCACGGCGGGAGGTGGTACCAGGGCCATGAGGACGTCGCCGATCTCCCCGCCGCGATCGCCTACTTCTCACCGGAGTTCGGCATCACCGCCGCCCTCCCGCAGTACTCCGGCGGGCTCGGCATCCTCGCCGGGGACCACCTCAAGGCCGCCAGCGACCTCGGCGTCCCGCTCATCGGTGTGGGACTGCTGTACCGCCACGGGTACTTCCGCCAGACCCTCTCCCGCGACGGCTGGCAGCAGGAGCACTACCCCGTACTCGATCCCAACGAACTCCCCCTGTCCCTGCTGCGGGACGAGGACGGCGCCCCCGCCCGCGTCCGCCTGAGCCTGCCCGGCGGCCGGGCCCTGCACGCGCACATCTGGCAGGCCCGGGTCGGCCGGGTGCCGCTGCTGCTGCTCGACTCCGACGTCGAGGACAATGACGCGGGCGCCCGGGAGGTCACCGACCGGCTCTACGGCGGCGGCAGCGACCACCGGCTGCTCCAGGAGATGCTGCTCGGCATCGGCGGCGTGCGCGCGGTGCGCACGTACTGCCGGATCACCGGCCATCCCGACCCCGAGGTCTTCCACACCAACGAGGGCCACGCCGGGTTCCTCGGACTCGAACGCATAAGGGAACTGGAAGGGGAGCTGGGGCTCGGCTTCGAGGCCGCCGTCGAGGCGGTGCGCGCCGGGACCGTGTTCACCACGCACACCCCCGTGCCCGCCGGCATCGACCGCTTCGACCGGGCCCTGGTGGCCCGTCACTTCGGGACCGGTGCCGAGCTGGAGGGCGTCCCCGTCGACCGGATCCTGGAACTCGGCGCCGAGACCTACCCCGGCGGCGACCCCGGGGTGTTCAACATGGCGGTGATGGGCCTGCGGCTCGCCCAGCGGGCCAACGGGGTCTCCACCCTGCACGGCGCCGTCAGCCGGGGCATGTTCGCCGGGTTGTGGCCGGGCTTCGACCCCGCCGACGTGCCCATCACCTCGGTGACCAACGGCGTGCACGCTCCTACCTGGGTGGCCCCCGAGGTCGCCCGGCTCGGCGCCCGCCAGATCGGCGCCGGACGCACCGAGGACGCCCTGTCCGTCGGCGGCTCCCAGCGCTGGGACGCCGTCGCGGACATCGCCGACCAGGACATCTGGGACCTGCGGCGGGTGCTGCGCGAGCAGCTGGTGCAGGAGGTGCGCGACCGGCTGCGGGCCTCTTGGCGCCGGCGCGGGGCCGCGGCCGCCGAACTGGGCTGGGTGGACTCCGTACTCGACCCGGACGTGCTCACCATCGGCTTCGCCCGGCGCGTGCCCTCCTACAAGCGGCTCACCCTGATGCTGCGCGACCCCGAGCGGCTGCGCCGGCTGCTGCTGGACCCCGACCGGCCCGTGCAGATCGTGGTCGCGGGCAAGGCGCACCCGGCCGACGACGGAGGCAAGCGGCTCGTCCAGGAGCTGGTGCGGTTCGCGGACGACCCGCGGGTGCGGCACCGGATCGTCTTCCTGCCCGACTACGGGATGGCGATGGCGCAGAAGCTCTATCCGGGCTGCGACGTCTGGCTCAACAACCCGCTGCGGCCGCTGGAGGCATGCGGGACCAGCGGGATGAAGGCCGCCCTGAACGGCTGCCTCAACCTGTCCGTGCTGGACGGCTGGTGGGACGAGTGGTTCGAGCCGGACTTCGGCTGGGCCATCCCGACCGCCGACGGACTCGGGACGGACGAGGAACGGCGCGACGACCTGGAGGCCGCCGCCCTCTACGAGTTGATCGAGAGCCGGGTCGCGCCCCGGTTCTACGACCGCTCGGGGCGGGGAGCCCTCCCGGTGCGGTGGATCGAGATGGTCCGGCGCACCCTCGTCTCCCTGGGACCCAAGGTGCTGGCGGGACGGATGGTACGGGAGTACGTGGAACGGCTGTACGTGCCGGCCGCCCACGCCCACCGGGCCCTGACCCCGGAGGCGGCGCGCGACCTCGCTTGGTGGAAGGGCCGGGTCCGGGCGGCCTGGCCACGGGTCGGCGTCGAGCACGTGGAGGCACTGGCCGACGCTCCCGTCAACGGCACCGCCGAGCTCGGGGCCACCCTCACGCTGCGGGTGCGGGTGGCGCTGGACGCGCTCGCGCCCGAGGACGTGGAGGTACAGGCGGTCGCGGGCCGGGTGGACCCGCAGGACGTGATCCGGGACGGGAGGAGCTTCCCGCTCAAACCGGCCGCCGGGCCGGACCTGGAGGGCCGATGGGTGTACGAGGGCACGCTCGCCCTCGACCGCACGGGGCCCTTCGGCTACACCGTACGGATCCTGCCCGCCCACCCGCTGCTGGCGAGCCCGGCCGAACTGGGGCTGGTCGCCGCCCCGGTGGTCACGGAGGCCGGCGGCGGGGTGGTGCTGCGGTAGGAGCCGCCGCGGTACCGGTTCAGGGGGCGGGCGGCGGGTCCACCAGCCGCTCGCCCTCCACGAGCATCCCGGCCCGCTTGACGCTGCGCAGGGCCGGGATCACCTCCACCTGCCCCACGCCGTCCACCGCGCCGATCCGCTCGGTCAGGTACGTGTACAGCGCGTCGGTGTCCCGGCACACGACCACCGCCATCAGGGAGGCCGCCCCGGTCACGGCCGCCGCGAACGGCACCTCGCGGTGGCTCGCCAGCGCGGCCCCCACCTCCGCGAGGCGGGCCGGCGGGACGGTCAGCACCACCGTCGCCTCCGCCTCGTATCCGAAGAGCGTGGGAACGAACTCCACGTCGAAGAAGAGGACCCCGAGCTCGCGCAGCCGCTCCAGCCTGCGGCGGGCGGTCGACTCCGACAGGCCGGTTGCGCGGGCCAGTTCCGGATACCCGGCGCGGCCGTCCCGCCCCAGCACCGCGAGCAGCGCGAACTCCGTGTCGTCCAGGGCGTACCGCTCCGGCCGGGGCGGCGCCGGCGGCCGCTCCAGGGCCGCGATCTGGTCGGGGCGCAGCACGTCCACGCCCGCCCACGCATCGGGCCCGCCGAAGAACTTCCGCAGGATGGTGTGGGCGCTGATGCCGGTCACCCGGCGGGTGCGCGGCAGCTTCTCCAGCAGCAGGGCGTCGCGGTCCTTGCGGGTACGGGCCCGGGTCATGCAGTGGACCTCCGTGCCGCCCGAGTTCAGGGTCACCCACGCGATGTCCGGGCGGCGGGCGAGCGCCCCGGCCACCGGGAGCGCGGCGTCCGGGGCGCACTGCACGCGCAGCCAGGACTCGAACAGCCCGACGCGGCTGCCCACCGGCAGCCCCACCACCCGGATCAGGCCGGTGGTCCGCAGGCGCCGGTAGCGGCGTACGACGGTCTGGTCGGAGACCTCCAGCACCTCGGCGAGCCGACTGAAGGGAGCCCGGCCGTCGATCACGAGGGCCTGGACCAGGGACCGGTCGAGTGCGTCCAGCTCCGTGTCGTTCACCTTTTCCATCATGCCAGGGACCTTGACGACGGAAATCCGGCAGAGACGGGCCGCTGGATGGGGACGGGAGCCGGGCGGTGGGAGCTTGGACCCACCGGGGATCCGCCCGTGCCTTCGCCCCTCCGTCATCCGAGGAGAACCCCCATGCGCAAGTGGCTGCCGCTGACGGCCGTCTGCCTCGGAGCCTTCATGCTCCTGGTCGACGTCACGATCGTGACCGTCGCCCTGCCCGACATGACCGCCGACATGCACACGGGCTTCGCCGGTCTCCAGTGGGTGATGGACGTCTACGCCGTCGCGCTGGCCGCCCTGCTCCTGGGAGCGGGCTCGCTCGCCGACCGGATCGGCCGCCGCCGCGTCTACCTCGGCGGGCTCGGGCTCTTCGCCGCCGCCTCGCTCGCCTGCGGTCTGGCCACCGGTCCGGCCGGGCTGATCGCATTCCGCGCCGCCCAGGGCATCGGCGGAGCCGCCATGTTCGCCACGACCATGGCCCTGCTCAGCGCGTCCTACCAGGGCCGTGACCGCGGGGTCGCCTTCGGCGTCTGGGGCGCGGTCAACGGCGCCGCCGCGGCGGCCGGACCGGTCGTCGGGGGGCTGCTCACCGAGCAGTTCGGCTGGCGCTGGATCTTCTTCGTCAACCTGCCCGTCTGCGCGCTGGCCGTGTACGTCACCCTCAAGGCGGTGGCCGAGTCCCGCGACCCGCAGGCGGGGCGTCTGGACCTGCCCGGCATGGCCACCTTCACCACGGGCGCCGCGGCCGTCACCTACGCCGTGATCCGTGGGGGCGAGAACGGATGGAGCTCGGGCACCACCCTCGGGCTGTTCGGCCTCGGTGTGGCCGCCTTCGCCGGCTTCGTCCTCGTCGAACTGCGCAGCCCCCGTCCGATGCTGGACCTCGCGCTCTTCCGCAGCCCCACGTTCGTGGCCGTCATGGCCGCAGGACTGCTGCTGTCGGGCGCCGCGTTCTCCTCCCTCGTGTACGTCTCCCTCTGGCTGCAGTCCGCCGAGGGGATGGGCCCGGTCGGCGGGGGGCTGGTGCTGCTGCCGCTGAGCGCCGCCGGCTTTGTCGTCGCGGCGGTGGCCGGGCGGCTGCTGCACGGGGTCCCGCCCCGGCTGACCATCGGCGGCGGGATGCTGCTGATCGGCTTCGGCGCGCTGCTCCAGGGCCGAATGCTGGACGCGGGAGACGGCTGGGCGACCCTGGTGCCGGGACTGGTGGTGACCGGGGCGGGGGTCGGGATGGCGACCCCGGCGCTGGCGGCCGCCGCGATGGGCGCCGTGGCCCCGGCCCGCGCCGGGATGGCCGCCGGAGCCCTGAACACCGCGCGGCAGCTGGGCATGGCCCTCGGCATCGCGGTGATCGGCGCCGTGTTCCACTCGGGGCTGGCGGACGGGCTGCGCGGCTCCGGCCAGGGGAGCGGGACCGTGCGGGCGCTGGCCTCCGGCCGGGCCGGGGAACTGCTGGCGGCGGCTCCCGCCGCGCGCGACTGGGTGGAGGCGGCGTTCGCGAGCGGGCTGCGGGAGGCGTTCTGGGCTTCGGGCGTGATGGGCCTGGCCGGTGCGGCGCTGGCGGCCCTGCTGGTCCGCCCGGCCGGGCCGGCAGCCCCGGCCGGTCCCGCGCCCGTACCGGGTGCGGCCAGGGGGCGCGGGGACGGGGTCCCGTCCGGCGAACGCGCCTCCGCCTGACACCGCGCACCGCTGCCGTATGGGCTCAGCCGGGCGCTCCGGGCGAGTGAACCTCCGAACACGCGCGCATGCCGAACCGTTTCAGCAACACGGCTCGCTCCTACGCTGCCCGCTGGATGCCACCGGACCGGCATTCACGCCCACAGAACGGACTTTTACCTCATGCGTCTTCGCCCCACGGCCGCCGCGCTGCTCGGAGCCCTCGCACTCGTCCTGCCCACGGCCGGCCCCTCGCTGGCCGACGACCACGACGACCGGCGCCCCCTCGGACGGCTGGACTACATCGTCGATGAGGACGGCAACGAGCGCCACCAGATCCGCCCGGCCGACAACGACACCTGCTACGAGCTGACGGGAACCTCGCGCAACAACCCCGCCATCGCGGTGGCCAACGAAACGAGGTCGCTGGCCCTGCTCTTCGAGGAGCGCGGCTGCAACGGCCGCCCCGAGCGGGTTCTTGAGCCGGGGGACGTGGTGCACAACGTGAACGTGCGGTCGGTGTTCTTCCAGCCGGCCGACGTGGACGGGCGCAAGGACCACCGCGACGACTTCGACGAGGACTTCCGCGGCGCGGACCGGAGCCGCCACGACGCCCGCGTCGACCAGGCGGTCAGCCGCCCGGCCGGGGACGACGACCAGCCGTCCGTCCTGCCGGCCCCCGACGAGGGCCAGGAGGACCAGCGCGGCGAGGAGCAGGGCCCGGGCGAGGACCAGGGCCGTCCGGAGCACCAGCGCGGCGAGGAGCAGGGCGAGGAGCAGGGCCGCCCCGAGGACCAGGGCGAGGAGCAGGGCCCGGGCGAGGACCAGGGCCGTCCGGAGCACCAGCGCGGCGAGGAGCAGGGCGAGGAGCAGGGCCGCCACGAGGAGCAGGGCGAGGAGCAGGGCCGCCCCGAGGAGCAGGGCGAGGAGCAGGGCCGCCACGAGGAGCAGGGCGAGGAGCAGGGCCGCCACGAGGAGCAGGGCGAGGACCAGGCCCGCCACGAGGAGCAGGGCGAGGACCAGGGCCAGGGCGAGGAGCAGGGCCGCCCCGAGGAGCCGGGTCAGGACCAGGCCCGCCACGAGGAGCCGGGTCAGGACCAGGCCCGCCACGAGGAGCCGGGTCAGGACCAGGCCCGCCACGAGGAGCAGGGCGAGGACCAGGCCCGCCACGAGGAGCAGGGCGAGGACCAGGGCCAGGACGAGGAGCAGGGCGAGGACCAGGGTCAGGACGAGGAGCAGGGCGAGGACCAGGGTCAGGACGAGGAGCAGGGCGAGGACCAGGGTCAGGACGAGGAGCAGGGCGAGGACGAGGGCCGGCAGCAGTACGACGAGGAGCCGGACCTCTTCGACCGCATCTTCCGCGCCGTCTGATCAGCATGGAACAGGGCCGTCCGGGAGGGTCTCTCCCGGACGGCCCCGCGCTTTCAGGGGTGGCCGGCCCACAGGTCGGCCCGGAGGTCAGCCTTCAGGGGTTCAGAAGGTGAGCTTCCAGCTGTTGATGTAGCCGGTGTCCAGGCTGGCGAGGTCCGCCACCCGCAGCTTCCAGGTGCCCTGCGCCACCTCGGAGGAGGCGTTCACCGTGAAGCTCTGGACGATGTTGTCCGCGCTGCCGCCGGAGCGGTTGCGCAGGTTGTAGACGGTGCCGTCGGGGGCGACCAGGTCGACCCGCAGGTCACCGACGTAGGTGTGGACGATGTTCACGTCCACCTGCAGGGTGCTCGGGGCGTTGCCCGAACGGGCCACGTTGATCGGGGACTCGACGGTGGCGTTGTCGTTGATCGGGTAGTCCGTCGTGTTCTCGAACACGTTCTGCTCGGTGCTGCTGATGGTCCAGGTGAAGGACGCCGTGCCGGTCTTGGCGGCGGAGTCGGTCACCGTCACGGTCACGTTGGACGTGCCCGTGGTGGTCGGCGTGCCCGAGATCAGACCCGTCGAGGAGTTGATGGACAGGCCGGCCGGCAAGCCGCTGGCCGAGTAGCTCAGGGCGCCCGGGTTGGTGCTGGTCGCCTGGACCTGGAGGCTGGCGGCCGTGTTGACCTTGGTGGTCTGGTTGGCGATCGGGGTGACCGTGACCCCGTTGTTGATGCGCGGGCCGACGGCGATGGCCGCCCACGCGTTCGCCGCGTTGTTGTACGTGGCCGAGCCGGCGCCGTACAGGTCGGCGGCGGCCTGCAGGGTGGCGGTACGGGCGGCCGCGTAGTTGGTGTTCGACTTGAAGTAGCCCACCGTCAGCGCGCGGAACCAGATCTTCGCGGCGGCGTCACGGCCGATGCCGGTGACCGGCAGGCCGTCCGAGGTCGGCGAGTTGTAGCTCACGCCGTTGATGACCTTGGCGCCGGAGCCCTCGGAGGCCAGGTAGAACCAGTGGTTGGCCGGGCCCGAGGAGTAGTGGACGTCGATGTTGGCGATGCCGGAGTACCACGAGTCCTTCGACCCGCCGTCCTTGCTCGGCTTGTCCATGTAGCGCAGCGGGGTGCCGTCGCCGTTGATGTCGATCTTCTCACCGACGAGGTAGTCGCCGACGTCCTGCGGGTTGTTGGCGTAGAATTCGACGGCCGCCGCCATGATGTCGGAGGTCGCCTCGTTCAGGCCGCCGGGCTCACCGCTGTAGGTCATGTTGCCGGTGACCGAGGTCAGACCGTGGGTCATCTCGTGCGCGGCCACGTCGATGGACGTCAGCGGGTGCGTGTTGCTCGTACCGTCACCGTACGTCATGCAGAAGCAGCCGTCGTCCCAGAACGCGTTCACGTAGGCGTTGCCGTAGTGGACCCGGCTGTAGGGCGCCACGCCGTCGTTGCGCAGGCCGTTGCGGCCGTGCACGTTCTTGTAGTAGTCCCATGTCAGCTGGGCGCCGTAGTGGGCGTCCGCGCCGGCGGTCTCCTTGTTGGAGGCCGCGCCGTTGCCCCAGACGTCGGTGGTGTTGGTGAAGAGCGTGCCGGTGCCGGAGCTGCCGCCGTTGAGGTTGTAGGTCTTGTGGTTGCCGCGCCCGGCGTCGGTCAGCGTGTAGTTGCTGCCCGACTGCGAGGTGCCCATCGTGACCTGGCCGCTGTACATGGTGTTGCCGGTGCCGGTCTCGATGGCCTGCCACTCGGTGATCTTCGCGCCCGTCTTGGCGTTGGTGATCACGTGCAGCTCGCTCGGAGTGCCGTCGTCCTGGAGGCCGCCCACGACGGTCTCGTAGGCGAGGACCGGGACGCCCTCGGCGGCCCAGATCACCTTGCGGGCGCTCTTGGAGGCCTTGGCGTCCTTGGAGCCCGCGGAGTTCGCGGCGGAGACGGCCTGGCCCTCGGCGGCGGCCGGGGTGACCGTGGCCGTGGTGTCCGCGACCTTGATCTCGTGGTTGGTGGCCTTGGTGATGCTCTTGGTGACGCCGCCCTTGGCGTGGACCGTCAGGTCGCCGCCGAGTACGGGGAGTCCGCCGTACGTGCGCTCGTACGTGGTGTGCGTGGTGCCGTCGGCGTCCTTGACGACGTCGCGGACGACCAGCTTCTCCTGCTCGCCGAGGCCGAGGGCCTTGGCCGCTTGGACGGTGGTCAAGTTGGCGTCGGCGATGAGCGTCGCACGCTCGGAGGGGCTCAGCTTGACGGCTGCCGCGCCCGGGTTGGGCTGGGCGGCGGTGCGGGCCTGCGACGCGGTGGCGTCGGCGGATGCAGTGCCGGCCTGTATGCCGACGGCGAGCAGCGCTGCGGCGGCAACGAGCGCGCCGGCCGCGGTGGCACGCCTGTGGGGGGTGGGACTCAACGCAGACTCCTTCTGCAAGGGGGGTTCCGGACGGCTGGGTGGGCCTCCGGGCAGAGCAGGCTGGTGCGATGAACGGATCGAAGAGTGCCAGCTACGCAATGCAATGTCAGGAGCGCGTCAAAAGGTTGGCTGGAAACGGTTCGTTGACCGAGGAGACGTATCCGGTATCCGAACCATTCACCTTCGTGTGCGAAAAAGCGGCCCAACATCTGGAACGGTTGGTACCGGTTGCTAACGCTTGGGCAACAAGAGCTCTCGTTCGCGCAATCGGCACCTGGCGAACGGGTGTTTGTCGTACTGTTTCCCGGTGCGCCAGATGTTCGTCGCCTGGGGAAGCCACGGGCACGCGCCACTGTCATAGACCACGTGCCAGGGGGGCCCATGAGGCATGTCCATTTTCCTGCGCAAAGAGTGGCCGCGGCGGCCGCTGAATCCGTGCGGTCCGCCGCCGCACCGGTAAGGCGGCTCGGCGACAAGGCCCGCTGGTACCTGCCGGCCGCCCTCACCGCGGACTTCCTCGGCGCCGCCGTGCCCGTGGGACTCGTCTTCGAGGCCGCGCAGCAGGTCCGGCCGGTGTACTGCGCCCTCGGCGCGGCGCTCGCCTGGACCGGGGTGCAGGCGCTGCGCCGCCGTTACGCGACCCGGGTGCTCGGCGAATCGCGGGGAGTGCTGCCCGTCGTCCACGACTGGCTGATTCTGATCGGTGTCCTGGCCGTCGCCCGCGTGGTGACCGGTGAGAACACCCCGCGCCTGGCCGCACTCGGGGCCCTGCTGCCCGCCCTGCTCATCACCGTGGCCTGCCACAAGCTGACCTACCGCCACCTCTCCGCCGCCCGGCGCGAGGCGCAGGCCGTCAGCCGCGTCCTGGTGGTCGGCGAGCCCGGCGCCGCCGATTCCGTCATCGCGCACCTGGCCGCGCGCACCGACCACCCGTATGTCGTGGTCGGCGTGGTCCCGGTCGGGACCGGCCCCCTCGACAGCGG
Source organism: Streptomyces sp. NPDC043680 (assembly GCF_056436685.1). Classification (NCBI taxonomy): domain Bacteria; kingdom Bacillati; phylum Actinomycetota; class Actinomycetes; order Kitasatosporales; family Streptomycetaceae; genus Streptomyces; species Streptomyces sp. NPDC043680. The sequence continues at coordinate 128,441 of NZ_JBWKCE010000001.1, read as the reverse complement.
GGTGCCGGTGGCCGCCCGGCTCGACGCGGACGCGCCCGAGGCCCCGAACGGCGACTCCGCCGCGGTGCTCGGCGCCGTCCGCAGCCACCACGCCGACCTCGTCCTCGTCGCCCCCGGGGCGCGCATCGCCGGCGAGCGGCTGCGCCGGGTGGCCTGGGCCCTGCACGACGCCGGGCTGGAACTGGCCGTCTTCCCCGGGCTGGTGGAGGTGTCCGTCAAGCGGCTGGAGACCCTGTCCGCGGGCGGGCTCGCCGTGCTGCGGGTGGCGCCGCCGGTGGGCCGGGGCGTCCAGACCTTCCTCAAGGCGGTGCTCGACCGCGTCGGGGCCGCGCTCGGACTGCTGCTGCTCTCGCCGCTCTTCCTCGGCATCATCGCGGCGATACGCCTCGGCTCGAAGGGCCCGGCGTTCTACCGCCAGCGGCGCATCGGGCGTGACGGGGTGCCGTTCGTGATGTGGAAGTTCCGGACCATGGTCGTGGACGCGGACCGGCTCAAGGGCGAACTGTCCGGGGCCAACGAGAACGACGGCCTGATGTTCAAGATCCGCCGCGATCCCCGGGTGACCCGGGTCGGCCGGCTGCTGCGCCGCACCTCGCTCGACGAACTCCCGCAGCTCCTCAACGTCCTGGGCGGCCACATGTCGCTGGTCGGGCCGCGCCCGCCGCTGCCGGAGGAGGTGGCGCAGTACGACGAGGTCGAGCTGCGCAGGCTCACCGTGCGGCCCGGGATGACGGGGCTGTGGCAGATCAGCGGCCGCTCCGACCTGTCATGGGACGAGACGATCGCACTCGACCTCCAGTACGTCGACAACTGGTCCTTCACCAGCGATGTCGACGTCATGGGCCGTACGCTCCGCGCCGTCGTCGACGGTCGCGGAGCCTACTGAGGGGCGAGGGCCGCTCTCCGTGCGATCAGCTCTGCTCGCGCCACCACCGGTAGGTGGCGGCGATGCCGTCCCGCAAGGCGATCTCCGGCTTCCAGCCGAGCGAGGTCAGGCGGCTGACGTCGAGCAGCTTGCGCGGGGTGCCGTCCGGCTTGGACGTGTCCCAGGCGATCCGGCCGCGGAAGCCGGTCACCTCCGCGACGGTTTCGGCGAGGGCCTTGATGGTGAGGTCCTCGCCGCAGCCGATGTTCACGGGCTCGTCGCCGTCGTAGGAGCGCAGGAGCACGGCGCAGGCGGCGGCCAGGTCGTCCACGTGCAGGAACTCCCGGCGGGGCGTGCCGCTGCCCCACAGGGTGACCTCTTCGCGGCCCTCGGCGGCGGCCTCGTGGAAGCGCCGGACGAGGGCGGGCAGGACGTGCGAGGTCTCCAGGTCGAAGTTGTCGCCCGGACCGTAGAGGTTCGTCGGCATCGCGGAGATGTAGGAGGCCCCGTACTGCTTGCGGTACGACTGCACCTGCACGATGCCGGCGATCTTCGCCAGGGCGTACGCCTCGTTGGTCGGCTCCAGGGGGCCGGTCAGCAGGGCGTCCTCGCTGATGGGCTGGGGAGCGAGCTTCGGGTAGATGCAGGAGGAGCCGAGGAACAGCAGGCGGCCGACGCCCGCTGCGTGCGCCCCGCCGATGACGCTGAGCTGGATCTTGAGGTTGTCCTCAAGGAACTGCACCGGGTAGGTGCTGTTGGCCATGATCCCGCCGACCTTGGCCGCGGCGAGCACGACGGCGTCGGGGCGGACCTCCTTGAGGTACGCCCCGGTCGCGGCGGCGTCGCGCAGGTCGAGGTCGGCGCGGCCCCGAGTGAGCACCTGGTGGCCGTCGGCGGTGAGCCGGCGGGCGACCGCGGAGCCCACGAGGCCGCGGTGGCCCGCGACGAAGACGCGGGCGTTCGGGGGCAGGAGCGGCAGCGAACTTGTCATACCGCCGATGATGCCAGTCCGCTCCCGCGGGCTTCAGGGGAGGTGGACGCCCCGCCCGCCCGCCGCGCGCCGGAACTCGGCGCGAGGGGTTCCGGTTCGGCCGTGTACGGTACCCATCCGGCCCCTGCGGGGCCGCTGGCGGAGCCTGCCGAGGCGGCCCCGGCCGGGTCCGGGATCCCGGTGCCGCAGGCCGGCCGGGCGGGTGGACCCGGACCGCCGCCCGGGGGCAGGACCCGGGGGAACGGGTGGGGGGAGCCCCGCCCACCACAACAGAGCGCAACGACAACCAGGGGGACCCCATGGGCAAGACCGCACTGATCACCGGCGTCACCGGGCAGGACGGCTCCTATCTTTCCGAGCTGCTGCTGTCCAAGGGCTACACGGTGCACGGGCTCGTGCGGCGGTCCTCCAGCTTCAACACGGAGCGGATCGACCACATCTACCAGGACCCGCACACCGCGAACCGCTCCTTCGTGCTGCACCACGCGGACCTGTCCGACGGCGTCGCCCTGGTGAACCTGCTGCGTGAGATACGGCCCGACGAGGTCTACAACCTGGGCGCCCAGTCGCACGTGCGGGTCTCCTTCGACGCCCCCCTCTACACCGGCGACGTGACCGGCCTCGGCGCCCTGCGACTGCTGGAGGCCATCCGGGCCAGCGGTGTGGACACCCGGATCTACCAGGCCTCGTCCTCCGAGATGTTCGGCGCCACCCCGCCCCCGCAGAACGAGAAGACCCCGTTCCACCCGCGCAGCCCGTACGGCGCCGCCAAGGTCTTCGCGTACTGGACCACGGTGAACTACCGCGAGGCGTACGACATGTTCGCGGTCAACGGGATCCTCTTCAACCACGAGTCGCCCCGCCGCGGCGAGACCTTCGTGACCCGCAAGATCACCCGCGCGGTCGCCCGGATCAAGGCCGGCCTGCAGGACCACCTCTACCTCGGCAACCTCGACGCGGTCCGCGACTGGGGCTACGCCCCCGAGTACGTGGACGCCATGTGGCGGATGCTCCAGCAGGACGAGCCGACCGACTACGTGGTCGCCACCGGCGTGGCCGCCACGGTGCGCGAGTTCGTCGAGTCCTCCTTCGCACACGCCGGCCTGGACTGGGCCGAGCACGTGCGCTACGACCCCAAGTACGAGCGCCCCAGCGAGGTCGACGCCCTGATCGGCGACGCCTCCAAGGCCCAGGAGCTGCTTGGCTGGAAGCCGACGGTGCTCGTGGCCGAACTGGCGCGGATCATGGTGGACGCCGACATCCGCCAGGTCGAGGACCAACTGGCGGGCGTGACCGTCCGGATCGACCGCTGAGGCCTTATATTTCCCCTACGATTTGCCGTGTCACGGTCATTCCCGCGGGTAACTGCGGGCGTGACCGGGGCAAACCTGCCGTATGTCCGTTGTGCGCCCTCCGCGGCGGACCCGTTGATTCCAAGTTGGTATGCAATGGGTCAAGTGAGGTGACCGGGCCTTCACGCGAGCCCTAGTCTGCGCCAGTACATATGGCTGTTCGGATAGTTCCAGCCATCAAACCGGGCGATTGCCCTGGGGGGCTCATGCGTAGATCCAGAGGGCTGACTGCTGCCCTCGTCCTGTCACTGGCGGGTGCCGGCACCGGCATAGGCCTGGTGCTGATGCCGGAAGCGTCCGCCATCACCGCGCCGGTGGCGTTCACCGCCGACGAACTGCCCACCTGGCAGCCGAACGGCATCGTGTTCGCGATGGCCGAGGCGAACGGCACCGTCTTCGCCGGCGGCACCTTCTCGGCCGTCCGTCCGCCCGAGGGCGGCGCCGGCGCCGAGCAGGAGGCCGTGAACTTCGTCGCCCTGGACGCCGCGACGGGCAACCCCACCTCGTGCAAGCTCGCCTTCACCGTCGGCGACGGCACCGCGACCGTGCGGGCGCTGACCGTCTCGAAGGACAAGAAGACCCTCTACGCGGGCGGCTACTTCGGCGCCGTCAACGGCACGCCGGTCTCCAGCCTCGCGGCGATCGACATCGAGACCTGCACCCCCAAGGCCGCCTTCCACCCGGCCTTCCCCGCCACCGTGCGCGCGCTCGCCGTCACCGACGACACGCTCTACACGGCGGGCGACTTCGGCACCGTCGAGGGCCAGACCCGCGAGCGGTTCGCCGCGGTCGACGCCACCTCCGGTGCGGTCAAGCCCTTCACCGCCAACGCGGACGAGCCCGGCCGCGCCGTCGCGGTCACCCCCGACGGCAAGAACGTGCTGCTCGGCGGCGACTTCTTCTCGGTCAACGGCTCCAACACGCACGCCCTGGCCGTCGTCAACGCCGCCACCGGCGCCGTCGCCAAGACGTACAGCACCATCCCGTCGAACTCGGTCGTCAAGACGATCGCGACCGACGACACCGGCTTCTACACGGGCAACGAGGGCTCCGGCGGCGGCGTCTTCGACGGCCGCATCGGTCTGCGGCTGTCCGACTTCAGCGAGAAGTGGCGCGACCGCTGCCTCGGCGCGACCCAGTGGGTCCTGCCGTACCAGGGCGTGCTCTACAGCTCCTCGCACGCGCACGACTGCTCCCTCAACGGCGAGTGGCCCGACGGCAAGCGCAACTTCCTGCTGGCCCAGCCCACGAACTACGAAGGCGCCGCCCCCGCGCCCGTGGACGGCTTCGTGGCGAGCCCGCGCAAGCTCGGCTGGCACCCCACCGCGAACGACGGCATCGGCGAGGGCATCGGCCCGCGCGTCATGGCCATCGCGGAGAAGAGCGACGTCAAGTACATGTGGGTCGGCGGTGAGTTCACCCTCATCAACGGCAAGGCACAGCAGGGCCTGACGCGCTTCGCCTCCACCGGCGACGTCGGCGCCCCGACCACCCCGGTGGCGAGCGCCGCGAGCGTCAAGCCCGGCGAGGTCCAGGTCCGCTGGCGCACCAGCTACGACCAGGACGACAGCAAGCTGACGTACCGCATCTACCGCAACGGTTCGGCCACCCCGATCGCCACCGTGGTCGCGGACTCCGTCGAGTGGGAGCGCCCGCAGGCCTCCTGGACCGACACCACGGCCAAGGCCGGCCAGTCCTACACCTACCGGGTGACGGCCACCGACGGCGCCGGCAACACCAGCGCCCTGTCGGCCACCGCCTCCGTGACGGTCCCGGCCTCCGTGCAGGCGTACCCGAACCAGGTCCGCGCGGACGGCGCCAACCTGTACTGGCGCTACGACGACACCGTCAGCCCGTACGTCGCCGACTCCTCGGTCTCCGGCAACACCAGCGGCATCCAGGTGAACACCCCGGCCCTGCGCCAGACGCCCGGCGCGGTCTCCGGAGCCAGCACGGCCATGGGCTTCAACGGCACCAGCCAGCAGGTCTACAGCGACCGCCGCCAGACGGTGAGCAGCGCGTACACCATCGAGACCTGGTTCAAGACGAACACCACGCGCGGCGGCAAGCTGATCGGCTTCGGCAACAACACCACGCGCAACAGCGGGTCGTACGACAAGCAGATCTACATGACCAACACCGGTCGTCTGGTCTTCGGCGTCTACAACGGCTCGACCCGCACCGTCTCCACCGGTCTGTTCGACACGTACAACGACAACAAGTGGCACCACGTCGTCGGCACCCAGGGTCCGGCCGGCATGGCGCTGTACGTCGACGGTCAGAGCAAGGGCACGCTGAACGTCACGGACTTCCAGCAGTACGCGGGCTACTGGCACGTCGGCGGCGACAACCTCGCCAGCTGGCCGACCAGGCCGACCAGCAACTTCTTCGCCGGCCAGATCGACGAGACGGCCGTCTACCCGAAGGCGCTCACCGCGGCCCAGGTCAAGAACCACTTCGACCTGGCCAAGACCGTCGCCGACACGGTCTCCAAGGTCACCGCGACCGAGGACACCTACATCAACCAGGGCGCCCCGAGCACGGCCAACGGCGCGGCCACCTCGCTCGCCGTCCGCGGCGCCTCGGCGTACGAGACGTACCTGCGCTTCGACGTGCCGGCCGCGCCGGCCGGCACGGTCCTGAAGTCCGCCACCCTGCAGGTCAAGACCACGACCCAGACGGGCGCCGGTACGGCCGACACCGTGTCCGTGGTCCCGGTCACCGGCACCTGGAGCGGTACGAGCACGACCTTCAACAACAAGCCGACGCTCGGTACCACCCCGCTCGGCACGTTCGGGGCGATCCCGGACGGCTCGGCGATCCAGAGCACCCCGCTCGACACCGCCGCGGTCACCGCGGTGCTGGGCAGCAGCTACAGCATGGCCCTGACGAGCACGGGCACCGACCCGCTGTGGATCTGGTCCAAGGAGTCGACGGCGGCGGACGCCGCTCCGCAGCTCGTCCTCACGTTCGGCCCGAAGTAACCGCCTGACGGCGTGCGGGGCCCGGCGCTCGTGCCGGGCCCCGCACGCCTGCCCCAACCGGCAAGTACGGGAGCCCCACTGATGTACCGACGCTCCGCAGCGGCTGCTGTTCTGCTGGCCGCCGCTCTGACCCTGACCGCCTGCAGCTCGGGCGGCGACGGAAAGGCCGACGCCGCGGCGGCCAAGCCGCCGGCCTCGTCGTCGGCGCCCGACCCCGCGGACTCCGCGGCGCCGCCCGCCTCGCCCGGCGCGAAGCCGACGGGCCCCGTCCTGCCCGACGCGAAGCTCACGCCGAAGACGGGCAGCTTCAAGCCCAACGAGAAGCAGTACCTGAGCGGCCGCGTCCCGGAGAAGATGGACCCGGCGGCCGTACTGCAGACCGGCCAGGAGTCCTGCCAGCGGGTGGAGCGCACCGCGAAGCGCGACAAGGACGCGGCGACCGGGTCCATCATCGCCGGGGAGGTCCCGGGGGCGAAGGACGCGATCACCTACCTGTGCCCGGAGCAGAAGCCGATCCTGGCGGCGGCGGAGAAGGGCTTCGGCGACGGCACCCGCCCCGCTCCGGCGGCCGGCACCTACCGGGCGCTGACCCAGAGCACCACGTGCACCTGGGAGGCCAAGGGCAAGGACGGCTCGGTCGTGGCCTCGGGCCCGGAAAGCACGCCGAAGGCCGGTGACAAGATCACGGCGACGATCCCGTCGGGCGCCGCCCAGTTCACCTCCACCGGCTGCTACGCCTGGATCCCGGCGTAACGCGCACCGCACCCGTACGAGAACGCCGCCCCCGAGCCCGAACCACGGGCCGGGGGCGGCGTTTTCATGTGCCGTCCCCGGGTAGCCGCGGGGTCAGACATCAACGACTGCGGAGGCGAATCACATGGGAGGCATCGGCGGCTGCATCGCGCTGATCGTGGTGGGGGCCATCCTCACCTTCGCGACGGACTGGGACATGGAGAGCGTCAACCTCGACGTCGTCGGCCTGATCATGATGGCGGCCGGCGCCATCGGCCTCGCCGTCTACGCGAGCGTCTTCAAGCGGCGCCGCGCGGCGGCCCTCCCGGTGGTGGACGAGACCCGCCACGAGCTGTAGCGCCTCAGCGGCGGGCCGCCTCGTACACCGGGAGCAGGGTGTCCAGGACCGCGTCCATCGAGAAGGACTCCCCGGCCAGCTTGCGGGCGGCCCGGGAGGCGGAGGTGTTGGCCGCCGGGTCCAGCAGGGCGAGCACCGCCGCCGCCACGCCCGCCGGTCCCGGGTCCACGGCCCGGCCCGCGCCGGCCGAAGCGATGTCCCGGGCCAAGCCGTTGGAGTGGGTGACCACCGGGGGTACGCCCACGGCCAGGGCCTCCAGGACCGACATCGGGAACGGCTCGTCCACCGAGGGCAGCACGTAGACGTGCGCCCGGCGCAGCTCCACGAGCACCTGCTCCGCGGACAGCGCCCCCGGGACGGTGAAGTGCGCACCGAGGCCGAGCTCCGCGATGCGCGCCCGCACCGCGGCCAGCTCCCCCTCGTCCGGCCCGGCCACCACGAACTCCGCCTCCGGGTGCGCCGCCAGGACCGCGGGGGCCGCGTCCACGAAGTCCACCGGGCGCTTGCGCGCCTGCAGGCGGGCCGAGTAAAGGATGCGCGGCGGCCCGGACAGGGCGGGGCGCTCCACCTGCGCGGGAGTGCCGTTCACCAGCCGCACCGCCCCGGCGAGCGGCCCGCCGACCACCGCGTCCAGGCCCTCGCGCTCGTACGGGGTCAGGTACAGCACCGCGTCGGCGCCGCGCAGCAGCCGGCGTACGGCCACCGCGTCCAGCACCTTGGCCAGCAGTTTCCCGCTCGGGTCGACCATCCCGTGGGTCTGCAGCACCAGCGGCCGGCCGGCCCGCAGCGCCGCCAAGGCCACCGGCAGGGTCACCAGGTCCCGCGCCAGGTGGACATGGACCACGTCCGCCTCCCGCACCAGCCGGCCCGCCGAGGCCAGCAGCGCCGGCGAGGTCATCCCGCTGAAGCCCAGCGGCAGCAGCCTGCGCGCCGGGAACAGCTTGGCCGGGACGCCCTCGACCGAGGTCGGCCAGGGGTCGGCGAAGCCCTCTCCCAGCGCCACCAGGACCGCCTCGTGGCCGCGCGCCCGCAGCCCCTTGGCCAGGTTCAGCGCGACCCGCACCGGGCCGCCGAATGCGTGCGAGGGGGAGTGCAGCGTAACGGCGTGCAGGACTCTCACTTGGGCTCCTCGACCGGGCGGCGCCGCCCGTCCGTCGTCTGCAGGGTCAGCGCGGGCAGGTCCTGGTGGACCACCGCTCCGGCGCCCGCCACCGCACACCGGCCCACGGTCACACCGGCGAGCACGGTCGCCCGTACGGCCACCCACGCGCCGTCCTCGACGACGACGGGCGCGTTGCGGTAGCGGAAGTCGGCGGCCCGGTGGTCGTGCGAGCCCGTGCAGAGCATCGCCTCCTGGGAGATGCACACGTGGGCCCCGATGGTCACCGGCTCCAGGTTCAGCAGCCAGGCACCCTCACCGATCCAGGTGTGGTCCCCGACGGTCAGCTTCCACGGCCACAGCACCCGCACCCTGTGCCGGATCAGCACGCCCTCGCCGATCTGCGCGCCGAACGCCCGCAGCAGGGCCACCCGCAGCCGCGCCGGACAGAACCACGCCATGAACAGCGTGTTCATCACGGCGAACCAGAGCGCCTGCGTCAGCAGCCCGCGCCCCTTGTCGTAGCCGGACAGCGTGAAGGCAGGAAGATCACGCAACGGTCGCCCCTCGTTTCCACCCCGGACCGCGCCTCCCCGGGCGCAGACCGCTCAGACTAGACTGCGCGCGGACCAGGCACGCGGGGTGGGGGCAACAGTGGCAACGGACACACGGAAGCCCTCGGCCGCGCAGCCGGCACGCCCTCCGGCCATACCCGTGCGCGAGCCCGACGAGAGCCTGTGGGGCCGGGTCACCACCCCGCGCACCCTCCTCTCCCGCGCGCTCTCCGTCCCCCTGGCCCTCGGATTCACGGTCTTCCTGCCGTTGTTCGTCGCCGTCCAGACCGGGGCCGGCGTACGCGACGCGGCGTTCTGGCTCCAGCTCCTGCTCGCCATGTACGCCGGCGCCCGGCTGTCGGCCATGGTGCTGACCAGCCGCCGCAAGCTGCTCCAGGGCTCCTTCTGGCTCTTCGTCTACATGGCGATGGGGGTGGCCCCGCTGGCGCAGGCCGTCCTCGGCCAGGTCCCGACCCCGGTGGTCGGCCCCCGCTCCGACCTCACCGCCGCGATCGGCCTGGTGCTGCTCGGCTGTACGGCGTTCGACGTCGGCGTCCTGCTCGCCCGGCACCGGCCGGCGGGGCGCGCGGGCGGCTCCCAGAAGGAACCGCGCCCGGTCATGGCCCACCGGCGCCGGCTCCAACTGCTCACGGCCCTGTCCTTCCTGTGCAGTGCCGCCTTCGTCATGAAGCTCGGCGGCCCGGCGGTCTTCTTCTCCAGCCGCCAGGAGATCATCGCCGGCATCCAGGAGGCGGGCGTCTCCAACGGCGACGGCCAGGCCGGGCAGGCCCTGCTGCGCGGCTTCGGGACCGTCCCGGCGCTGCTCGCCCTGCTGCTGTACACGCGCTGGCTGATCACCTCGAAGTACGCCCGCCGCAAGGTGTCGATCATCGTCACCTGGGGAGCGCTGGCCCTGCTCAACCTGGTGGTCAACAACCCGATCTCGAACCCGCGGTACTGGTTCCTCACGGTCATGTTCGCGCTGTTGTTCACCGTCTTCCCGGTGAGCGCGGCGATGTACCGGGTGGCGCTGTCGATGGCGGTGGTCGTCGCCCTGCTCGTGTTCCCGTTCGCGGACCGCTTCCGCTACGACGAGAAGAACTACAAGCCGGTCGAGACGACCTCCTTCCTTGAGCCGATGGCGCTGAAGGACTACGACCAGATCGGCATGTTCGCCAACACCATCACCTACTCGGACTCCGGCCCCGGCCACTTCTACGGGCGCCAGCTGGCCGGCTCCCTGTTCTTCGCCGTGCCCCGCGCGGTGTGGCCGGGCAAGCCGAAGGACACGGGCGTGATGATCGGCGAGTGGATGGGGACGGTCAACACCAACCTGTCCTCCCCGATCTGGGCGGAGCTGTGGATCGACTTCGGCCCGCTGGGCATGGGCGCCGGACTGCTGGGGATGGGCTACGCCGCCGCCCGCGTGGACCGGCGCTACGCCAAGCGCGCCACCCGGCGCTCGCCGCCGGGCAGCCTGATCTCGGTGGTGGTCCCGCTGGTCGCGGGCTACTCCTTCATCCTGCTGCGGGGCCCGCTCCTCCAGGCCTCGGGCCGGGTGGCCATCGCGGCCCTGTGCCTGGCGCTGGTGGCCACGTACCGCCAGGACAAGGGCACCACCCTGCGCTGAACCCCGCGCACTGCCCCGCTCGGGCGGGGCGGGCCGGGTGCACGCCCCTCCCGAGTGCGCTGCCCCCGATCGGGGGCAGGGCCTCACGGTGCCTCCCAGGGGCTCAGACAGCCGGGACCGGCTCCTCGGACGCCGCCGGGGTCTTCACACGGGCCACCCGCAGCCAGGCCGCCGCTGCCTTGAGGGCCGAGCCCGCTGCCAGGCCCCAGGCCGCACCCGCGACGCCCCAGGCCGCGTAGCCGCCCAGCAGGAAGGCCACGGACAGCAGCGAGAACACCACCTGCAAGGAGAGCGTGGCCCGGGGGTTGAGGACCCGCAGGGTCAGCAGCGCGCACGTGCCCAGGCCCATCACCGCGTACTGGGCGCCCGTGGCCGGAAGGAGGGCGGCCGCCGCGGACCAGGTCTCGCCGAGCATCCGGCGCCCCACCCGCTCGGGCAGCGCGTACAGCACCGCCGCCCATCCCGCGCCGAGCACCGCCAGCCCGCTGCCCAGCAGCAGGGTCATCCGGACCACGCCCCGCTTGCCGCGGGCCCGCCCCACCACGGGCGGGCCGAACGCGTTCGCCGAGTTGAACAGCACGTTCAGCGGCCCGAACAGGGTCGTCGCCCCGCGCAGCGCGCCCACCGCCAGCGGCGTCGCGAAGACGCCGAGGCCCAGCACGGCCAGCTGGCTGGAGCCGTTGCCCACCGCGAACTCGACCACGAACCGCTGTCCCAGGTGGCCGCGGCGCAGATACGGGCGCAGGTCGGCCCGCGCCCCGCGCACGCCGGGCCGCAGCAGCCACAGGCCCAGCCCGAGCGCCGGCAGCGCGGAGACGCCCCACACCAGCACCAGCCGTCCCGCCGAGGCCCCTTCGGGCTGCACCGCCAGCGCGGCGACGACGCACACCAGCCGCACCGCGTCGGCGGCCAGGGCCCGCTCGGGCGTGCGCAGTGCGGAGAAGCAGTACCGCAGCCCGTCCTGGACGAGGACCAGCGGCAGGACGAGGCCGAGCGCGAGGAAGGCCCGGCCGCCGGCTCCGGGCAGGGCCAGGCCGACGAGGGCGAGCAGCGCCGCGGCGACGCCCGAGGCGGCCGCCGTGAAGCCCACCGCCGAACGGCACACCGCGCCCAACCGCTCCTCGGCCTTCTCCAGCACCACCGTCTGGCCGACGTAGGCCATGTTCAGCCCGAGGAGCACGCTGAAGGCCACGTACACCATCGAGAAGTCGGCGAAGCCGGACGCCGTCGACAGCCGGGCCGCCAGCACCAGCACCAGGATGTTGGTGGCGCTGGAGGCGGCCTGGTCGAGGACCGATGCGACGGCGGCGAGTCCGCGCCTGCTCACCGCCGGCCCATGCGCACCGTGCGCAGGGCGACGGTGTCGGTGCCGTCACCGGGGATGTGCTGCTCGGGCTCGGCCGGCTGGCGCGACAGCGGCTGCGGCGTGCCCGGCCGGGGACGGGGCGGGGCCGGCGGGGCGCTCTTGCGTCCGCTGCGGCCCCCGCGCTTCTCGTCGGCCAGCGGGGCGTGCAGCACGGCGCCGAGCACCGTGCCGCCCGCGCCACTGATCAGCTCGCGGATCCGGATCAGGTCGGTGCGGTGGACGGCGCGCGGATCGCAGACGACGAGCACGCCGTCGACGCGGTCGACGAGGGCGAGGGCGTCGGCGTACGAGAGCACGGGCGGCGCGAGGACGACCACCGTAGAGTTGGGCGAGTCGGCCTCGGAGATCAGGCGGGTGGCGCGCGGGGAGGTCAGCGCGCGGGCCACGTTGCGCGCCTGCTCGCCGGGGATCAGGTCGAAGGCGCCCGATTCCCCGGCGTCCACGACGAGCTGGCGCCCGTCGGGCCACTCGGAGTCGGCGTGCGCCCCGGGGTTCCCGCCCGCGGCCGGGCTGCCCGGCGTCTGGCTCCACCGCGGTCGGCCGCCCGCATCGGTGGGCAGCTGGCTGGCCAGCACCGGCGTGCGCAGGTCGGCTTCGATGAGCAGGACGTCCTTGCCGGTCTCGGCGAAGGAGGCGGCCAGGTTCACGGCCACCGCGGCGGCGGTCTCGCTGCTGCCGCGGGGGGCGACCACCAGCAGGCGGCGCCGGTCGGCGAAGCGGGAGTCGTAGGCCAGCCGGAAGGCCACCGAACGGAACTCCTCGGCGAGCCGGGGGTCTTCCTCCCCGGCCGCGAGCAGGGGCCCGCCGCCGGTCTTGTCGCGGGGCAGGGTGCCGAGGACGGGCGCGCGCAGGGCCCGCGCGACGTCGCCGTCGGAGCGGGGAGCGGGGTCGAAGACGAGGCGGACCCAGGCGGCGAGCAGGCCGAGGGCCAGACCCACGGCCGCGCCCAGCGCGAGCGACATGGGAATGCCGGGCCCGTCGGTCGCGCTGGGCGGGGTCGCGGCGCTGGTGACCCGGCCCGGGGTCATGTCGAGGGCCTGGAGCTTGGCGATGTTGCTGTTGAGCGTGTTGACCTTGCTCTGGAGGTCGGTCTTCGAGGAGTACGCCGCGTCGCGCGCCGGACCGGCGGGCATGGAGTTGATCTGCCGGACGAGCTCGTCGAGCTGCTTGGCGACCGGATCGCGCTGATCCTGGTAGCCCTTGACCATCTTGTCGCGCGTGACGTCCAGGGACTCCTGGCGCTTGAGGAGGTACGCCTCGGTCATCGCGTTGGCCCGGGTCGCGGCCTCCTTGGGGGAGGACGCGGTGTACGTGAAGCGCAGCACCATCGTCTGCGGCGGGTTGGTGACCTGGAGGCCGCTGCGCAGCCCGGCGAAGTCCTTCGCGGAGACGCCGAGCTTCTTCGCGGCCTCGTTGGCTATGGAGGAGCTGAGCGCCACCTGCCGCTCCGAGCCGATGTTGATCGCCTTGTCGGGGGCGAGGCTCGGGTTGAACGGGTCGTCGGTGGGTGCGCGCAGCACCACGTCCGCGGTCGCGACGTAGGTGTCGGCCGTGGAGATGCCGAGGTAGACGCCGCCCAGCAGCCCGACCCCGATCCCGGCGCCGATCAGCCGTCGGTAGCGCAGGAGCTGGCGGAACTGGTCTCGGAGGAGGTCGGGTTCGTCCTCGGCCGGGACCGCTGCGGGGCGGTTCGTCTCGATCACGGCTGCGGACCCCCAAGTGCTTCGTCTATCAGTGCGTCGATGCGGGCCAGACCCGCGTCACGGCTCAGGTGCGCCGCCACGTGCCGGGGCCCGGCCGCCCCGAGTGCGTCTGCGCCCTCGGGGTCCTCGGCCAGGGCCCGTACGGCCTTCAGCAGGGCGTGGGGGTCCTCCGGCGGTACGAGCACCCCCGCGCCCGAACGTTCCACCTCCTGGGCGGTACCGCCCTGCGCCGCGACGGAGGCGACGACAGGCCGGCCGGCCTGGAAGTACGAGGTCAGTTTGGACGGCACGCTCATGTCGAGCACGGCCGCGTGCTGCGTCACGGCGAGCACGTCCGCCGCGGCGAGGATATCGGGGAACTCTCCGTCGGCGGCAGGGGGGATGATGTCCAGATTCGGTACGTCGGCCGCCAGGTCGGCGAGGGCCGCGCGCTGGCTGCCGTCGCCCATGAGGACGAAGCGGACGTTCTCGTCCAGCCGGGCCGCACCGACGAGCACTTCGAGGCCCTGCTTGAGGCCCATGTTCCCGGAGTGCAGTACGACCGTCTGGCCGGGGGCCCAGCCGAGGTGGCGGCGGGTCTCACCGCGCGGCCGCGTGGGCTGCGGCACATGGGACCAGTTGGGCACCAGGCGGATCTTCTTCGGGTCCACACCCATGCCGACGACCCGGTCGACGAAGGTCTCGTGGATCACACCGACGAGGGTGGCGCGCCCCAGGGCGTAGGCCTCCGCGCGTCCGGCGAACGCGGCCGCCTTGTCGCCGCCGCTGATGCCGCTCTGGGCTGCCGCGGCGCCCATCAGGTCCTGGACGACCGGGACGTACGGCACCTTCCACTTCGCCGCGAGACGGGCGGCCAGCACGCCACCGGCCAGGCTGGGCATCTGGGCCATGACGGCGTCCGGCCGGGGCATCCGGGGCGGGGCCACGGCGCCGTGCAGCAGAATCGATCCTTCGAACAGGGCCCGCTTCATGGCGGTCTGGCGCGACGGCACGGTGTGCGCGCGCCGGTGCACGATGACCCCCGCGCGCCGTTCCGTGCGCCGCAGCGCCCCCTTGTACTCCGGCTCCAGCGACCACGACGGGTAGTGCGGCATGCCGGCGAGGACGTGGGTCTCATGGCCGAGATCCGCCCAGTGCTCCGCGATCTGGGTGGCGTACGGCCCAATCCCCGCGTGCTCGGGAGCGTAGTTGGTGGAAACCAGCAGGAGCCGCCGGTGACCGGATCTCGACACGTAAAGTCCCCTTCTCCCCAGGATGATGCCCTCGTCACCCTATTCGTTCACCGGCAGGGTGCAGAACGTGCACGCTATTGTCTGCTAATCCGCCGCACCGGGGGTGCGGCCACTGGGGGGTAACTCATGACGGAGCAGGACATGTCCGACCTTGGCGTACCTGGACGCAGGCCTTATCGAGTCGGCTATGCCCCGGGTGCCTATGATCTGTTCCATATCGGGCATCTCAATATCCTTCGCCACGCCCGCAGCCAGTGCGACTACCTCGTGGCCGGAGTGGTCTCCGACGAGATGGCCGAACGGGCCAAGGGCCGCCGCCCGATGATCCCGCTCGTCGAACGGCTGGAGATCGTGCGCAGCGTGAAGTACGTGGACGCCGCGTTCGTCGAGACGGTCCCGGACAAGGTGGAGACCTGGAAGCAGGTCCGCTTCGACGTGATCTTCAAGGGCGACGACTGGCGGGGCACCCCCAAGGGCGACAAGCTGGAGCAGGACTTCGCCGCCGTCGGTGTCGACGTCGTGTACTTCCCCTACACCGTGCACACCTCCAGCACCCAGCTGCGCCGGGCGCTGGACGCGCTCGCCGAACCCCTCGCCGAGCCGTTCACCGCGGAACGGCGCTGAGCTCCCGGAACCACTTCGCCAGGAACGCCGCCAGGAACAGTGCGGCGACGGCGCCGAGCCCCGCGTACGCCCAGCGGAACAGCTCCCCGCCGCCGAGCAGCAGGAACACCAGGCAGAACACGCCGTAGTCCACCGGCAGCAACGCCACCGCGCGCAGGGTCGACGGCGCGGCGGCCGCGCTCCCCGGAGCCGGCTTGGGCTTGAGCTTCTCGGTCAGCAGCCCCCCGAAGAAGGTGACGACCGAGGCGAACTGGAAGCCGAGCGGCACCAGCAGCCAGCCGTCCCCGCCCGTCCCGTAGGCCTCCGGGAAGCGGTGGAAGGCGATCAGCACGCAGGTGTGCAGGGCGGTCAGCTTCGCGCAGTCCACGACGTGGTCCAGCCATTCGCCCGCCGCACTGCCGCCTCCGCGCAGTCGGGCCAGCTGGCCGTCGGCGGAGTCGAAGGCGAAGCCGACCGCGAGCGCGGCCCACACGGCGATCCCCAACCCCCAGGAGGGCGCGGCGAGTGCGACCGCCGCCACGGCGGCGAAGCTGAAGGCGGCGCTGACCAGCGTCACCTGGTTCGGAGTCAGCCCGAGGCCGTACGAGACGGCGGCCAGGTACCGCCCCGCGGGCCGGTTGACGTACCGCGAATAGAGCGACACGCCCTTCGCCGACTTCTGCGCCCCGCGCAGCTCCCGCAGCGCGGTCCCGACACTCGCCATGCGTACCCCTGATCCCTGCGACATCACACGTGTGTCCAGGTGCACGTGTGTACGAGGGCCACATCATCGCAGGGTGGCGGCGGGCTCCCGCCCCCGAGCGGTCCGTACGTCCGGAAGCAGCAGGACGCAGAGGTTCGCGGCGGCGGTGAGCACGGCCGCGGCCAGCAGCGGAGCGGCCGTTCCGGTCACCGCCGCCAGCGGCGCCGCCACCGCGAGCCCGAGCGGCCGGGCGGCGAAGGAGATCAAGGTGTCGAAGGAGCCGACCCGGCCGAGGGCCTCCGGCGGGACGCGTAGCTGGATCTCGGTCTCCCACAGCGGGCTGAGCAGCCCGACGCCACCCATGCCGATGAAGTACGCGGCTGCCGCCACCGGCAGGGGCAGCCGCAGCCCGAGGGCGGCGAGCGCCGGGGCGAAGGCCGCGGCGGCCACCGCCACCCACACCAGCGGCCGCCGCACCGGCAGCCGCCCGGCGGCCCAGGCCCCGACGAGCAGCCCGACCGTGCCGGCCTGGGCGATCATCACCCAGGCGCCCTCGCCGCCGAGGGACTCCACGGCGATCAGCGGGCCGAGGGTGAGCAGCAGTCCGGCGGCCAGGTGCCAGACCCCATGGGCCAGCACATTGGCGAGGAACCACGGATGCCGGCGCGTCTGCGCCCACCCCGCCCGCAGTTCGGCGCCGAAGCCGGGCCGGTCCGCCGCGCCGCCGCCCCGGCGGGCCGGGGTGCGGATGCCGCCGAGGGTGAGGGCCGAGGCGGCGAACAGGGTGCCGGTCAGCAGCGAGGACCAGCCGGGTCCGAGGGTCAGCATCAGCGCGCCCGCGGCGGCCGGCCCGGCCATCGAGGCGAGCCCCTGGGCCACCATCAGCCGGGAGTTGGTCCGCAGCCGGTCCGGTCCGGCGGCCACCGCGGCCACCAGGGTGCGCGCCGAGGGGTTGCCGAAGGCCACGGCGGCTCCGGTGAGTGCCGCCAGCGCCGCGAGGGCGGGAATGCGTACCGGCCCGGCCCACAGCAGCACGCCGGTGCCGGCCTGCGCGGCGGCCCGTACGAGGTCGGCCGCGAGCACGACCAGCCGGGGCGGGAACCGGTCCGCGGCCACCCCCGCGACGGGCAGCAGCACCAGCATGGGCAGCATCTCGGCGGCGAGTACCAGGCCCAGGTCGCCGGCGGTGCCGTCGCGGACCACCGCCAGGGTGAGGGTGGTCGGGATCAGCGCGGTGGCGAAGGCGGCGCAGGTGCGGCCGGAGAGCAGCCGGAAGATCGTCGGGGTCATGGGCGAAGTCAATTCGCCGACGAATGATTCGTCAACGAAATAATGCGCTCGGACGGACTGCCGACGGGGCGATAATGCGGGCATGGAGGAGCCAGCGGGACCGACGGCGCGCACGCCGCGCACCAGGCACGCGCCCGGAGCGGCGGCGGGCGCGGAGAGGCCCGTCACGGCGCGTGCCCGGGCCGGGGCCCACCCGCCGGCGGTCGCGGAGGACACGGGCGCCGAGGACTCCGTCGACCGGCACATCGCCCGATGGAGCGGCAAAGTGCCCTTCGACGTGCCCACCGAGGCCGTCATCACCCGTATCCAGCTGCTCGCCAAGCATGTCGGACACGGCAAGGAGCGCGCCCTCGCCAAGACCGGGCTGCAGGCCTTCGAGTTCGAGACCCTGCACCGGCTCGCCTCCCGCGGCGCCCCCTGGCGGGCCCCCTCCGCCGAGCTCGCCGCCGAACTGCTGCTCTCCCCGGCCGGGATGACCGGCCGTCTCGACACCCTGGAGAGGTCCGGGCTGATCCGCCGGGTGCGCCCCGCCGGGGACCGCCGCCGGGTCGACGTCGAGCTGACCACCGAGGGCCACCGGCGCTGGACCGAGGCGATGCGCTGGCGCGCGGTCGCCGAGGCGGAGATGGTCGAGCCCCTCGGCGAGGCCGAACGCGACGCCCTGGCCGCCCTGCTGAAGCGGATGCTGCTGCACGTCGAGGCCGGGTAGCCGCCTGCCCCGACGTCCTGCCGCCGACGTCCTGCCCCCGACGTCCCTTCGCCGGGGGCCCGGACCTGCCGGGCCCGGGCCCCCGCCGCCGACCCTCAGCCCAGCACGCGCAGCAGCTGCACCGACCGCGCCGGGACCGTCAGCGTCTGCCCGCCCCGGTGCCGGGTACCCGGCGGGGCGGCCTGGTCCTCCCGCGAGGTGTCCAGCACCAGTTCGTACTCGGCCGCCCACGGAGGACCCGGCAGCACCCACGGCACCGGACGGTCCCCGGCGTGCAGCAGCGTCAGGAAGCTGTCGTCGCTCACCTGCCGGCCCCGCTCGTCGCGGCCCGGGATGTCCCGGCCCGACAGGTACATCCCCAGTGCGGCCGCCGGCGCGTACCAGTCCCGCTCCGTCATCTCCGTACCGGCCGGGGTGAACCAGGCCAGGTCCCGCAGCCCGTCGGCGCCCTGCGGCCGCCCCGAGAAGAACGCCCGCCGCCGCAGCACCGGATGCGCCTGGCGCAGCGCCACCAGCCGGGAGGCCAGCGCGAACAGCTCCCGCCAGACCGGGTCCTCCAGCAGCGACCAGTCCACCCAGCCCGTCTCGTTGTCCTGGCAGTAGGCGTTGTTGTTGCCGCCCTGGGTGCGGCCGAACTCGTCGCCCGCGACCAGCATCGGCACCCCGGTCGACAGCAGGAGGGTGGTCAGCAGATTGCGCAGCTGCCGCCGCCGCAGCCCGCCGATCCGGGCGTCGTCCGTCTCGCCCTCCGCCCCGCAGTTCCAGGACCGGTTGTCGTGGGTGCCGTCCCGGTTCGCCTCCCCGTTGGCCTCGTTGTGCTTGCGCTCGTACGAGACCAGGTCGCGCAGGGTGAAACCGTCGTGCGCCGTCACGAAGTTCACCGAGGCGTACGGACGCCGCCCGCCCCACGCGTACAGGTCGCTCGACCCCGACAGCCGGTACCCCAGGTCCCGTACGTCGGGCAGCGCGCCCCGCCAGAAGTCCCGGACGGCGTCCCGGTACCGGTCGTTCCACTCCGTCCACAGCGGCGGGAAGGCCCCCACCTGGTAGCCGCCCGAGCCCACGTCCCAGGGCTCCGCGATCAGCTTGACCCGGCGCAGCACCGGGTCCTGGGCGATCACCGCGAGGAACGGCGAGAGCATGTCCACGTCGTGCATCGAGCGCGCGAGCGCCGCCGCCAGGTCGAAGCGGAAGCCGTCGACCCCCATCTCCGTGACCCAGTAGCGCAGCGAGTCGGTGATCAGGCGCAGCACGTGCGGACGCCCCGCGTGCAGGGTGTTCCCGCAGCCCGTGTAGTCGGCGTAGCGGCGCTGGTCGGACTGGAGTCGGTAGTAGCCCCGGTTGTCGATCCCGCGCAGTGACAGCGTGGGGCCCAGCTCACCGGCCTCCGCCGTGTGGTTGTAGACCACGTCGAGGATGACCTCGATCCCGGCGGCGTGCAGGGCCCGGACCATCCGCTTGAACTCGCCGACCTGCTGACCGGCCGTACCGGAGGAGGAGTACCCGGCGTGCGGGGCGAAGTAGCCGATCGAGTTGTAGCCCCAGTAGTTGCGCAGCCCCTTGCGCAGCAGATGGTCCTCGTGCGCGAACTGGTGCACCGGCAGCAGCTCGACCGCCGTCACCCCGAGCCGGGTCAGGTGCTCGACCGCCGCCGGATGGGCGAGCCCCGCGTACGTGCCGCGCAGTTCCTCGGGGACGCCCGGATGGCGCATGGTGAACCCGCGCACGTGCAGCTCGTAGATCACCGAGTCGGCCCACGGGGTCTTCGGGCGGACGTCGTCGGCCCAGTCGTCGTCATCGTGGACCACGACCCCCTTGGGCACGAACGGGGCCGAGTCCTGGTCGTCGCGCACCGTGTCGGCGATGTACTGCTGGGGCCAGTCGCGCACGTGCCCGTACACCTGCGGCGGCAGCGTGAAGTCGCCGTCCACGGCGCGCGCGTACGGGTCCAGCAGCAGCTTCGCCGGATTGAACCGGGCGCCCGTCCACGGGTCCCAGCGGCCGTGCACCCGGAACCCGTACCGCTGCCCGGGGCGCACGCCCGGCAGGAAGCCGTGCCAGATCTCGTGCGTGAGCTCGGTGAGCGCGCACCGGGTCTCGGTGCCGTCCGCGTCGAACAGGCAGACCTCCACCGCCTCCGCACCCTGGGCCCACAGCGCGAAGTTGGTGCCGGCCGTGCCGTCCGGGCCGCTGTGGAAGCGGGCCCCCAGCGGGTGCGAGGACCCGGGCCACACCGCGGGGCCCGGAAGCGCGCGGACCCGTAAGGCCGGTCGGCCGTTGACCTGGGGGAGGGGCGGGGCGGCGCCCTTGCCCCGCACCCCGTTCCCGGCGGACGCGGGGTGCGCGGCGACGACGGCCTTCACCGCCCCGGCGGCTTCGACGACCTCGGCCGCGTTCACGGCATCCACGGCCTCCATGGCGTTCGCGGCCTCCACGGCCTCCACGGCGGCGGGTTCCACCGCCTCTTGCTCGGCTGCGCTCGACACTGCCCGCCTCCACGGCTCCTGGGTACCGTCGGGGGAGGGAGTGCGGCCCCGGGCGTCCCGGCCCGGGCCCGCCCCCCGTCTGGTCCTTCCCACTGTTCTGCCCGGACAGTTCTGCCCGGAACGTGCCCCGCCCTCACGTTTCCCCCGGAGGGGGCCGGTCGTTGGAGGGATCGTGACACTTCTGACGAGGCGGGCAGGGGCGGGATGGGCCGCCGTGGCGGCATGGGCGGCCCTGCTGGGCGGACTGGCCGGCTGCACGGGGGGCGGCGGGGCGCCGGTCGAGATCCAGCTGCCCGGCAAACCCCGGTCGCCGGACGAGGCCATCCGGATCACCCCCGAGGACAACGCCAAGGGCGTCCCGGCGGAGGGCCCGCTCACCGTCAGGGTGCCCGAGGGCCGGCTGGAGCGGGTCGTGGTCACCAAGGTCGAGGACGCCCAGGAGGAGAAGGTCCCCGGCGCGATCGCCCCCGACGGCCTGAGCTGGAGCCCCGACCCGGCCCACGGACGGCTCGCGCTCGCCGCCAAGTACACCGTGGACGCGGTCGCGCTCGACGGGCACAACCGCCGCCAGGCCCGGCACACCACCTTCACCACCTACGTCCCCGAGGAGCGGTTCATCGGCTACTTCAAACCCGAGAACCGCTCCACCGTCGGCACCGGCATGATCATCTCCTTCAGGTTCAACCGGTCGATCGAGAACCGCGCCGACGTCGAGCGCGCCATCACCGTCACCTCGAAACCCGCCGTCGAAGTGGCCGGCCACTGGTTCGGCCGTGAACGACTGGACTTCCGGCCCAGGCAGTACTGGAAGCCCGGCACCGAGGTCACCGTGAAGATGAGCCTGCGGGACGTCCAGGGCGCCCCCGGCTCGTACGGCATCCAGGACAAGACCATCTCCTTCACGGTGGGCCGCTCCCAGGTCTCCACCGTGGACGCGGCCGCGCACACGATGGAGGTCCGCCGGGACGGGCAGCTCGTCTCCACCCTCCCCGTCACCGCGGGCGCGCCCAAGAACACCACCTACAACGGGAAGATGGTGGTGATGGAGATGTTCGACGTCACCCGCATGAACGGCCAAACGGTGGGCTTCGGCGGCGAGTACGACATCCCCGACGTGCCGCACGCCATGCGGCTCACCACCTCGGGGACCTTCCTGCACGGCAACTACTGGGCCAGCCCGGACACCTTCGGCTCCACCAACGTCAGCCACGGCTGCGTGGGTCTGCGCGACGACAAGGGCGGCGGCTCGGACACCCCGGCGGGCTGGTTCTTCGACCGGACCCTGATCGGGGACGTGGTGGAGGTCGTGAACTCCCAGGACAAGACCGTCGCCCCCGACAACGGGCTGGGCGGCTGGAACATGTCCTGGGCCAACTGGGTCGCCGGCTCCGCCGTCAGCTGAGTGACGGCGGGTCGGCCCCGGCCGACCTCCCGATTCTTGGTGCGGAACGGTGACATGACCGTTTCTCTTCGTGATCCCTGCATGTGATTTCCTGTCGGCAAGCGCGCGACTGTCCGCGCGCGGGGGACATGGGGAGAAACAGAGTGAACGTGCAGCCGATACGCGGCCGCGCCCGCCGCACCGGCCTGCCGGCCCTCCTGCTCGGAGCGGCCCTGCTGCTCACCAGTGCGTGCAGCGGCGGTGGTACAGGCGGCGGAGGCGGCGACAACGCCGGTGGCGGAGGGGGCGGCAAGACCGGCACCGAGGCCTCCAAGGCCGTGGTCAGCGTCAAGCCGGACGACGGGGCCAAGGAGGTCG
This sequence comes from Streptomyces sp. NPDC043680, assembly GCF_056436685.1. Classification (NCBI taxonomy): domain Bacteria; kingdom Bacillati; phylum Actinomycetota; class Actinomycetes; order Kitasatosporales; family Streptomycetaceae; genus Streptomyces; species Streptomyces sp. NPDC043680. The sequence goes on along the minus strand of NZ_JBWKCE010000001.1, from coordinate 106,025 downwards.
CGACCAGCGGCGTCCTGAAGATAACCAGCACCGGCGGCAAGCTCACCACGGTGACCGTCGCCGACACCAAGGGCAACGCCGTCGAAGGCAAGCTCGCCGCGGACGGCGCGAGCTGGGAGCCGGCCCGGAACCTGGCGTCCGCCACCGAGTACAAGGTGCACGCGGTCGCGAAGGACGAGGCCGGCCGGGAGTCCGCCAAGGACACCACGTTCACCACCCTCACCCCGACCAACACCTTCGTGGGCCACTACACGCCCGAGGACGGCGAGACCGTCGGCGTGGGCATGCCGGTGTCGATCAACTTCAGCCGCGGCATCACCAACACCGACGCCGTCGAGAAGGCCATCACGGTGACGGCCGAGCCGTCCGTACCGGTCGAGGGCCACTGGTTCGGCAACGACCGCCTCGACTTCCGCCCCGAGAAGTACTGGGCCGCCGGCACCAAGGTCACCGTGAAGATCGCCCTCGACGGCGTCGAGGGACGCCCCGGCGTCTACGGCAAGCAGACCCGCACGGTCAACTTCACCATCGGCCGCTCGCAGGTCTCCACCGTCGACGCGAGCGAGCACACGATGCAGGTCGTCCGGGACGGCCAGGTGCTCAAGAACCTCCCGATCACCGCGGGCGCCCCGTCGACGACCACCTACAACGGGCAGATGGTCATCAGCGAGAAGTACAAGGTGACCCGGATGAACGGCGCGACGGTCGGCTTCGGCGGCGAGTACGACATCTCCGACGTCCCGCACGCGATGCGCCTGTCGAACTCCGGCACCTTCGTCCACGGCAACTACTGGGCCTCCTCGGGCACCTTCGGCTCGGAGAACGTCAGCCACGGCTGCGTCGGCCTCAAGGACGTCCGCGGCGCAGGCGACGGCAACCAGCCCGCCGCCTGGTTCTTCAACGAGTCGCTGATCGGCGACGTGGTCATCGTGAAGAACTCCAAGGACAAGCAGATCGCCCCGGACAACGGCCTCAACGGCTGGAACATGGACTGGGCGGAGTGGATCAAGTAGCCACCCCGAGCGCGTAGTGCGGTGGCCCGGTGCTGTGACCCACAGCACCGGGCCACCTTGCGTTAACCGGCGCTAACCTTCCCCGTATGACCATCTCTCTCGAAGTCTCCGAAGGCGTCGGCACCATCCGCCTGGACCGGCCGCCCATGAACGCCCTGGACATCGCCACCCAGGACCGGCTGCGCGAGCTCGCGGTGGAGGCCACCGAGCGCGCCGACGTCCGTGCGGTGATCCTCTACGGCGGCGAGAAGGTGTTCGCGGCCGGCGCGGACATCAAGGAGATGCAGACGATGGACCACGCGGCGATGGTCGCCCGGTCCCGCGGACTGCAGGACGCCTTCACCGCCGTGGCCCGGATCCCCAAGCCGGTCGTCGCGGCCGTCACCGGCTACGCCCTGGGAGGCGGCTGCGAGCTGGCGCTGTGCGCCGACTTCCGGATCGCCGCCGACAACGCCAAGCTCGGCCAGCCCGAGATCCTGCTGGGCCTGATCCCCGGGGCCGGCGGCACCCAGCGGCTGTCCCGGCTGATCGGCCCGTCCAAGGCCAAGGACCTCATCTTCACCGGCCGGATGGTCAAGTCCGACGAGGCGCTCACCCTCGGGCTCGTGGACCGCGTCGTGCCCGCCGCCGAGGTCTACGAGCAGGCCCACGCCTGGGCCGCCCGGCTCGCCCAGGGGCCGGCCCTCGCGCTGCGCGCCGCCAAGGAGTGCGTGGACGCGGGCCTGGAGGCGGACATCGACACCGGCCTGACCATCGAACGCAACTGGTTCTCCGGCCTGTTCGCCACCGAGGACCGCGAGCGCGGCATGCGCAGCTTCGTCGAGGAAGGCCCCGGCAAGGCCAAGTTCCTCTGAGGCCGGGGCGATCCGCCGGAACCCCGGTGACCGGTTCCTTCCTGGGGGTGGATTAGCCAGGCCTTAAAGGACCCTTAAGGCAGGGTGGTGATCCACTCTGGGTGATCGTCTCCTCGCCCGGTGTCATCCCAGGTCAACCCGGTTCGCACGGGGGCCGGTTGCCTCATGCATATGACGGGACACCCCCTCGGGAGCATCTGCTCCGGGGGGTGTTTTCCCGCGGAACGGCCCGGGCGGGCCGGTCGGCCGTCCATGATGGGTGCATGGCGGGCCTGGAGGGTGTGGAACAGCCGCGGCAGCGCAGCAGCGCTTCCGCCGTACGGCTGACGGCGGCGGCGCTTGAGGACGAACAGGGCCTCAAGGCGCTGGAGTTGTACGGAAATCCCGCCGAGGCGGAAGTGACGCTGCCGTCCATGCCCGAGTCGGCGAGCACCGCCCGCCGGCTGACCCAGTGCGTGGTGATCCGCCTCTGGGGCTTCTCCCCGCAGATCGCCGAGCACACCGTCCTGCTGGTCTCCGAACTCGTCGGCAACGCGGTGCGCCACACCGGGGCGCGCTCCTTCGGTCTGCGGATGGTGCGCCGGCGCGGCTGGATCCGCGTCGAGGTGCGTGACCCCTCCCGCGGGCTGCCGTGCCTGATGCCGGTCCACGAGCTGGACACCACCGGGAGGGGGCTCTTCCTCGTCGACAAGCTCTCCGACCGGTGGGGCGCCGACCTGCTGCCGCGCGGCAAGATCACCTGGTTCGAGATGCGGGTGGCCGACCGCTGAGCCCCCGGATGCGCCAGAAGCCCCCGTTCGCCGCTGGTGGGGCGTCGTGGGGGCTTCATGGGTGCGCCGAGGATCGAAGGGGGTGTGATCCTCGGCGTGGCGACTTCGCTCGGGTCAATGGGGAAGCCGTGATTCCGACTATGGCAGACGGGCGAGCAAACGCCAAAAGTCCCAACTTGGACATAAGTGTGCATATCCTAAGAGTTTCCACCTAAATCCTAGGTGAGGTCGACCACTCACCTCGCAATCCATGAATGACTATCCACTGCTGTGGGTGAATCGTTGATCGGATAGCGGACAGGTCCCCCGGGTGGCCCCGCTCGGCAAACATCCCGAAATGGGTCAATCATTACCTTCCGGGTCATCCACCCCTTAAATGGGCGGGTGCTCTGCTACCCGGACCGCCGATCAGCTCTCCGCGCGGGCGCGGCGGTCGCCGCCGGTACCCTCACCGCCGCCTGCGGGACGGACACCCGCACCCCGTCCGCCCGACCGGCCGCCACGCCCGGCGACCGCGGAGCGCCCCCGAAGTCCGGCCGGGTCCAGGCGCCCGCCCCGGCCCCCGCCCCGCGCCGGTTCCCCGGGCAGCCCGTCGAAATCGCCCACGGCCCGCGCGAGCGCCCCCGGGTCGCCCTCACCTTCCACGGCAACGGGGACCCCGCCACCGCCCGCGCCGTCCTCGCCGAAGCCGAGAAGGCCGGTGCGCGGGTCACCGTCCTGGCCATCGGCAGCTGGCTCGACGCCCATCCCGACCTGGCCCGCCGGGTCCTGGACGGCGGCCACGAGCTCGGCAACCACACCCAGCGCCACCTCGCCATCAACGCGATGCCCGAAGCGGAGGCCTATGCCGAGATCACCGGCTGCGCGCAGCGGCTCAAGCGGCTCACCGGCTCCATCGGCACCTGGTTCCGCCCCTCGCAGACCCAGTACGCCACCCCGCTCGTCCAGAGGCTGGCCCAGCGGGCGGGCTACCCGCACGTCCTCTCGTACGACGTGGACTCCCTCGACTTCACCTCGCCCGGCGCCGCGGCCGTCATCCGCACCGTCACCGGGACGATCCGCAGCGGATCGGTGGTGAGCCTGCACTTCGGCTACGCGGACACGGTCGACGCGATGCCGTCCCTCCTCGAAGAACTCGCGCGCCGCAAGCTGCGCGCGGTGACCACCACGGAGCTGCTGACCTCATGACGACCACCCGCCTTCCCCGGAAGGCCACCGTGCTGCTGGCCGGTCTGGTCCTCGCCGCCCTGGCCGGCTGCGGATCGGCCGACAAGAGCCCCGCCGAGGCGCTCGGCTCCGAAGCCCCGGCCCTGCCCCCCGTCAAAGCCGTCCCGGCGCCGCCGCCGGGACTGGCCGGAATGCCACCCCTGATCGACCCCCACGACGTGTACGCGGCCGACCGGCCGAACCAGCTCTCCCCGGTGGTCAAGAACTTCCCCTCCCGCGTCTACGTGCCGAACACGTCCTCCAACACGGTGTCCGTCATCGACCCGAAGACGTACAAGGTCATCGACACCATCCCGGTCGGCATCCAGCCGCAGCACGTGGTGCCCTCCTGGGACTTGAAGACCCTGTGGGTCAACAACAACCGCGGCCACACCCTCACCCCGATCAACCCCGCGACCGGCGAGGCCGGCCACCCCGTCGAGGTGCACGACCCGTACAACCTGTACTTCACGCCCAACGGCAAGTACGCGGTCGTGATGGCCTCCATGGACCGCGAACTCGTCTTCCGCGACCCGCACACGATGAACCGGGTGAAGACCGTCCCGGTGACCTGTTTCGGCGTCAACCACGCCGACTTCTCCGCCGACGGCCGCTACTTCATCGTGAGCTGCGAGTTCTCCGGCGAGCTGCTCAAGGTCGACACCGAGCGGATGGAGGTCATCGGCCAGCAGAAACTGCCGTTCGAGGGGGCGATGCCGCAGGACGTGAAGGTCTCCCCGGACGGGAAGACCTTCTACGTCGCGGACATGATGGCGCACGGCATGTGGGTGCTCGGCGGCGACGCCTTCGACACCCCGAAGCTGCTGCCCACCGGCAAGGGCTGCCACGGCCTCTACGTCAGCCGCGACTCGAAGGAGATGTACATCTCCAACCGCGGTGAGGGCAGTATCTCCGTCTTCGACTTCACCCAGAACAAGCTCACCAAGAAATGGGAGCTGCCGGACGGCGGCAGCCCCGACATGGGCGGCGTCTCCGCCGACGGCAAGGTGCTCTGGCTCTCCGGCCGCTACAACTCCGAGGTCTACGCGATCGACACGGCCACCGGCCAACAGCTCGCCCGGATCCCCGTCGGCAGCGGCCCCCACGGCCTGGCCGTCTACCCGCAGCCCGGGCGTTACTCCCTCGGGCACACCGGCATCTTCCGGTAGGGCCGGCGCAGGGCATGACGATGCCCCGGGAGCCCGCACAAGCTCCCGGGACACCGTCGTCCACTCACCAGGCGACGGGAAGCCGTTCCGGTAGCCGCTTGATGAAGCCCGTACGCCAGACCAGGTTCTCCGCGGGCACCGCGAGCCGCAGTTCGGGCAGCCGCTCCACCAGCACCTCCAGCGCGATCTCGGCATGGGTCCGGCCCAGCGCCGAGGCCGGGCAGAAGTGCCGGCCCGCGCCGAAGGCGAGGTGGGCGTTGGCGCTCTGGCGCTCCAAGTCCAGCTCCTGCGGACGCTCGAAGGCATCCGGGTCGAAGTTGGCCCCCTCCAGCAGGACGAGCACCAGCTCCCCCTCCTTGACCAGCACCTCGCCGACCTGGACGTCCGCCAGGGCGATGCGCGGCAGGCCGTCACCCACGGACAGGTTCCAGCGCAGCAGCTCGTCGACGGCACCGCCCATGCGCTCGGGGTGGCGGCGCAGGTAGCCGATCAGCTCCGGCTTCTGGAGCAGGGCGAGGACGGCGAGGGTCAGGAACGCCGACGTGGACACGGCCCCGGCGCCGAAGAGCGACACGGCGACCGTCGCGAACATCTCGTCGGTCAGGTGCGCCGACTCCGGGTCGGCCTCCCGCAGGTCCGCGAACCGGCCGAGCAGCCCCGTACGCTGCTCGGCGGGCCGTGCGAGCTGCGCGCGGAACCGGTCGACGAAATAGCCGACGTCCTTGTACCAGTTGAGGGCCGAGTCGGCGAACGGTTCGCGCGCGGTCATGAACGCGACGTCCAGGCCGGACATCAGCCGCCGCCAGTCCTCGAAGGGCACCCCGAGGACCTGGCAGTGCATGGCCGCCGAGAAGGGGTCGGCGAACCCCGCCCGGAGATCTGCGGGGCCACCCTCGGCGATGATCGCGTCGAGGAGCTCGCCCGCCGTGGCGCGCAGCCGGTCCTGCAGCCCCTTCTGGCGCGGGTTGAGCGCCTTCATCACCGCGTTGCGCAGCCCGGCGCTGTTGATGTTGCCCATGTTGTTGACGACCTCGGGCGGGATCGTCAGCGCGTACTGGCGCGGAACGCCGGCGTTCGCCGTGTCCTTGAGGCTGAAGCGCTCGTCCTCCAGCACCTGCTTGGCCAGCGCGTAGCTGCTGACCAGCCAGGCCGGATCCCCGGTGAGGGTGCGGACCTTCGCGACCGGGGCCTTCTCGCGCAGCCAGGTGCACTCCTCGGGGAGCACATCGCCGCGGCGGGAAAGGGGGAAGTCGAGGAGGGCCTCGGTGTGGCTGCGGCGGTCGGCTGCGTGGCCGCCCTCAAGCTGCTCGACGCTCATCGACGGTCCCTTCGGTCGGTGCATGGATCGTGGGCGGCGCGGACGCAGCGGCCTCGGGCCGTACGACGGCGTACGCCTGGTTGCGGGTCGCGCGCAGGCCGCCGCCGCGTGCGAAGAGGACGTCCGTCAGCGGCATCTTGACGTGGTAGGCCGCCACCGAGGACGGCACATCGAGAATGCTGGGGGTGTCCACGAAGAACGGCAGCTCTGCCGCCATGTAGTCGAAACACACCTGCAACTGCCCGGTGGTGATGGATTCACCTTCCGGCAACTTCGAGCCGACAAAGTGGAGGGCCATTTCCTCGCATCCCTTGCGGAATTCGTCATCGGTCTCAAGGAAATGCAGTACGCGTCGGTGCAGTAGTTGGTAAACGGGGTTCGATTGGAACTCTGAAAGTGCCCTCACGCGGATCTCCGCATGGGGGTCGCCTGCTTCCTCCACGCCCTTGAGAATCCGCCGTCGCACCGCTTTGATCTCCTTCGTGGCGCGCTTCTCCGCGTGCTCCCGGGTGTAGCCGAAAGCGGCGAACATCCGGTCCACGTGCAGATCTGCGTACACGAAGTCGACCTGCGCGAAGCGGGCGGTGGCCCATCGGGCGAGACTGCTGATGCGCTCGGAGCTGAAGTAGCTGTTTCCAGGACTCACTCCGATGAGCACATGGTCGCCGTCTTCCCAGATATGGCGGCAAGTGCGGGTGAAGGGCAGAACTTCGAATGATGCGTCAGCTGTGATCGTCACCTGTGTGATCGCCCTTGTTGCCGCTTGTCCCTGGGAGCCCTGCGCTCCTGGTGTGGCGGCAATGTCGGTACGTTATGCCGTGACCCCGGAACGTGACAAGTCCGGGGCCGATTTCTTGGCTGGAATTGTTGCTTCCGCATCGCGGAAGAGCAATTGAATTTCTATCTGCCGGCCGAACGGGACCCGCGGGACGGGCGTGGTCCGGCTGGCGCTACCCTGAGCCGGTCAACAAGCACCAAGAAGGGGTGGACCCAGTGGCGGACATCGAGAACGCGCGGACGACGTTCGGCAAGTTCGACGCGAACGGCGACGGCTTCGTCACGGCCGACGAGTTCCGTGCGGCCATGGCGGAGATGGGCGACCCGTTCGTCACCGGCCCGGTCGCGGACGCCGTGATCGCCGCCAAGGACGCGAACGGCGACGGCCTGCTCAGCTTCGACGAGTTCTGGGCCTCCCTGAACAAGTAGGCGTCACGCCGGGCCCCCGTCCCGCCCCGCGCCGGGCGGGACGGGGGCCTGCGGCTGCCCGTCGGCGGCGGTCATGTCCTCGACCACGCTGACGGCCTCCTCCAGCCAGTGCAGCCAGAACGTCTCCAGGCTGATGCCGCCGTGCAGCACGAGCCGGCGCAGCCGGTCCTGGTCGGAGGCCGGCCCCGGGCGGAAGTCCTTCTCCTCGATGGCCTCGTACGTGGCCAGCTGGCGGCGGTGCAGATCGCGGTGGCGGCGCAGTTCCGCGGCCAGGCCCTGCGGGCCGACGACACCGGCCGCCCGGATGCGCAGCAGCAGCGGATCCCGGATGGCCTTCGGATCCTGGCTCTCGCCGACCCACCGGGCGAGCTCCGCGCTGCCCGCGGGCAGCACCTCGTACTCCTTCTTCTGCCCCCGTACGGGCGCCTCGCTGGGCAGCGCCCGGATCAGGCCCGCCTCCTCCAGCCGGCCGAGCTCCCGGTAGATCTGCTGGTGCGTCGCCGACCAGAAGTACCCGATCGACTTGTCGAACCGCCGGGTCAGCTCCAGCCCCGACGAGGGCTTTTCGAGCAGGGCGGTGAGGATGGCGTGCGGGAGCGACATGCGGTCATCCTAGGTTCGCGGCGGTCTCAGGCGTCGGGCGCCGCCAGGGACGCCAGGGCCCCGGGCGTGCGCGGGCCCGGAACGTGCGGCGCCAGCAGGCCGTGGGCACGCAGGAAGGCCGTCACCGCCGGGGACCAGGCCTGGCGCAGGCCGGCCGAGGCCAGCAGCTCCGGGTCCGAGAGGAGGATCTCGGCCGGGCCGCAGCGGATCCCCGCCGGGGTGAGCACCGCCGCGTCGTCGGCCCAGCGGACCGCCAGGTCCACGTCGTGCGTGGCCATGACGACCGTGGTGCCCTGCGCCCGCAGACCCGCCAGGACGTCCAGCAGGCGTTCCTGCCCGTCCGGGTCGAGGCCGGCCGTCGGCTCGTCCAGGATCAGCACCCGCGGGGCCATCGCCACCGCGCCGGCGATCGCCGCGCGCTTGCGCTGCCCGTAGGACAGCAGATGCGTGGGGCGCTCCCGCAGGGCGCTGATGTCCAGCGCCGCGAGCGCCGCGTCCACCCGCTCCCGGACCTCCGGCAGCGGCAGGCCCAGGTTCATCGGACCGAAGGACACGTCCTGTTCGACCGAGGCCGCGAACAGCTGGTCGTCCGGGTCCTGCACGACCAGCTGGACGGCGGAGCGCAGCCGGGTCAGCCCGGCGCGGTCGTGGGCCACCGCGCGCCCGTCCAGGCGCAGTTCGCCCGGCGCCGGACGAAGGCCCCCGCTCAGCAGCCGCATCAGCGTGGTCTTCCCGCTGCCGTTGCGGCCGAGCAGGACCAGCGCCCGGCCCTCGGCGATGGCGAAGTCCACGCCGGACAGGACCGCCGGGCCGTCCTCGTACGCATAGCCGGCGCCGGACAGTTCCACCAACGGGTTCACAGGTACAGCCCCTTCAGGGTGAGGGTCAGCGTGATCAGGGCGGCGAGCAGGGCTCCGGACGCCGCCAGGAACCGCCAGGACACGGCCGCCTCGGGTACGAGCACCCGCAGTGCACCGTCGTAGCCCCGCCCGGCCAGGCCCACCTGGAGCCGGGCCGCGCGGTCGAAGGCCCGTACGAACGAGGTCGCGGCGAGCCCGGCGAGCGAGCGCCACACCGCCGCCCGCCCCGCCTGCCCCAGCCGGGCCGCCTGGGCGCGCCGCACCTGGGCCAGGGAGTCCAGCAGCAGGAAGCCGATCCGGTACATGACCAACGCCACGTCCACCACCGGCGCCGGGACCCCGGCCCGGACCAGCCGGGGCAGGACGTCCGAGACCGGGGTGGTGAAGGCGAACAGCAGCACCCCGAGGGAAGCCGCGGAGGTACGCAGCAGCAGCTCGGCGGCGTGCCGCGGGCCGTCCGGGGCAGGCGCGAGCAGCCCCGCCGGACCGCCCACCGCGAACAGCAGGGGCACCGCCCCCGTGAAGCAGAAGCCCAGGGGAATCCGGAAGGCGCGCCAGAGCTGCCGGCCGGACACCCCCGCCGGGCCGAGGAGCACCGCGAGCGTTGCGGCGGCGGTCAGGGGCCCGCCCGGCCAGGGCGGCAGGCACACGGCCGTGACCGTGAGCCCGAGCCCCAGGAGGGCCTTCTCCAGTGGATGACGGCCTCGCCAGCGGCTGCTGTGGGCCGCCACGTCGATCGGCAGCACCGGCTACGACTCCGCCGACTCGGCCCCGGCCTCGGCCCGCGCCCGGGCGAGCCCCTGGCGGCGGCCCTTGCGCACCCCGAAGTAGTACGCGAGCACGCCCGCGCCCAGCGCGGCCTGCAGGGCGAACAGCGCCGACTCCACCTCGGCGGAGGGGGGCTCGTACAGGGGCGAGAACCACGGCTCGTAGTCCGGCTTGAGCTCCGTGATGGCCGTCTCCGCCTGGGCGTCCGCGCCCGTGAAGGGCTCCTCCCTGCCCTCGCCCATGCCCAGGGCGATCGGCAGGACGGCCAGCGCGGCCACCAGGAGCAGCAGCAAGCCGTTGATCTGCGCGTTGCGGCTCATCTTCCGGCTCATCAGACGGCCGCCTTCTGCTCGGTGGAACCGGTCAGCTTCGCCACGCCCAGCCGGACCAGGTCCGACTTGCTGGACTGCATCAGCAGCCGCATCACGAGGACGGTGAGCAGGCCCTCGCTGACGGCCAGCGGGATCTGCGTGACCGCGAAGATGCCGCCGAACTTCAGGAGCGCGCCCGGGAAGCCGCTGCCCGGGTCCGGGAAGGCCAGGGCCAGCTGCACGGAGGTCACGCAGTAGGTGACCAGGTCGGCGAAGAAGGCGCCGAAGAAGACGGTCACCATCAGCGGGACGCCGGAGCGCCGCAGCAGCACGTAGACCCCGTAGCCCGCCCAGGGGCCGGCGATGGCCATGGAGAAGACGTTCGCGCCGAGTGTGGTCAGGCCGCCGTGGGCCAGCAGCAGCGCCTGGAAGAGGAGGGTGATCGTGCCGAGCACCGCCATGATCGGCGGCCGGAACAGGATCGCCCCGAGCCCGGTACCGGTGGGATGCGAGCAACTTCCCGTCACCGAGGGGATTTTCAGGGCGGACAGGACGAACGTGAACGCACCGGACGCTCCGAGCAGCAGTGTGCTCTCCGGGTTCGCCTTCACCTCGCGGCTGAGGGCGCGTACGCCGTGGACGACGAACGGAGCGGACGCGGCGCCCCAGGCGACCGCGTGCAGCGGGGGCAGAAAGCCCTCGGCTATATGCATGAGTGGGAGACCTCTCCAGCACCTCGTGGATGGACAACGCGCCCCGGCCGGTCTCCTGGCTCACGGGTGATGATGCCCGGGCTCCGCCTTCCCGGGCCGTGCGGAGACTCCCGCGCAGCCCAGTGGCTTCCCGCTGGGGGCACCCCCGGCGGTGGCTGGGGGAGGAGCCGGACTTCCCGTTCACAGTGGCGAGGGCCGCACCGGTTTTCCACCGGTTTCCCGAACACCAAGGCCCGCTGACCCTAGTCGGCCGGACGGACCGGTAACAACCCGACCCAAACCCGCCCACAGGACGGAGGGATTCCACTTCGTCGCCCGCCTCCCGTCCCCCGCACGGGTGCGGCCCGGTGGCGGCCCCGGTCGCCCGTGCCCAGGCTGGGGGCGTGGCTGCCGACTACGACTACTCCGACCTCAGCGCCGTCTACGTGAACTGCACCCTCAAACGTTCCCCCGAGACGAGCAACACCGAAGGGCTGATCGACCGGAGCCGGGCCGTCATGGAGGCGGCCGGCACCCGTACTTCGCTGATCCGCGCCGTCGACCACGACATCGCGACCGGCGTCTGGCCGGACATGACCGAGCACGGCTGGGAGAGCGACCAGTGGCCCGTGCTCTACAGCCAGATCATGGCCGCCGACATCCTCGTGCTGTGCGGACCGATCTGGCTCGGCGACAACAGCTCCGTCATGAAGCAGGTCGTCGAGCGGCTCTACGCCTGCTCCTCGCTCCTGAACGAGCAGGGGCAGTACGCCTATTACGGACGGGTCGGCGGTGCCTTGATCACCGGCAACGAGGACGGCGTGAAGCACTGCGCCATGAACGTCCTCTACAGCCTCCAGCACCTCGGCTACGCCATCCCGCCGCAGGCGGACGCGGGCTGGATCGGGGAGGCCGGGCCGGGACCCTCTTATCTCGACCCGGGATCGGGCGGCCCCGAGAACGACTTCACCAACAGGAACACGACCTTCATGTCCTGGAACCTGATGCACCTGGCCGCGCTGCTCAAACGCGCGGGCGGGATCCCGGCCCACGGCAACCAGCGCTCGGAGTGGGACGCGGGCTGCCGCTTCGACTTCCCGAACCCCGAGCACCGCTGAGGCCGCCGGTGCCGGTCAGCCGCAGGTGTTGCGGTGGGCGACGTCCAGCACGAACCGCTCGGGCGCGTGCAGCGTGAAGGTGCGGAAGGCCGGCTTGCCCCGGAAGGCTGCGCCGAAGGTGACGTACCCCTCGAAGTCACCGGTCAGCGCGAGCCCTTTCAGCCGGAGCAGATGGATCGTGATGAGCTTCGGGCCGTGGTAGACGCTCTGCCCGGCACGGTCGTGCGCCTCGGCGGGATGCAGGCGGATCTGGAGGAAGTGCGTGCCGGCCAGGGGTACGGGCTTGCCGGACCCGTCCTGGACCAGCCTCGGCACGCGGGTGACGGCGACCTGGGGGACGTGCCCCCGCAGGTCGATGACGATCCGGTCGTACGTGCAGTGCCCGCCCCAGCGGGCGTTGACGACGAGCGGAGTGCGCGGGGCGGTGGCGGTGGCGGTGGCCGTCGCGGTGGAGGCCGGAGCGGCGAGAGCGGTCCCGGCGGTGAGCAGGGCTCCGGTGGCGAGGGCCACCACCCGCCGGCGGTGCGGATGGTTCATGGCGTCCCCCTGATTCGGGAGAGACGGGGACAGTGTCATCGGGAAAGACATCCCCGCTCTTCCCGCGGTTCCACCCGAACCGGGCAAAATCGGTAAAATCGCTCAGCGGGTCAGGAGGGCGTCCAGCTCGGCGTCGAGGTCGTAGTACCGGTGCTCCCGGCCCCGCGGCACCAGCTCCACCAGCCGTCGGCACAGCATGCGCACGTCCTTCGCGCGGGCGGAGACGACGCAGCCGTGCACACCGTTGCTGAAGGAGAGGAAGACGCGCGGCTCGCCGCCCGCCCACCCCGGCCAGACCCGCACGTCCCCGTCACCGGTGGCGCAGGCCTCCCCGTCGAGCAGCAGGTCCCGGGCGAACACCCAGCGGGCCAGACGGGTCCCGTCCCCCAGGAAGTCGACGCACAGCTCGAAGGGCCGCTCGGGCCGGTAGACGAATGCGCCGAGGATCGGCAGCGGGGCCGGTGCGGCATCCAACAGGAGGGGGAGGACGCCGTGCTCGGTGCCGGTCATGGGGTGGGCCTCTCTTCGGGCGCAGGTCAGGCGCGGGCGAGGATCGCGGGTGTACCCGCGACTACCCCCGTCCGGCCAAAGTCCTCACTCCCCGGGCCCCTGATTTCCCCGAATCCGCCGTCCGGCCCAATCCCGCCGGGCGCCCCGGGCCCCTCAGCACTCGATGACGTTGACCGCGAGGCCGCCGCGGGCCGTCTCCTTGTACTTGATCTTCATATCGGCGCCCGTCTCCTTCATGGTCTTGATGACCTTGTCGAGGGAGACCTTGTGGGAGCCGTCGCCGCGCATCGCCATCCTGGCCGCCGTGACCGCCTTGACCGCGGCCATGCCGTTGCGCTCGATGCACGGGATCTGCACCAGGCCGCCGACCGGGTCGCAGGTCAGGCCCAGGTTGTGCTCCATGCCGATCTCGGCCGCGTTCTCCACCTGCTCCGGGGAGCCGCCGAGGACCTCGGCCAGGGCGCCGGCCGCCATCGAGCAGGCCGAGCCGACCTCGCCCTGGCAGCCGACCTCGGCGCCGGAGATCGAGGCGTTCTCCTTGAACAGCATGCCGATCGCGCCCGCCGCCAGCAGGAAGCGGACCACACCGTCCTCGTCCGCGCCCGGGACGAAGTTCATGTAGTAGTGCAGGACCGCCGGGATGATGCCCGCGGCGCCGTTCGTCGGGGCGGTGACCACCCGGCCGCCCGCCGCGTTCTCCTCGTTCACGGCCATCGCGTAGAGGGTGATCCACTCCATCGACAGCGCCTGCGGGTCGCCCTCGGAGCGCAGCTTGCGGGCGGTGTTCGCGGCCCGGCGCTTGACCCGCAGGCCGCCCGGCAGGATGCCCTCGCGGGACATGCCGCGCGCGACGCAGGACTGCATGACCCGCCAGATGTCCAGGAGGCCCGCGCGGATCTCCTCCTCCGTACGCCAGGCCTTCTCGTTCTCCAGCATCAGGGAGGAGATCGACAGGCCGGTCTCCTTGGCCAGGCGCAGCATCTCGTCGCCGCTGCGGAAGGGGTACTTCAGCACCGTGTCGTCGAGCTTGATCCGGTCCTCGCCGACCGCGTCCTCGTCGACCACGAAGCCGCCGCCGACCGAGTAGTACGTCTTCTCCAGCAGCGGGGCCCCGGAGGCGTCGTACGCGAAGAGGGTCATGCCGTTCGCGTGGTACGGCAGGGACCGGCGGCGGTGCAGGATCAGCTGGGTCGCCTCGTCGAAGGCGATCTCGTGCGCGCTCCCTATCTCCGCGCCGAGCAGGCGCAGCCGGCCGCTCTGGCGGATGCGCTCCACCTCGTCGTCCGCGGTCTCCACGTTCACCGTGCGCGGGGAGTGGCCCTCCAGGCCCAGCAGGACCGCCTTGGGGGTGCCGTGGCCGTGGCCGGTGGCACCGAGGGAGCCGAACAGCTCGGCGCGCACCGAGGCGGTCTCGGCGAGCACGCCGTCCTTCTTCAGCCGCGTCACGAACATGCGCGCCGCGCGCATCGGACCGACGGTGTGCGAGCTGGACGGACCGATGCCGATCGAGAACAGATCGAAAACGGAGATGGCCACGTTGGCGGACTCCCGGGTCATCCCCATGGTGGTGGGGAGCGGACCGTCCAGTCGCTCTCGCACGGTGGCGAGGCGGCCGACGGAGGGGCGGACTTTGCAGGGATTTGGGCAAAGGGCACCTCGTGGGCACCCTTGCCCGGTTCATCAGCGTACGTCAGTTCGTGCGGGGGACGGTTACGCCGGCCTGTACGGCGGCTGTCGCGGTCTCGACGTACAGGACCGCGGGTCCGGACCGCGAGAAGGGCCCGGCCCTGTGCGAAGCAAGGCCGGGCCCTCCCAAGCCGTTGCCTAGAGCGACGGGTACAGCGGGAACTTCGCGGCGAGCGCCGAGACGCGCGCCTTCAGGGCCGCGCTGTCGTACGTAGGCTTCAGCGCCTCCGCGATGACGTCGGCGACCTCCGTGAAGGCCTCCGCGTCGAAGCCGCGGGTGGCCAGGGCCGGCGTACCGATCCGCAGACCCGAGGTGACCATCGGCGGCCGGGGGTCGTTCGGGATGGCGTTGCGGTTGACCGTGATCCCGACCTCGTGGAGGCGGTCCTCGGCCTGCTGGCCGTCCAGCTCGGAGTTGCGCAGGTCGACCAGGACCAGGTGCACGTCGGTGCCGCCGGTGAGGACGTCCACGCCCACGGCCTTGACGTCGTCCTGGACCAGGCGCTCGGCGAGGATCTTCGCGCCGGCCAGGGTGCGCTCCTGGCGCTCCTTGAACTCGGGCGAGGCCGCAACCTTGAACGAGACGGCCTTGGCCGCGATCACGTGCTCCAGCGGGCCGCCCTGCTGACCGGGGAAGACCGCGGAGTTGATCTTCTTGGCCAGCTCCTGCGTCGACAGGATGACACCGCCGCGCGGACCGCCGAGGGTCTTGTGCGTGGTGGTGGTGACGACGTGGGCGTGCGGCACCGGGTTCGGGTGCAGACCCGCGGCAACCAGGCCCGCGAAGTGCGCCATGTCGACCATCAGGTACGCGCCGACCTCGTCCGCGATGCGGCGGAAGGCGGCGAAGTCCAGCTGGCGGGGGTAGGCGGACCAGCCGGCGACGATCAGCTGCGGCTTGGACTCCTTGGCCAGGCGCTCGACCTCGGCCATGTCGACCTGGCCGTCCTCGCCGACGTGGTACGGGACCACGTTGTAGAGCTTGCCGGAGAAGTTGATCTTCATGCCGTGGGTCAGGTGACCGCCGTGGGCCAGGTTCAGGCCCATGATCGTGTCGCCCGGCTTCAGCAGCGCGAACATCGCGGCGGCGTTCGCCTGCGCACCGGAGTGCGGCTGGACGTTCGCGGCCTCGGCGCCGAAGAGCGCCTTGATGCGGTCGATCGCGATCTGCTCGACCACGTCGACGTGCTCGCAGCCGCCGTAGTAGCGGCGGCCGGGGTAGCCCTCGGCGTACTTGTTGGTCAGGACCGAGCCCTGGGCCTCCATGACGGCGACCGGAGCGAAGTTCTCCGACGCGATCATTTCCAGGGTCGACTGCTGGCGCACGAGCTCGGCGTCGACGGCGGCGGCGACGTCCGGGTCGAGCTCGTGGAGAGGGGTGTTCAGAACAGACATCAGGGTCCCCTGGGGGTCAGTTGCCGGCGGTGAGCTTGGCGTACTCATCGGCGGAGAGCAGGTCCTTCGGCTCGTCCGTGATGCGTACCTTGAACAGCCAGCCGCCCTCGAACGGTGCGGTGTTCACGAGGGCCGGGTCGTCGACGACGTCCTGGTTGAACTCGACGATCTCGCCGGTGACGGGGGAGTACAGGTCGCTGACCGACTTGGTCGACTCCAGCTCGCCGCAGGTCTCGCCCTCGGTCACCGTGTCGCCGACCTCGGGGAGCTGGGCGTAGACGACGTCACCGAGCGCGTTGGCCGCGAACTCCGTGATGCCGACCGTCGCGACGCCGTCCTCGACGTCCGACAGCCACTCGTGCTCCTTGCTGTAACGCAGCTGCTGGGGGTTGCTCATGACCTGATTCTCCTGGATGCGGGGGAGTGCGAACGAACAGTGGTCTTGCGTACTGAGACGGCTCGGGAGGCGGCCGGGGCCGGCCGGCCCGGCCGGGCCGGGGTACGGAGCGTTACTTCTGCCGCTTGTAGAACGGCAGGGCCACGACCTCGTACGGCTCATGCGTACCGCGAATGTCCACGCCGACGCCGGAGGTGCCGGGCGCGGCGTGGGCCGCGTCCACGTACGCCATCGCGATCGGCTTGCCCAGCGTCGGGGACGGGGCGCCCGAGGTGACCTCGCCGATGACCTGGCCGTCGGCCACGACGGGGAAGCCGGCACGCGGGACGCGGCGGCCCTCGGCCACCAGGCCGACCAGCTTGCGCGGCGGGTTCGTGGCGGCGCGCTCGGCGGCGGCCTCCAGGGCGGCGCGGCCCACGAAGTCGCCCTCCTTCTCGAACTTCACGACCCGGCCCAGCCCCGCGTCGAAGGGGGTCAGGGCGGTGGTCAGCTCGTGCCCGTACAGCGGCATGCCCGCCTCCAGGCGCAGGGTGTCGCGGCAGGAGAGGCCGGCCGGGACCAGGCCGGCGCCCTCGCCGGCCTTGGTCAGCGCCTGCCACAGCTCCACGGCGTGCTCGGGGGCGACGAACAGCTCGAAACCGTCCTCGCCGGTGTAGCCCGTACGCGCGATCAGCGCGGGCACGCCCGCGACCGTGCCCGGCAGGCCGGCGTAGTACTTCAGCCCGTCCAGGTCGGCGTCGGTGAGGGAGGCGAGGATGCCGGGGGACTCCGGGCCCTGCACGGCGATCAGCGCGTACGCGTCGCGGTCGTCGCGGACCTCGGCGTCGAAGCCGGCGGCGCGCTCGGTCAGGGCGTCCAGCACGACCTGGGCGTTGGAGGCGTTCGCGACGACCATGTACTCGGTCTCCGCGAGGCGGTAGACGATCAGGTCGTCGACGATCCCGCCGTCCTCCTGGCAGATGTGCGTGTAGCGGGCGCGGCCGACGCCGACGGTGGAGATGTTGCCGACCAGCGCGTAGTCCAGGGCCTTGACGGCCTCCGGGCCGGTCAGCGTGATCTCGCCCATGTGGGACAGGTCGAACAGGCCGGCCTTGGTGCGGACGGCGTTGTGCTCGTCGCGCTCACTGCCGTACCGCAGGGGCATGTCCCAGCCCGCGAAATCGGTCATGGTCGCACCGAGCGAACGGTGCAGCGCATCGAGGGCGGTCAGGCGGGGGGCGTTGCTCATGGGTGTGGCTCCCGGGTCCCAGGGCATGACATGACGAGGACGGTCCTCCCCATCTGTCATCGGAACCTGAGAGGTTCGCCGAAAGGTCCCGGCCCGGCCGGGATGCGTCGACTTGCACCTTGGGTGGAGCGTGCGCCGGTTCCGTCACGGCGGACGGCGGCGCTGCTCGCTTTTCAGATCTGCCTCATCCACGCGGTACGGGGCCTGAGAGATTCAAGGGAGGAACTTGCTCCTTCGGCGCCCGGACACGGCCTGTAGGCCTGCCGGGACTCTCCCGCGCGGATTCAAGCGGCCGGTATGCAGTTGGTCCAGATGGCGCACATCATTGCACGCCCCGGGGGTGATCGGGCGGGTGGGCCCGCAAGAACGTGCGGACGTGAGATGGCCCGGCCGGAACCGCCGCCGCCGGATTACCGTCTCTTTACATTCAGTGGGCATGGGGTCGTGAGGACCCGGATCGGGGGGAGGCGGTCACCGTGCGGAGATTCGGACTGCTGGCGGCGACGACCGGGACCGTGGACGGGGTGCCGGCCCAGCGCAGCCGCGCCGAGGAGGTCCTTCCGGTACGCGACCTGCGCGGACGCGGGACGCGGGGCCCGCGCTGGCTCGGCTTCGCGGAGGGGGACATCGTCGTGGTCTCCGGCCTGCCCGGAGGCGGCAAGAGCACGCTGATCCGACGGGCCGCGCAGGGCCGCGGCATCGACTCGCAGGACGTCCGCGAGCGCTGGGAGCAGCGGATGCCCGGGGCCCTGCCGTACGCCGTGTACCGGCCGCTGGTCCGCGCCGCGCACTACTGGGGGCTGTGGCGCACGCTCCGCTCCGGAGCCTCCGCGGTGGTCCACGACTGCGGCACCCAGGCCTGGGTCCGGGCCCTGCTCGCGGCGGTGGCGCGCCGCCGCGGCCGGGCCCTGCACCTGCTGCTGCTGGACACCACCCCCCAGGAGGCCCTGTCCGGGCAGGCGGCCCGGGGCCGCGGCGTGTCGGCGTACGCCTTCGCCCGGCACCGGGGGGCGGCCGCCCGCCTGCTGCGCGCCGCCGAGTCGGGGCGGCTGCCGGCGGGCTGCGCCTCGGTGGTGCTGCTGGACCGCCCGGCGGCCTCCCGGGTGACCCGGATCGCCTTCCGCGGGCAGTGATCGGGGGCGTTCCGGGCGGGGGAGCCCCGGGACAGGGGTGCGCCCCGAGCCGTCCACGCCGAGCCGTTAATCTCGGGCGGGCAGACCTTGGGCGAAACAGCGGAGGCGTAGATGCACGGCGGCGGCTGGCCGGAGAACGAGCTGGAGCAGGTGCTCGGGGCGGCGCTGGGGCAGGCGGACGCCGGTGCGCGGATCGTCGAGGTGCTCGGGCGCAGCCGGGTCTGGGTGCCGCTGCCCGCCGGCGGGAGCCCGGACGGGCCCGGTCTGACCCTGCCCACCATGGACATCGGCGGTGCCGCGTTCGTCCCCGTCTACAGCTCGGAGGGCCAGCTGCGCGCCTGCGCCGGCCCCGCGCTGGACTTCGCCGTGGCCCCCGCCGTCGAGTTCGCGCGCGGGCTGCCCCCACAGCTCGGCATCGCCGTGAACCCCGGCGGGGCCGTCGGCGTGCCGCTGCCGCCCCCGGCCGTCGCCGAGCTCTGCCGCACCGGGCGCACCCCGCTCGACGGCCCGGCCGGCGGCGGGCGGGTGCGGCTGTACGAACCGGACTGGCAGGAGGACCCGGTGGACTTCCTGTCCGCCGCCGCGGAGGAGTTCCGCGCCACCGGGGTGGTCGCCGCCGCCCACCGCTGCCTCGCCAGCGTCGAGGGCGGGGCCCCGGAGCTGTACATCGGTGTCCGACTGGTGGGATGGGAGGCCGAGATGCGAAATGCCCCGCTGGAGGCCCTCGGCCGGGCCCTGACCCGCGTTCCGCCGCCCTGGCCCGTGCAGTTGATCCTGCTGGACGCCGCCGAGGACCCGGTGGTCGACTTCATTTGTGAGCGCGTACGCCCCTTCTACCTCCCGTAGGGCCGCTTAAGCTGGTGGCCGATACGGGTGTATGCCGTGCGCTCGCGCGGACGAAGCGGACGAAGAGGGGTACCGGGTGAGTGCGTCAGGCACGGCCGCGGCCGGGCAGGTCGAGCACATGATGCGCCAGGTGACTCCCGGGCGCTATGAGGGCTACGAGTCGCTCCTGCACGCCCTGGCCGAGGGCCGGCTGTGGATGCTGCTGTGGCAGGGGCAGCCGGGCTCCCCCGACGCCCAGTACGGCGGCATGGAGATCGAGGGCCTCGGATACGCGCCCTGCGCCACCTCCCCCCAGGAGCTGGCCGCCAGCGGCTGGAACCGGGGCTACGAGGTGGTCACCGGCCGGGACATCGCCCGCGCCCTCTACCCGGACCGCTGGGGCCTGTGGCTGAACCCGCACGCCCAGGGCGGCGGCCTCGGCATCCCCTGGGCCGATCTGCGCCGCATCGCCACCGGGCTGGACCGGATGCCGGCGGGCCCGCTGCGGCTCTCCGAGCCCACCCTGGAGCTCCCGCAGTTCTACGGGCTGCTGACCCAGCACGCGCACCGCACGCCCGCCGTGCGCTCGCTGCGCCGCGCGTGGGTGCAGCCCGCGCTGGGCTCCCCGTACCTGGCGGTGGGGCTCGACCTGTACGACGCCTCCGCGCCCGCGCTGGAATCCGTACGGGAGATGATGCGCCAGTCCGTCGGCGCCGTCCCCGACGGCGTACCGGTGTGCACGGTGGCGCTGGCGGACGAGCACGACCCCGTCGCGATGTGGCTGCGGGCCCAGACCCGCCCCTTCTACGACCGGGAGGGCCACGCTCCGGCCTACTGACCGGGGCTGCCCGGACCCTGAGACATCCGGACAGGGCGCCACCCGAGGCCGCAGGGAACCACCGTTCCCTGCGGCCTTCGCCTTGTCCGGATTTCGCCGTGGATGTGGGCCCAAAAGGCATGCGAGTCCGGCGAGTTGGGTGCCATGTCCGATTGCGTACCGAACAGACGGGCTTGCTCCGCTGAGGCGAGAGCGAAGTCCGGATAACGGGAACCCGACCCTCACATCACGGTTACGCATCCATTGGTCTGCGGGTCTGGCGGCTGATCGCGGGCCCGATGAAGACTCCCCACCCAAGAGCCGGTCAGTCCTCCAAGACGCGGTTCGGCACCTGCACTTCGCTCGTCTTCCTGCACGGCTGCCCAGGCAGCACCTGCACAGCACCGCGTACCGCACCATCTGCCATTCCTGCACCTCAGCACGCGTACTGCGTATCACCACGCACTCCGAGCGCCACTCCGCACCAACGCCGCCACAGCGGCGGGCATGGGCCGGCACACCCGTCGGCCGAGAGGGGTCCCCACCACGATGACGGCACCACTGCATGACACGAGCGCGGAATCGCCCGCACCCGTGTCCGTAGCCGACGTCCCTGCCAAGGCCATCGAAGGCCGCTCGCCCGGCCGCATCGCCTGGATGCGGCTCAAGCGCGACAAGGTCGCGCTGACCGGCGGCGTGATCGTGATCTTCCTGATCCTGGTGGCGGTCTTCGCCCCGCAGATCGTGAGCCTGCTGGGCCATCCGCCCAACGAGTTCCACGAGGACCTGATCGACCCGGACCTCGGCACGCCGCTCGGCTCCTTCGGCGGCATGAGCTCCGACTTCCTGCTGGGCGTCGAACCGACCAACGGACGCGACGTGTTCAGCCGGATCGTCTTCGGCGCCCGCATCTCGCTGGTCGTCGCCTTCCTGGCGGCCTTCGTCTCCGTCGTCATCGGCAGCCTGCTCGGCGCGCTCGCCGGGTTCCTCGGCGGCTGGGTCGACGCAGTCATCAGCCGCACGATGGACCTGCTGCTGGCCTTCCCGCAACTGCTGTTCACCATCGCCCTGGTCTCCGTCGTCCCCAACTCCCTGTGGGGATTCGAGGGTTCGGGCGTCCGGATGGGCGTGCTGATCGTCGTCATCGGCTTCTTCGGCTGGCCGTACATCGGCCGTATCGTCCGGGGCCAGACGATCTCCCTGCGTGAACGCGAGTACGTCGAGGCCGCCCGCAGCCTCGGGGCCGGCCGCGGCTACATCCTGGTCAAGGAGCTGCTGCCCAACCTGGTCGCACCGATCCTCGTCTACTCGACGCTGATCATCCCGACCAACATCCTGACGGAGGCGGCCCTCAGCTTCCTCGGCGCAGGCGTCAAGCCGCCCACCGCCTCCTGGGGAAAGATGCTCTCCGACGCCGTCCCCATCTACCAGGACGACCCCACATACATGGTGGTCCCCGGTATCACGATCTTCATCACCGTCCTGGCGTTCAACCTCTTCGGGGACGGGCTGCGTGACGCACTCGACCCCAAGGGCAGCTGAACCGCTTCACCGATTCACCCACCAATGGAGGTTGGACAACCGTGATCCGCAGAAAGCAGGCACTCGCGATCACCGCAGTGATCGCCGCCCTGTCCCTGACCGCCGCGTGCGGTGGCAAGGACGGCGACAAGAAGGACGAGGGCAAGGGCAACGGCGCCGCCGCCTTCAACGCGGCCACCACCGGCTTCGTGAACCCCTCGGACGCCAAGGGCGGTGAGCTCAAGCTCTGGTCGCCGCAGGACGTCGACTACCTCGACCCGGCGCGTGCCTACTACGGCTTCGTGTGGGACATCCAGCGCCTCTACGTGCGCCAGCTGCTCGCCTACGACAGCAAGCCGGGCAAGGACGGCAGCAAGCTCGTCCCGGACCTCGCCGAGGCCCTGCCGGTGCTGAGCAACGAGGGCAAGACGTACACCCTCAAGCTCAAGGACGGCGTGAAGTTCGAGGACGGCTCGCCGATCACCTCGAAGGACATCAAGTACGGCATCGAGCGCGTCTTCGCGCAGGACGTGCTGTCCGGCGGTCCCACGTACCTGATCGACATCCTCGACCAGGGCCAGAAGTACCCCGGCCCCTACAAGGACACCGACCCCAACAAGATGGGCCTGAAGTCCGTCGAGACGCCGGACGACAAGACGATCGTCTTCAACCTGGCGAGCGCCAACTCCGACTTCAGCTACCTGCTGGCCATGCCGTCCTCCTCGCCGGTCCCGGCGGCCAAGGACACGGGCGCCACCTACACCAACAAGCCGGTCTCCACCGGCCCGTACAAGGTGGAGAGCTTCACCGCGAGCAAGGGCGCCACCTTCGTCCGCAACGAGAACTGGGACCCGAAGACCGACACGATCCGCAAGGGTCTGCCGGACAAGGTCTCCTTCACGGTGACCACCAACCCGGACGACATGGACGCGCGTCTGCTGTCGGGCGACATCGACCTCGCCATCGACGGCACGGGCATGCAGCAGGCCGGCAAGAACAAGGTCCTCAAGGACGAGAACCTCAAGAAGAACGCGGACAACCCGTTCACGGGCTACATCCGCTACTTCGCCTTCCCGACGACGGTCGCGCCCTTCGACAACATCGAGTGCCGCAAGGCCGTCATCTACGCGGCCGACCCGAAGTCCCTGCAGACCGCCCGCGGCGGCCCGACCAGCGGTGACCTCGGCGCCAACATGCTGCCGCCCGGCATCCCCGGTGCCGACAAGAGCTACGACCCGTACAACCTGACGAAGGGCGAGCCGCAGGAGGCCAAGGCCAAGGAGGCCCTCAAGGCCTGTGGCAAGCCGGACGGCTTCGAGACCACCATCGCGGTGCGCAACAACCGCGCCCCCGAGGTCAAGACCGCCGAGTCCCTGCAGGCGTCCCTCGCCAAGGTCGGCATCAAGGTCACCATCGACCAGTACGACGGCAAGCTCTCCTCCTCCACGATCGGTTCGCCCGAGAACGTGAAGAAGAAGAACTACGGAATCATCGTCATGGGCTGGGGTGCCGACTACAACTCCGGCTCGGGCTTCCTGCAGCCGCTGGTCGACGGCTCGTTCATCCAGCCCAACGGCAACAACAACTACACGATGATCAACGACCCGGAGATCAACCAGCTGTTCAAGACGGCCGCGGCCGCCAAGACGCCGGAAGAAGCCGCGCCGTTCTACACCCAGATCAACCAGAAGGTCATGGAGAAGGCGCTCTACCTGCCGATCAACTTCGACAAGGCCTTCGTCTACCACAACCCGCGCCTGACCAACGTCTACTTCAACGACTCCATGGGCAAGATCGACCTTGCCACCGTGGGCATCGCTGCCAAGTAACCGAAAGTCAAGCTCAGCAGGCAAGTAAGTAAGTGCCTTCACCGCACATGCGCTAGTCCGAAGGGCAGGTGAAGGCCGCAGGCGGCGGCTGTCGTCCCCACGAGGGACGGCAGCCGCCCGCCCCGGGCGGCCGACTGCAGTGCTCGTCTACCTCATACGGCGGCTTTTCAACGTCGCCGCCACGCTGCTGGTGGTCTCCGTGGTCACCTTCGGCATCTTCTTCGCGGTCCCGAAGCTGACCGGCAGTGATCCCGCGCTCATGTACGCCGGCCGCGAGACCAACGAGACCGCCCTGGCGGGCATCCGCGTCAAGATGGGCTTCGACAAGCCCATCTCCGAGCAGTACCTGACCTTCGTCAAGGGCATCTTCGCCGGCCGCGACTACGACGGCGGCACCGATGTCACGCACTGCGCGGCGCCCTGCTTCGGCTACTCCTTCAAGACCGAGGCGCCCGTCTGGGAGACCATGGTCGACCGCATGCCGGTCACCCTGTCCCTCGCCCTCGGCGCGGCGGTCATCTGGGTACTCGCAGGTGTGGCCACCGGCGTCGTCTCCGCCCTCAAACGCCGGACCGCCATCGACCGCACGGTGATGGTCGGCGCACTCGCCGGCGTCTCCCTGCCGATCTTCTTCACCGGCATGGTGGCCCCCGCGATCTTCGTCTACAGCCTCGGCTGGCTGGACGTCTCCAACTACAAACCCCTCACCGAAGACCCGGTGGCCTGGCTCAACTCCATGATCCTGCCCTGGGTGACCCTGGCCTTCCTCTTCGCCGCCACCTACGCCCGCATCACCCGCGCCACGATGCTGGAAGTGCTCGGCGAGGACTACATCCGCACCGCCCGCGCCAAGGGACTCAAGGAGGGCGTGGTCATCCGCAAGCACGCCCTGCGCTCCACCCTCACCCCGATCGTCACGATGTTCGGCCTGGACCTCGGCGGACTCCTCGGCGGTGCTGTGCTCACCGAGACGACCTTCAACTTCCAGGGTCTGGGGACGGCGGCCGTCGCCGCCATCGGCCAGGGCGACCTCCCCGTGATCATGGGTGTCACCCTGCTCGCCGCGCTGTTCGTGGTGATGGCCAACCTGATCGTGGACATGCTGTACGCCGTCATCGACCCGCGCGTGAGGCTGACGTGACCGAGACCCCTTCCTCTTCTTCCGGCACCGCCGGCCCCGGCTCCGGTGCGACCCCCGAGGACGGGCCCGCGTTCGTCCCCGAGCAGGCCGGCCCCCGCGACGGCGCCTTCCTGTCGGTGCGCGACCTCAAGGTGCACTTCCCGACCGACGACGGCCTGGTCAAGTCCGTCGACGGGCTCTCCTTCGACCTGGAGCGCGGCAAGACGCTCGGCATCGTGGGCGAGTCCGGCTCCGGCAAGTCGGTGACCTCGCTGGCCATCATGGGTCTGCACCGCACCGGCAACGCGCGCAGCCGCCCGCACATCTCGGGCCAGGTCGTCCTCGACGGGGAGGACCTCGTCCGGGCCGACGCGGACCACGTACGCAAGCTGCGCGGCCGCAAGATGGCGATGGTCTTCCAGGACCCGCTGTCCGCGATGCACCCGTACTACTCGGTCGGCAAGCAGATCATCGAGGCGTACCGCACCCACCAGGGCGTCGACAAGAAGACCGCCCGCACCCGGGCGGTCGAGATGCTCGACCGGGTCGGCATCCCCGAGCCCCACCGGCGCGTGGACGCGTACCCCCACGAGTTCTCCGGCGGTATGCGCCAGCGCGCGATGATCGCGATGGCGCTCGTCAACAACCCCGAACTGCTCATCGCGGACGAGCCGACCACCGCCTTGGACGTCACCGTCCAGGCGCAGATCCTCGACCTGATCCGCGATCTGCAGAAGGAGTTCGGCTCCGCGGTCATCATGATCACGCACGACCTCGGCGTGGTCGCCGAGATGGCTGACGACATCCTCGTGATGTACGGCGGCCGGTGCGTGGAGCGCGGCACGGCGGAGAAGGTCTTCTACGAGCCCCGCCACCCCTACACCTGGGGCCTGCTCGGCTCCATGCCGCGCATCGACCGCGACCAGACCGAGCGCCTGATCCCGGTCAAGGGCTCCCCGCCCAGCCTCATCAACATCCCGAGCGGCTGCGCCTTCAACCCCCGCTGCCCCTACGCCGACGTCCCCAAGGGCGGCATCACCCGCACCCAGCGGCCCGAGCTCACCGAGGACGACAGCCGGCACTGGTCCGCCTGCCACATGTCGCAGGAGGAGCGGACCCGGATCTGGACCGAAGAGATTGCGCCGAAGCTGTGACCGACATGAAGAAGGACCCCGTCCCCGCGAAGGACTCCGCCTCCGAAGCGGAGCCGCTGCTGAAGGTGACCGGCCTGGTCAAGCACTTCCCCATCAACAAGGGGCTGCTGCGCCGGCAGGTCGGGGCCGTCAAGGCCGTGGACGGCATCGACTTCGACGTCCGGCGCGGTGAGACGCTGGGCGTGGTCGGCGAGTCCGGCTGCGGCAAGTCGACCATGGGCCGGCTGATCACGCGCCTGCTGGAGCCGACGGGCGGCACGGTCGAGTTCGAGGGGCGCGACATCACGCACCTCGGGGTCGCCGGGATGCGTCCGCTGCGCCGCGACGTGCAGATGATCTTCCAGGACCCGTACGGCTCGCTGAACCCGCGGCACACCGTGGGCACCATCGTGAGCGCCCCCTTCAAGCTCCAGGGCGTGGAGCCGGAGGGCGGGCTCAAGGCGGAGGTGCAGCGCCTCCTCTCCCTGGTGGGCCTCAACCCGGAGCACTACAACCGCTACCCGCACGAGTTCTCGGGTGGCCAGCGCCAGCGCATCGGCATCGCCCGGGCGCTGGCCCTGAAGCCGAAGCTGGTGGTCGCGGACGAGCCGGTCTCGGCGCTGGACGTGTCGATCCAGGCCCAGGTGGTCAACCTGCTGGACGACCTCCAGGAGGAACTCGGCCTCACGTACGTGATCATCGCGCACGACCTGTCGGTCATCCGGCACGTGTCCGACCGGATCGCGGTGATGTACCTCGGCAAGATCGTGGAGCTGACCGACCGCAAGTCGCTGTACGAGAGCCCGATGCACCCGTACACCAAGGCGCTGCTGTCGGCCGTGCCGGTGCCGGACCCGCGCAGGCGCGGGGCGAAGAGCGGGCGGATCCTGCTCAAGGGTGACGTCCCGTCCCCCATCTCCCCTCCCTCCGGCTGCCGCTTCCACACGCGGTGCTGGAAGGCCACGCAGATCTGCACGACGCAGGAGCCGCCGCTGGCGGCGCCGGTGACCGGCCACCAGGTGGCCTGCCACCACCCGGAGAACGCCCCCGACCAGGCCCCGGGCGACCCCGCCCTGCCGGGCGCGGCGGACGTGGTGGCGGTGGTCTCGGAGTAACCCCGAAGCCAGCCGGTGACCCGGGCCGAGTAGCGGTCGCCCCCGGGCCACCGGCTCACTTTTCCCCCGCGCCGCGCCCGGCGGGGTCCGCGCACCCCAGGCTGCGCGCCTGGCCCCGCCGTGCGTCCCGCCCGGCCGGGTGCCTCGCGGGCCCGGGCGCCGCGGTGGCCGTTCGGGCACGGAGCAGCCACGCGTGCCCGCCGGGGCGTCGGGCATGCCTGCCGACCGCGGGTGGCCCCGGCCCAGCCTGCGGGTGCCGGGTTTGGCCGGCCCGCTGCGTGCTGGGGTGGCCGTTCGGGCGCGGAGAGGCCGGGCCTCGCGGCGCGGCCGCGGGCGCGCAGCAGCCAAGCCGTGCCCGCCGGGGCGCCCGCCGCGCCCGTTGACCGGGTGCCCCCGGGCGCCGGGTCGGCGTGAGCCGGCAGCCGCGGACGGCTCCCGGCCGAGGGAGCGCCGGGCCGCCGGGCCGGCAGCGGCCCGGCTCTGTAAGGCCGCCGGCCAGGCGAGCGGCACAATGGGGCCGTGCTCCACGATCTCTTCCCGCCCGGCATCCAGCACGCCCTGGACCTCGCGGGCATCTTCGTCTTCGCCACGGCGGGCGCCCTGCTCGCCGTCCGCAAGAACTTCGACGTCTTCGGCATCGCCGTCCTCGCCCTGGTCACCGCCCTCGGCGGCGGCCTCTTCCGCGACCTCGTCATCGGCGCCGTCCCGCCCGCCGCCTTCGGCGAACTCAGCTTCTTCGTCACCCCGCTGATCGCCGCCGCGATCGTCTTCTTCCTGCACCCCGAGGTCCAGCGGATCAACACCGCCATCAACGTCTTCGACGCCGCCGGCCTCGGCCTGTTCTGCGTGACCGGCACCACCAAGGCCTACGAGTTCGGCCTCGGCCTCACCGCCTCCGCCGCGCTCGGCCTGGCCACGGCCGTCGGCGGCGGCGTCCTGCGCGACGTCCTCGCGGGCGAAGTGCCCCGGCTGCTGCGGGACCGCGAGATGTACGCCGTCCCCGCCACCGTCGGCTCCTCCATGGTGGCCGTCTTCATCGGCTTCGACGTCCTGAACGCCCTGACCACCGCCCTGGCGATCGTCACCACCTTCGTGCTGCGCCTCCTCGCCATGCGCTTCCACTGGCGGGCCCCGCTGGCCTGGAACCGCCGTTCCGCAGTGGCCGAAGAGCCGTAGTAAAAGCTACCGCTTAGTAGCTTGCCGTTGTAGGGTCGTTCCATGTCTTACGCAGCGGCCCAGGCCTCCATCGGCGACAGCGAGTTCGACCGCGACACCACCCTCACCGCACGCGCGGACGAGCCCGGGGTGTACGACGCGGAGCTCTCCGCCGGATGGACCATCATCAGCGCCGTCAACGGCGGCTACCTGCTGGCCCTGGTCGGCCGGGCCCTGTCGGCGGCCCTGCCGCACCCGGACCCGTTCACCGTCTCCGCCCACTACCTGACCTCCTCGGTGCCCGGCCCCGCCGTGGTCCGCACCGAGGTCGTCCGCGTGGGGCGCACCCTCTCCACCGGCCAGGCCTCCCTCTTCCAGTACGACGAGAACGGCGCCGAGGTCGAGCGCATCCGCGTCCTCGCCTCCTACGGCGACCTC
Source organism: Streptomyces sp. NPDC043680 (assembly GCF_056436685.1). Lineage (NCBI taxonomy): Bacteria > Bacillati > Actinomycetota > Actinomycetes > Kitasatosporales > Streptomycetaceae > Streptomyces > Streptomyces sp. NPDC043680. The sequence goes on along the minus strand of NZ_JBWKCE010000001.1, from coordinate 77,298 downwards.
GCCGCCCTCCCGGACGACGTCCGCACCACCGCCGTGCCGCCGCAGATGCCGCCCTACGAGGACTGCCTCGGCCCGGAGGCCGGCCCGGCCCCGATCCCCGGCAGCAACGCGATCGTGGACCGGCTCAGGCTGCGGCTGGACCCGGCCACGGCGGGCTGGGCGCTCGGCGCGCCGTCCGGCAAGGGTGAGATGCGGGCCTGGTTCGAACTGGCCGACGGCCGCGACGCGGACCCGTTCTCGCTGCTGCTGGCGGTGGACGCGCTCCCGCCGACCTGCTTCGACCTGGGCCTGATCGGCTGGAGCCCGACCGTGGAGCTCACCACGCACATCCGCCAGCGGCCGGCGCCGGGCCCGCTGCGCATCGCGATCACCACGCGGAACCTGGCCGGGGGCTTCCTGGAGGAGGACGCCGAGGTCTGGGACTCGGCGGACCGCCTGGTGGCCCAGTCCCGCCAACTGGCCCGCGCCCCGCGCTAGCCCCGCACTGCGCGTCCCCGGGCCGTACGCCGGCCCCGTCGCACCGGCGTACGGTCCGGGGGCCGGGGCTCGTAGAATCGGGGGATCATGGCCTACCTCGACCACGCAGCCACCACCCCGATGCTCCCGGAGGCCGCCGCGGCGATGACCGCGCAGTTCGCCGCCACGGGCAACGCCTCCTCCCTGCACGCCGCCGGCCGCCGCGCCCGCCGTACCGTCGAGGAGGCCCGCGAGGCCCTCGCCGAGGCGCTCGGGGCTCGGCCGAGCGAGGTGGTCTTCACCGCCGGCGGCACGGAGGCCGACAACCTCGCCGTCAAGGGCCTCTACTGGGCCCGCCGCGGCGCCGACCCCGCCCGGACCCGGGTGCTCGCCAGCCCCGTCGAGCACCACGCCGTCCTCGACGCGGTGCATTGGCTCGCCGAGCACGAGGGAGCCCGGGTCGAGTACCTGCCGGTCGACCGGTACGGGCGGGTGCACCCCGAGGCCCTGCGCGAAGCCGTCGAACGCAACCCCGACGACGTGGCGCTGGCCACCGTCATGTGGGCCAACAACGAGATCGGCACCGTCATGCCGGTGCACGAACTCGCCGCGGTGGCCGCCGAGTTCGGGATCCCCCTGCACTCCGACGCCGTCCAGGCCGTCGGGCAGCTCGACGTCCGCTTCGGCGACAGCGGGCTCGCCGCCATGACCGTCAGCGGCCACAAGATCGGCGGCCCGTACGGCATCGGCGCGCTGCTGCTCGGCCGCGACCAGAGCCCCGTCCCCGTCCTGCACGGTGGCGGCCAGGAGCGGCACGTACGCTCCGGGACCCTCGACGTGCCCGCCGTCGCGGCCTTCGCAGTCGCCGCCGTCCTCGCCGCCGAGCGGCGTGAGCGGTTCGCCGCCGAGATCGGCGCCCTGCGCGACGAACTGGTCACCGCCGTGCGCGCGGCGGTGCCGGACGCCGTCCTCGGCGGGGACCCGGTCGACCGGCTGCCCGCCAACGCCCACTTCAGCTTCCCCGGCTGCGAGGGCGACTCCCTGCTGCTCCTGCTCGACGCCCAGGGCATCGAGTGCTCCACCGGCTCCGCCTGCACCGCGGGTGTGGCCCAGCCCAGCCACGTCCTGCTGGCCACCGGCACCGACCCGGACCTGGCCCGCGGAACCCTGCGGTTCTCGCTCGGACACACCTCCACCAAGGAGGACGTCGCGGCCGTGGCCGCCGCGATCGGCCCGGCCGTCGCGCGCGCCCGTACGGCCGGCCTGGTATGAGTCCCTGAGGGGCCGCGGTGCCGCGGCCGGAGCGGCTACTGGAGCTGGGAGAGGTCGACGGATTCACCCGGCCGCGGGGTGCCGGCGGGCACCGGCTTGTCGTAGTCGGAGAAGTCGGCCTTCCCCTTCTGGCCGTCCTGCCGTCCCTCGACCCGCAGCAGCCGGGGCTTGCCCTCGGTGGCGACGTAGTACGTGCTCGACTCGTCCTCGGAGCGGCTGGTGACGGTGATCGCCTCCGCGCCACCCACGGTGGTTTTCCCGCCCTTCGCAAGGCTCTCGGAGGCCGGTCGCGATGCGTACTTGCGCTGGAACCCGGACAGATCGCAGACCTCGCTGAACTCGTGCAGCAGGGCGTTGCGGGTGCTGCCGTGGATCCAGCGGCCGTTGATCAGCTCGGCCGCGTCCTTGCCGCCGGCACCCGGGATCTGGGACTGGAAGAACTTTGCGTCGGGTTTCAGCCACACGTCCTCCCCCCGCTTGACGATGTCCGCGTGGCCGCCGTTCCCGGGCAGCCCGACGGCGCCGGTGCAGTTGCCGTCCACGTCGAAGCGGAGGTCCAGGGTCGTCGTTCCCGCCGCGTCCTCGACCCGCGCCTGCATCCGGAGGGACTGCGCCTCGTCCAGCGCCTTCCGCGCCTTCTGGACGATCACCTGGGCGCTGTCGTCCTCGACGCCGTTCCCCTGGGGGGCCGCGAATCCCGTCAGCAGTCCACCGAGCGCCCCGGCGGCCAGGCCCAGCGCCGCGCCCCGCAACCCGGACATCGCCTCACCTCCGACGAAACCCCGTCCCCGATCAGCCTAAGCCGGGTCCCTGCACCCCGCAGTCCCGCCCGCCTCAGGCGGCCATGAGCGAGCGCACCAGGCCGAGGTACCGGTCCCAGTCCCAGTGCGGCCCCGGATCGGTGTGGTCGGCGCCCGGGACCTCCGCGTGCCCCAGGATGTGCCGGCGGTCCACCGGTATGCCGTACCGGCGGCAGACATCGGCGGCCAGCCGGGCCGAGGCCGCGTACATCGCGTCCGTGAAGTCCTGCGGGCGGTCCACATAGCCCTCGTGCTCTATGCCGACGCTGCGCTCGTTCATCGAGCGGTTCCCCGAGTGGAAGGCCACGTCCAGCTCGCGCACCATCTGCTCCACATGCCCGTCCTGGCGCACGATGTAATGGGCCGAGGCCCGGTGCCACGGGTTCTTGAAGGCATCCACCGAGGACGCGAAGCTGCCCTGTGTGACATGCACGACGATCCGGTCCACCCGGTAGTCGTCGGGCCGGTCCGCCAGTCGCCAATTCGCCGGCGAGGCCGCCGTCCAGCTCGCGCCCGCGTGGTCCAGCGCGCCCTCCTGGCGCGGCTTGCCCACACCCGGCAGCAGCCACCAGGCGCGGCCGATCTCGTCCCGCCCGGCGACCGCCGCCACCGTGAAGACTCCGAGACCCCCGAACAGCACCGCCCTGCGGGTCCTGCCCTTGTTCCCCATGTGATCCACCCCCCGCACCCGACAACGCGCTGTGACCCGTCCCGGTTCCCCCGTACCCTGGACGGTGCTATGACTGAGAACCTGCCGCGCACCGCCCGCCCCCTTCGCGTCCTGGCCGCCATGTCCGGCGGCGTGGACTCCGCCGTCGCCGCCGCCCGCGCGGTCGAAGCCGGGCACGACGTGACCGGCGTCCACCTGGCGCTCTCCGCGAACCCGCAGTCCTTCCGGACCGGAGCCCGCGGCTGCTGCACCATCGAGGACTCCCGCGACGCCCGCCGCGCCGCCGACGTCATCGGCATCCCCTTCTACGTCTGGGACCTCGCCGAGCGCTTCCGCGAGGACGTCGTCGAGGACTTCATCTCCGAGTACGAGGCCGGGCGCACCCCGAACCCCTGCCTGCGCTGCAACGAGAAGATCAAGTTCGCGGCGCTGCTCGACAAGGCCCTCGCCCTCGGCTTCGACGCCGTCTGCACCGGCCACTACGCCACCGTCGTCGAGAACGCGGACGGCTCCCGCGAGCTGCACCGCGCCTCCGACATGGCCAAGGACCAGTCGTACGTCCTCGGCGTCCTCGACGAGAAGCAGCTCGCCCACGCCCTCTTCCCGCTCGGCGACACCCTCACCACGAAGGACGAGATCCGCGCCGAGGCCGAGCGCCGCGGGCTGGCCGTGGCGAAGAAGCCCGACAGCCACGACATCTGCTTCATCGCCGACGGCGACACGCAGGGCTTCCTGGCGAACCGCCTCGGCAAGGCCGAGGGCGACATCGTCGACGAGGCCGGGGCGAAGGTCGGCACCCACGACGGCGCCTTCGGCTTCACCATCGGCCAGCGCAAGGGCCTGCGGATCGGCCACCCCGCCCCCGACGGCAAGCCGCGTTACGTCCTCGACATCTCCCCGGTGAACAACACCGTCACCGTCGGCCCTGCCGAGGCCCTCGACGTGAGCGCCCTCACCGCGATCCGCCCCCGCTGGTGCGGCTCCGCGCCCGCCGCCCCGGGCACGTACACCGCGCAGCTGCGCGCACACGGCGGCGAGACCGAGGTCTTCGCCGAGCTCGTGGACGGCGAGCTGCGCGTCTCCTTCACCGAGCCGGTCCGCGGCGTGGCGCCCGGCCAGGCGATCGTGCTCTACGACGGCACCCGCGTGGTCGGCTCCGCCACGATCGCCACGACCACCCGGGCGGCCGCCGCCGTCTGACCCCGCGGGATCAGGCCACCGTCAGGACGATCTTGCCGGTGGTCCGGCCGCGCTCGCCGAGCTCGTGGGCCTGCGCGGCCTGCGCCAGCGGCAGCACCGTGTCGATGACGGGGCGCAGCCGCCCCTCCTCGACCAGCGCCGCGATCTCCACCAGGCCCCGGTAGTCGGGCTCCACCAGCGTCCAGCCGGTGTGCACGCCGTCCGCCCCGTCCGGTACGTCGTCCGGGGAGGGCAGCGTCACCAGGTGCCCGCCGGGCCTGAGCACCTTCAGTGAGTGCTGCCCGTTGCCCCCGCCGAGCGAGTCGATCACCACGTCCACGTCGGACACCGCCTCGGCGAAGTCGGTGGTGCGGTAGTCGATCACCTCGTCGGCGCCCAGTCCGCGCAGCAGCTCGTGCTTGGCCGCGCTCGCGGTGCCGATGACGTACGCGCCGCGCGCCTTCGCGATCTGCACCGCCAGGTGGCCGACCCCGCCGGCCGCGGCGTGCACCAGCACGCGCTGGCCGGCGGTGACCCGGGCCGTGTCCACCAGCGCCTGCCAGGCGGTCAATGCCGCCAGCGGCAGCGCGGCCGCCTGCGCGTGGTCGAGAGAGGCGGGCTTGCGGGCGAAGTGCCGGGCCGGACCCACCACGTATTCGGCGTAGCCGCCCGCCTGCCGCGGGAAGCTCGGCATTCCGTACACCTCGTCACCGGGGGCGTAGAGGGTCACGCCCGGGCCGACCGCCTCGACGGTGCCGGAGACGTCCCAACCCACGATCGGGGTCTCGCCCCAGGCGATCAGGCCGCCGCTGGCCCGGGTCTTCCAGTCGACGGGGTTCACGCCGGCCGCGTGGACGCGTACCAGGATCTCGTTCAGGCCCGGCTCTGGGCGGTCGATCTCCCGCTCCACCAGGGTCTCGGGTCCGCCCCATCCGTTCACGACGATCGCACGCATGTCTGTTTCCTCGTTCCATGGGATTCCGTCCGATACCGGGTCCTCCCCCGGCGACACGTCCCACACTCGGGCATCGCAGAACTCCGTGGTATTGGCCGGATGGCCAGGGTGTGACAGGATCTGGCCATGGAGAGCGCACCGAAGACGACAGCGGAGGCCGCGGCCGGCCGGCGTACCCACCGGGTCGCGGTGCTTGCGCTGCCCGGTGTTCCCCCCTTCGAGCTGGGCATTCCCTCCCGCGTCTTCGGCAGCGCCGTGGACGAGGCCGGGCAGGCCCTGTACGAGGTCACCGTCTGCACCGCCGACGGCCGCCCCGTGCTCAGCGACGCCGGTTTCACCGTCCAGCCCGCCGCGGGCCCGGAAGCCCTCGCCGCCGCCGACACCGTGATCGTCCCGCCCACCCACGCCATGCCCGAGCTGGCCCGCGGCGGACCGCTGCCCCCCGAGGTCACCGCCGCCATCGCCGGGATCCGCCCGGGCACCCGCCTGGTCTCCATCTGCACCGGCTCCTACGTCCTGGCCGCGGCCGGCCTCCTCGACGGCCGCCCTGCCACCACGCACTGGAACCTCGCCCCCGAGTTCCGCCGCGCCTACCCGCGCGTCCTGGTGGACGAGGACGTGCTGTTCGTGGACGACGGCGACGTCCTGACCTCCGCCGGGGTCGCCGCCGGGGTGGACCTGTGCCTGCACCTGATCCGCCGGGACCACGGAACCACCGTCACCAACCGGGCCGCCCGGATGTGCGTCGTCCCGCCCTGGCGCGACGGCGGCCAGGCCCAGTACATCGACCGGCCCGTCCCCGCCCCCACCGTCGCCACCACCACCGCCACCCGCGCCTGGGCGCAGCAGCGGCTCGGCGAGCCCCTCACCCTGGCCGAGCTGGCCGACCACGCGCGGATGAGCCTGCGCACCTTCACGCGCCGCTTCCGGGACGAGGTCGGCATGACGCCGGTGCAGTGGCTCACCGGCCAACGCCTCGAAGTGGCCCGCCAGTTGCTGGAGTCCAGCGACCTCCCGGTGGACCTGGTCGCACACCGGGCGGGCTTCGGATCGGCCAACTCGCTGCGCCAGCACATGCGGACGGCGCTCGGCGTCTCCCCGATCGCCTACCGCCGCACCTTCCAGCCGCACGGCCCGGCCGCCTCCGCCGTGACCCCGGAGGTAATCGCCACCGGGGCGGCTCCCTGACAGCATTGGCTCAACGGCACGGAACACCGGGCCGGTTGACAGGGGAGACGACCATGACCGCGTACGCCATCGGCCACATCCGTCCCGAGACCATGAACGAGGACATCCTCCGCTACATCGAGGAGATCCAGTCGACCATGGACCCCTTCGAGGGCCGGTTCCTCGTCCACGGAGCCAAGGTCGAGGTCCTGGAGGGCGCCTTCCCCGGGGACCTGGTGATCATCGCCTTCCCGGACATCGAGCGGGCCCGAGCCTGGTACGCCTCACCCGCCTACCAGGAGATCCTCCCGCTGCGCACCCGCCACATCCCGGGCGACGTCCTCCTCGTCGAGGGCGTCCCCACCGACTACGACGCGGCGAAGACGGCCGCCACCCTCCGCAGGGCCGCCAACCTCTGAACGCGACCGACGCCCAGGAGGGCCTCCTGGGCTCTGCAGGCGGGGTGGGGACACTGCGGTGGTGAGTCGCGGACGAGCGGTCACCGCCGAATCCGTTCCTGATGCGGCCGGGATCCGCGAGGCGAGACGAACTTCCGGAGTGGCCCCACCCCGCCACGACACGCTCCCGCCCAACACCACCGAGCCTCCGAAGCCCCGCATGCACGGGCGTATCCGGATCCGAGCTCCCGGAAAGCCCCGGCCGCCAGGCCGAGCCCACCCGGCCCGGGGACCGGGCCCACCGGCACCTGCGAGCATGACCCCATGCCTACTCACCTGATCACCGGCGCCGGCTCCGGCATCGGCGCCGCCGTCGCCACCCGCCTGCACGCCCGCGGCGACGACCTCGTCCTCCTGGCCCGCGACGCCGCCCGCGCCAAGCAGCTCGTCGAGCGCTACCCCGGCTCCCGTACCCTCGTCGGGGACCTCGCGGACCCCGACCGGCTGTCCTGGGCCTTCTCCAAGCAGGCCGTCCCCGAGCGGATCGACTCCCTCCTCCACGTCGCCGGCATCGTGGACCTCGGCCCCGTCGGTGAGCTGCGCCCCAAGACCTGGCACCAGCAGCTCAACGTCAACCTGATCGCCCCCGCCGAGGTCACCCGGCTGCTGCTGCCCACTCTGCGGGCCTCCAAGGCCACCGTCGTCTTCGTGAACTCAGGCGCCGGCCTGACCGCCCACGCCGACTGGAGTGCCTACGCCGCCTCCAAGCACGGCCTCAAGGCCCTCGCCGACTCCCTGCGCGCCGAGGAGAAGGCCAACGGCATCCGGGTCACCTCCGTCTACCCGGGCCGTACCGCCAGCCCCATGCAGGCCAAGGTGCACTCCCAGGAGGGCAAGGAGTACGACCCCGCCGCCTGGATCGACCCCGAGTCCGTGGCGACCACCATCGTCATGGCCGTCGACCTGCCCCGCGACGCCGAGGTCAACGACCTGAGCGTGAGGCCGGGCCGATGAGCGCGAACGCCACCGGAGTCGGGTCCCTGCCCGGCGGTGACGCCCGCGAAGCCGCCAAGACGGTCACCGGATCCTTCGAGGAGTTCCCGTACCTGCCCGAGCTGCCGGCCCGCGGGCCCGGCGCGGACATGATCGGCCGCTCGCTCGGCCTGCTCGTCGAGCTGTACGCGCACGTCGAGCCCAGCGGCTGGCGGATCAGCGACCGCCCCGGCCGCGACACCCGGCGCGCCCGGTCCTGGCTCGGCGAGGACCTGGACGCCCTGGAGGAGTTCACCCAGGGCTACGAGGGCAGGCTCAAGGTCCAGGCGGTCGGGCCGTGGACCCTGGCCGCCGCCCTGGAACTGCACGGCGGCGAGGCCGTCCTCCAGGACGCCGGGGCCTGCCGGGACCTGGCCGCCTCGCTCGCCGAGGGCCTGCGCGGACACCTGGCCGACGTCCGCAGGCGTATTCCGGGCGCCGAGATCGTCCTCCAGTTCGACGAGCCCTCGCTCACCGCCGTCCTCCAGGGCCGGGTCCGCTCCGCCAGCGGCTACCGCACCTACCGGGCCGTGGACCGCCAGGTCGTCGAGGGCGCGCTGCGCGACCTGTTCGCCGTCCACGAAGGGGAGGTGATCGTGCACTCCTGCGCCCCCGAGGTCCCCTTCGGCCTGCTCCGCCGGGCCGGCGCGGCAGGCGTGTCGTTCGATTTCTCCTTGCTCACCGAGCGCGAGGACGACGCCATCGGGGAAGCCGTCGAAGGCGGGGCGAAGCTCTTCGCCGGAGTGGTGCCGGGCACCGACACCCCGTTGTCGGACCCGGGCGGTAGCGTCATGGGTGTCAGGAAGCTTTGGCGCAGGCTGGGGCTGTCCCCGGGGACTCTCGCCGAGTCCGTGGTGGTCACCCCGTCGTGCGGTCTGGCGGGCGCTTCGCCCGCCTATGCCCGCGCGGTGCAGGCGCACTGCGTCAGGGCGGCGAGGTCGCTCGCCGACAACCCTGAGTGACGGACGAGACGGGCCACGGGAGGACACGGCATGGCAGCCGAACAGAAGCAGGCCGGCGACGGCACGGCGGCACCGGCGGCGGTGCGTGAGCAGCACGCGCTGCTGGCCGAGCAGGTCGAGGAGCACCGCTTCCGGTACTACGTGAACGACCAGCCGGTCGTCAGCGACGCCGAGTTCGACCAGCTGCTGCGCTCGCTGGAGGCGCTGGAGGACCAGTATCCGGAGCTGCGCACGCCCGACTCGCCCACCCAGAAGGTGGCCGGGGCGTACGAGACGGACTTCGCCTCCGTCCAGCACCGCGAGCGCATGCTCTCCCTCGACAACGCCTTCGACGACGAGGAGCTGACGGCCTGGGCCGACCGGGTGGCGCGGGACGTCAACACGCCCGACGTCCACTTCCTGTGCGAGCTCAAGGTGGACGGCCTCGCCGTCAACCTCACCTACGAGAGGGGCCGGCTGACCCGCGCCGCCACCCGCGGCGACGGCCGCACCGGCGAGGACATCACGCCCAACGTCCGCACCATCGCGGAGATCCCGGACCGCCTCAAGGGCGACCGGATCCCGGAGCTGGTGGAGATCCGCGGCGAGGTCTTCTTCCCGATGGAGAAGTTCGAGGCGCTCAACGCGCGGCTGGTCGAGGCCGGTGAGAAGCCCTTCGCCAACCCGCGCAACGCGGCGGCAGGGTCCCTGCGCCAGAAGGACCCGAAGGTCACCGCCACGCGCCCGCTGCACATGGTGGTGCACGGCATCGGCGCGCGCGAGGGCTTCGAGATCGACAAGCTCTCGCACGCGTACGGGCTGCTGCGCGAGTGGGGCCTGCCGACGGCCCGGCACAACAAGGTGGTCTCCTCGCTCGCGGAGGTCAAGGAGTTCATCGCGTACTTCGGCGAGAACCGGCACTCCGTGGAGCACGAGATCGACGGCGTGGTCGTCAAGCTCGACGAGATCCCGCTCCAGGGCCGCCTCGGCTCCACCGCGCGGGCGCCGCGGTGGGCCATCGCCTGGAAGTACGCCCCGGAAGAGGTCAACACCAAGCTGGTCGACATCAAGGTCGGCGTCGGCCGGACCGGGCGCGTGACCCCGTACGCGCAGGTGGAGCCGGTCACGGTGGCCGGGTCCGAGGTCGAGTTCGCGACCCTGCACAACCAGGAGGTCGTCAAGGCCAAGGGCGTGCTGATCGGGGACACCGTCGTGCTGCGCAAGGCCGGCGATGTGATTCCGGAGATCCTCGGCCCGGTGGTGGACCTGCGCGACGGCACCGAGCGGGAGTTCGTGATGCCGGCCGACTGCCCCGAGTGCGGGACCGCCCTGCGGCCGATGAAGGAGGGCGACATCGACCTGCGCTGCCCCAACGGGCAGACGTGTCCAGCCCAGTTGCGCGAGCGGCTCTTCTACCTGGCCGGCCGCCAGTGCCTGGACATCGAGAACTTCGGTGCGGTGGCCGCGGCCGCCCTCACCAACCCGCTGGAGCCGGCCGAGCCGCCGATGCGCGACGAGGGCGACCTCTTCGGCCTCACGATGGAACAGCTGCTCCCCATCAAGGCGTACGTTCTGGACGCCGACAGCGGACTGCCCAAGCGCGACCCGAAGACCGGCGAGGAGAAGATCGTCACGGTCTTCGCCAACCAGAAGGGCGAGCCGAAGAAGAACGCCCTGGCCATGCTGGAGAACATCCGGGCCGCCAAGGAGCGCCCGCTGGCCCGGTTCATCAACGGCCTGTCGATCCGGCACGTGGGACCCGTGGCGGCGGAGACCCTGGCGCGCGAGTTCCGTTCCATCGAGCGGATCGAGGCGGCCACCGAGGAGGAACTGGCCGCGACCGAGGGCGTCGGACCGATCATCGCGGCGGCCGTCAAGGAATGGTTCGCCGTCGACTGGCACCAGGAGATCCTGCGCAAGTGGCGGGCCGCCGGAGTCCGGTTGGAGGAGGAAGGTTCCGCCGAGGAGGCGGGGCCGCGCCCCCTGGAGGGCCTGACGGTCGTCGTGACCGGCACCCTGCAGAGCCACACCCGCGACGGTGCGAAGGACGCCCTGCAGAGCCGGGGCGCCAAGGTGACCGGCTCCGTCTCCAAGAAGACCTCCTTCGTCGTGGTCGGCGACAACCCGGGCTCCAAGTACGACAAGGCCGTCCAGTTGAAGCTGCCCATCCTCGACGACGCGGGCTTCGCGGTGCTGCTGGAGCAGGGCCCGGACGCGGCGCGCGAGGCGGCGCTCGTGGTGGACGGCGCCCCCGAAGCGGAGTAATACCCCTGGAGGGACTCGTCCCGACAGGCGCTCCGGGCGAATGGATGCGTGGCGTGCGGCCGGACGGGCGGGCGCACGCCAGGCGCGACAGCGGGGGGCAAACGGCTGGTACAAGGCTGTTCGCAGGGCGGTGAGCTGTCGGATCATCGGATGGGTGACCCGGGGGTCCTGGTCCCGGCTCACCCGTTCGGCGGATACCGTACTGATGAGGATGGCTGGGTCGCATTCGGGCAACCGCCGCCGACCGCTGCCCCTGGGAGCCTCTCGCGTCCTACTGTTGAGGGGTGCGCCTGTCGTGCGCGGCTGCGTGATGGGTATTCCAGCCGTGATGGCATGACATCGGGGCCATCGCGTGACATCGGCATCCCCGGCTGTGAGAGGGACGGGCATGAAACCCACCGAAAGCGCCGACCCGTCACCTGATTTCGGCGGGGAGATCCCGTCCATGCGGACGGGCCGGCCCGGGGTCCTGGGTGCCAGGACACCGGACACCCATCCGCTCGACGGCGGAGCGGGCCCCGGCGGAGCACGGCAGCGCACGGTGCTGCCCTTCCTCGTCGTGGGCCTGGCCGTCGTGGTGCTCGTCGCCGGCATCGCGTCCGCGCTGACCGATCGTCATGCCCTGTTCCCCGGCGGACCGGTCGGCTGGGCACTCGCCCTGCTCACCGGTGTCATCGTCGGGCACCTGGTCGCGCTGGGCCGCGACCGCTGGTGGGGCGGCACCGGCTCGGGCGCGGCGCTCACCCTCGGCGTGCTCGTCCTCTACGGGTGGGTGCCGGCCGCGCTCGTCTCGCTCGCGGTGGTCTCCCTGGTCGGGGCCGCGCGCCGGCACCGCTGGCGGCAGGGGCTGCTGCACGGCTGCGCCGACATCCTCGGCATCGGCGCGGGGGCGCTCGTCCTCGCCGCGTTCGGGCACGTCCCGACCGTCGAGACGCCGTGGACGCCGACCGGCTGGGGGCTGGACGCCGCCCCCGAACTCATCCTCGTCGCCGTGGCCTACCTGGTGGTCACCCGGACCCTGCTGTGGGCCGCCCTCGCCCCGCGCGGCGGACGGCCCGGCCTCGACCGGGCGGCCCTGCTCCGGCACGCCTTAGTCGCCGTCGCGCTGCTCGGCATCGCCCCGCTGATCTGCGTGGTCGCCGTGACGCAGCCGGTGCTGCTGCCGCTGTTCGCCGTACCGCTGATCGCCCTGGACTCCACCCTGTGGATCGCCCGCGCCCGCGCCGAGGAGCAGCTGCGCGATCCGCTGACCGGGCTGCCGAACCGGCAGTGGCTGCTGGAGCGGGCCTGGAGCGCCCTGGACGAGGCTGAACGTTTGGGCACCCGGTCAGCCCTTGTGCTGATCGACCTGGACCGCTTCCGCGCGGTCAACGACACCCTGGGCCACCTGGCGGGGGACCGGCTGCTGCTCCAGATCGCCGACCGGCTGCAACAGGCCCTCCCGGAGGACGCGGAGGCCGCCCGCCTCGGAGGCGACGAGTTCGCGGTCCTGCTGCCCACCACCGACTCCACCACCAGCGCCCAGCGGGTCGCCCGCCACCTGGTCGCCGAGCTCAGCTCCCCCCTCGACCTGGACGGGCTCACGCTCGTCCTGGAGGCCAGCGCCGGCCTCGCCGTCTTCCCCGACCACGCCCTGGACGCGGAGGGGCTGCTGCGGCGCGCCGACGTGGCCATGTACCAGGCGAAGCGGGACCGCACGGGCGTGGAGGTGTACGAGTCCAAGCGGGACAGCAACACCCCCGACCGGCTCGGCCTCCTCGGCGACCTGCGCAGAGCCCTGGACGCCGGCGAGGTGGAACTGCACTACCAGCCCAAGGTCCGCTTCGACGGGCAGGTGGCCGGCCTCGAAGCCCTCGTACGGTGGGTCCACCCGGAGCGGGGGCGGGTCTCGCCGGACGAGTTCATCGCGATCGCCGAGACCTCCGGCCTGATGCCGCACCTCACCGAGTACGTCCTGGAGACCGCCCTGGCGCAGGCGGCCCGCTGGCGCGCCCAGGGCCTGAAGGTCCCGGTGGCCGTCAACGTCTCGCCGCGCGACGTCCACACCCCGGGCTTCGCCGGGGCGGTGGCCGCACGGCTGGCCCGGCACGGCGTCCCGGCGAGCGGTCTCCAGCTGGAGATAACGGAACACGTCCTGCTGGAGGACCCGCAGCGGGCGGCGGACACGATGGCGGGCCTGACGGGCCACGGCGTCAAGATGTCGCTGGACGACTTCGGCACGGGCTACTCCTCCCTCGTGCACCTGCGCCGGCTGCCGGTGAGCGAGCTGAAGATCGACCGCTCGTTCGTGGCCCGGCTGGCCGTGGACACCCAGGACGCGGAGATCGTCCGCTGCACGGTGGACCTCGCCCACTCCCTGGGCCTGCTCGTGGTCGCCGAGGGCGTGGAGGACGACGAGACGTGGGAGCGCCTGCGCGACCTCGGCTGCGACGCCGTCCAGGGCTGGCTGGTCGCCGCCGCGATGCCCCCGCAGGAGGCGACGGCCTGGCTCCTGGCCCGTGGCGAACGCGGCTGGCGCCGCCCCGCGGACATCACCGCGGAACTCTCCATCGCCCCCACCCGGGCGGAATCCGCCCCCTGACGGCCCTCGCCCGGGGCCGCCGCGCAGGCAGCGGGACGGCCGTCCCGGGCGGGATTTCCCGGGGGTCCGGGGGAAACGGTTTCGTGGGTCCGGGGCCCGGCCCCATAGGATTGGGCACGAAACTACACACTCACCACCCCCAGAGGATCGCTGCATGCCTGGCATCACGCGCGAGGAGGTCGCCCACCTCGCTCGGCTGGCACGTCTGGAGCTCAAGGCCGAAGAGCTGGAACACTTCGCCGGACAGCTCGACGACATCATCGGCGCGGTCGCCCGCGTATCCGAGGTCGCCGACCAAGACGTCCCGCCGACCTCCCACCCGCTGCCCCTGACGAACGTCATGCGCGCGGACGAGGTCCGACCGTCGCTCACCCCCGAGCAGGCGCTTTCCGGCGCTCCCGCCCAGGAGCAGCAGCGTTTCAAGGTGCCGCAGATCCTGGGGGAGGACTAAGAAGCCATGACCGACATCATCAAGCTCACCGCAGCCGAGACCGCCGAAAAGATCGCCTCCGGCGAGCTCACGGCCGTCCAGGTCACCGAGGCCCACCTCGCCCGCATCGACGCGACCGACGAGAAGGTCCACGCCTTCCTCCACGTCGACCGGGAGGGCGCCCTCGCCCAGGCCCGCGCCGTCGACGCCAAGCGCGAGCGCGGCGAGAAGCTCGGCCCGCTGGCCGGCGTCCCGCTCGCCCTCAAGGACATCTTCACCACCGTCGGGGTCCCGACCACCGTCGGTTCGAAGATCCTCGAAGGCTGGATCCCGCCGTACGACGCCACCCTGACGCGCAAGCTCAAGGAAGCCGACGTCGTCATCCTCGGCAAGACCAACATGGACGAGTTCGCCATGGGGTCCTCCACCGAGAACAGCGCCTACGGCCCCACCGGCAACCCCTGGGACCTCACCCGCATCCCCGGCGGCTCCGGCGGCGGCTCCGCGGCCGCCCTCGCCGCCTTCCAGGCCCCCCTCGCCATCGGCACGGACACCGGCGGCTCCATCCGCCAGCCCGCCGCCGTCACCGGCACCGTCGGCGTCAAGCCCACGTACGGCGGCGTCTCCCGCTACGGCATGGTGGCCTTCTCCTCCTCCCTCGACCAGGGCGGCCCGTGCGCCCGTACGGTCCTGGACGCGGCCCTCCTGCACGAGGTCATCGCCGGCCACGACCCGCTGGACTCCACCTCCATCGACGCCCCGGTCCCGCCGGTCGTCGAGGCGGCCCGCAACGGCTCCGTCGCCGGCATGCGCGTCGGCGTCGTCAAGCAGTTCGCCGGCGAGGGCTACCAGGCCGGCGTCGTCCAGCGCTTCAACGAGTCCGTCGAGCTCCTCAAGGAGCTGGGCGCCGAGATCGTCGAGCTGGACTGCCCGTCCTTCGACCTCGCGATGGCCGCGTACTACCTGATCGCGCCGTCCGAGTGCTCCTCCAACCTGGCCCGCTTCGACGCCATGCGCTACGGCCTGCGCGTCGGCGACGACGGCACCAAGTCCGCCGAGGACGTCACCGCGCTCACCCGCGAGGCCGGCTTCGGCGACGAGGTCAAGCGCCGCATCATCCTCGGTACCTACGCGCTGAGCTCCGGCTACTACGACGCGTACTACGGCTCGGCCCAGAAGGTCCGCACGCTCATCAGCAAGGACTTCGAGAAGTCCTTCGAGCAGGTCGACGTGATCGTCTCCCCGACGACCCCGACCACCGCCTTCCCCATCGGCGAGCGCACCGACGACCCGCTGGCGATGTACCTCGCCGACCTGTGCACCATCCCGACCAACCTGGCCGGCAACGCCGCCATGTCGCTGCCGTGCGGCCTGGCGCCGGAAGACGGCCTGCCGGTCGGACTGCAGATCATCGCCCCGGCGATGAAGGACGACCGGCTGTACAAGGTCGGTGCCGCCGTCGAGGCCGCCTTCACCGCGCGCTGGGGTCACCCGCTGCTTGAGGAGGCTCCGTCGCTGTGAGTTCGAGTGCGCTGTCCAAGGCCAAGGGCTTCAAGAAGTCCAAGTCCGGTACGTACCTGTCGATCGGCACCACCGCCTTCGGTGCCATCAGCGTGATCAAGCAGGCCCGCAAGGCCCGCACCGAGAACGACACGCTGAAGCTGGTCGACGCCGTTGTGTCCGCCGCCGCCATCGTCACCGGCCTCGCGATCCTGTACCGCGAGCTGAAGCGCCTCGGCGACGACGACGTCCTGCTGGGCTGAGAGGGAAGTTTCACTGTGACCGTCACCGAACTGCTGTCGTACGAGGACGCCCTCGCGTCGTACGACCCCGTCATGGGCCTGGAGGTCCATGTCGAGCTCGGCACCAAGACCAAGATGTTCTGCGGCTGTTCCACCGAGCTGGGCGCCGAGCCCAACTCGCAGACCTGCCCCACCTGCCTCGGCCTGCCCGGCTCCCTGCCGGTCGTCAACGCGATCGGTGTCGAGTCGGCCGTCAAGATCGGCCTCGCGCTGAACTGCGAGATCGCCGAATGGTGCCGTTTCGCCCGGAAGAACTACTTCTATCCGGACATGCCGAAGAACTTCCAGACCTCCCAGTACGACGAGCCCATCGCCTTCAACGGCTACCTCGACGTACAGCTGGAGGACGGCGAGGTCTTCCGCGTGGAGATCGAGCGCGCCCACATGGAGGAGGACACCGGCAAGTCGCTGCACGTCGGCGGCGCCACCGGCCGTATCCACGGCGCGTCTCACTCCCTGCTGGACTACAACCGCGCCGGCATCCCGCTCATCGAGATCGTCACCAAGCCGATCGAGGGCGCGGGCGTACGGGCCCCCGAGGTCGCCAAGGCGTACGTCGCCGAGCTGCGCGAGGTCATCAAGGCGCTCGGCGTCTCCGAGGCCCGGATGGACAAGGGCCAGATGCGCTGCGACGTCAACCTGTCGCTGCGCCCCAGCCCCGACGCCCCCTTCGGCACCCGCTCGGAGACGAAGAACGTCAACTCGCTGCGTTCCGTGGAGCGCGCGGCGCGCTTCGAGATCCAGCGCCACGCGGCCGTCCTCAGCGGTGGCGGCACCATCGTTCAGGAGACCCGGCACTTCCACGAGGAGGACGGCTCCACCACGGCCGGCCGCATCAAGGACAACGCCGAGGACTACCGGTACTTCCCGGAGCCCGACCTGGTGCCCGTCGCCCCGGCCCGTGCGTGGGTCGAGGAACTGCGCGCCGGACTGCCCGAGATGCCGCGCGTGCGCCGCAACCGGCTCCGCGAGGAGTGGGGCGTCTCCGAGCACGACATGCAGTCGATCCTCAACGCGGGCGCCGTGGACTCCATCGTCGCCACGATCGAGGCGGGTGCCGACTCGGCCGCCGCACGCAAGTGGTGGATGGGCGAGCTCGCCCGCAACGCCAACGAGCAGGGCGTCTCGGTCGACGAGCTGCCGATCACCCCGGCCCAGGTCGCGCGCGTCGCGGCGCTGGTCGCGGCGGGCGACCTGAACGACAAGCTGGCGCGCCAGGTCATCGAGGGCGTCCTCGCCGGCGAGGGCACCCCGGACGAGGTCGTCGAGAAGCGCGGCCTGAAGGTCGTCTCGGACGAGGGCGCGCTCGGCGCGGCCGTGGACGAGGCCATCGCGGCCAACGGCGCGATCGCCGACAAGATCCGCGGCGGCAAGGTCGCCGCCGTCGGCGCCCTGGTCGGCGCGGTCATGAAGACCACCCGCGGCCAGGCCGATGCGGCCCGTGTCAAGGAGCTCATCCTGGAGCGCCTCGGCGTCTCCGCGTAGTCGCTCCGTCCGTACCACGGCGGCCCCGCACCGGATTCCGGTGCGGGGCCGCCGTGCGTCCGGCCCGGTCCTGCCCGGGGCCTGCCCGGTGGGGCACTGCCGGCGCGGGATGGTGCGGCTCGGGTCAGCGGGTCAGCTGGGGGGCGGCGATGACGACGGTGCCGTTGTCGCAGCCCATGTCCACCTTGACGCGCAGCCGCAGGGCTCCCGTCACGTCCACCGACTGCGTGGCCGGCTTGCCGAGCTCGACGAGCTCGGAGAAGGCCGCGGGCTTCCCGTCGAGCGAGATGCTGACCCGTCCCTTCTCGTGGGTGGAGCCGTCGTCGATCCCGGCGGTGAACTCCAGGTGCTTCCACTCGCGGTTGAGGTCGAACTCCGTGATCGCCTCGTCGTTGCAGTCGGGCTGCGCGACGAAGGCCGCCCCGTACTGCTTGGTGTTGATCTTCGCCGCCCCGACGGTGAAGTTGCCCAGCCCCGCGATGGGCGTCAACTGGGTCAGGTCCGCGGCCTTGATGTCCGGCGCGACGCCGCCCGGCCGGGTACCGCTCGCCGTGGGGTCGGGGCTCGCGGCCTGCGGGCTCTCGCTCTCCGAGGGGCTCGGGGTCGGGGACTCGGCCTCCGCTGCGGCCGCCTCGGAGGCGGAGTTGCCGCCCTTGTTCCCCGACGCCGCCTGGTCGGCGCCGCCCTTGTCCTTGTCCAGCAGCCGTACGCCGAGCACCGCGAGGGCCGCGACGACCAGTACGGCGGCCACCGAACCCAGGACCAGCCCGGTCCGCCGCTTCTTCGACCGGACCGGCCCCGGGGGTGGGGACTCGTGCAGCGGGTACGTCGGCCCGTATCCGGCAGGTACGTGCGCCTGCTGCGCCTGTTGCGCCTGCTGCGCCTGCTGCGCCTGCTGCGCCTGCTGCGCCTGCTGCGGCGCCGGGGCGGGCGGGGCCGGTGTGTGGACCGGCGGCGGGCCCGCAGGCTGCGGAGGCACCACCGGCCTCGCCGGTGCGGGAGCCGCAGCCGCAGCCGGATCGGGAGCCGCGTCCCGCACGGCCCGCTGCGAGGCGGAGGAGGTGGTGGACACCACCGCGTGCCGTACGTCCTTCATCCAGGCGGCCAGGCTCACGGGCCGCTGCGTCGGGTCGCCCGCGTAGACGGCGGTGATCCGGGCCCGCTGCTCGGCGTCCAGTACGGCGATCTGCGGCAGCGCGGCCATCGCTCGGGCCAGCTGCTCGGGCGAACTGGGCGGGGACTCCCCGCTCAGCAGGAAGTACGCGATGGCCCCGAAGGCGTACCGGTCGGCGGCCGGAGTCCGCTTGCCGTCGAAGACCTCGGGAGCCGCGTATCCCGGGGTGAACCAGACCTCGGCCGTCTGGTGGTCGGCGGTCAGCTTGCTGAGCCCGAAGTCCACGAGGGTGGCCTGCCCGTGGGCGTCGACCATCACATTGCCGGGGGACAGGTCGCCGTGGATGACCTGGCGCCCGGAGGGGGTGGCCTTCCCGGAGTGCAGCCAGTCCAGGACGTCGGCCAGCTGCTCCAGCGTCCGCATCACCTCGCGCCGCTCGGCGGCGGTGGCGAGGCTCCGCTCGGCCCGCCAGTCGCGCAGGTCGAGCCCGTCGACGTGGTTCATCACGAGGACGAGCGCCCGCCCGGTCAGCGTTCCGGACTCCCCGGGCCGGTGGATGGGCGGCCCCTCGAAGTGCTCCCGCACGCCGACGACGCCCGGGCGGTGGACGAAGCGCAGGAGCTCGGCCTGCTCGTTCCACTTGCGGCTGATCCGGTCGAACTCCTCGGGCGTGATGGTCGTCTTGGAGTCCAGCACCTTGACGACCACCGGTTCGCTGCCGCCCGCGAGCTCGATCTCCGCGAGATAGAGCACGGCCTCCCCGCCGCGCCCGATCGCCCGGAGCAGCCGGTACCGGTCTGCTGCCGCATCCGGCCCGATGTACAGATTCTGGCTGGTCAATTTCCCCCCAGCGCCGATGCCTTGAGTGGCCATCAGTCTGGCGTGGCCGGAATCACAGGGTCAATCGGAATGGTCGGTTTGCCGTGGGGAGGACGCTCCGGTCGCCAGGGCCGCCGGCTCCCCGTCCTCCTGCGGAGCGTGGAGGAAGACGAGGCGGGCCTTCTTCGCCGGGAGGTGGACCTCGGGCAGGTCGATCTCGGGCAGTTCGACCTCGGGGCCGAGGTCGAAGCCGGAGCGTTGCAGGAAGGCGAGGACCTTGGCGTTGCGCACGTCCGGCTCCCCGACCACCCGGCGGGCGCCCGCCGCGGAGAACAGGTAGGCCGTGAAGGCGCTGACCAGGGCCGCGGTGAAGCCGTGCTCGGGGTCGCCCTGCGGGGGACCGATCAGCAGGTGGATGCCGATGTCGCCGGGCCGGACCTCGTAGCACTCGCTGATCCGGTCCTCCGCGCAGTCGTAGGTCTGGAACAGCGCGACCGGTTCGCCGTCGCGGCGGACGAGGAAGGCGTGGTGCGTGGTGCGGCGGTCGACGTCCTCGTAGATCTCCTGGACCAGCTCCCTGTCGGCCCCGCCCATGCCCCAGAAGCGGGCCCGCTCCTCGGCGACCCAGCGGTGGACGAGCGCGGAGTCGGCGGCCGGGTCGAGGGGGGTGAGGGTGACGGTGCCGAAGCCTCGGATGCGGCGGGTGAAGACGGCCTGCCGGGTGGAGGCGGGGGCGGGGCTCATGTCGATTCCTTGGTGAGGCGGGCCCAGTCGGTGACGACGGGGACGAGTGCGCAGCGGGCCCAGAGCGGGAGCTGGTCGCGGTGGTGGGCCGAGCCCGTGACGCCGTCCGCGCCGAGCGGGACCACCCAGAGGCTGTCCTCGCGGCGGGCGAGGTCCCATACGTAACGGGCCGCCGATGCGCGGGCGGTGAGGTCGGTGTAACCCGGGACGCTGGAGGTGGCGTTCACGCAGTCGTGGTCGCCGCCGAGGCCGGGCCACTCGGCCTCCGGGTCCGGGAGCGCCGCCCAGGGCGCGAGGCGGTGCACCTGGGACCACGGGGTGTCGGGGGAGCCCGCCGCAGCCGTCTCCTCCAGGGCGGCCCGTACGTGGGCGACCCGGTCGAGGCCGGGCAGGAGCGGGGTGGTCAGCAACCCCTCCAGGGCGTAGCCGACGCGGGGGAGCAGGTACAGCCAGGGGTGGAAGACCTCGGGGCCGGTGGGCGCACCCGCCAGGTCCGCGAAGACGGGATCGGCGGCGAGGCGGCGTACGGTCCTGGCCCGGAAGGCCGAGAAGACGGTGGCGTCGGTGCTCTCGGGCGCCATGTGCCGGTCCCAGGCGAGCAGTCGGGTGCGCAGCGCGTCCGCAGCGGGGGACAGGCCGGTGAGCCCGGGCAGCAGGTCCAGCAGGGGGGCGGCCGAGGCCAGGTACGTGTCCCGGTGTACGTCGGCCATCGCCTTCGGGGACCAGTCGGCCGAGCCGGAGAGCAGCGCGCGGATGCGGTCGGCGCGGTGCGGGGGCGCGAACTCCACCCCGAGCGGGGAGGCGATGCCGCGGGCGTTTGCCATGACGGCGAAGCCCTGCACCGGCTCGGCGGGGGTCTCGGCCCAGCCCTGCCAGGCGTACTGCGGATCCCACGCCGGCACCGGGCGCAGGCGGTTCGTGCGGTGCCGCAGCGGGACGGCGCCCGCGACGCGGTGCAGCAGGCCGCCCTCGGAGTCGGCGGCGTGGACGACGTTGACGGGCTCGGCCCAGCCGTCGAGGGCGCGGTCGATGTCGGCGACAGTGCGGGCGCGCAGGAGTGCGGGCAGGGCGGCGAAGCCGAGGTCCGCGCGGACGCGGGGCGGGTAGCGCAGGGAGAGGGTCTGTTCCCCGTTCTCCCCGGTGTCGCCGGTGTCCGCGGCGTGCACGGGGTGCCCGCGGGTGATCACCGGGCCGCGGGCGGTCTCCAGGACCTCCACCTCGACCGGGTCGGCCCCGGCGACGGTGATGGTCTCGGTGTGGCGGTGGACGGGCTCCCAGGTGCCGTCAGGGCCCAGGGCCTCGTAGCCGCCTGCGTCCGTCGGGCGCACCTGCTCCACGTACAGGTCCTGGTAGTCCGCCATGGCGTTGGTGATGGCCCAGGCGGCGGTGCCGGTGTGGCCGAAGTGGGCGAGGCCGGGCACGCCGGGGACGGCGAGGCCCAGGACGTCGTACTCGGGGCAGGCGAGCCGTATCTGCTGGTAGACACCCGGGTCCTCGATGAACCGGTGCGGGTCGCCCGCGATGATCGCCGCACCGGTGGCGGTCCGCTCGCCGGGTACCAGCCAGCCGTTGCTGCCTGCGGTGCCGGGGCCGTCGGTGGCGAAGAGGGTGACGGCCTCGTCGCCGAGGGCGCGCGCCACGCGCTCGCGCCACAGCTTGGTGGCGAAGCCGGCGAAGAGGATGTGGGTGGCGAGCCAGATGCCGAGCGGGACCCACGGCTCCCAGGGAGCGGGCGCGTGGCCGGTGCGCGCGAAGCGCTCGTCGCGGGCGCAGCCGCGGGCCAGGCCGTCGTTGACCCCGTCGACGTAGGCCCCGACCCAGGCCGCGGTGTCCGGGGCGAGGGCCGCGTGGCAGCGCCGGGCGGTGTCGTCGAGGCGGCTCCGGCGGGCGAACCGGTCCCAGGTGACGCAGTCGGGGCCGAGGAAGGCGGCGCTGGTCCCCTGGGCGCGGCAGCGCTCGACCTCCAGCTGCCAGGCGCGGTCGAAGGCGGTGGTGCGGCCCTGCGCGTAGGCGAGCCTGAGCGGATCGGCGGCACTGAGATGGGGGATTCCCCAGTCGTCCCGGTACAGCTCGAAGGCATCCGCCTCCGCGGCGTCTGCGGTGTTCACAAGACTCACTCGCGCTCCCTGTTGTTAGGTAAGGCTAGCCTAACTATAGAGATGCTCGCGGGGGGAAGTGCTCAGGCTCCCGTGGTGCCGTCGATGCCCTCGCGGAGGAAGTCGGCGTGGCCGTTGTGCCGTGCGTACTCGTGGATCAGATGCAGCATGACCAGCCGCAGCGAGGCCTCCGCCTGCCAGCTGGGCACGTACGCCGTCACGTCGAGCGATTCGGCGGCCGCCTCGATCCGGCGGGCATGCCCCACCTCGGCCTCCCAGGCGGTGAACGCCTCCTCGCGGGTCGAGCCGGTGGCGTCGTAGGCGGCCTGGAAGTCGTGGTGGTCGGACCAGAGGTGGGGGAGGTCCTCGCCGTTCAGGATGCGGCGGAACCAGTGGCGCTCGACCTCGGCCATGTGCCGCACCAGCCCCAGCAGCGAGAGGGTGGAGGGCGGCATGGAGGTGCGCCGCAGGTCCTCGTCGCCGAGCCCCTCGCACTTCCAGGCGAGGGTGGCCCGGTGGTAGTCGAGGTAGGCGCGCAGGGTGTCGCGCTCATTGCCGGTCAGGGGCGGTCCGATGCGATCCATGGGTTGATCTTGCCCCGGCGGGCCGGGCCGATGGAAGGCTTTCGCCCTGCCGGGGCCGTCCACACCCACGGCACCGTCACGCCCAGGACCCCGAAGCCCAGCCGCTCCAGGATCGGGCGGCTGTCCTCGGAGGCGTCCACCTGGAGGTAGGGGATGCCGCGCTCGGCGGCGATCCGGGCCCGGTGGGCCACCAGGAGCCGGTAGATGCCCCGGCCCCGCCACTGCGGGAGGGTGCCGCCGCCCCACAGTCCCGCGAACGAGCACCCCGGGCGCATCTCCATCCGGGCCGCGCTGACCGGGGTGTCCCCGGCCATCGCCACCACCGCCGCGATGGTCTCCGGCTCGTCCTCCAGCAGGCTCAGCATCAGCTGTCGGATTCCCGGCCGGTCCGTCCCGAAGGCCCCGGCGTGCACCTGCATCATCAGATCCACGCCCGCCTCGTCGGTCACCGGCCGCAGGGTGATGCCCTCCGGCGGGTCCACCGGCAGCGAGGCGAGCTCGTCCGCCCGCCCCACCAGCAGGGTTTCGGCCGGCTCCGGGGTGAACCCCGCCGCGCGCAGCCGCTCCCCGAGGTCGGCCGGCCGGTCGTGGCCGTACAGCTTCCACTCGAAGCCGGACACTCCCCGCTCCGCGAAGTGCGCCACCTGCGCCGCGATCTCCGCCTCCGCCGTCCCTTCGTCGAGGTCGGACCAGAGCACGCCGTTCCACCCGTCCCCGGGTGCCGTCTGGCGTACCACTGCGCCCGCCCGCTCGACCCGCGCCCGGGTCGAGTCCGGCAGCGCCTCGCGGCGCATCTCCCGGTCGTACCGGGCGCGTACCGTCAGCAGTTCATCGTGATCCATGGTCATCGCCCCCCAGCCGACCAGCCGCCGGGCGGCCCGCGCAACTGCATTAACCTCGGCCCGTGAACGACGACTCCCTCTACACCGGCAAGGCCGCGCCCGACGCCGCCACCGACCGCGGCTGGCTCCTCGGTCACTTCAAGGACCCCGCCGATCCGCGCCACAGCAAGGACGTGGAGATCAAGTGGGGTGTCCACCCGGAGGGCGAGGAGCGGGCCCAGTGGGTGACCGGGGAGGAGCGCACCGCGCTCCAGGTCCTGATCAGTGGACGCTTCCGGCTGGAGTTCCCGGGCCGTACGGTCGTCCTCGCCGAGCAGGGGGACTACGTCGTGTGGGGTCGCGGAGTCGACCACTCCTGGTACGCGGAGGAAGACTCGGTGGTCCTCACCGTCCGCTGGCCCTCCGTCCCCGGCTACCGCGCCGAGGACTGACCCGCAAGGCCCCCCGGATCCCCCCTTCCTGTGACGATGCACACGAAGGGGACCAACGATCACGAAACGCTGGGATATTTGGGGTGTAGACCACCACCTCCGGCCGTCCCCGGGCGATCCCCGGGTCCCCGGCCGGGCCTTCACGAGTTCTAGTGTTCTTTGCGTCGGGCGTCTCCCGGTAAAGATCCGAACCACCAGGGAGCACGTCCGTTGGCAGCAATCGCACGGTGGTGCATGCGGCACCGCCTGGTGGCCGTCCTGCTCTGGCTGCTCGCGCTCGGCGGGAGCGCCGTCGCCGCGGGGACCGCCGGAGCGGCCTTCTCCAACCACTACGAGGTCCCCGGCACCGAGTCCGGCAAGGCGCACGCCCTGCTGCGCGAGGGCTTCCACGGCCAGGGCGGGGACACCGACACCATCGTGTGGCGGGCCCCCGAGCACCAGTCGGCCCGAAGCCCCGGTGTGGAACAGCGCATGACGCGGGCCCTCGACGCCATCGCCGCACTCCCCGGCGTCGGCTCGGTCGCCGGCCCCTACGGATCCGGCCCGGAGAGCGCCGCACGGGTCAGCCGCGACGGCAGGACCGCCTACGCCCTGGTCACCTTCGACCAGCCGGCCGACTCCGTACCCAAGGCGCAGGCCAAGGCGGTCGTCGCCGCGGCGAAGAACCCCACGACCGAGGCGGACGGGCTGCAGGTCGAACTCGGCGGCCCGGCCGTCGCCCTCACCGAGGCGCCCACCGCTCACCTCGCCGAGGTCATCGGCGTGGGCGTCGCCGCCCTGGTCCTCCTCCTTGCTTTCGGCTCCCTCGCCGCGAGCCTGCTGCCCATCGCGACCGCCCTGGTCAGCGTGGGCACCGCCTATTTCGGCATCACCCTGCTCGGGCACGCCATGGCCGTCGCCGACTTCGCCCCGATGCTCGGCACCCTCATCGGCCTCGGTGTCGGCATCGACTACGCCCTGTTCCTCGTGACCCGGCACCGCAAAGGCCTCAAGAGCGGCCTCCCCGTCGCGCAGGCGGCCGAGCGCGCCGTCGCCACCACCGGCCGGGCGGTCGTCTTCGCCGGAGCCACCGTCTGCATCGCCCTGCTCGGCATGCTGGTGCTGCGGCTGAACTTCCTCAACGGGGTCGCGATCGCCGCCTCCCTCACTGTGGTCCTGACGGTCGCCGCCTCGGTCACGCTGCTGCCCGCCCTGCTCTCGTACATCGGCATGCGTGCGCTCTCGCGCCGTGAGCGCCGCACCCTGGCGGTCGAGGGCCCGCAGCCCGAGACGCCCACCGGCTTCGCCGCCCGCTGGTCCGCCTTCGTGGAGCGCCACCCCAAACCGCTCGGCCTTCTCGCCGCCGCGGCCATGGTCGTCCTCGCACTGCCCACGCTCTCGCTGCACCTGGGCACCTCGGACCAGGGCAACAACCCGGCGAGCTCCACCACCCGGCAGGCGTACGACCTGCTCGCCGAAGGCTTCGGTCCGGGCGCGAACGGCCCGCTCACCGTCGTCGCCCGCCTCGACGGCGCGGGCGACCGGGTGGCCGTCGCGCAGCTGGCCGAGGCGCTGCGCACCACCGAAGGCGTGGCCTCCGCCGGTCCTGCCGTCTTCAACCGCAGCGGCGACACGGCCGTCCTGAGCGTCGTACCGGACTCCGCCCCGCAGTCCCGGGCCACCAGCGAGCTCGTCGAAACGCTGCGGCAGACGGTCATCCCGCGCGCCGGACACGGCACCACCATGGCGGTCCACGTCGGCGGCGTGACCGCGGGCTACGACGACTTCGCCGGCGTCATCGTCGGCAAACTGCCGCTCTTCGTCGGGGTGGTCATCACCCTCGGCTGTCTGCTCCTGCTGCTGGCCTTCCGGTCCCTCGGGATACCGCTCAAGGCGGCGGCCATGAACGTCGCCGCCGTCGCCTCCTCCTTCGGCGTCGTCGTCGCCGTCTTCCAGTGGGGCTGGGGCAGCGAACTGCTGGGCCTCGGCAGCGCCGGCCCGATCGAGCCCTTCCTCCCCGTGATCATGGTCTCGGTCCTCTTCGGCCTGTCCATGGACTACCAGGTCTTCCTCGTCAGCCGGATGTACGAGGAGTGGCTGGAGACCGGCGACAACCGGCGGGCCGTCCGCGTCGGCCTCGCCGAGACCAGCCGGGTCATCAACTCGGCCGCGGTCATCATGATCTCCGTCTTCCTGGCCTTCGTCCTCAGCGGCGACCGGATCATCGCCATGTTCGGCATCGCACTCGCCGCGGCCGTGGCCCTCGACGCCTTCGTCCTGCGCACCCTCCTCGTCCCGGCACTGATGCACCTGCTCGGCGCCGCGAACTGGTGGCTGCCCCGCTGGCTCGACCGCAGGCTGCCGAAGATCAGCATCGAGCCCCCGGAACCCGGTCCGCATGCGACACTTCCCGCGCAGCGGCCCGGCACGGACCCCGCCACGAGCGAGGACGTCGCCGAGCCCGCCGCGACATCCCGGTGACCCGGCGGCCACCCGCCGTATGAGACCCAAGGAAGAAGCCGCATGTTCTCGATAGACCTCGCCGAAGACGCCCAGCTGTTTCCGCTGGAGATCTGGCACGCCGAGGAGTTCCTGACCCACATGGACCGCGGCCGGGAGTACATAGGCGAGCACATCGTCCTCGCGGACTTCGTCACCGACCTCGACTCGGCGCAGAGCTTCCTGTCCGCCTACGCGCAGAAGACGGCAGCCGACGGCGGCCGCATCTACGGCATCCGCGTCGACGGCACCCTCGTCGGCGGCGTCCTCTTCCGTACCTTCGACACCGGGACGGGCAACTGCGAGGTCGGCTGCTGGCTGGAGCCGACCGCCGCCGGCCGGGGCCTGGTCACCAAGGCCTGCCGCGTCCTGATCGACTGGGCCTTCCACGACCGCGGGATGCACCGCGTCGAATGGCACGCCTCCTCCGCCAACAAGAAGAGCCTCGCCGTCGCCGAACGCCTCGGCATGACCCGTGAGGGCGTCCTGCGCCAGGCCTACCCCTACCGGGGCGTCCGCCAGGACACCGAGATCTGGGCGGTCCTGGCCCACGAATGGCCCCCGGCCGCCTGACACCGGGCGCCCCCGGGCCGGCGGCCCACCCGCGGCCGGCCGCGCCCGGCCGGCACGGCGGCCTCTCAGAAACCTCTCAGACAAGCCGCCTACGGTGCCCCGCATGGACACCACCAAGACCGCCGCCCCGACCGCTCCCGACGCGGACACCTCCGAACAGGGCACTCCCCGGCCCGCCGATGCCCGCCCGGTCCTCCAGGACGCCCCCGAGGACACCGCGGCCCCCGCGTCCGCCGAGGCCGGCGACGAGCAGGAGCTCGACGAAGACCTCAGCGGCGACGAGCTCCTCGGCGAGCAGGACGACCCGCAGGAGCAGCCCACCGGGGTCGGCTCCGCGGCCGGCGCCGTCGTCGCCGCCGGGCTCGGGCTGGTCGCCCTCAGCGGCAGCTGGGTCTCGCGCGTCATCGCCGAACGCCAGACCCTGATAGGCCAGATCGAGTCGGTGAACGCCGCGACCACCGAGGCCAAGATCCAGGCCCTGTACGGCGACGCCTGGCACATGACCGCCCTCGTCAACGGTGTCCTGTCGACGCTCGCGCTGCTCCTCGCCGTCTTCGTCCTGGGCCGCCCCGCCTTCTCCGTCCCCGGCCGCGTCCACCCGACCTGGGTCCGGGCCGTCTCCTGGGCCGCCGTCGCGCTCGGCGCCCTCGGCATCCTGCTGTTCGGCCTCATGTACTTCGACATCCTCGTCCCCCTCCCCAAGGCCGCCTAGGACCCTGCTCAGGACTCCCCGGTCCGTACCGGGGACCCGCGGGGCCCGGTCTAAGGACCCCCGGCTCGTACAGATGCGGCATGCTCCCGATGCCCCGCGGCCCCCTGGGACGCGAATCTTGGATCACACCGAACGAGGTGCCCGAGAACACGCAACCAGGGAGTACGGGATGTTCGAGTACGAGATCGCCATGGCCCGCCGCGCCGACCTCATCCGCGAGGCCGAGGCCTACCGCCAGGTCCAGGAGGCGGCCAAGGCGCACAGCGGGTCTTCGCGCAGCCAGGAACCCGAGAAGCCGGTGAGAGGAGCCCGGGGCCGCTTCGCCCGGGCCGCGTGAACCGCGCCGCCGCCCCGCTGCGTGGACCGGCCCGTGATGAGAAGCGCACGAGAAACGAGTGCCGCCGGCCCGGACTCCTGTGCGATGCTCGGCGACGTGGAGACCAGATCTGTCAGCCCGGTGTTCGTCGGCCGAGCCGACGAACTGGCCGTACTCGTCGACGCATTGGCGCGCGCCGCCGGCCAGGAGCCACAGGCGATGCTCATCGGGGGAGAGGCCGGGGTCGGCAAGACCCGCCTCACCGAGGAGTTCCTCTGCGAGGCGGCCCGCCGCGGCGCGGTCGTGGCCGTCGGAGGCTGTGTGGAGATCGGGGCGGAGGGGCTCCCCTTCGCCCCGTTCTCGACGGCGCTGCGCGCCCTGCACCGCAGGCTCCCCGAGGAACTGGCCGCCGCGGCGGCAGGCCAGGAGGGCGAACTCGCCCGGATCCTGCCCGAACTCGGCGACACCCCCCGCGGGCCGCACGACGAGGAGAGCACCGCCCGACTCTTCGAGCTGACGGCCCGGATGCTGGAGCGGCTCGCCGTCGACCGCACCGTCGTCCTCGTCCTGGAGGACCTGCACTGGGCCGACACCTCCACCCGCCACCTGCTGTCCTACCTCTTCCGCACCCTCACCAGCGGCCGGCTCGTCGTGGTCGCCACCTACCGCGCCGACGACATCCACCGCCGCCACCCGCTGCGCCCGCTGCTCGCCGAACTGGACCGGCTCCGCACCGTCCAGCGCATCGAACTGCCGCGCTTCAACCGCGCCGAGGTACGCCGCCAGCTCGCCGGGATCCTCGCCTCCCAGCCCGACGAGGCCTTCGTGGACACCGTCTTCGAGCGCTCCGACGGCAACGCCTTCTTCGTGGAGGAACTCGTCGCCTGCCGGGAGAGCGGCTGCCGCGCCGGGCTCACCGAGTCCCTGCGCGACCTCCTGCTCGTCCGTGTCGAAGTCCTGCCGGAGGCCGCCCAGGGCGTGGTGCGGATCGTCGCCGAGGGCGGCTCCACGGTGGAGTACCCGCTCCTGCGTGCCGTGGCCGGGCTCACGGAGGACGAGCTGATCGAGGCCCTGCGGGCCGCCGTCGGCGCCAACATCCTCCTCGCCACCCCCGACGGGGACGGCTACCGCTTCCGCCACTCGCTGGTCCGCGAAGCCGTGAGCGACGACCTGCTGCCCGGCGAACGGGCCCGGGTCAACCGCCGCTACGCACAAGCCCTGGAGGCCGACGACTCGCTGATCCGGGCCGAGGAGCGGGTCATCCGGCTCGCCAGCTACTGGTACTACGCGAACGACGCGGCCAAGGCCCTGCCCGCGGTGCTCGCCGCCTCGGTCGCCGCCCGCCGCCGGCACGCCTACTCCGAACAGCTGCGGCTGCTGGAGCGGGCCCTGGATTTGTGGGAGAGCGCGCCCGAAGAGGTCCGCGAGGCACTGCGACCGGTGGACTACACCGAGGTCTACCCGCCGTGCGGATGCGACCCGGCCACCACCCCGCTCCAGCGGCTCGACCTGCTCGCCGAGGCCGCGGTCGCCGCCCGGTTCGGCGGTGAGCGGGAACGCGCCCTGAAGATCACCAAGACGGCGTTGCGGCTGCTGGAGGCGGACGCGGACCCGCTGCGGTCCGCGTGGTTCTGGACCGAGCGCTCCCGGCTGGTCGCGGCCCTCGGCCGGGGCGACGGCTGGGAGGAACTCGCCAAGGCCCAGGAGTTGGTCCGGGGGCTGCCCCCGTCCCAGGTGCACGCCGAGGTCCTGGTCCGGGCCGCGGGCTGGGGGATGCTGCACAACCCCGGCCCCGGCAACCTCGACGCCGCCGAACGCGCGGCCGCCTACGCCCGCATGCTCGGCGCCGAGGAGATCGAGCTCAACGCCCGGATCACGGTCGGCTCCCTGCTCACCGACGCCGGTGACCCCGAAGGCGGCCTCGCCGAGCTGCACGCGGTGCGCCGACGCGCCACCGAACTCGGGCTCCTCATGCTCGCAGGACGTGCACATATCAACCTCACCTCTCAGTTGGAAAGCATGGGCCGCTCACAGGAAGCGGTGGAACTGGCCCGGCGCGGAGCCGAACTGGTCAAAACCTCCCGGCTGTTGGACACCGAGGCATGGATCTGCGGAAACATGGCGGAGAGCCTGTACAGCCTCGGCCGCTGGGACGAGGCCGCCGAGGCGGCCCGGCGCACCCTGCGGGTCGGCCAGAGCGCCGCCCCGCGCGGCTCCGCCGCCGCCCGCCTGTCGTACCTGGCCCTGGCGCGCGGCGAACTCACCGAGGCCGCAGCCCAGCTCGCCGCCGCGCACGCCCACTTCGGCACCCACGACACCCAGCCCCAGCACCGCCTGCCGCTGTACCGCCTCGCGGTCGGCCTGGCCGCGGGGGAGGGCCGGATATCCGACGTCCGTGCCGAGACCGCCGCGGCCGTCGCCTACGGCTTCCCGCTCGGCCACCACCGCTACGCCTGGCCGCTGCTGCTCGCCGCCGCCTCCGCGGAGGCGGACGCCCTCGGCCTGCCCGCCGCCGACGAAGGCCGCGAGGCCGCTCTGGAGGTGCTGCGCGGCGCCGCCCGGGCCCTGGCCACCCCGAGCCCGGTGTGGGCCGCCCACGCCGAGTTCGTCCGGGCCGAACTGCTGCGCGCCGAAGCCCGGGACACCGCCGCCGACTGGACCGCCGTGGAGCAGGCCGTCCGCCCCCTGGAGCGCCCCTACCTGCTGGCGCGCGCCCGCCACCGGCTCGCCGAGGCTCTGCTCACCTCCGGCGGCTCGCGGGAGGCCGCGGCCCTCCTGCTCCGCGAGGCCCACGCCACCGCCGACCGGCTCGGCGCACGCCGGCTCCGCGAGGACCTGGCCCTGCTCTCCCGGCGCGCCAGGCTCCCGCTCACCGAGGCCGAGACACCCCCGGCCCTGCCCGCACCGGACACCGACCCGGCGGAGTCCCTGGGCCTGACCTCCCGCGAACGGGAGGTGCTGCGCCTGGTCGCCGCCGGCAACAGCAACCGGCGGATCGCCGAGGAGCTCTTCATCTCCCCGAAGACGGCCAGCGTGCACGTCTCGAACATCCTGGCCAAGCTGGGCGTCGCCGGCCGCGGCGAGGCGGCCGCCCTCGCCCACCGGCTGCGCCTGTTCGGCCCGGCAGCCGTCCCCGCTACTCCCGGTCCGGCGGCTCCGCGGGGCGTATGAGCACCTTGCCGGAGTCCAGGTCTATCGGCCCCCGTCCCGGATCGCCGTCATGCACGTCGGTCCGGGACAGCTCCAGGCGCTTCTTCTCCTCGTGGGTGTGCTTGCGTCCCGGGTTGAACAGCTCCTCGATCATGTTGAACACCGCGTCCACCGCACCTCTCGTCCCCCACCGGGGGCATGCCGGTCACCGCACCGTCAGTGTCAGGATCCTGTCGTCGCCGGGCTCCGGCGATCCCCGCCCGTCCGTCTCGCTCGTGACCAGCAGCAGTCTGTCCCCGCCGAGCGCCACCACCGTGCGCAGCCGGCCGTACTTCCCCGCCAGGAAGGCCTCCGGCTCCGCGGCCAGGGCCGTACCCGCCAGCGGGATCCGCCACAGCCGCGCACCCTTCAGCCCGGCCATCCACACCGATCCCTGCGCCCAGGCGATACCGCTCGGCGACGCCTCATCGGTCTTCCACACCGCGACCGGATCACGCAGGCCCGGCTTGCCTGCCTTGCCCTCCGCCTCCGGCCACCCGTAGTTCACTCCGGGCTCGATCAGGTTCAGCTCGTCCCAGGTGTGCTGGCCGAACTCGGCGGCCCACAGCCGCTTGTCCTTGTCCCAGGCGAGACCCTGCACATTGCGGTGCCCGTACGAATAGACGACGGAATCGGCCTCCGGATTGCCGTGCACGGGCCGGCCGTCCGGCGTCATCCGCAGGATCTTGCCGCCCAGCGACTTCTTGTCCTGCGCGAGAGCCTGCTCACCGGTCTCGCCCGTCCCCGCATAGAGCATCTTGTCCGGGCCGAAGGCGATCCGGCCGCCATTGTGGATGAGTCCCTTCGGGATGCCGCGCAACACCGTGTCCGGCGCCCCCAGTTGCTGTCCGGGATCTCTGTGCTCGTCATACCGCATCCGGGCGATGCGGTTGTCGGACTCCGTCGTGAAATACGCGTAGACCATCCGGTCCGAGGCGAACGAGGGGGACAGGGCCAGCCCCAGCAGCCCTCCCTCGCCGCCCGGGGCCACCCCCGGCACCTTGCCGATCGGCACCACCTTGCCCGTGGCCACCGCGACCCGGCTGATCGTCCCCCTGTCCCGCGAGGCCACCAGCAGATCCCCGTCGGGCAGCGGGGCCACGCCCCACGGCGACTCCAGATCCTTGGCGATCTCACCCGACACCGTCACCGAGCCCTTGGCCGGCGGCGCAAAGACCTCCGCGGAACCGGACGGGCCGCTCGTCGAGGGCGTGGGCGCCGCCCGGGGCGGAGACGAGCCGGACCCGGTGCCGGCGGTGCCCGCCGGGGAGCATCCGGCCGCCAGCAGTGCCCCGCATCCGGCCAGCGCGGCCACCGCCAGCGCTCCCCGGGTCCGGGCGCGCGGGGCAGCGTGCCCCCCGGGCCCCTCGGAGCCACCCTGCGCCGCGTACCCCTCGTACCGCTCGTGTTCCCCGTGCCGCTCGTGTCCCCGCGTCCGTCCGTATCGCATCGTCCTGCTCCCCTCCGGTCCCGCGATCGTGCCCTTCACCCGTCTCAACAGCGGCGGCACTTCCCGAAGTTCCACCACTCGTACACCCGATCGAGTGGTTGTTCCGTCAGTCCCAGGCTCCCACCGCGGACGGCAGCGCCGCGATCTCCGCCAGGTCACCGGCCGTGAGCCGCACCCGCGCCGCCCCCGCGTTCTCCGCCGCCCACCGCGCCCGGTCGGCCCCCGGCACCGGCACCACCTGCGGCCCCTGCGCCAGCACCCACGCCAGCGCCACCTGCGCCGCCGTCACCCCGGCCCCGTGCCGCCGGGCCACCCGGCGCAGCCCCGCCACCAGCACCTGGTTCGCCGCCATCGACTCCGCCGTGAACCGCGGATGCCGCGCCCGTACGTCCTCCCACTCGAAGCCCTCGCCCGGCGTGAGCGTCCCCGTCAGGAACCCGCTGCCCAGCGGCATCGCCGCCAGGAACCCCACGCCCCGCGCCGCACACCACGGCAGCAGCGTGCGCACCGCCTCCGGCGACCACACCGACAGCTCCGCCTGCACCGCGCTCACGGGGAACACCTGCTGCACCCGCTCCAGATGCCGCAACGTCACTGCATAGTTCCGGTCCCCGCGCCGCCCGGCCCCGGGCCCGGCTCCCGCGCCCAGCGCACAGAACCCCAGCGCCCGCACCTTCCCGGCACTCACCAGCTCCGCCATCGCCCCCCAGGACTCCTCGACCGGAACCTCCGGATCCACCCGGTGCAGCTGGTAGAGGTCGATGACGTCCGTCCGCAGCCGCCGCAGCGAGGCATCGCATGCCCGCCGCAGATATCCGGGCCGCCCGTCGGCCACGACGTGCTGCTCCCCGGCCCGCAGCCCCACCTTGGCCGACACGAACGCCTCCGAACGCCGCTCGCGCAGTACCCGTCCGAGCAGCAGCTCATTGGTGAACGGCCCGTACATGTCGGCCGTGTCCAGCAGGTTCGCCCCCAGGTCCAGGGCCGTGTGCACGGTGGCCAGCGAGTCCTCGCCGCGGCGCCGCGACGGGGCGTAGGCCCAGCTCATCGGCATGCACCCGAGCCCGACGGCGCCCACCGCCAGCGCCCCTGCCCCGATCGCCCTGCGCTCCACCCGTGCGTCCCCTCCCGCTCGGCACCAAACTAACGGCTTGATCAGGATCCCTTGGCATAGCCTCGTGATCATGACTGCAAAGACCGCGGACGTGTGGCTCCCGTTCCCCGCCGAGGAGGTCGAGGGCCTTCCCGACTCCTTCCACTACCGCCACTGGGACGGCGAGGAGACCTTCCCGGCCGATCCGGCCGCCTGCGTCTTCTACGTCACCCCCTACATGAAGTCCCCCGAGACCACCCTGCGGCCCTTGGCGGCGATGCCGGACCTGCAGGTGATCCAGACACTGACCGCGGGCATCGACGCCCTCGTCGGCGGACCGGGCGGCCTCGGCGGCCTGCGCCCCGGCATCCGCCTGTGCAACGCCCGCGGCGTGCACGAGGCCAGTACCGCGGAGCTGGCGCTCACCCTCACCCTCGCCT
Organism: Streptomyces sp. NPDC043680; assembly: GCF_056436685.1. Taxonomy (NCBI): domain Bacteria; kingdom Bacillati; phylum Actinomycetota; class Actinomycetes; order Kitasatosporales; family Streptomycetaceae; genus Streptomyces; species Streptomyces sp. NPDC043680. The sequence continues at coordinate 42,984 of NZ_JBWKCE010000001.1, read as the reverse complement.
CGCTGCGCGGCATCCCGGGCATCGTGCGCGGCCAGGACCGGGAGGAGTGGCGTTACGGCTTCTACGACGCCCTGGCCGACAAGTCCGTGCTGATCGTCGGATACGGATCCATCGGCGCCGCCATCGAGGACCGGCTCGCCCCCTTCGAATGCGCGCGGATCACACGGGTGGCACGCTCCGCGCGCACCACCGCGCGCGGACCGGTCCACGCCCTCGCCGACCTGGCGCGACTGCTGCCGCATGCCGACGTGGTCATCCTCTCCACCCCGCTGACCGACACGACGCGCGGCCTGGCCGGCGCAGACTTCCTCGGCCGGATGAAGGACGGGGCCCTGCTCGTCAACGTGGCCCGCGGACCCGTCGTCGACACCCCGGCCCTCCTGGCGGAACTGGAGTCGGGCCGGCTGCGCGCGGCCCTCGACGTCACCGACCCGGAGCCGCTGCCCGCCGGACATCCGCTCTGGCACGCTCCGCAGGTCCTGATCACGCCTCATGTGGGCGGAGCCAGCTCGGCGTTCGAGCCGCGGGCGAAGCGCCTGCTGGCGCGCCAGCTCTCCCGGTTCGCCGCGGGGGAGCCCGTGGAGAACACCGTCCTGATCACCCCCTAGGTCACGCACGCACACGCTCCGCATCCGTCCGAGTGCACCCAGTGGTCACAACTCCCCGCCTGGTAACGGAGAGTAGAGCATCTATGTCCCTGAGTGACGAAAGTGGTGTATCGTCCGGAACAAGGGGCTGCGCCACGAACGTCTGGCGCTGGGGAGTGATCGGACACTTTGGGGGGCGACGGGCGATGCACGGCCAATGGACGAAGGATCCGATGCGGCACAGCCGCCGGAGGCGACGATGGGGTGCGCCACCAGCCAGCGAGGGGGGCCGGTGAGTGCGCCGGGGGCGGCGCTGCTGGCCCGGCCGCCGGTCCCGGGCGGGGGCAGGAGCCTGGCGATGCAGCTCCTGCTCGCCGTGGTCGGCGGGGGGTACGCCGTCGGCGCCGCCCTCGGCTGGGGCTCCGAGGAAGTCGCCGAGGTCATGGGCGACTTCGGGCTCAGTGCGGCGGCTCTGCTCGCCGCCGTCTCCTGCTATGGCTATGCGCGGGCGATCGACAGCCGTGAGCGGCCCGCCTGGCTGCTCTTCGCGTTCTCCTCCCTGATGGGAGCCTGCGGCAACGCCATCTGGGGCTGGTACGAGGTGATCCTCGGCGAGGCCGTGCCCAAGCCCTCGCTCGCCGACTTCGCCTTCCTGTGCTTCGCCCCGCCCGCCATCGTGGGCCTGCTCGTCCTCGCCAAACGCCCGGTCACCCGAGCGGGCTGGGTCTGCCTCGGGCTCGACTCCTGGCTCATCGGCGGCTCCCTGCTCACCCTCTCCTGGAGCCTGGCCCTCGCCCACACGGCCCGGACCGCCCAGTCCGGCGCCCCGGGCAGCGTCCCGCGGGCCGCCCTCTCCCTCGCCTATCCGCTGCTGGACATCGCGCTCGTCTCGATGGTGCTCGTCCTGCACTTCCGGCGCTCCGAGACCAACCGCTCGGCCGTCAACACCGCGATCGCGGCCCTCGCCCTGACCGTCCTCAGCGACGCGCTGTTCACCTCGCCGCTGTTCAGCGCGGGCTACCAGTCGGGGCAACTGCTCGACGCCGGCTGGTTCGCCGGCTCGCTGCTGCTCGCGTACGCCCCCTGGGGGGCCCGGCGCATGCAGCCGGCTCCCGGCGCCCCCGCCCGCCCGCTGCTCGACCGCCCGGTCAGCCGCCCCATCACGGGCTCGCTGCCCGCCCTCACCCCGTACCTGGCGGCCGCCGTCTGCACCCTGGGCATCCTCTACAACGTGGTGGACGGCCGGAAGGTCGACCGGGTGGTGGTCTTCACGGGCTGCACGGTCGTGCTGGCCCTCGTGATCCGCCAGGGCATCATGCTCCTCGACAACATCGCGCTGACCCAGGAACTGGCCCAGAAGGAGAACCACTTCCGCTCCCTGGTCCAGGGGTCCAGCGACGTGATCATGATCGCCGCGCCCACCGGCACCCTGCGCTACGTGAGCCCCGCCGCCGCCGGGGTCTACGGCCGGGAGGCCGAGGAGCTGGTGGGCACCGAGCTGGCCACCCTGATCCACCCCCACGACCTGGGCCGGGTGGTGCACGAGGTACGCCGCTTCCTCGCCTCCCCGCCCGCCGAGGAGCCGACCACCCGCATCGAGTGCCGCTTCAAGTCCGGCAGCGGTGAATGGCTCAATGTGGAGTCCACCGTCAACCGCCACCAGGGCGGCCTCATCCTCAACAGCCGCGACGTCACCGAGCGGGTCCGTCTCCAGGCGCAGCTCCTGCACAGCGCCGAGCACGATCCGCTGACCGACCTGCCCAACCGGGCGCTGTTCACCCGCCGGGTCCGCCAGGCCCTGACCGGGCGCCGGGCCGGAGACCACAGCACCGCCGTGCTGTTCATCGACCTCGACGGGTTCAAAGCGGTCAACGACTCCATCGGCCACCAGGCCGGCGACGAACTGCTGGTCGAGGCCGGGCGCCGCCTCCAGGACTCGGTGCGGGCCGGGGACACGGCCGCCCGCCTCGGCGGGGACGAGTTCGCCGCCCTGATCCTCGGTGACGGCAGCCGGGACCGCAGCGCCCGCGAGTACCAGGTCCACGAGATCGCGGACCGGCTGCGCACCACGCTGGCCCAGCCCTACCGGGTCGCGGGCCACGAGGTCCGGGTGGCCGCGAGCATCGGCGTGGCCTTCGCCGACCAGGGCATCACCCCTTCGGAGCTGATGCGCAACGCGGATCTCGCGATGTACCGGGCCAAGGCGGGCGGCAAGGACCGCGTCGAGCTCTACGCGCCGCAGATGCAGGCCGAGGTCGTACGGAAGGCCGAGCTGGCGGGGCGGCTGCGCAGCGCGCTCCACGAGGGAGAGTTCGCCCTACTGCACCAGCCCGTGGTCTCGCTCGCCACCGGCGCCGTCACGGCCGTCGCCGCGCAGGCCCGCTGGCGTTCCGGTCAGGGGATCCTGTTCACCCCGGCGGAATTCCTCCGGGTGGCCGAGTTCAGCGAGGGTGCGCCGCCGCGGCCGGACGCCCCCGGCCCCGGGACCTCCTCCCGCACGGCGGAGCTGGGGCGCTGGCTGCTGGAGGAGGCCGTGGGGCAGGCGGCCGAGCGGCACCGGCTCGGACACGACGTGCCCGTGGCCGTCCGGATGAGCGCCCGGAGGCTGCTGGACCGGTCCATGCCGCTCGGCTCCGTGGAAGCCGTGCTCAACCGGCACGGGTTGCCCGCCGGGGCCCTGATGATCGAGCTGGCGGACAGCGACCCCAGGGTCCCCTTCGAGGAGCTGGAGCGGCGTCTCGCGGCCCTGCGCCGGCTCGGGGTGCTGATCGCCCTGGACGGCTTCGGCAGCGGCTACGCGGCCATCAGCGCCCTGCGCCGCCTTCCGGTGGACATCCTGAAGCTCGACCGCAGCCTGGTCGAAGGGGTGGTCGAATCCGCCCGCCTCCACAAGATCACCGCAGGCCTGTTGCGCATCGCAAACGACCTGGGCATGCAGTCCGTGGCCGACGGGGCGGACCTGCCCGAACAGGTCACGGCACTGCGTGCAATGGGGTGCACTCATGGCCAGGGACTGGCTTTTTCCGGCCCGCTCGACGAGTACAGGCTGCGGCGGGCGCTGGTGCGCGGTACGTTCCCAGTACCGGGCGGGGCGGCCCAGCCCGCCTTGGCCGGTGGCTCGTCCAGTGGCTCGATGGCCATGCGCAGAGGCTCACATAATGAGACGCCCGTCCCACCCACTTGACATCCCCCTCCCGCCGGAGGGAGGGTCAATGCCATGCGCACCCGAATTCTCGTACTTGGAAAGCGCGTCGGCTGACGCTGGGACCTGCATGTCCCCGCTCTACGAACCCGACGCGCTCCCCTCGCTTGCCCACCGGCACGAGGGGTTTTTTGTTGCACTGGCACACCTTCGAATCCGCGTAAAACCCTCAGCTTCGAGAAGAGAATGCCGATGACCGAGCAGGCCACCGGGGCCCACCATCCGCAGCCGCGGCCCCGTTCCGGCGGACAGCCGTCCGCCGCAGTTGAGCACGTCACGGGTGCGCAGTCCCTCATCCGCTCTCTCGAAGAGGTGGGGTGTGACACCGTGTTCGGTATTCCGGGGGGTGCCATCCTTCCGGCGTACGACCCGATGATGGACAGCACCCGGGTGCGTCACATCCTGGTGCGGCACGAGCAGGGTGCGGGTCATGCCGCGACCGGTTACGCGCAGGCCACGGGCAAGGTCGGCGTCTGTATGGCGACCTCCGGCCCGGGTGCCACGAACCTGGTGACGCCGATCGCGGACGCGCACATGGACTCGGTCCCGCTGGTCGCGATCACCGGTCAGGTCTCGTCGAAGGCGATCGGTACGGATGCCTTCCAGGAGGCGGACATCGTCGGCATCACGATGCCGATCACCAAGCACAACTTCCTGGTGACCAGGGCCGAGGACATTCCGAAGACGATCGCGGAGGCGTTCCACATCGCTTCCACGGGCCGTCCGGGTCCGGTCCTGGTGGACATCGCCAAGGACGCGCTGCAGGCGAAGACGGTCTTCGCCTGGCCGCCGAGCCTGGACCTGCCGGGGTATCGGCCGGTGACCAAGCCGCACGCGAAGCAGATCCGTGAGGCGGCGAAGCTGATCTGCCAGGCCAAGCGCCCGGTGTTGTACGTCGGCGGCGGGGTGATGAAGTCCGGGGCGACGGCGGAGCTGAAGGTGCTGGCGGAGCTGACGGGCGTCCCGGTCACCACGACGCTGATGGCGTTGGGTTCTTTCCCCGACAGTCATCCGCTGCATGTGGGGATGCCGGGTATGCACGGGGCGGTCACGGCGGTGACGGCACTGCAGAAGTCGGACCTGCTGATCGCGCTGGGGACTCGTTTCGATGACCGGGTGACGGGCAAGCTGGACAGTTTCGCGCCGTTCGCGAAGGTCATCCACGCGGACATCGATCCGGCGGAGATCGGCAAGAACCGCGAGGTCGACGTCCCGATCGTGGGTGATGCGCGGGAGGTGATCGCGGATCTGATCCAGGCGGTCCAGGCGGAGCACACCGAAGGGCATGCGGGGGACTACTCGGCCTGGTGGAAGGACCTCAACCGCTGGCGCGAGACCTACCCGCTCGGCTACGAGACCCCCGCCGACGGCATGCTCTCGCCGCAGCAGGTCATCCAGCGCATCGGCGAGCTCGCCCCGGAGCACACCATCTACGCGGCCGGCGTCGGCCAGCACCAGATGTGGGCCTCACACTTCGTCAACTACGAGGAGCCCCGCACCTGGCTGAACTCCGGCGGCGCCGGAACCATGGGCTATGCGGTTCCGGCCGCGATGGGTGCCAAGGTGGGCCGGCCGGAGCGCACGGTGTGGGCGATCGACGGTGACGGCTGTTTCCAGATGACCAATCAGGAGCTGGTCACCTGTGCGCTGAACAACATCCCGATCAAGGTCGCGATCATCAACAACGGCGCGCTGGGGATGGTCCGCCAGTGGCAGACCCTCTTCTACAACCAGCGCTACTCCAACACCGTGCTGCACGCCGACGAGACCGGCCACGAGACGGTCGGCTCCCAGCTCGGCGAGTCCACCGCCCCCCGCAAGGGCACACGCGTCCCCGACTTCGTCAAGCTGTCCGAGGCCATGGGCTGCGTGGCGCTGCGCTGCGAGGACCCCGCGGACCTGGACAAGGTCATCGCCGAGGCCAACGCGATCAACGACCGCACGGTCGTCATCGACTTCATCGTCCACGAGGACGCCATGGTGTGGCCGATGGTCGCCGCCGGCACCTCCAACGACGAGGTCATGGCAGCCCGGGGCGTCCGCCCCGACTTCGGCGACAACGAAGACGACTGAGCCGAGAGAGCCTGAGAGAGAGAACGACTCACATGTCCAAGCACACGCTCTCCGTCCTGGTCGAGAACACGCCCGGCATCCTGGCCCGGATCGCCGCGCTGTTCTCCCGCCGCGGGTTCAACATCGACTCCCTCGCGGTCGGCGTCACCGAGCACCCCGACATCTCCCGCATCACCATCGTCGTGAATGTCGAGGACCTCCCGCTGGAGCAGGTGACCAAGCAGCTCAACAAGCTGGTCAACGTGCTTAAGATCGTCGAGCTGGAGCCGCACCACGCGATCGAGCGCGAACTCGTTCTGGTGAAGGTCCGGGCCGACAACGAGACCCGCTCCCAGATCATCGAGATCGTCCAGCTGTTCCGCGCCAAGACGGTCGACGTCTCCCCGGAGGCCGTCACCATCGAGGCGACCGGCGGATCCGACAAGCTCGGCGCGATGCTCAAGATGCTGGAGCCCTTCGGCATCAAGGAGCTCGTGCAGTCCGGCACGATCGCCATAGGGCGTGGCGGACGGTCCATCACGGACCGCAGCCTGCGCGCCCTCGACCGCAGCGCCTGAGCCGGGCGTTCGGCCCGAGCGCCCGATCGAAGAGCCTGACCGGCACCGCCCCGTCGCGTTGCCTCTCGCATGGCGAGACCAAGAAACTTCCTCTACGTTCCCCGCCGTACGGTGGGAGCAACACCAGCGCACCAAGGAGATATCCCAGTGGCCGAGCTGTTCTACGAGAACGACGCCGACCTGTCCATCATCCAGGGCCGCAAGGTCGCTGTCATCGGCTACGGCAGCCAGGGCCACGCCCACGCGCTGTCGCTGCGTGACTCGGGTGTGGACGTCAAGGTCGGTCTGAAGGAGGGCTCGAAGTCCAAGGCGAAGGCCGAGGAGCAGGGCCTGACGGTCGTCCCGGTGGCCGAGGCCGCCGAGTGGGCCGACGTCATCATGATCCTGACCCCGGACCCGCTGCAGGCCGAGATCTACGAGGAGTCCATCAAGGACCACCTCAAGGACGGCGACGCGCTCTTCTTCGGCCACGGCTTCAACGTCCGCTACGGCTTCATCAAGCCCCCGGCCAACGTGGACGTCGCCCTGGTCGCCCCCAAGGGCCCGGGCCACCTGGTCCGCCGCCAGTACGAGGAAGGCCGCGGCGTGCCCTGCATCGCCGCCGTCGAGCAGGACCACTCCGGCAACGCCTTCGCCCTCGCCCTCTCCTACGCGGCCGGTATCGGCGGCACGCGGGCCGGCGTCATCAAGACCACCTTCACCGAGGAGACCGAGACCGACCTCTTCGGCGAGCAGGCGGTCCTGTGCGGTGGCGCTTCCGCGCTGGTCAAGGCCGGTTTCGAGACGCTGACCGAGGCCGGTTACCAGCCGGAGATCGCGTACTTCGAGTGCCTGCACGAGCTGAAGCTGATCGTGGACCTGATGTACGAGGGCGGTCTGGAGAAGATGCGCTGGTCGGTGTCGGAGACCGCCGAGTGGGGCGACTACATCACCGGCCCCCGCATCATCACCGACGCCACCAAGGCCGAGATGAAGAAGGTCCTCGCGGAGATCCAGAGCGGTGAGTTCGCGAACACCTGGATGGCCGAGTACAAGGCCGGCCTGCCGAAGTACAACGAGTACAAGAAGGCCGACTCGGAGCACCTGCTGGAGACCACCGGCAAGAAGCTCCGCAAGCTCATGAGCTGGGTCGACAACGACGAGAGCTGATCCGTACGGGGGGTCGGGACGGTATGCCGTCCCGGCCCCCCGCGGGCCGCTTGTCCACCCCGGCCAACCCCGGACGGGTGATCCTTCCGTACAGGCGGAATCCCGGCCCGGCTGCACCACTAGACTGCTGAATACAACGCGTCAGGCCCACAGTGTCGTGCGTCTTCCACGCGGCTACCCCCTCCACCGCCTGCGGCCGTCGGGACGGCCGTCCGCACTGGACTTGTGAGGACCCACGTGAGCTCGAAACCTGTCGTACTCATCGCCGAAGAGCTGTCGCCCGCCACCGTCGAGGCGCTCGGCCCGGACTTCGAGATCCGGCACTGCAACGGCGCCGACCGCGCGGAGCTGCTCCCCGCGATCGTGGACGTCGACGCCATCCTGGTGCGCTCCGCGACCAAGGTCGACGCGGAGGCCATCGCGGCCGCCAGGAAGCTGAAGGTGGTCGCCCGCGCCGGCGTCGGCCTGGACAACGTCGACGTCTCGTCCGCGACCAAGGCCGGCGTGATGGTCGTGAACGCCCCGACCTCCAACATCGTCACCGCCGCCGAGCTCGCCTGCGGCCTGCTCGTCGCCTCCGCCCGCAACATTCCGCAGGCCAACACCGCCCTGAAGAACGGCGAGTGGAAGCGGAACAAGTACACGGGCGTCGAGCTCAGCGAGAAGACCCTCGGTGTCGTCGGCCTCGGCCGCATCGGCGTCCTGGTGGCCCAGCGCATGTCGGCCTTCGGGATGAAGATCGTCGCCTATGACCCCTACGTACAGCCGGCGCGTGCCGCCCAGATGGGCGTCAAGATGCTGGCGCTGGACGAGCTGCTGGAGGTCGCCGACTTCATCACGGTGCACCTGCCCAAGACCCCCGAGACCCTCGGTCTCATCGGGGACGAGGCCCTGCACAAGGTGAAGCCGTCCGTCCGCATCGTCAACGCCGCCCGCGGCGGGATCGTGGACGAGGCCGCGCTGTACTCGGCGATCAAGGAGGGCCGGGTCGCCGGCGCCGGCCTCGACGTCTACGCGAAGGAGCCCTGCACGGACTCCCCGCTCTTCGAGCTCGACCAGGTCGTCTGCACCCCGCACCTCGGCGCGTCCACGGACGAGGCCCAGGAGAAGGCCGGCATCGCCGTCGCCAAGTCCGTGCGCCTCGCGCTCGCCGGCGAACTGGTGCCGGACGCGGTCAACGTCCAGGGCGGCGTCATCGCCGAGGACGTCCGTCCCGGCCTGCCGCTCGCCGAGAAGCTCGGCCGCATCTTCACCGCCCTCGCGGGCGAGGTCGCGGTCCGCCTCGACGTCGAGGTCTGCGGCGAGATCACCCAGCACGACGTCAAGGTGCTGGAGCTCTCCGCCCTCAAGGGCGTCTTCGAGGACGTCGTCGACGAGACGGTCTCCTACGTCAACGCTCCGCTGTTCGCGCAGGAGCGCGGTGTCGAGGTGCGCCTGACCACCAGCTCGGAGTCCCCGGACCACCGCAACGTGGTGACCGTGCGCGGCACCCTGGCCGACGGGCAGGAGGTCTCGGTCTCCGGCACGCTCGCGGGCCCGAAGCACCTCCAGAAGATCGTCGGCATCGGCGAGTACGACGTGGACCTGGCGCTCGCCGACCAGATGCTGGTGCTGCGCTACACCGACCGCCCGGGCGTGGTCGGCACCGTCGGCCGCATCCTCGGCGAGGCCGGTCTGAACATCGCCGGCATGCAGGTCGCCCGCGCCGAGGAGGGTGGCGAGGCGCTCGGCGTGCTCACCGTCGACGCCGAGGTGCCGGTGAACGTGGTCGCGGAGATCTCCGCCGAGATCGGCGCCGTCTCGGCGCGTACGGTCAGCCTCACCTGATGGCCGGCCCTGCCTGACCATTCGGGTGACAGCTGCGCCAGGATCGCGAGAAGGGCCCGGGGTCAGACCCCGGGCCCTTCTCGCGTTCCCGTACGGCGGTCAGACCGTGACGGCCGCGATCTCCTCGGCCTGTTCCCCGGGGCCGGCGGCCGGGGCGGCCGCCGCCCGCATCAGGGCCACGGCCAGCCCACCGGCCGCGACCAGCAGGGCCGCGCCGCCCCAGGCCGCGTACTGCATGCCGTGGACGAAGGCGTCCCGGGCCAGGTCCAGCAGCTGCCCGCCCGCCTCGCCACCGAGCTGCCGGGCGGTGGCGACCGCGCCGCCCAGGGTCTCCCGTACGGCCGCGGGCTCGGTCCCCGCCAGGTCGCTGCGGTAGACGGCGGTGCCGAGGCTGCCGAGGACCGCCATGCCCAGCGCCCCGCCGAACTCCGAACCCGTCTCCAGCAGGGAGGCGGCAGAACCGGCCTTCTCGGCCGGGGCAGCCCCCAGGGCCATGTCCGAGACCAGCGACAGGACGACGACCAGGCCCGATGACAGCACTCCGGCGCCGACGAGCAGCAGCCACAGGGAGTCGGATCCGACCAGGCTGATCAGGGTGAATCCGGCGGCGCCGATGAGGAAGCCGCCGCCGATGACGTAGGCGCGGTCGACGGTGCGGGCGACGACGCCGGCGAGGGGGGCGGCAGCGCCGATGGCGACCGACGGGGCAAGGCTCCACAGGGCGGCCTCCAGGGTGCCCATGCCGAGCACCGACTGCAGGTACTGGGTGGTGAAGTAGGCCGAGCCCATGATGGCGAAGGCCGCGATGGTGTTCAGGAGGATACCGGCGCCGAAGCCGCGGTTGCGGAACAGGGCCCGGCTGACCATGGCGTCGTCACGGGTGCGCTGGCGGCGGACGAAGACGAACCCGACGAGCAGGCCGAGTGCGATGCAGGCGCCGCGGACGGGGGACCACCCCTCGGCGGCGATCTCCTTCAGCCCGTACACGACGGGGAGCACGCTGCCCATGGACAGCGGCACGCTCAGCAGGTCGAAGCGGCCGGGCGCCGGGTCCTTGAACTCGGGCACCAGCACGGGGACGAGGGTCAGCAGGAGCAGCATGGCGGGCACGTTGACCAGGAAGACGGAGCCCCACCAGAAGTGGTTCAGCATCACGCCGCTCATCACGGAGCCGAGTGCGATGCCGCCGGTCATGGCGGCGGACCAGATGCCGATGGCCCGGCCGCGCTGCGCGGCGTCCTGGAAGAGGTTGCGGACAAGGCCCAGCGTGGACGGCATCAGGGTCGCGCCGCCGATGCCGAGCAGGACGCGGGCCAGGATCAGCAGTTCGGCGCTCGGGGCGTAGGCGGCGAGCGTGGAGGCGAGTCCGAAGGCGGCCGCCCCGATCAGCAGCAGTTTCCGCCGGCCGATCCGGTCACCGAGCGAACCCATGGTGATGAGCAGTCCGGCGAGGGCGAAGGCGTAGCTGTCGAAGATCCAGAGCTGCTGGGTGGCGCTCGGGTCGAGCTCCCGGGTGATCGCCGGGATGGCGAAGTAGAGGACGGAGACGTCCATCGAGACCAACAGCAGCGGCAGGAGCAGAACGGTGAAGGCGATCCATTCCCGGCGGCCGGCGAGACGTGCGGCGGAGTTCGTCATGGGCAGGACGGTACAAGGCTTCTATACGGATGTCTAGTACGAGCGTATAGAACTGTCGTCTAGGACGGCTGTCTTGATACCGTGGCGGCATGGGACATCGTGAGGATCTGCTCGCAGGCGCCAAGCAGTGCCTGGTCGACAAGGGGTTCGTGCGCACCACGGCGCGCGACATCGTGAAGGCTTCCGGCACCAACCTGGCGTCGATCGGCTACCACTACGGGTCGAAGGACGCCCTGCTCACCCAGGCGTTCATCGAGCTCATCCAGGAATGGGGGGAGGGGTTCCAAAGTGGCCTGGGCGGCGAGGGCGGTTCGCTGGAGCGCTTCCGTGCGGTCTGGGACGGGGTCCTGTCGCAGAAGGAGAGCGCGGGGCCGATCTGGGCGGCCAGCCTGGAGGTGGCTTTGAGCGGGGATCGGTTGCCCGATCTGCGGAGCATGCTCGCGGCCTCCCAGGTGGAGGGGCGCAAGGGCATGATCGCGATGTTCACCGGACGGCCCGAGGAGGAGCTGACGGAACGGGACGTCCGCACCCTGGGCACCTTCTACCAGGCGCTGCTGAACGGCCTGATGATCCAGTGGCTGTTCGATCCGGAGTCGGCCGCCACGCCGGAGGAGTTCACGGAGGGCATGCGGCAGGCGGCGCAGGCACTGACGCGACCTCAGGCGGAGCCGGACCCGGCCGCACAGTAGGCGGACGCGGGGACCCGGTCGGCGTCGGGGCCGCACCCCCGCGAGGGCGGCCCCGGATTCCCTCAGGCCAGGCGGGCGGACTTGAGCGCCATGTGGAGCAGCAGGCGGTCCTCGCCCTCGTCCAGATCGAGGCCGGTCAGCTGCTCCACCCGGTTCAGACGGTAGTACAGGGTCTGGCGGTGGACGCCGAGGGCCGCCGCCGCCCGGCCCGCCTGGCCCGCGCAGTCCAGGAAGACCTCGGCGGTACGGGCCAGTTCCCGGTGCGCGGGGGCCAGCAGGGCCCGCGCGGCCGGGTCGTCCACCGGTTCGCCGGCCGCGAGCACCGCCAGCATCCGGTACGGGCCGATCTCCGACCACCGCGCCACCGGGCCGAGGCGGGACTGTGCCGCGGAGGCCCGCGCTGCCGCCGAGGCCTGGGCCCAGGCGTCGGAGAGCTCCGCCAGTCCCCTGCGCGGCTCGGCGATGCCGGCGGTGGGCGCGGTACGCGGGGCCCCCGCCGGCGCGGCCGGCCCGAGCAGCCGGGTCGCCGCGGTCACGGCAGGGGCCAGGACGTCCGCCGAGCGCAGCCGGACCAGCACGGCGAGCGCCTGCCCGGCCTCCGGCACGCCCGACGGTTCTGCCGCCGACGGCCCGACTCCGCCGCCGGCCCCGGCCGCCGCCCGCGCCCCGGACCCCGGCCGCGCGACCGCCCCGGAGCCGCCGCGCGCGACGGCCCGGGCTCCGGCAGCAGCTCCCGGTCCGCCGACGGCCCCCGCCCGGGCAGCGGCTCCGGTGGCCGGACCGCGGGTCGGCTGGTCCTCGTGCGCGCGCCCCTGCCACGGGACCAGTGATACCGCCGCCGCCCCCGGGACCGACGCCGGAGCCTCCCCGGACCACGGCGCCACGCACACCACCGTGTGCAGCCCGTCCGCCCCCGGGCCCAGCGCCAGCCGCAGGGCCGCCACCGCCATGTCGTGCTGCCATCCGCGCCCGGCGGTGAGCACGGCCCGGAACTCGCGGGACAGGTCCGCCCCCGCCTTCGCCTCCTCGGCGAGCAGGATCCCGATCCGCTCGGCCACCTCCATGGCCGCGGCCAGGGCCTCCGGCCCGGGTCCCGGCTCCCGGTCGAGCAGCCACACGTACCCCTGGACGATCCCGCGGTACCGCACGGGCAGGCAGATCCGCCCCCGGAAGACCCCCGCATCGGGCGCCGCCGGGATCCGCACCGGCCCGGTGGCGCGGGCGATGCCGAAGCCCTCGAACCAGGCCCGCACGGCCGCCGTCGACTGGCGGGTCAGGATGGAGCGGGTCCGCACCGGGTCCATCGCCAGATCGTCGTCGCTGTCGTGTGCGCCGAAGGCGATGAGGCGGAAGTCCCGGTTCTCCAGCGTCGCCGGGGCGCCGAGCAGCGCCGAGATCTCGTCCACCAGGTCCTGGTAATCGCCCTTCACCCGGACATTCTCCCACCCCGCGGCCGCGTCTTCAGACATGTGTATGAGGTCGTCGGCACGGATGCGTGACAGCTGTCGATGGCAGAGGATCGTCTCGATCCTTAGGTTTCACGGTGGTTTTACATGCGTTTTCCTTACGGCCCCCGGCCACCCCCCGCGGGAACCGTATGCCTGCTGCTGCCACCTGTTGGAGGTGCCCCGTGCTGGGTCCCGCGATCCTTGCCGCTTCTCGCAGCGAGAAGATGCGCCGCATCGTCTCCGCCGCCCCGGTGACCAAGCCCGTGGTGAACCGGTTCATCCCCGGTGAGACGGTCGACGAGGTCATCCCGATCGTCCGGGACCTCACGCAGAAGGGCCTGGAGGTCACCCTCGACGTGGTGGGCGAGGACATCACCACCGTGGAGCAGTCCCACGCCGCGCGTGACGCCTACCTGGAGCTCATCGAGCGCCTCGCCGACCTGGGCCTGGGTGAGAAGGCCGAGATGTCGGTCAAGCTGTCGATGTTCGGCCAGGCGCTGGAGGGCGGCCACGAGCTCGCGCTCGCCAATGTCCGCCCGGTCGTCGAGGCCGCCGCCGCGATCGGTACCACGGTCACGCTGGACGCCGAGGACCACACCACCCTCGACTCGATGTTCGCGATCCACGAGGAACTGCGCCGGGACTTCCCGCAGACCGGCTGCGTGATCCAGGCGTACCTCTTCCGCACGGAGGCCGACGCCCGCCGCCTGGCCGCCGCCGGCAGCCGCGTCCGGATCGTGAAGGGCGCGTACAAGGAGCCCGCCGAGGTCGCCTACCAGGACAAGACCGAGATCGACAAGGCGTACGTCCGCATCCTGAAGACCCTCATGGACGGCGAGGGCTACCCGATGATCGGGTCCCACGACCCGCGCCTGATCGCCATCGGACAGGAGCTCGCCCGCAAGGCCGGGCGCAAACTGGACGAGTACGAGTTCCAGATGCTGTACGGCATCCGCAGCGAGGAGCACCTGCGGCTGGCCGCCGAGGGACACCGCATGCGCGTCTACACCGCGTACGGGACGGACTGGTACGGCTACTTCATGCGGCGCCTCGCGGAGAAGCCCGCCAACCTGCTCTTCTTCCTCCGCTCGATGATCACCAAGAACTAGGTCCGAAGAACAAGGTCAAGGAGTTACCAGACCCATGGATGCTGTGACCCAGGTCCCCGCCCCGGTCAACGAGCCGGTCCACTCGTACGCCCCGGGCAGCGCCGAGCGCGTGCGGCTCGAAGAGCAGCTCAAGCAGCTGTCCGAGAACCCGATCGACCTGCCCATGACCATCAACGGCGTCAAGCGGATGGGCGGCGGTGAGCGCTTCGACGTGGTCCAGCCGCACGACCACAAGTCCGTGCTCGGCACCTTCGCCAACGCCACCCAGGCCGACGCGCAGGACGCCATCGACGCCGCCCTGGCCGCCGCCCCGGCCTGGCGCTCGATGTCCTTCGACGACCGCGCGGCGATCATCCTGCGCGCCGCCGAGCTGCTGTCCGGCCCGTGGCGCGAGAAGATGGCCGCCTCGACGATGCTGGGCCAGTCGAAGACCGCGCAGCAGGCCGAGATCGACACCCCGTGCGAGCTCGTCGACTTCTGGCGCTTCAACGTGCACTTCGCCCGCCAGATCCTGGCCGAGCAGCCGGTCGCGAACTCCGCCGGCGTGTGGAACCGCAGCGACCACCGCCCGCTGGAGGGCTTCGTCTACGCGATCACGCCGTTCAACTTCACGGCCATCGCCGGCAACCTGCCGACCGCCCCCGCCCTCATGGGCAACGTGGTCGTCTGGAAGCCGTCCCCGACGCAGACCCACTCCGCCGTCCTCCTGATGGAGCTGCTGGAGGAGGCCGGCCTGCCGAAGGGCGTCATCAACCTGGTGACGGGCGACGGCATCGCCGTCTCCGAGGTGGCTCTGAACCACCCGGAGCTGGCGGGCATCCACTTCACCGGCTCGACCAAGACCTTCCAGTACCTGTGGAAGACGGTCGGCAACAACATCGAGAAGTACAAGTCCTACCCGCGCCTGGTCGGCGAGACCGGCGGCAAGGACTTCGTCGTCGCGCACCCCTCCGCGGACCGCGCGGTCCTGAAGACGGCGCTGACCCGCGGCTCGTTCGAGTTCCAGGGCCAGAAGTGCTCGGCGTCCTCCCGCGCCTACATCCCGGCCTCGATCTGGAACGACGGCTTCAAGGAGGCCTTCGCGGCCGAGGTCGACGGGATCACCATGGGTGACGTCCGCGACCTGTCGAACTTCATCGGCGCCGTGATCGACGAGCGCTCGTTCGCGAAGAACAAGGCCGCCATCGACCGTGCCAAGGCCGACCCGACCTGCACGATCATCGCGGGCGGCACGTACGACGACTCGGAGGGCTACTTCGTCCGCCCGACCGTCATCGCGTGCACCGACCCGGAGAACGAGGTCTTCACGACCGAGTACTTCGGCCCGATCCTCGCCGTGTACGTCTACGAGGACGAGAAGTTCGACGAGATGCTCGCGCAGATGGAGTCCGTCTCGGCCTACGCGCTGACCGGCTCGATCATCGCCGCCGACCGCTACGCGGCCGCGGACGCGATGGAGAAGCTCCGCTTCGCGGCGGGCAACTTCTACATCAACGACAAGTCGACCGGCGCCGTCGTCGGCCAGCAGCCCTTCGGCGGCGGCCGCGCCTCGGGTACGAACGACAAGGCGGGCGCGGCGACGAACCTGCAGCGCTGGACCTCGACCCGCTCCATCAAGGAGACCCTGGTCGCGCCGACGGACTACGCCTACCCGCACATGGGCTGACCTCCGCCCCGCTGAGCCCCGCCCCCGTCCCGGTACCCCCAAGTCCGGAACGGGGGCGGTTCCAGTTGCCCCCGGGTGACCAGGCCTCAGGGGACCAGGACCACCTTGCCGAGGTTGCGCCGCTCCTCGATGATCCGGTGGGCCGCGGCGGCCTCGGCGAGCGGGAGCGTGTCGTGCACCGTGATGCGCAGCGCGCCCGCCCGGTGGAGTTCCCACTGCTCGCGCCGCCGGCGCTCGTACAGCTGCGGCTCGCCCCGGGCGATGGCCGCCATCTGGAAGCCGATCACCGAGGCGCCGCGGACCAGGAGTTCGTACGCCTCCACCGTGCCGCCGCCGGAGCTGAAGGCCACCAGGCGCCCGCCCGGTGCCAGGGCCCGGACGGCGGGGGCGAGCAGGTCGCCGCCGACCCCGTCGAGGACCACGTCGTACGGACCCCACTGTGCGGACTCCTCGTACAGCACGACCTCGTCGGCGCCGAGGCCGCGGACGAAGCCGGCCTTGTCGGCGCTGCCGACGGCGGCGACGACCCGCCCGGCGCCGGCGGCCCTGGCGTACTGGAGGGCGTACGTGCCGACCGCGCTGGCCGCGGCGGTGACCAGGACCGTGTCACCGGGTTCGATCCGTCCGGCCGCCTGCGCCCCGCGCGCCACCAGCCCGCTGCGGACCAGCGCGACTGCCTCGACGGCGCTCGCCCGGTCGGGGACCGGGGAAAGCATCGCAGCGTGCACGACGGCGTGTTCGGCGTAGCCGTGCGCGAAGCAGAGCCCGGTGACGCGGTCCCCGGGGGCGA
The DNA here is from genome assembly GCF_056436685.1 of Streptomyces sp. NPDC043680. Classification (NCBI taxonomy): domain Bacteria; kingdom Bacillati; phylum Actinomycetota; class Actinomycetes; order Kitasatosporales; family Streptomycetaceae; genus Streptomyces; species Streptomyces sp. NPDC043680. Next base: position 26,249 of record NZ_JBWKCE010000001.1, on the reverse strand, counting down.
AGCCGCTCACGCCTTCCCCGAGGGCTTCGACGGTTCCGGCGACCTCGCCGCCGAGGTGGGCCGGCTCGGCGGCCTCGCGGACCTTGCGGACGGTGGGCAGGGTGACGCCGACCGCCTCCACCCGGACCAGCACCTCCCCGGGGCCGGGCACGGGGACGGCGACGTCCTCGGCGAACAGCACCTCGGGCCCGCCGTTGACCTCGTAGCGGATGCGCAGCACAGGACCTCCCCAGGACGGAATTCATTGGACGCCCCAACGATATGCCAGATCGTGGGGAAGTCCAACGAATTCGCTAGAGTGGCGCCATGACCTCCCCTCTCGGGCACATCCAGTCCCTGCCGAGCTGGCTCGCCGGCCGCGTCGCCGCGCGGGGCCGGGGCCTGGTCGCCGAAGCGCTGGCCACCGAGGGGCTCAAGCTCCCGCATCACGCGGTCCTCGCGGCGACGGCGGAATACGGCCCCCTTGCCCAGGCCGACCTGGGCCGCCGCCTTTCCATGGACCCCAAGGACCTGGTCGGGCTCCTGAACCACCTGGAGTCCGCGGGGCTCGTGGTCCGCGCCCCGGACCCCGCCGACCGCCGCAAGAACGCCGTCACCGTGACACCGGCGGGCACGGCCGCGCTCACCCGCTGCGCCGCCCTGGCGGAGGCCGCCAACGCCGAGCTCCTCGCCCCGCTCACCCCGGCCGAGCAGGACACCCTCATGACCCTCCTGACCCGCCTCCGCGAAGCCCCGTAGGCCTCGCGGCCGCCGATGGCCGCGGGCGGCGGGGCGGACGTTCGCGGAACCGGGCGGGGTTCGCGGCTCGTCGTGACCACGGTCCGTGGTGTGCCGGCAAGGGGTGGGTATGACGAGCAAGGGTCGGTTCCTGGAGTGGGACGGCTGTTTCAACGTGCGCGACCTGGGGGGACTGGGGCGGGTCGCCCGGGGGGCCGCGGTCCGGGCGGACCGGCTCGACGCGCTCACCGCCCGCGGCTGGGCCGCCCTGGCCGGCTACGGCATACGCACCGTGGTGGACCTGCGCAACGACGACGAGGCCGACGTGGACCGCTCACCCCGCCCGGCCTGCGTCCGTACGGTCCGGATTCCGCTCGACGGGATCGAGCACCGGGACTTCTGGGACCACTGGTGGGGTACGCCGGGTTTCGGGACGCCCGCCTATTTCCGGCCCTTCCTGGAGCGGTTCCCGGACCGGGTGGCCGCCGTGGTGCGGGCGGTCGCCGAGGCGCCGGCCGGGGGAGTGGCCTTCCACTGCGGCCTCGGCCGCGACCGCACCGGGATCATCGCCCTGGTCCTGCTGCGGCTGGCGGGGGCCACTCCCGAGGAGATCGCCGCGGACCACGGCCTGAGCGAGCCCCGGGTCCGTGCGATGTACGCCGCCCAGGGGCGGCCGTACGACGCCGGCGTGATCGAGGAGTACGTCACCGGCCTCGGCACCACCGTCCACGCCCTCGCCCTCGACGCGGCCCGGTGGCTGGACGCCGAGGCGTACCTGACGGGAGCCGGGCTCGGCGCCGCGACGGTGGAGCGGCTGCGCGGGCGGCTGGCCCAGGGGGGCGGGGGCGAGGGGGCCCGGCGGCATTCGGGGTGACGGGCCGCCGGGCCGGGGCGGGTCAGCCGGAGATGCTGGGGGTGCCCGTTTCGATGTGGCCCGTGTAGCGGCGCGACCAGGTGCCGTCGCTGTCCGCCAGGATGGTGAAGTCGTACCAGCCGTTGCTGTAGGCCACCGCGTTGAAGTAGTCCTCCCGGGAGGAGCCCGCGGGGACCGTGTAGGTCCACGGGCCGTCCGTCCGGTAGGCGTTCGAGCGGATGGTGAAGGTGACCGCGGCCGAGGACCTGTTGCTCATCTTGAAGTAGACCGCGGTCTTGCCCGTGCCCGGCTCGACCGCGAAGCGGGCCGCCACCTCGATGTCCTTGCCCGCCTTCGACGCGTCGCCGATGAACCGCCGCAGGAAGCGGTTCGGCCCGTACATCGAGATGTCGTACTTGCCCGAGCCGCTGCCGAGCCCGATGTTGAAGTAGTCCGTCGACGTGTCGCCCGGGTCGACCGTGTACTGCCAGGCCGCCGTGTCGCGGTACTGGTGCGGGTGGATCGAGAAGTGCGCCGCCCGCTTCGCCTCCGCGCCCTGGTTGGTCATCGAGAACCAGGCCAGGATCTTGCCGGCCGCCCCGAACTCGAAGCGGTCCAGGTTGCCGTTCACCTGGTACGGAAGGGCCCGCGCGGGCCGGGTCCCCGGCTCCTGCGCCGGCAGGGCGTTGTCCTGCGGCGCCGGGTTGGGCAGCGGGCCGCAGGTCGACTGGCCGATCACCTTGGCGGTGGACGGCAGCCCGGACGGCACCCCGTACACGGGGTGCGCGAAGTCGAAGACGCCCGTCAGGTCGCCCACCACCCTGCGCCGCCAGGCGCTGATGTTCGGGCAGAGCGCGGGCGTGCCGAGCGCCGTCGTCCACGTCTCCATGAAGCGGAGCACCGAGGTGTGGTCGAAGACCTCCGAGCTGACCCAGCCGCCGCGCGTCCAGGGGGACATGACCAGCATCGGCACCCGGAAGCCGAGTCCGATCGGCACGCCGTCGATGTACTCGCCCGGGGTGCCCGGCGGGGCGACCGGCGGCGCGACGTGGTCGAAGAAGCCGTCGTTCTCGTCGTAGTTGAGGAAGAGGACGGTGGAGTCGAAGACCTCCGGGTTCGCGGAGAGCGCCCGGTAGACCAGGTCCACGAAGTGCGCGCCGTCGCCGGGCGGGGCGTACGGGTGCTCCGAGAAGGCCTCGTTCGCCACGACCCAGGAGACCTGTGGCAGCGTGCCGGCGACGACGTCCGCGCGGATCGCGGCCGCGATGTCGTCGGGGGTGGAGCCGGTGGTCCGCGGGACGGAGCCCATGCCGCGGTCCCACAGCGGATCGCCGGGAGCCGCGTCCGTGAACTTCTTGAAGTAGGCCAGGCCGTTGTCCCCGTAGTTGTCCTGGGCGTTCTGGTACACCTTCCAGCTCAGGCCGGCCCGCTGGAGGGCCTCGGCGTACGTCTCCCAGGTCAGCCCGGACTCGTCGCCGCCGTCCTTGCTGCCCGCGTCGACCTTGCCGCTCCACAGGAAGGTGCGGTTCGGGCCGGTCGCGCTCAGCGTCGAGCAGAAGTACGCGTCGCAGATCGTGTAGTTGTCGGCGAGCCCGTAGTGGAAGGGGATGTCGCCCCGGTCCAGGTAGCCGAGCGTGCGGGTGTTGCCCACCCCGAGGACCCAGTTGTCCATCCGGCCCTTGTTCCAGGCGGCGTGCTGCGAGCTCCAGCTGTGCGGCAGGTCCCCGTTGCACTGCGCCAGGGTCTCGCCGTCCGCCCCGCCGGCGGGCGGGGTGGCGGAGAGCTTCCACGGGTAGTGGCGGCCGCCCCAGTTGGGCTGGTTGAAGGTGCCCCAGCCGCCCGGGATGTTGCCTGCGGCGCGGTCGCCGAACCCGCGGACACCCTTCAGCCTGCCGAAGTAGTGGTCGAAACTGCGGTTCTCCTGCATGAGGATCACCACGTGCTTCACATCGGTGATCGTGCCGGTCGCGGCGGCCGCGGCCGCCGAAGCCGGTGCGATCGCGGGCAGTGCCGCCCCGGCCACCAGCCCGGCGCCGATTCCCACGAACCCTCTGCGGCTGATCGGTGTCACTGGCTACTCGCCTCCAACTCAAGTGCCGGGTCGGCACATTGAGGCACAGAGTGACGGGCGCCGGGCCAAAGGTCTACATCCGTGCGGCAAGGAGTCGGTGAACGTCGAGGTGGCGGGAATCAGTCCCCGACGCGGACCAGCATCTTGCCCAGGTTGTCCCCTCGGAGCATGCCCAGAAATGCCTCCACGGTGTGATCGAATCCCTGCACAACGGTGGTGTCGGTGCCGATGCGGCCACTGCGCAGATGGGGCACGAGGAAGTCCTCCAGCTCGTCCTGGAGATTGGTGTGGTTGCGAACCAATACCCCTTCCATGCGCAGCGACTTGTGCACGACCTCGAAGAGGTTGCGCGGGGCGGCCGGGGAGCGGTCCCCGTTGTACATCGAGATCGCGCCGACCCAGGCGATGCGCCCGTACTCGCGCAGCGCGTCGATCGCGCCCTCCAGGTGGTCCCCGCCCACGTTGTCCACGTACACGTCGATGCCCTCGGGCGCGGCCTTCGCCAGCTGCTCGCCGACCGGGCCGTCGTGGTAGTCGAAGGCCGCGTCGAAGCCGAGGACCTCGGTGAGGTGGCGGACCTTCGCCGCCGACCCCGCGCTGCCGATGATCCGGCGCGCTCCCAGCAGTCGTGCGATGTGCCCGGTCGCGGTGCCGACCCCGCCCGCCGCGGCGGAGACGAAGAGGTCCTCCCCCTCCCGGAGCCGGGTGGTCCGGGTCAGGGCGGCGTACGCGGTCAGGCCGGTGCCGCCGAGGATGCTCAGGTACGCCTCCAGGGGGACGCCCTCGTGGCCGCGGAGCCTGCGGGCGCCGTCCAGGCCCAGGGTGACGAGCGCGTGCGTACGCCAGCCCTCGCGGTGGAAGACCAGGTCGCCCTCGCGCAGCCCGGGGTCCCGGGAGGCGAGGACCCGGCCCACGGCCCGGCCCTCCAGCGGGGCGTTCAGCTCGAAGCCGCCTTCGCCGCCGTCCATCAGCCCGCGGTGGTACGGGTCCACCGAGAGCAGCAGGTTCTCCACCAGGGCGGTGCCCGGGGCGGGGGAGGGGACCGGGGTGGAGACGCAGGCGAAGTCGGTGGCGGCGGGGAAGCCGGTGGGGCGGGCGATCTGGTGGACGGCGAAAGCGGTGTTCTCGATCATGGCGAGGACGTTAGGAAGGAATCAAGGGGTCGGGCAGAGGGTTGGGCTCATGGAAGCCGCACATGCATGAAATCTGCTCATGGAACGAGGTGAGGGCCGCCGTGGCCGAGCTAGCTCCGCATGAACTCCGGGTCCTGGTCGCCGTCTGCGAGACCGGCTCCTTCTCGGCAGCGGCCGCCCGCCTCGGCCTCACCCAGTCGGCCGTCTCGCACTCCGTGCGCGGCAGCGAGGCCAAGGTGGGCGCCGTGCTCTTCGAGCGCGGGCGCGCCGGAGCCTCGCCCACCCCGGCGGGGGAGCGGGCCGTCGCCCTCGCCCACCGGATCCTGCGGCTGTACGAGGTCCTCGGCGCGGAGGTCCGCGGCGCGGCCGGCGGCTCCGCCGGGGCCGTGACCGGGGTGCTGCGCATCGCCGCGTTCCGCAGCGCGGCCCTGCACCTGCTGCCCCCGGCCCTGGAGCGGCTGACCGCCCGGCACCCCGGCATCCGCCCCGAGGTCCGGGTGGTGCGCGAGCTCGGCGCCGGCACCGCCGGGGAGGTGGCCGCGGGCCGCGCCGACCTCGGCATCGCCACCCTGGGCGCCCGCGGGGACGAAGCGGAGGCCGGAGCCGCCGGACTGCTGACGGGGGTGCTCACCGAGGAGGCGTACGCCCTGGTCCACCCGGTCGGCCACCCGGATCCGACGTCGCTGCCGCTGCTGGACTGGGACGAGAACTGCGGCTCGTACACCCGGGCGTGGTGGCAGGCCCAGGACTGGATCCCGCGGGCCACGGTCAAGGCCGAGGACGATGCCATGGTGCTCACCATGGTGGGACGCGGGCTCGGCATGGCGATCCTGCCGGAACTCTCGCTGCGGGAGGCCGGCGACACCGTGCAGATCACCGATCTGGGTCCTGCGAGGCCGGTGAGGCGCGTGGGATACGTCACCACACCGGAATCCGCCGCGACCCTCGCCGTACGGGCTCTGATCAGGGAACTCCGCTCCGAACAGCGCTGAAAACGGACCCCGGGCCCGGCCCCCTCCGCGGGCTTCGGCGTCTCAGATAGTAGGAAGCCCAAGTAATTGCGGAGACATACAGCGGGAGCTGCCCTAGCTTTGTAGGAGCCGAACGTCTCGCCGATCCGGCGAATGGCGGCCGATGGCGCGCGCCCCTGGCAGGCAACCCCTGCGGCGCACCCGCCCCCGCCTCTTCCGGCGCCTTGAAGGAACCCCTCATCCGTGGCCCCGCCACGCCGTGATCTCAAGGAGTCGATCACCATGACCGCACGCACCGCAGCCCGCCGCGTCCGCCACTCCTCCTCCGCCGACGCCGACCGCAAGAACGCCGCCGCCGCCCTCCAGCGCGCCCTGGACCGCCGGGACAACGGCGGATCCACCGGCCACTGACGGCCGCCCCCACCAGCCGGCCCAGGACATGTTGCGTCCAGATGGTGGACGCAATATGTCTGAGGGCTGGGACACGGAGTACGGTTCCGCCATGTCGACCAGCATCAATCTCGCAGTGATCCCCGGTGATGGCATCGGCCAGGAAGTCGTGGCTCAGGGCCTCAAGGTCCTTACCGCGGTCCTGCCCCAGGATGTGAAGCTGGAGACCAAGCAGTACGACCTCGGTGCCCAGCGCTGGCACCGCACCGGTGAAACCCTCCCCGACGCGGAGCTGGAGGCGCTGGGGCACCACGACGCGATCCTGCTGGGCGCCATCGGCGACCCGTCGGTCCCCTCGGGCGTGCTGGAGCGCGGCCTGCTGCTCAAGCTCCGCTTCGCCTTCGACCACTTCATCAACCTGCGCCCTTCGAAGCTCTTCCCGAACACGGCCACCCCGCTCGCCGGCCGTCCGGAGATCGACTTCGTCGTGGTCCGTGAGGGCACCGAAGGCCCGTACACCGGCAACGGCGGCAGCCTGCGCACCGGCACCCCCGCCGAGGTGGCCACCGAGGTCAGCATCAACACCGCGTACGGCGTGGAGCGCGTCGTCCGCGACGCGTACGAGCGGGCCAACGCCCGCCCCCGCAAGAAGCTGACGCTGGTCCACAAGAACAACGTCCTCGTGTACGCGGGCCACATGTGGAAGAACATCTTCGACAAGGTCGGCCAGGAGTACCCCGAGGTCACCACCGACTACCTGCACGTCGACGCCGCGACGATCTTCTTCGTCACGCAGCCCGAGCGCTTCGACGTCATCGTCACCGACAACCTCTTCGGTGACATCCTCACCGACCTGGCCGCCGCCGTGACCGGCGGAATCGGCCTGGCCGCCTCCGGGAACATCAACCCGACCGGCGCCTTCCCGTCCATGTTCGAGCCCGTCCACGGCTCCGCCCCGGACATCGCGGGCACCGGCAAGGCCGACCCGACCGCGACGATCCTGTCCGTCGCCCTCCTGCTGCGCCACCTGGGCCACGAAGCCGAGGCCGTCCGCATCGAGGACGCGGTCTCCGCCGACCTGGCGGAGCGCGACGGCACCTTCCGCTCCACCGACCAGATCGGCGACGCGCTCGCCGCTCGGGTAGCCGGCTGACCCGGCAGCTCCACCTCAGGAAGCCGCCGGGTCGCGCGACCGACGCCCCCGGCGGCTTTTCCTGTACGGCCCCGGGTGCCACCATCTCCCCTGGGCCGCATTCTCCCCGTTTCACCGCAGCGAGGCCTCGCGTGATAATCGAACGCGAGGCCGCGGAATGCGGGGATGCTCGGACGTCCTAGTACGCCGTGAGCGCGGTCCGCCATACACAACCGGTGAAGGACAAGCACTCATGACGACGCCCACGATCGAGCTCAAGCCCTCCTCGACCCCGCTGTCCGACGCGGAGCGCGAGGCGATCCTGGCCAGCCCCGGCTTCGGCCGCCACTTCACCGACCACATGGTGACGATCAAGTGGACCGAGGGCCGCGGCTGGCACGACGCCGAGCTGGTCCCGTACGCGCCGCTGTCGATCGACCCGGCGAACATGACCCTGCACTACGCGCAGACGATCTTCGAGGGCCTGAAGGCCTACCGCCAGCCCGACGGCACCGTCGCCACCTTCCGCCCGCAGGCCAACGCCGAGCGCTTCCAGGCCTCCGCCCGCCGGATGGCGATGCCGGAGCTGCCGACCGAGCTGTTCATCGAGGCCTGCGACGCGCTCATCAAGCAGGACAGCGCCTGGGTGCCCTCCTCCGGCGAGGCCTCCCTGTACCTGCGCCCGTTCATGTTCGCGTCCGAGGTCGGCCTGGGCGTCCGCCCGGCCAACGAGTTCCTGTTCATGGTCATCGCCTCGCCCGCGGGTGCGTACTTCCCCGGCGGCGTGAAGCCCGTCTCCGTCTGGCTGTCCGAGGAGTACGTCCGCGCCGTCAAGGGCGGTACGGGCGCGGCCAAGACCGGCGGCAACTACGCGGCCTCCCTCGTCGCCCAGGCCGAGGCCGCCTCGCACGGCTGCGACCAGGTGGTCTGGCTCGACGCCGTCGAGCGCCGCTGGATCGAGGAGATGGGCGGCATGAACCTGTACTTCGTGTACGGCGACCGCATCGTCACCCCGGAGCTGACCGGTTCGCTGCTGCCCGGCATCACCCGCGACTCCCTCCTCACCATCGCCCGCGACCTCGGCTACACCGCCGAGGAGGGACGTATCTCCACCGAGGACTGGAAGCGCGACAACGAGAACGGCACCCTGACCGAGGTGTTCGCCTGCGGCACCGCCGCCGTCATCACCCCGGTCGGCTCGGTCAAGTCCGAGCGCGCCCACTGGACCCAGGGCAACGGCGAGCCCGGCGAGGTCACCATGAAGCTCCGCAAGGCCCTTCTGGACCTCCAGACCGGCCACACCGCCGACACCCACGGCTGGATGCACCCGCTGGGCTAGAGCCCGTACGTGCGAAAGGCCCGCCCCCCGGATCCGGGGAGCGGGCCTTTCGCACGTACGGGGAGCCGGTCAGACGGCGGCCGGCTCCTCGGCGGCGGCCGCCGGGGCCGCGGGGGCCGCGGGGGCGGGGGCGCGCCGGGCGGTCAACGCCGCGTAGACCAGGCCGCCCGCCAGGCCGGAGAGGACGAAGGAGCAGTCCACCCCGCCGGTGAGGGCGAGCAGCGGGCCCTCGTAGAAGGGGGTCGTCACCGCGAGCAGCCCGACGCCCGCGCCGATGGCCCAGGAGGCGGTGGCGGCCGTGTTCCAGCCGGCCCGGTACCAGTAGACGCCGCCCACCGAGCGGCGGTTGAAGACCTGCAGCGCATCGGCGTCGTACGTGCCGCGGCAGCGGACGTACCCGATGAGGGTGATCACGGCCCAGGGGGTTCCGATCGCGGTCAGCAGCAGGACGAACGAGGTCATCGCGGACTGCACGTCCCACTCGAAGGAGCCGATGAAGACGAACGCGGTGGCGACGCCCGCCGCGACCAGGGTGGCCTTGGCGCGGGTGGCCCTGGGCACGATGGCGTCCAGGTCGAGGCCCATGGAGTAGAGCATCAGCCCGGCGTTGCCCACCGAGCCGGCCGCGGCGGCCGCGAGCAGCGGGACCAGGTACCAGAAGGGGGCGGCGTCGACCAGCGGCCCGGCGTAGTCGGCCCCGGCCTTGGCGGCGAGCGCCGTGTAGGTGCCGAACAGCTGCGGGATCAGCAGGCCGATCAGCAGGCCCAGGCACGTGGCCCAGTAGACCTTGCGGGAGCTGTGCCGGGCGGGGGAGATGTAGCGGGTGTAGTCGCCGAGCAGGGTGATGAAGGCGACGGGCCCGCTGAGCCCGGCGGCGACGGCGGCGAGGATCCAGGTCGGCCAGAAGGAGCCGAGCAGGAGCTCGGTGCCCGGCGGCGCGGCGGCGGTGAAGTCGGGGGCGTACGCGTAGAGGCCGACGGCCAGCAGGACCACCATGCCGAGGGACAGCACCTTGCTCATGCGCAGCAGGAGCCGGTAGCCGAAGACGGCGCCGACGACGGTGAACGCCGCCAGTACGCCGTACATCAGGGCCCGGGTGAGACCGGTGTCGGGCAGCCCGACCAGGCGGGACAGGGTGGCGACCATCACGTCGCCGCCGATCCACAGGGTCAGCGCGGTGTAGCCGAGTGCGAGCAGCAGGCCGACGACGGAGCCGACGAGCCGGCCGCGGACGCCGAACTGGGCGCCGCTGGAAGTGGACAGGTTCGTGGCGGTGCGCAGGGACACCAGCGCCAGCGGCGCGGTGAAGGCGATCCCGACGAGGGTGCCGGTCACGATGGCGGTGACCGAAGGCCACAGGCCCAGTCCGAAGGACGGGGGAAGCCAGCCGAAGACGATCACACCGAGACAGAGGTTGGAGCCGAGCAGGATCGATATCAGGTCCCGGGGACCGCTCGTCCGCTCCTCCTCCGGGATGGTGTCGACTCCGCGCTGTTCGATGGGCATGGGGGACTCCCTTGGCAGGGCGGCGGGACGGCGCAGCAATGGGTCTGGCAATGTTTGAGCGACATTCAATGTGACCTAAGCCCAGCTCCAGGTCAATGATTCCCTGCGAGGAAATGAAGAGTTAGAGTGATGCTCTAACCCATCGACTCAAAAGGTGGTGGATCGGCGTGCGGCTGACCCCTACGGAGCGCGACCGGCTGCTGCTGCGCAGCGCCGCGGAACTGGCCAGGGCCCGGCGGGCCCGGGGCCTGCGGCTCAACGTCCCCGAGGCCACCGCGCTCATCGCGGACACGGTCTGCGAGGCGGCCCGGGACGGCAAGCGGCTGGCGGAGGCCATCGAGGAGGCCCGCGGCGTGCTCGGCCCGGACGACGTCCTGCCGGGCGTGGCCGACGTGGTCACCGAGGTCCACGTGGAGGCCGTTTTCGACGACGGTTCCCGCCTCGCGGTGGTCTCGGCCCCGATCCGGGGAGCCGCCTCGCTCGGCGACGACGCCCCCGGAGCGGTCGTCCCGGGCCCCGGGGCCCCGCAGCCGGAGCCCGTCCTGCACCTGCGCGTGCGCAACACCGCCCCCGTGCCGGTGAGCGTCACCTCGCACTTCCACTTCTTCGAGGCGAACCCCCGCCTCGACTTCGACCGCGCCGCCGCCTACGGCATGCGGCTGTGCGTACCGGCGGGCTCCTCCGTCCGGTTCGACCCCCACGGCGAGGGCGAGGTCGGCCTGGTCCCGATCGGCGGCGACCGCATCGCCGTCGGCTTCGCCGGACTGGTCGACGGCCCGCTGGACGCCCCGGGCGCCAAGGAGGAGGCCCTGGCCCGCGCGGCCGCCTGCGGCTACCTCGGCGCCACCGAAGACCACCCGGAAGGGAACCCGGCATGAGCCGCCAGACCCCGCACAGCGACCACTGCGCGCCGGGCAGCCGGCACATCGACCCGCACGAGTACGCCTCCGTCTTCGGCCCCCGCGCCGGGGACCGGGTGCGCCTCGGCGACTCCGGGCTCACCGTCCGCGTCGAGCACGACGCCCAGAAGCCGGGCGACGAGTTCCTGGCCGGCTTCGGCAAGACCGCCCGCGACGGCCTGCACCTGAAGGCCGCCGCCGTCCGCGAGACCTGTGACGTCGTGATCAGCAACGTCCTCGTGATCGACGCCGTCCTCGGCATCAAGAAGGTCTCCATCGGCATCCGCGAGGGCCGCATCCACGCCATCGGCCGGGCCGGCAACCCGGACACCCTCGACGGGGTGGACGTCGTCGTCGGCACGGGCACCAGCATCGTCTCCGGCGAGGGTCTGATCGCCACCGCCGGCGCCGTGGACACCCACGTGCACCTGCTCTCCCCGCGGATCATGGAAGCCTCGCTCGCCGCCGGTGTCACCACCGTCATCGGCCAGGAGTTCGGGCCCGTCTGGGGCGTCGGCGTCAACTCGCCGTGGGCCCTCAAGCACGCCTTCAACGCCTTCGACGCCTGGCCCGTGAACATCGGCTTCCTGGCCCGCGGCTCCTCCTCCGACGCGGCCCCGCTGGTCGAGGCCCTGGCCGAGGGCGGCGCCTCCGGCTTCAAGGTCCACGAGGACATGGGCGCCCACACCCGCGCCCTCGACACCGCCCTGCGCGTGGCCGAGGAGCACGACGTCCAGGTCGCCCTGCACAGCGACGGCCTGAACGAATGCCTCTCCGTCGAGGACACCCTGCGCGTCCTGGACGGCCGCACCATCCACGCCTTCCACATCGAGGGCTGCGGCGGCGGACACGTCCCCAACGTGCTCAAGATGGCGGGCGTGCCGAACGTCATCGGCTCTTCCACCAACCCGACCCTGCCCTTCGGCCGGGACGCCGTCGCCGAGCACTACGGCATGATCGTCTCCGTCCACGACCTCAAGCCGGACCTGCCCGGCGACGCCGCCATGGCCCGCGACCGCATCCGCGCCGGGACGATGGGCGCCGAGGACGTCCTGCACGACCTGGGCGCGATCGGCATCACCTCCTCCGACGCCCAGGGCATGGGCCGGGCCGGCGAGACGATCCGCCGGACCTTCGCCATGGCCGCCAAGATGAAGGGCGAGCTCGGCCCGCTGGCCGGCGACGGCGAGGGCGACGACAACGCCCGCGTCCTGCGCTACATGGCCAAGCTGACCATCAACCCGGCCATCGCCCACGGCCTGGCCCACGAGATCGGCTCGATCGAGGTCGGAAAGCTCGCCGACATCGTGCTGTGGCGCCCCCAGTTCTTCGGCGCCAAGCCGCAGCTGGTGCTCAAGTCCGGCTTCCCGGCGTACGGGGTCACCGGCGACCCCAACGCCGCCACCGACACCTGCGAACCGCTGGTCCTCGGCCCGCAGTTCGGCTCGTACGGGGCCACCGCGGCCGACATCTCCGTCGCCTTCGTCTCCGCGGCCGCCGCCGGGCTCGGCAGCGACCGGATGCCCACGCGCCGCCGCCGGGTCGCCGTCCGCGGCACCCGGGGCATCGGCCCCGCGGACCTCCTCCTCAACTCCCGGGTGGGCGCGGTCGATGTGGACGCGCGCAGCGGACTCGTCACCCTCGACGGTGACCCGCTGCGCTCCGAAGCGGCCGATTCGGTCTCCCTCAACCGCCTGTACTTCCTGTGACCAGCCCAGCCCGTAAGGACCCTTCCATGAGCAAGCCCGTCGCCGACGGATTCCGGATGCCCGCCGAGTGGACGCCCCACGAGCGGACCTGGATGGCCTGGCCCAGCCCCAACCCGACCTTCACCAACGAGCAGGAGCTCGCCGAGGCCCGCGAGGCCTGGGGAGCCGTGGCCCGCGCGGTGCGCAGCCACGAGCCCGTGACCCTCGTCGTCTCGCCCGGCGACGCCGAGAGCGCCCGCGCGATCGCCGGAAGGGGCGACGGCCATGAACTGGTGCTCGTCGAGCGGGAGCTCGACGACGCCTGGATGCGCGACATCGGCCCGACCTTCGTCACCAACGACGCCGGCGAGCTGGCCGCCGTGGACTGGACCTTCAACGGCTGGGGCGCCCAGGAATGGGCCCGCTGGGAGCACGACTCGAAGATCGCCCGCCACGTCTCCGACCTGGCCGGCACCCGTACGTACAGCACCGCGCTCGTCAACGAGGGCGGCGCCATCCACGTGGACGGCGAGGGCACCGTGCTCCTCACCGACACCGTGCAGCTGGGCCAGGGCCGCAACCCCGGCTGGACCCGCGAGCAGGTCGAACAGGAGATCCACGCCCACCTCGGCACCACCAAGGCGATCTGGCTGCCGTACGGACTGGCCGGCGACTACGGCACCTACGGCACGCAGGGCCACGTGGACATCGTGGCCGCCTTCGCCCGCCCCGGCGTGGTGATGGTCCACACCCAGCCCGACCCCGCCCACCCCGACCACGAGCGCTGCAAGACCATCGCCGCCATCCTGCGCGCGTCCACCGACGCGCGGGGCCGGCAGCTGGAGGTCGTGGAGATCCCCGCGCCGACGGTGCTGGAGGAGGACGGCGAGTGGGTCGACTACTCCTACATCAACCACTACCTCTGCAACGGCGGCGTGGTGCTGTGCTCCTTCGACGACCCGCGTGACGAGGAGGCCGCCGAGATCTTCCGCGGGCTGTTCCCCGAGCGCACCGTGACCCTCGTCGACGCACGTACGATTTTCGCCGGGGGTGGCGGTATCCACTGCATCACCCAGCAGCAGCCGAAGGTGTGACCTGCGGCACGACGTTCCGAGGAGTGGCCCATGGCGGCGGGTGGAGTACGCGCGGCGCGGAAGAACGCGCCGCCGCGCGAGGACGTACTCGTCGCCGCCATGGCCACGATCGCCGAGCGCGGCCTGGACGGGCTGACCATGGCCGGCCTGGGCCGCCAGGTCGGCATGAGCAGCGGCCACCTCCTCTACTACTTCCGCAGCAAGGACGAGCTCCTGCTGCAGACGCTGGAGTGGAGCGAGGCCGCCCTCGGCACCGAGCGCCGGGCCCTGCTGTCGCGCCGCGGTCCGGTGCGCGAGCGGCTCCAGGCGTACGTCGACTTGTACGTGCCCGAAGGCGCCCGCGATCCGCACTGGACCCTGTGGCTGGAGGTCTGGAACCGCTCGCAGAACGCCGGCCCGCGCGAACGCGACCGGCAGGCCGCCATCGAGGGCGCCTGGCACCGCGACCTGGTGGCCCTGCTCGCCGAGGGCATCTCGCGCGGGGAGTTCCGGCCCGTGGACCCCGACCGGTTCGGGGCGCGGCTGCGCGCCCTGCTCGACGGGTTCAGCATCCAGGTCGCCGTGGGCCTGCCCGGCATGGGGCGGGACGACATCCTGGCCCACGTCTCGGAGTTCCTCGACGAGGCTCTCGTATCGTGAGACGGCTCGCGTGCGCGGTGAGACGGTGTGGCACACTGCGGACGTGCTTGCTCAGCTCGTGATTATCGGCAGCAGCGCGCCGGTCCGCAGCGACCGCTGACCCGTGGAAGAACTTCGCGGCGGCGGCCACCGTGTCCCAGACCCGCGCGCAGACCTCTCGCACCCGCGAGAGGTTTTTTCGTTTCCCGGCTCCATTCCTGCCGGGACCGGACAGCGCGCGATGATGGGGGCAGTGGAACCCGGGTATCCGGAACCACTCATCCGACAGGAGTCAGATCAACATGACGACGACCGAGGCGACAGTGCCGGCACAGGTCCCGACCGACGACACCGACAGCTTCCACGTCTTCGACACCACCCTGCGAGACGGCGCCCAGCGTGAGGGCATCAACCTCACCGTCGCCGACAAGCTGACGATCGCCCGGCACCTGGACGACTTCGGAGTGGGCTTCATCGAGGGCGGCTGGCCCGGCGCCAACCCCCGCGACACGGAGTTCTTCGCCCGCGCCCGCGCCGAGATCGACTTCAAGCACGCCCAGCTGGTCGCCTTCGGCGCGACCCGCCGGGCCGGCGGCTCGGCCGCCGAGGACCCGCAAGTCCGGGCCCTGTTGGAGTCGGGTGCGCCCGTGATCACCCTGGTCGCCAAGTCCCACGACCGGCACGTCGAGCTCGCGTTGCGCACCACGCTGGACGAGAACCTGGAGATGGTCCGCGACACGGTCTCGCACCTGGTCGCCCAGGGCCGCCGCGTCTTCGTCGACTGCGAGCACTTCTTCGACGGCTACCGCGCCAACGCCGAGTACGCGAAGGCGGTCGTGCGAACCGCCCACGAGGCCGGCGCCGACGTGGTGATCCTCTGCGACACCAACGGCGGCATGCTGCCCGCACAGGTCTCGGCGGTGGTCGCGACCGTGCTCGCCGACACGGGAGCCCGGCTCGGCATCCACGCCCAGGACGACACCGGCTGCGCGGTGGCCAACACCCTGGCCGCCGTCGACGCGGGCGCCACGCACGTCCAGTGCACCGCCAACGGCTACGGCGAACGCGTCGGCAACGCCAACCTCTTCCCGGTCGTCGCCGCGCTGGAGATCAAGTACGGGCGAAAGGTGCTGCCCGAGGGTGCCCTCGCCGAGATGACCCGCATCTCGCACGCCATCGCCGAGGTCGTCAACCTGACCCCCTCCACCCACCAGCCGTACGTGGGCGTCTCCGCCTTCGCCCACAAGGCGGGCCTGCACGCCTCGGCAATCAAGGTCGACCCGGACCTCTACCAGCACATCGACCCCGAGCGGGTCGGCAACACCATGCGGATGCTCGTCTCCGACATGGCCGGACGCGCCTCCATCGAACTCAAGGGCAAGGAACTCGGCGTCGACCTCGGCGGCGACCGCGCCCTGATCTCGCGGGTGGTTGAGCGGGTCAAGGAGCGCGAGCTCCAGGGCTACACCTACGAGGCCGCCGACGCCTCCTTCGAGCTGCTGCTGCGCGCCGAGGTGGAGGGCCGCGCCCGCAGGTACTTCCGCACGGAGTCCTGGCGGGCCATCGTCGAGGACCGCCCGGACGGCACCCACGCCAACGAGGCCACGGTCAAGCTGTGGGCCAAGGGCGAGCGGATCGTCGCGACGGCTGAGGGCAACGGCCCGGTCAACGCCCTGGACCGGGCGCTGCGGGTCGCCCTGGAGCGCTTCTACCCCCAGCTCGCCAAGTTCGAGCTGGTCGACTACAAGGTGCGCATCCTGGAGGGCAAGCACGGCACCGAGTCCACCACCCGCGTGCTGATCTCGACGACGGACGGCACCCACGAGTGGGCGACGGTGGGCGTCGCCCCGAACGTGATCGCGGCCTCCTGGCAGGCCCTGGAGGACGCCTTCACCTACGGCCTGCTGCGCGCGGGCGTGGAACCGGCCGAGTAGTCCCCGCCCCGGCGGGAACCCGGCGGACCCCGGGCCGTTGCTGCGGAGCGGCGGCCTTATGTCCGGCTCACACGGGAACGTCATGGTTCCGGTAGCGTCGGAAGCATGAGGACCAGGCTGATGTCCCTACTCTCCGCCCTGCTGCCGGCCCTGTGCGCGACGGCTCTCGTCTTCGCGCCGCAGGCCTCGGCCGCCACCGGGCCCGCCACCGTGGCCGAGGCCCTCAAGAAGGGGCCGGTCTATGTCGATCCGCGGGCCGCGGCGCAGCTGTCGCCGGGGCAGGCGGACGCGCTCGCCAAGAAGATCAAGGACGCGGACAAGCCGGTCTTCGTGGCCGTGCTGCCCGCCACCTCCGAGTTCCCCGCCGCGAGCGTGCTGCGCACGATCCGCGCCGAGACCGGGATCACCGGCCTCTACGCGATCCGGCTCGGCGACGGCTTCAACGCCGGTGCGGACCGCGCGGTCATGCCCTCCAACGCCGTCCGCAACCTGACCGACGCCGTGAAGGCCGGCGGCCCGGTGGACGCGAACACCCAGCTGAACAACTTCGTCGACCAGGCCCTGGCCCAGGTCGGGGGCGGAGCCCCGGCTTCCTGGGGCGGCAGCGTCGACAGCGGCGGCGCCCCGGTCGGCGGGCTGATCACCCTCGGGGCCGTGGCCCTGGTGGGCGGTGGCGGTGCGTACGCCGTGGTGCGCCGCAACCGCAGGAGGAAGGAAGAGGAGGAGCGGGAGGCCGTCGAGAAGCTGCGCGTGGTCGTCGACGAGGACATCACGGCCTTCGGCGAGGAGCTCGACCGGCTGGACTTCCATCCCGGTGAGCCGGGCGCCGACGACGCCATGCGCGCCGACTACGCGCAAGGTCTCGACGCCTATGAGCGGGCCAAGTCCGTCATGGCCTCCGTCCAGCACCCCCAGGAGGTCAGGGGAGTGACCCAGGCCCTGGAGGACGGCCGGTTCGCCCTCGCCCGCCTGGACGCCCGCCGGCAGGGCCGGCCGCTGCCCGAGCGCCGCTCGCCCTGCTTCTTCGACCCGCGCCACGGGCCGAGCACCGAGGACGTGGAGTGGTCGCCGGCCGGCGGGACGGTGCGTACCGTCCCCGTGTGCGCGGCGGACGCGGTCCGGCTGCGCGAGGGGCAGGACCCGATGGTGCGTACGGTCGACACCGAGTACGGGCCGCGCCCGTACTACGACGCCGGCCCGGCGTACGGACCGTGGGCCGGCGGCTATTTCGGCGGCGGCATCCTGCCCGGCCTGCTGGTGGGCACGCTGCTCGGCTCGATGATGACGTCCGGCCCCGCCTACGCCTCCGACCTGGGCGCGGGCTACGAGGGCGGGGACTTCTCCGGCGCCGACTTCAACCCCTCCGACTTCGGGGGAGGCGACTTCGGCGGCGGCGGGGGATTCGACGGGGGAGGCGGCTTCGATGGCGGGGGCGGCTTCTGAGCGCCGCCCCCCGGCCGAACTGCCGCTCCGGTCAGGCCGGGCCCGGCAGGGCCCGCCCGGCGGCCGTGGCGCCTCAGGCCTGCTTGACCGCCGAGATGTCGAAGGTCAGCTTCACCTTGTCGCTGACCATGACGCCGCCCGCCTCCAGCGCGGCGTTCCAGGTCAGGCCCCAGTCGGAGCGCAGGATCTCGGCGGAGCCCTCGAAGCCGACGCGCTCGCTGCCGTAGACGTCGGTGGCCGAGCCGTTGAACTCCAGGTCGATGGAGAGCGGGCGGGTGACGTCCTTGATGGTCAGCTCACCGGTGATCCGGTACGTGTCGCCCCCGATCCGGGCCGCCTCGGTCGAGCGGAAGGTCATCAGGGGGAAGGCCTCGGCGTCGAAGAAGTCACCGCTGCGCAGGTGGGCGTCGCGGTCGGCGATGCCCGTGTCGACGGAGGCGATCTGCACGTCGATGGAGGCGGTGGAGCGGGAGGGGTCCACGCCGTCCAGCCGGAGGGCTCCCTCGTAGGCGCCGAAGCTGCCGCGGACGTTGGTGACCATCGCGTGGCGGACGGTGAAGCCGATGCTGCTGTGGGCGGCGTCGATGGTGTAGTCGCCGGTGAGGGCGGCGAGCGCCGGGTCCACCTCCAGCGTGGCGACGGCGGTCGTGGTGTTCTCCTGGCTGCGGCGGGTGAAGAGACCCATGGCTTCCTCCTCGGGAGCGTGATGGCTGTCCTGGGACAGTTCGTTGAATGTTCAACGAGAATGACTCTAGGCCCATTCCGTTGAATTTTCAACATCTGGACGAGGTGTCAGGCCGTTTTATGGAACCTCCACAAAGGGTCGGGGTCCCGCCTGGTGGTGTTCGCGCATCACCCTGCGGTTCTGTCCGGGCCGAACAGCGGAACACACCCGAGACTGTGCGGAACCAACGGAGGTTTTTGCCCCCGCGCTTCGTAAGGTCGGTACATGACCGTTGTGGACCAGATTCCGAGCGAGCCGGCGGACGCCCGCGGGCGCGTGGCCGAACTGCACTCCCTGCGCGAGCAGGCGCGGCGCGGCCCCAGTGACCGGGCGACCGAGGCCCAGCACGCCAAGGGCAAGCTGACCGCACGCGAGCGCATCGCGCTGCTGCTCGACGAGGGTTCCTTCAAGGAAGTCGAGCAGCTGCGCCGCCACCGGGCGAGCGGCTTCGGCCTGGAGGGCAAGAAGCCCTACACCGACGGTGTGATCACCGGCTGGGGCACGGTCGAGGGCCGCACGGTCTTCGTCTACGCGCACGACTTCCGGATCTTCGGCGGCGCGCTGGGCGAGGCCCACGCCACCAAGATCCACAAGATCATGGACATGGCCATCGCCGCCGGTGCCCCCCTGGTCTCCCTGAACGACGGCGCGGGCGCCCGTATCCAGGAGGGCGTCTCGGCGCTCGCCGGGTACGGCGGCATCTTCCAGCGCAACACCAAGGCCTCGGGTGTCATCCCGCAGATCTCGGTGATGCTGGGCCCGTGCGCCGGTGGCGCCGCGTACTCCCCGGCCCTGACGGACTTCGTCTTCATGGTCCGCGAGACCTCGCAGATGTTCATCACCGGCCCCGACGTCGTCCGAGCCGTCACCGGTGAGGAGATCTCCCAGAACGGCCTCGGCGGCGCCGACGTGCACGCCGAGACCTCGGGCGTCGCGCACTTCGCGTACGACGACGAGGAGACCTGCATCTCCGAGGTCCGCTACCTCATCACGATGCTGCCCTCCAACAACCGGGAGAACCCGCCGGTCCACCAGACCTCCGACCCCGCCGACCGGCGCTCGGACGTCCTGCTGGACCTGGTGCCGGCCGACGGCAATCGCCCGTACGACATGCACAAGGTCATCGAGGAGCTCGTCGACGACGGCGACGTCCTGGAGATTCACGAGCGCTGGGCCCGCAACATCATCTGCGCGCTCGCCCGCCTCGACGGCCAGGTCGTCGGCATCGTCGCCAACCAGCCGCAGACGCTGGCCGGTGTCCTCGACATCGAGGCCTCCGAGAAGGCCGCGCGCTTCGTCCAGATGTGCGACGCCTTCAACATCCCGATCATCACGCTGCTGGACGTCCCCGGCTTCCTGCCCGGTGTCGACCAGGAGCACGGCGGCATCATCCGCCACGGCGCGAAGCTGCTGTACGCGTACTGCAACGCCACCGTCCCGCGCATCTCGCTGATCCTGCGCAAGGCCTACGGCGGCGCGTACATCGTCATGGACTCCCAGTCCATCGGTGCCGACCTCACCTACGCCTGGCCGACCAACGAGATCGCGGTCATGGGCGCCGAGGGCGCGGCCAACGTCATCTTCCGCAAGCAGATTGCCGAGGCCGAGGACCCGGAGGCGATGCGGGCGCGCATGGTCAAGGAGTACAAGGCCGAGCTGATGCACCCGTACTACGCGGCCGAGCGCGGCCTCGTCGACGACGTCATCGACCCCGCCGAGACCCGCGAGACGCTGATCAGCGCCCTCGCGATGCTCCGGAGCAAGCACGCCGACCTGCCGTCCCGCAAGCACGGCAACCCGCCGCAGTAAGAAGCGAAGGAGAGCTGCCACCCATGTCGAAGACCGACGCCCTGCTGCGCGTGGAAAAGGGCAACGCCAAGCCCGAGGAGCTGGCCGCGATCACCGCGATCCTGCTGGCCCGCGCCGCCTCCACCCCCGAGGACCGCCCGGTGCACCGCATCGGCTCCCAGGCCCGCTGGCGCCGCCTGGAGCGCACCCCGGGCTTCCGCGCCCCGCACAGCTGGCAGGGCTGACCGCAGCCCCGTCGTTCAGGCCCCGCACCCCTTCCGGGTGCGGGGCCTGACGCATGCCCGGGGAACGGCCGGCGCGCGGCGCCCGTACGAGGAGGCAGGCCATGGCGCGGGCCCGTCGGGAGCGGTCGGGAACGCCGAAGGCCCCCGAGTCCGTAGGGACGGACTCGGGGGCCTTGCTGCACACGGGCCGCGGCACGGCCGGGCGGCTACCGCAGGCGGGCCATGAGGGCGTGCTCCACGAGCGTGATGAGCGCGCTCTTGGCGTCGGCGCGGTGGCGGGCGTCGGTGGTGATGATCGGAGCGTCCGGGCCGATCTGCAGCGCCTCGCGGACTTCCTCCGGCGTGTACGGCTGGTGCCCGTCGAAGCCGTTGAGGGCGATGACGAACGGCAGGCCGCTGTTCTCGAAGTAGTCGACCGCGGGGAAGCAGTCCGCCAGACGCCGCGTGTCCACGAGGACGACGGCGCCGATGGCGCCGCGGACGAGGTCGTCCCACATGAACCAGAAGCGGTCCTGTCCGGGGGTACCGAAGAGGTACAGGATCAGGTCCTGGTCCAGGGTGATGCGGCCGAAGTCCATGGCGACCGTGGTGGTCGTCTTGTCCCCGGTGTGGGTCAGATCGTCGATGCCGGCGGACGCGCTGGTCATGACGGCTTCGGTGCGCAGCGGGTTGATCTCGGAGACCGCGCCGACGAACGTGGTCTTGCCCACGCCGAAGCCGCCCGCCACCACGATCTTCGCGGAGGTGGTGGAGCGAGCCGCTCCGCCGTTAGAGCTTGCGAAGTCCACTGAGCACCCTTTCGAGCAGTGTCACATCTGGCTGGCCACCGGCAGACTCGTCGCCGCCGGGCTGGTGAATGGCGACAAGGCCCGCCTCCGCCAGGTCGGCGACGAGGATGCGGGCGACACCAAGAGGAATGGAGAGAAGTGCCGAGATCTCCGCGACGGATTTGATCTCCTGGCACAGGCGGCAGATGCGCTGGTGCTCGGGCAACTGCCCTTGCAGACGCGCGGGATCCGCCGTGGTACTGACCAGCGCCTCGATGGCGAGCTGGTAGCGCGGCCGGGTACGGCCGCCGGTCATGGCGTACGGACGCACCAGCGGGTTGTGCGCCTTGGCGGCCTGCGGCTGCGAGCCCCGCGGAGGCTGCTGCGGGAGCCGGTGGGGCGCCTGCGGCTGCTGGGGCTGCTGCTGGGGCTGGCCGTACGGCTGCTGCTGGTACGGGTTCTGCTCCGGCACGGGCCGGCTGGGAGCGGACGGGAAGTTGAAGCGGTTCTGGTCGTGCCCACCCTGCGGCTGCTGCGCGCCGCCATAAGGATGTCCTCCGGGTGTTGTCACGTTTCCTCCTCCGACTCCAAGAACGCAGTACTCCCTGTGGAACCGCGCCACCGCACCCTATGGTGCGATGACGCGAAACGCACTGCCTGTTTGCTAGTTGAGAAGACTTCCCTGCAGCTCCGAGCGCAGTTCCGGGGTGAGGACACTGCCGGCACGGTCCACGAGGAGGGCCATCTCGTAGCCCACGAGGCCGATGTCGCACTCGGGGTGCGCGAGCACCGCGAGCGAGGACCCGTCGGAGACGGACATGAGGAAGAGAAATCCCCGGTCCATCTCGACCACGGTCTGGTTGACGGCGCCACCCTCGAAGATGCGGGAGGCTCCGGCGGTCAGCGACGTCAGACCGGAGGCCACGGCCGCCAGCTGATCGGCGCGGTCGCGCGGGAAACCGTCGGACATCGCCAGAAGAAGGCCGTCGGCGGAGACCACCACCGTGTGGGACACCCCGGGGGTGTTGTCCACGAAGTTGGTGATCAACCAGTTCAGGTTCTGTGCCGCCTGGCTCATCGGGCTCACACTAACGCTCCTGGTCATAGCTGTTACTTGACTGCTCGGAACCCGCACTGCGTCCCTGCTGGACACCGCGCCGCAGGTTGCTCAACCTGCCGCGGACGTCCTCCGGGGCGCGGGAGACCTGGGGGCCGCCCTGCGGGGTCGTCTCCGCCGCGCCCTCGACCAGGTTGGCCTTGGGCACCCGCCGAGGGAGACCGGACGGGGTGACCCCGCCCGCCTTCGGCTCACGGAGCTTGGCGGCCTGCTGCCAGCGCTCGTCGTTGTTCGAACGCCAGCCGCTGCCTTCCTCGTCCCGCTCCGCGGCGGCGGGCTGCTGCTGTCGCTGCGGCCGCTGCTCGAAGAGGGATCCGGTGGACTCCGTTTCCCGCTGTGCCGACTGCCACTGCTGCTGGCTGCCGCGTCGCGGCAGGCCCGCTCCGGTCACTTCGTGGCCGGTGTCGGCAGCGGCGCCCGGACGGTCGAAGCCTACGCGGTCCGCGGCGGGTTCGGGAGCGGGGAGGGGTTCCGATTCGGTCCCGTATCCCTGCTGGTAGCCGTTGGAGTAGGAGTTCTGCTCCGGCCACTCGGCCTGCGGGGACTGGGACTTGTAGCCGTCCTGGTACGCCTGGGCGTCCTGGCCGCCGTCCTGGTAACCGGCTTCCGCATAGCCGTAGTCCTGCTGCGGGTAGGCCTCGTAGCCCTGCTGGGCCGCGTGCGCCTGCTGGGAGCCGTACGCGGGCTCGTACCCCTGCTCGGACTGCTGCTCGTACTCCGGGTACTGCTGGTACCCGTGCTCCGGCTGCGGTTCCGCATACTCCTGCTCGGCGTACTCGCCCTGGTCCTGGCCGTAGCCGACCTGGGCCTCCAGCGCGGCCCGGCGTTCCTGCTGCCCCAGCGACCGGCTGACCGGGTCGAGGGGGGTTCCGTCGGCGCCCTGGTTGTCGTAGCGCGAGTCGTCGAAGCCGAGCTCGGCCGCCGTACGCATGGGGACGCTGTGCTGCGCCTGCTGCTGCGGGATCATGGAGGAGACGGTGAAGTCGTCGTCCGGGATCCCCTCGCCACCACCACCGTGGGTGATGGCGTCGGGCAGCATGACCAGCGACGTGGTGCCCGCCGCCTCACCCGAGGGGCGCAGCTGGACGCGGATGCCGTGGCGGTCCGCCAGCCGGCCGACCACGAAGAGGCCCATGCGCTGGGAGATCGCGGCGTCCACGGTCGGCGGGTTGGCCAGCTTGTGGTTGATGTCCGCGAAGTCCTCGGCGGTCAGGCCGATGCCCTTGTCGTGGATCTCCACCATGACGCGCCCGTCGGGCAGACGCGTGGCGTTGACGCGGACCTTGGTCTGCGGGGAGGAGAACGTGGTGGCGTTCTCCAGGAGCTCGGCGAGCAGGTGCACGAGGTCGGTCACGGCCTGGCCGTGGATCTCGGCCTCCGAGACGCCCGAGAGCTCGATGCGCTCGTACTGCTCCACCTCGGAGGAGGCGGCGCGCAGGACGTCGACGAGGGGAACCGGCTGGTCCCAGCGGCGGCCCGGCTCCTCACCCGCGAGGATGAGGAGGTTCTCGCCGTTGCGGCGCATACGGGTGGCGAGGTGGTCCAGGCGGAAGAGGTTCTCCAGCTGGTCCGGGTCGGCCTCGTTGTTCTCCAGGTCGGTGATGAGGGTCAGCTGGCCCTCGATCAGCGACTGGTTGCGCATGGAGAGGTTGGTGAAGATCGCGTTGACGTTGCCCCGCAGGAGGGCCTGCTCGGCGGCGAGCCGGACCGCCTCGCGGTGGACCTGGTCGAAGGCCCGGGCGACCTCGCCGATCTCGTCCTGGGAGTTGATCGGGATCGGCGCCACACGGGTGTCGACCTTGCCGGGGTCGGTGCGCGAGAGCTGGTCGACGAGCATCGGCAGGCGCTGCTCGGCGACGTCGAACGCGGCGGTACGCAGGTGGCGCATCGCGCGGCTCATCTGGCGGGCCATCATGCCGGCCATGATGAAGGCGGCGAGCAGGGCCACGACCACGATGGCGCCGGTCCAGATGGCGTCGTTGCGGGCCTCGTCGGAGACGGCGACCGCGTCCTTGACGGCCTTGTCGAGGAGGTCCCTCTCGATCTCGGCGTAGCCCTCGAACTTGGCCGTGGCGCCGTACTGCCAGGCGGCAGGGGTGACGCCGATCGTGGCCAGCTTGGTGTTCTTCTCGCCGCCGGCTATCGCCTCGGTCATACCGGTGAGCGCGGAGCCGTTCACGATGGGCGGGGCCTTGAAGGGGGTGCCCGCCTGCTCGGCCTGGGTCTTGGCCTCGGCGAGCTTGGCGGCGCCCTCCTGGGACTTCTTGCCCATCACCTCTTTGAGGCGGTTGGTGTCCTCTTCGGTACCGGCGGAGACGTACTCGCCGACCGCGATCTCCTCAAGGTAGGCGTACGAGGAGAAGGCGACGAGCTGGGCCTTGCGGACCTCCTCGTCCGGGTTCGGCCGGACCAGCAGGTGGGTGCCGATGGCGCGCTGGAGCGAGTTGGCGGCCTTGGCCAGCTCGATCGCGTAGACCATGCGGCCGTAGCTGGTCACGTTGCCGGTGCCGAGGCCCAGCTCGTTCGAGAACTGCATGAGGTAGTGCTGGACGAGCAGGTAGCCGTCCTCGGTCGGGACCGGGCCCAGCTGGTTCGGCGGGTTCTTCTTCGCCGACTCGGGAGCCACGTAGGCCGACTTGCGGACCAGTTCGAGCTTCGGCTCCTCCTGGCGGAAGAGTTCGAGGCGCCGTTCCATGCCCTGGTTCTTCGGGAGGTCCTTGACGGCCTGCCCGAACTTCAGCTGGGCGGCGTTGGTGGCCTCGCGGGCCTTGGCGACCGTGTCGCTGCGGGTGTCGCCCTTCAGCAGCGGCTCGGCACTGAGGTCGCGCTCGTTGAGCAGGGCCTGGCCGTATTCGGCCGCCGCCTGGACGATGCGGGCCGTCTTCTCGGCGTCCTTGGCCTCGTTCCAGGTGTCGAGGGAGCCCTTCACCTGGAAGCCGCCCATGACCAGTCCGACGAGGACGGGCACGAGCAGGATGGCGTTCAGACGCGTCGGCACACGCCAGTTGCGGGGCGAGAACCTGCTGGTACTGCCACTCTTCGCCGGCGGGTCCGCGGGCGCGTCGACGGGCGACGCGGCCGCGCGCTGCGGCGGGGTGAAGTTGCCGCGCGCGGTTTCACCCGCGGGGCGTGAGTTGCTTCGCCTCACTCGACCAACAACCTTCCGGCGGTGCTACTAGCTAGTTAGTTGAATTCCAGCATGGTTAACGGCCGTGCTCCAAACACTTGAAATCGGCCATTCACAGAACCTTATGTCCCGCATAAAACGGACATAGAGAGCTACCCGTCGCAAAAATGGGCTCCGTTGTGAGCGCAGCGGCACCGGGCGACCGCACCCTGTGTCCGGTCGGCGGCAATTCTCTGTCGAAACGTTATGAACGAGAAGGGCGGGCCGTGTCGTAGGACACAGCCCGCCTTCACGTGACACGGACCGCCTTCACGAGCCTTCACGATCTTTCACGAAAGCCCCTCGGAAACACCGCTACTTCAGCCGGGCCATCAGGGCATGCTCGACGAGTGTGATGAGGGCGCTCTTGGCGTCGGCGCGGTGGCGGGCGTCGGTGGTGATGATGGGGGCGTCCGGGCCGATCTGGAGGGCTTCGCGGACTTCTTCGGGGGTATAGGGCTGGTGTCCGTCGAAGCCGTTGAGGGCGATGACGAAGGGGAGGCCGCTGTTTTCGAAGTAGTCGACGGCGGGGAAGCAGTCGGCGAGACGGCGGGTGTCGACGAGGACGACGGCGCCGATGGCGCCGCGGACGAGGTCGTCCCACATGAACCAGAAGCGGTCCTGTCCGGGGGTACCGAAGAGGTACAGGATCAG